>JAKVBQ010000038.1 GCA_022447205.1 Phycisphaerales bacterium
ATCTCCGATCCTTCCCGCAATGCGGGCGGGGTTCCCGTCCAGGAGGTCATCCTCGGGTTGAACCCCGACATGGAAGGTGACTCGACGGCGTTGCTGGTGGCCGAGCGACTGGGGGCCCTGGGCGTTCGTGTCACCAGGCTGGCTCGAGGACTGCCCACCGGAAGCCAGATCGAATACGCCAATTCCGCGGTTCTCGCCGATGCGATCCACGATCGCCGTGCGGTGGTCGAGGATCCGGGCCATGCAGGCGCCCGGTAAGGGGACTTTTTCCTCTTCCGGGATCGTTCTGAAAGCCCGAGAGTCGAATTCGATTGTCTTCTCGAGCGGCAGGAGGCCGCACGGCGATACCATTCAGGCGTGGAGTCTTCCGGATCGCCCGGGAGCACTCGCCACCGCCAGGTGTGCCGATGGCAGGATGTCATGAGCGGGATGCGATTCGACAACAACCAGTCCATGCGGCTCGGCCAGCAGATGAAGCTGGCTCCGAAGATGATCCAGTCGATGGAGATCCTCCAGATGGCGCTGCCCGCGCTTCAGGAGCGCATCGACCAGGAACTGGAATCGAACGCGGCACTCGAACTGGTCGAGCCGGGACTCGAACTCGAAGGCAGCGAAGCGAGTTCGGTCCAGGAGGAGATCGACCGTGAGCGTCGCGAGGAGGAACGAACCGACTCCGAGGGTGAGCGCGAGCTGGTGGTCGGTCATGGCGATGACGCGCTCGATTTCGAGCGTCTCGACGGCATGGAGCAGGCCTATGGCAGCGAGCTCTACGGTGATGACTACGGTTCCGCGATGCGGAACGCCAGTCGCACCGCCGGTGAACGCGACGGCAAGATCGACGCGATGAACAACGCGCCGTCGCGGGGCGAGAGTCTCGTGACCCAGTTGCTCAAGCTCTGGGCGTTCGTCGACGTCTCGGAAGAGGTCGCCGAGGCGGGCCGCATCCTGATCGGGTACGTCAATGATGACGGGCTTCTCGATGCGGATCTCGAGACGATTCTCGAGCAGTCCGGGTCGAAGTCGACGGTCGAGCTCACGCCGGAACTTCTGGAGCGTGCACTCGAGGTCGTCCAGCAGGAGCTCGAACCTCCGGGCATCGCGGCTCGCAGCGTCCGGGAGTCGCTCCTGCTCCAGATCGATGCGATGGATCCCCCCTCGGATGACGAGGAGGAGCAGGTGCGCGACGATGCACGTCGACTGATCTCCGAATGGTTCGACGATCTCCTCGAGAACCGACTTCCGCAGATCGAGCGAAGGAGCGGCATCGCCCTCGAGCGCATCCAGGTCGCCAAGGACTGGATGCATCGTCTGGAACTCGCGCCCGGCAAGACGCTGGTCGACGTCGAGGTCAGGCCGATCATCCCCGACGTGATCGTCGAGTACGACCCCCAACGGGATGAATACGTGGCGGCGCTTGCGAACGATCCACTCATGATGCTTCGGGTCTCGCCCTCCTACGAGGAACTGGCGAAGGACCGGAGCACGGACGAGGCGACCCGGGATTTCGTCGGGAAGAGCGTGCGCAACGCCTCCTGGCTGATCGAGGCGATCGGACAGCGGACGAACACCCTCCTTCGCGTGGTCAAGGTGGTGCTCATGCGACAGCGTGACTTCTTCGATCACGGTCCGC
Organism: Phycisphaerales bacterium; assembly: GCA_022447205.1. Lineage (GTDB taxonomy): Bacteria > Planctomycetota > Phycisphaerae > Phycisphaerales > SM1A02 > JAKVBQ01. The sequence goes on from JAKVBQ010000038.1 coordinate 1,631, forward strand.
AGCACCTGAAGCCGCTTCCGATGGTGGAGGTCGCGGAGCAGCTCGGCATCCATGTCGGCACCGTCTCGCGCGCCGTTGCCGACAAGTGGATGGAGACTCCGAGAGGCTACTTCCCCCTGCGACGTTTCTTCTCCGGCGGTCTCGAGACCGATTCAGGCAAGGACGTCAGCTGGGAAGCGATCAAGGAGATGGTCCGGGAGATCGTCGAGCAGGAGGATGCCGGGAAGCCGTTGAGCGACCAGGCGATCGCCGACCTGCTCTGCGAACGAGGCGTGACGATCGCACGACGAACGGTCGTCAAGTACCGCGAGCAGCTCGGCATCCCATCCGCCCGCAGGCGGAAGGTGCATGGCGGCTGAATCCCACCGAACTTCACCTGCTTTCACGCAGCACCGCCCCACGTCACGCTTGATCGAGGCGATACTTCCCTGATGCGGATCTACCTCACTGGCATCACGGGAGTCGTCGGTCATCGCCTCGCCTGTCGCCTGGCCGAGGCGGGTGACGACATCGTCGCGGTGACCAGAAACCCACATGCGTTGCAGGGTGTGCCGGGGCTCGAGCGGGTCGGTGTCCTCGAAGGTGATCCGACCTGTCCGGGATCATGGCAGCAGGCGATCGACGGCGCCGAGGTCGTGGTGCATCTCGCGGGTTCGGGTACCGCAGCCGATGACCTGACCGCCGAAGGCATCGAGGCGACGCGGGCGCGTCGGGTGGACTCGACCTTCCAGGTCGCAATGGGCATCGAGGATGCCGCCATGCGCCCACATCGCCTGGTCATGCTCTCGAATCGGCTTGCCGTTGCGAAGGTGGAGGGCGGGATTCCGGTCAGCACCATGATTCGGGCGTGGGAGGACCAGGCGCTTCAGCTCACATCCCTTGGCGTCGAGGTGCTCGCCCTGCGATCGGGTTGGCTCCTGGGCCCGGACGCAGGTTGCCTCGATTCGATCGCGAGGGCGAAACCCGGGAACCATCCCGTCGGTTGGATCCACGTCGATGACCTGGTCGCCTGCCTCGAACGTGCCGTGCGCGGTGACCTGGTCGGTGTTCATGACGTCATCGCACCGGACCGCCCCTTGTTGCAGGATGTGATCACGATCGCGGCATCGCATGCGCACGTCGGCAGTGGTGGTGGAGTCGGCGGGGGGGGCGGCGAGTCCACCGCGCTGGTCGAATGGCCGCTGCCATTCGAAGCGGACGGGAATGACGATCGTCTCGGACATGATTTCCGGTTCCCGAACTTCGATGAAGCGGTCCGCGACATCTGCAAGAACGGTGATGCCGTCGAGCAACCTCGGAAGTCAGCTCCCATCAGACCTGCGGCTCCCGCCCGGCGGGGGCGCACTCCCGGGTCCAGACACCTCGTCGTCCTCCCCTGCGAAGGGCTGCTCATGGCCGATGACGTGCTCCACCCGGACAGCCCGGACTGGATCAACTCCCTGCATGCCGCGGGCTTGCTGGTGGTGGTGGCCACATCCCGTGGTGGTGGACTGCCCCTCGGCATCGCCCGGCAGCTTGGTCTGGCTGCGCCGGTCATTGCCGCTGATGGTTCGGTCCTGGTCGACCCCGTACGTCAGGAGGCGATCCGGACCGAGTTGCTGAGTGCGGAGCGGGTCGGCGGGATCACGATGGCGGTTCGCACCGCGGAGCCACGTCTTCAGGTCGTCGTCGAGCGTGGGCTTCGCGTCTCGACCGACAGCGAGGCCGAGCTGCCGGAGATGCTCCGGAACCTGGTGACCGTCGACGAGGTCGTGGACTCCGGCGCCTTGCTTTCCCGACCGGCGACGCGACTGTTGCTGCACGCGCCCGCTCGTCGCCTTGGTCGAGCACTCCGCGTCGTGCGTGAGACGTGGTGGCGGGATCGGATCGTCGCGATCCACGAGCATGAACCCGGGACGGTCGCGATCACCTCGGTCACCGCCGACAGGGGGGTCGCGCTCCAGCGCATCGAATCCGCACTCGGCATCGAGCGAAAGGGGAGCATCGTGGTCGCGGCCGGTGATCGTGATCTTGGATTGCTTCAATTCGCCGGAATCGGTTGCGCCCTGCCGGATGTGCACGCTGGTGACGAGGCGATTGCGGATCATGCGCTGCCCGCGGACCCCGCCGAGGTCATCGAAGCGGTGCTTCGAATCCACCGGGACCGACTTCCGCGCTCTGCTCCTGCAAGCGGCCGTTGAAGCGCCCTGACGCCGCTTTTTGCCGTTCATCCCCGGGCCTCCCACCTGATCTTCGGGGTCTGATCGCGTGGCGTGCTCTGTTACACTGGTGCACCCCACTGAGCGGGAGCAGGTGAAAGGAACGATGTCTTGAAGATCTGGCTTGACGGTGCTCTTGTTGCGAAGGAAGACGCGCGACTCAGCGTGCTCGACCATGGTGTCCTCTATGGAGACGGCTGCTTCGAGGGCATCCGGATCTACGGTGGCAGGATCTTCAAACTCCAGTCGCACCTCGATCGCATGTGGGACTCCGCCCGCAGGATCAGGCTCGAGCCCGCCTACTCCCGCGATGAGGTCGAGGCCGCCATCAGGGACTGCGTCAGCGCGAACGGGCTCAGTGACGGCTACATCCGGCTCGTCTTCACGAGGGGTGTCGGGACGCTCGGCCTGCATCCCTTCAAGTGTCCGCGTTCCTCCTGCTTCATCGTCGCCGACACCATCTCGCTCTACCCCCGGGAGCTCTACGAGGAAGGCATGCACGTCATCGTCGCGAAGCATCGCCGCGTTCCCGTGGAATGCCTGGACCCCGCGATCAAGAGCCTGAACTACCTGAACAACATCCTGGCGAAGGTCGAGGCGATCGACGCCGACGTCCTCGAGGCGATCATGCTGAACACCGACGGCTGGGTCGCGGAATGCACCGGAGACAACATCTTCGTGGTCCGTGGCGGTCGCATCGAGACGCCACCACTCGATGCGGGGATGCTGCCCGGCATCACCCGGCGCTTCGTCATCGATGAACTCGCGCCCGCGCTGGGCCTGGAACTCGTCGAGCGCATGATGCGCATCGAGGATGTCCTTCATGCTGACGAGGTCTTCCTCACCGGAACCGCTGCCGAGGTCATCGGCGTGACCCGGATCGACGGTCACGTCATCGGCAACGGACAGGTTGGCAACGTGTCGAAGGCGCTCGAGGCCGAGTTCAAGCGTCGTGTCGGGAGCGACGCCCCGGAAGACTGATCATGCACTGCCGCACGTGCGACTATCCCCTGTGGAACATCAAGGCACGTGCGTGTCCGGAGTGTGGATCCTCCTTCAATCCCAGCGAGTTCGAATTCAAGCCCGGCGCGGTCAGGTTCTGCTGTCCTGACTGTTCGCAGGAGTACTACGGAACCTCCCACACCGGTCATCTTCGTCCAAGCTCCTTCCAGTGCGTGAAGTGCCAGCGACAGTTGGAGATGGACGAGATGGTTCTTCTCCCGGCCGAAGGCTGGGAGGATCATGCCGTCACCCTGCAGGTCACGCCCTGGGTGAGGCAGGACATCGGGCTGCTGCGCCGCTGGTTGTCGACGGTCGGCTGGTCGTACGTGAAGCCCGCCGAACTGATTCGCGGGATCCCGGCCGACTCCGGTTCCGCGGGAGGATGGGCGTTCTACCTGATCACCCAGTGCCTCATCGGTCTCGTCGGGGTGGCGCTTCCACTGTTGGTCATCGTCATCATTGCGTCGAACGCGACGGCGGGCGGATTCAATCGCTCGGCGGCAATGGCGGGCAGCTTGATCGGGCCCGTGGCCGTGACCCTCGTCGGAACCATCCTCATCGCGGTGTTCTGGACGCTCTCGATCCATGTCATCCTTCGCTTGAGCGGGGGGTGCGCCCATTCGATCGGTCGCACCATCGCCTGCGTCTTCTACTCCAGCGGCACGCTCGCCGCCCAGGCCTTTCCCTGCCTGGGGCCCTACTGCCTGGGGTACATCGTCGGTGTCTGGTGGATCGTCTCCGCGATCCTCATGGTCATGGAGGGACAGAAGGTCTCCGGTCTGCGTGCCACCTTCAGCGTGCTCTGCGGCCCGCTCGTGCTTCTGCTCGTGGTGGTCGGACTCTATGCGCTTGTCATCACATCCGCGATCAGCACCGCGAACACCGTGACCCAGCGGATGAGTGCCATGGCCACGGGGGTGAATTCGAGCAGGGTCGCGTCCGTTGGTGCCGAATTCATGCGCTTCTCGACCGGCTCCGACGCATTCTCCGCTCGCGGGGTCATGCCTGATTCGCCCCTCGACGTGATCGCCGCACCGGGGGCCACGTACGAACGGTACGAGTTCGCGATCCTGGTCACCGGCAATCCGTCGGGAACCGGAACCGATGTCCTCGGCATGATGCCCCAGGACTTCGCCAGGCTCGAGGGCGTGCCTTTCGACAGCGTGATCGAGGTGTTGCGTCAGCTCGAACGACCTCCCGTGAAGGCAGAAGGCACTCGTGATGTGGTCAGCCTGGGTGGCCTGGTCTACTGCGTCCCCGGGTTCGACATGGCGAATCTCGATACGACGACGGCTGAACGCCTCTGGCTCATCGCCGCCGTCAGGGGGCCGACCGTGGATGACGACTTCCACCACATCGAGGCGACGTCCGTCGACGGTTTCATGAGCACCACCCTCTCGTTCATGACACTCGACCAGATCAGTTCGGAAATCGATGCCCAGGACGTGGTTCGCGCCGGACTGGGACTCGGTTCGCTCATGCCTGCCCTGGAGGCGGCCCTCTCCGATATCCAGGGTGATGACGTCAGTGACCGGTCGGAACCGGCCGTCGAAGAGGAGGGCTCCGATTGATGCGTGTCGTCTTCCTTTGGAGCATGCTTGTCGGCTACTCGCTCTCCGCGCTGATGGGCATCCTGCTGGCCCTGTCCCAGGAGGCTGAAGTCGCCCGCCTGCTCGGTTGTTCGCTGGTCGTCTCGCTCTCGATGAGCGTGATGTTCCTCCTGGCGCTGTTTCGTGATCTTGGTCCGAGGTCGCTTCGCTGGCTGAACCTGCTCGGCATCATCTGCACCGTTCCCGCCGCGCTGATCTGGGTCGCTCTGATCTTCGAAATCGTCCCCTGGGGCATACAGGAGTCCATGTCACGTTTCGGCGGCGGCCTGACGTTCTTCGCAGTGTGGTCCCTCTACGTCGGGTACTGCTTCGTCTTCAAGTTCCGCATCCAGTGGCAACGGTTGCTGGTGTGGTTCCTCTTCGCCTGCTCGCTCTTCTATCTCATGCTGCTCGAGATGGCCGTGATCGACGAGGACATCGTCGAGGCGGTGCTCCGGATGATGTTCGGCAATGAAGAGGTGTTCATACGGCTCCTGGTCGCGCTGATCGTGCTCTCGTCCGCCATCACTCTCGCCCTTCCGGTGATCTGGTTGATCGAGCGGGTCGTTCGTGGCGGCGATGCCGCACTCGATCAGCAGATCGAGGTTTCGCTGAGCTGCCCTCGCTGTGGCCTGGACCAGATGATGCCGCTGAACAAGGGGTCTTGTGCACGATGTCGCCTGGAGATCCGGGTGAAGCTCGATGAACCCCGATGCAAGTGTGGATTCCTGCTCTACCGCTTCGAAGGAGAGGCCTGTCCCGAATGCGGAAGGCCGGTCCCCGAGAACCTGCGTTGGGTTCAGGAGGGGACAGGACCCGTCGGCGAAGCGACGTGAGGGCCAGCCGGAGCGGGTCAGCGGTCGATCGTGAGTTGGACGGTCGCCTCGCCCTGTTCGCCGTTGCCTGAACCTGAACAGGGGGTGTCCTGTTCGACGTGGAGTTGTTCCGCCCGGTAGTCGGCCCAGTTGTCGACCGCGAGGTCCGGGGCGTCGGGACCGTCGTGGACCTTGACCAGGTCGTAGTTGTTGTCTCTCTGGGCGGGCATGAAGCCTGCGTCCCGGATGAGTCGGCAGAGCATCGGCTCGTTCAGGCAGTGGGTGGTGCCGGCGCTGGAGACGACGTTCTCCTCCATCATGACCGAGCCCATGTCGTTGGCTCCCCAGCGCAGGCCCAGCTGGCCGACGTGCGGTCCCATGGTGACCCAGCTCGATCCGATCGAGTAGATGTTGTCGAGGTAGAGCCTGCTCAGGGCCTGGGTGCGCAGGTAGGCGCTTGCTCCGGCGAGTCTCAGGCGTCGACCGAACTCCGGGTGCGCCGACTTGTCGCCACTTCCATCGACCTTCGCCACGACGTCTCCCGGATAGGGATCCGCAAGGTCGTCTCCCGGGCCGTTGCCCCATTCCTTCAGTCGGCCGAGCGCGGTGTTGTCCGGTTGGAACGGCCACGAGATGAAGGCCACGTACCGTCCGCCTCCGGAGTCCTCGAGTTCCCTGATGGTGTCGTCCTGCCGGTTGCGGACCATGTCCATGTGGTGAATGCGGTCCGCGATGCCCTCGATGTGTCCGAACATCATCGTCGCCGAGGTGTTCATGCCCAGTTCATGAGCGACTCGCATCACGGTCAGCCACGATTCGGCGTCACACTTGCCCATGCCGATCCTGCTCCGGACCATCGGCGCGAAGATCTCTCCGCCACCTCCCGGAAGCGAGTGAAGTCCGGCATCGATCAGGCGCTTCATCACGTACCTGACCTTCGCCTTGAAGTCGTCACCGGGTGGGTCGAAGAAGTTGACGAACTCGACGAACTCGGGCGGACTGAACGCATGCACGTGGATGTGGGGGAACTCCGTCCTGATCCGCTGGAGGAGTTCGATGTACCACTCGATCTCGAGATCGGGATTCATGCCGCCCTGCATCAGGATCTGCGTTCCGCCGATGTCCGACAGCTCGCGGATCTTCTGCAGCAGCGTCTCGTAGTCCAGGGTGTAGGCGTCGTCCTCGTGACCGGCGCGCTTGAAGGCGCAGAAGATGCACTTGGCGGTGCAGACGTTGGTGTAGTTGATGTTGCGGTCGATCACGTAGGTCCGGATCGAATCGCCATGGAGGGCCTCGCAGCGGAGGTCCGCCCAGCGTCCCAGTTCCTGGGGTGGGAGCCGGTGGTAGAGCTCCAGGCCCTGTTCGGCCGTCAGGCGGGCTTCGCCGGTAACCACGCCCTCCAGGAAGCCCTGGTCGAGGGGGTCGAGGTCGGGATGGAGGCGTTGGGGCATCGGGGGGGCACCTTCGTGTGTTTCGATCATAGGGATCAGGAGGGCTTCCGACAGCCCCAACCCGCATGAATGGACTCAAGAGGGCGTTCCGAGCAGCCGATTCGATCTCCTGGAGAGGTGCCTATGGCAGATTCCTCGGGATGTGCAACCATCGTTCTGGTGGCCCGGGACGACGTCGACCTGGTCGGCGGTGCTGTCGCATCCCTGCTTGCTCAGGAGGGTGGTCCCTACTCGATCCTCCTGATCGACGATGGTTCCGTTGACGGCACCTGGGATCGGATCAACGAGGTCGTTGCCGCGACGCCCGGACATGGACATCGTGTCCGGACCTCTCGTTCACCTGAATCGATGGGTGCCGGGCGGCTGATCCGTGCCATCGAGCAGCTCAAGACACCCTATGCCGTCATCGCGAGGCCCGAGGATCGATCCCGACCGGACCGGATGGAGCGGTTGGTCCATGCGATCGAGACCACCGGTGCGCCGGTCATCACCAGCAATCGGACCCGGATCGGCGGTTCGGTCATCGAGCATGCCTCCGGCGCGAACCGTACGGGCAGCGGTCCGGTCGATGCACGTGAGATCGCCTTCCACCTCGGTGGCACCGCCACGCCACTTGGGACGATGGCGATCCGGAGCGACGCTGTCCGCTCCTTCCCCACGCTGAACGGCGCACGACTCGGGGAGGAACTCGGACCGTTGTTCGGTTTCCGTGGGGCGATCCTGGGCGGGTGCTACTACCTCGACGAGACCCTCGTCGACTTCAAGCAGGTACGTGATGGCAACGGACTCGACGTGCGGAGCCGAGAGACCTGCCGAGAGGGGCTCTTCGCGAACCTCATCGCCTCTCGGACCGGGATGCTCCAGGACCTCCGGGATCTTCGCCAGCGCCAGGACTCCCGCGAACCCGACACGAGCCTCGTGCACCTCGAGGCCTCCCTGAAAGGCGTGCTGATCGAGCTGGTCGAGCGCTGGACCCAGGCCAGGGAGGAACTCTGGAACCGGGACATGCGTCCCTGTTGGGTGACCGAACGGGAACTCGAGGCGGCCAACAACAGTGTCGAACGGCTTCGTCCCCGTTCCCTGCTCGGTCGTGTCAGGGAGGCGCTCGGTCGCTCCCGAGCAGCCTGATAGTCGCTCAGACCTTGATGCGTGCCCAGCCACCGTGGAGGAACCGCGCGGCGAAGAGGCAGCCTCGTATCACGATCTCCCCACAGAGCCCCATCCAGATCCCGGCCAGTCCGAGGTCCAGGTACACCCCGAGGAACCAGGCGAGGGGAAGTCGGACGCCATAGCTCGAGACCACCGTGATGATGAGTGTCCAGCGGGTGTCTCCGACGCCTCGAAGGCCCTGCCTGACCACCATGTTCAGTGCGAAGAACACCTGGACGACGCCACAGATGAAGAGCAGCTTCGGTGTTTCCTCGAGATGGATCGGTTGATCGGAGATCAGCTCCGTGAGCTGGGTTCCGAAGAGCATGAAGCACACCCCCAGGATGCCCATGAAGGCGATGCCCGCACCCGTGCAGGTGATGATCGCCTTCCTGGCCATCCGCACGTTCTCCGCGCCGAGGAACTGTCCTGCGATCGTTCCGGCCGCCGTACCCAGCGCGAAGCCCGGCATGAACGAGAACGCCTCCCACTGGATCGCGATCGAGTGGGCGCCGATGAGTCCGTCCTGAGGACTCCCGTCGACCGCGTCACGGATCGCGATCATCCCGATGTAGGCGAGGACGAAGAGGTTCACGCCCCACATCGCGATGCCCTCGAGGAACATCGGGATCCCGATCCTGGTGATGCGCCAGAACATCGATCGCGTCGGGCGCATCGCCCTTGGTTCGAGCCTGAAGTCCTGTGCGCCTCTGATCATCGCCAGGGTGATCAGGATCGCACCGACGAAATAGGCGAGCGACGTGCCTGTTGCAATGCCCCAGACCCCGTCGACCATGGGATCGAACCAGGTCGGGTTGGTGATGGTGAACGTCTCGAACTGGAGATCGGCCCCGGAGAGCAGCCAGCTGAACACGATGTTCACGATGTTCACGATCACCATGATGATCGCCGGGATGCCGGTCTCGCCCGCTCCGTGGAGACACATCGAACCGACCATCATCAGGCCGCACATCGGCATGGCGATCGCGATGATGCTGATGTACTCCTCGAGGTAGACGATCGCCTCCGGCGTGAGTGCGCTGAGCGATGCCAGCGGTTCCACCAGCAACCAGAGGAGGAGCCCGACGAACGCGCCCCAGATCAGGGCCAGGGTCATCGATTGCGCCCCGGCGTCGCGGGCGTCCGCTGCATTGCCGCCACCCATGGCCCGCGCGATGATCGCCTGTGCGCCGATGCCCAGCCCGGACATCGCGATGCCGACGAACCATGAGATGTAGGAGCCGATCCCGATCCCGTCCATCGCGGGGACGATGATCTCGGCCGGGAGGTTTCCGGTCAGGATCTTGTCGAACAGGCCGACCGTCGCGGCGAAGGTCTGCTGGAGCAGCACCGGCATCGCCACGATCCAGATCGCCGAGCGCAGCGTCCGCCCCGCCAGCTTGCCCGATCGGATCCTGCCCTCGGGACCTGGTGTCGAATCGTCACCGTTCCGGTCCCGGTCCTCGTTGGAAGCGTCGGTTTCCACTCGTGATCAGGAGCCTTCTTCTCTGGTCTTGTCCGGATCCTCGGACCAGGTCGACCTGGTGGAACGGACTTCGAGACCACGAGGCAGGGCCGGCTTCTCCCACACGATCGGGTTGAAGATGTTGATGCGTTCCAGCCAGCCCAGCGGTCTGGTGTAGACCGGATAGAAGTAGATCTCCTCGGCACCGAACGGCGCACTGGTCGAGTCGTACCAGGCGAGCCACGACCGAGCGTCGAGGCCATGGTCCTGTCCGGTGAGTGTTCGAAGCGAGTCCGCTGCAGCGAGATTCACGCCGAGTTCCCTCGCTTCCAGTGACAGCACCAGCGCCTGGAACACCGAGTCCTTCGGGTACTGGCCGAGTGCGATCGCCAGTTCCATGCGGATGCTGCTGTCCTCCTCGATGACCAGGTGCTGCCAGATCGCGTCCGCGACCTTGTCATCATGGAGTCGCTGCAGCCCCTTCGCCGCTTCGTGCCGGACGTAGACGACCTCGTCCTTCAGCGCGGTGGCGATCAGTGCGGCATCGGATGGATCACCGTGGTAGGCAAGCGCCCTGATCGCCGCAGCCTTCACCAGCGGATCGAACGGGCCCTCGATGCAGTTGCGGTAGAGGCGGAGGTACTCCTCCTCGCCGCCCCAGGTCGCGGTTCCCAGCAGCGTGAGACCTTGTTGCTGGTTCTCCGGGTCGGCGAAGTCGGTCGCCAGCTGGCCCGCCTCGGCGGGGGAGGTCGGCGTGAGCTGGTCGACGAGATCCTGGAAGTCACTGCTCAGCGTGTCGCATCCAGTGAGCAGGATGCAGCTGGAGAGCAGGGCGGGTGCGAGCACTGATTTCAGGATGAGGTCGTCCATGACGTTTCCAATCATAGCGACACCGGGAGTGAAGGCGGATGGCCGCCTTCAGGAGCCCGGAACCGGCGTGCCACATGCACCATGGAGGGGGACCAGACAGAGGAACTGGAGGGGGTCATCGCCCGTGTTCCGGAACTGGTGCTCCTCGTTCGGGGTCACGTAGATGACGTCACCGCCCCTGATGGCATGGACCTCGCCCTTGTCGAAGGCCTCGCCCTCTCCGGAGAGGACGACGAGCTGGTGTTCGTAGTCATGACTGTGGCGGGGGGTGTGTCCACCCGGTTCGACGCTGAAGTGGCGCATGGCGAAGTTCGGCGCACCATCCTCCCTGCCGACCATCACCCTCATGGAGACCCCCTGGACGCCATCCATCTCGAGTGGGGCACATGCCGTCGAATCCGTCTGCCTGATGATCATGTCTCATCCTTTCACGTCACGCGGTCGTGTCGAGCCGTTACTGTAGCGAACCCATGGATCAGACACCTGCGCCCATCGTCGACATGCACACCCTCGGCCCCGTGGAGACGAACTGCTTCGTCGTCCGTGTCCCGGAGGGCCCTGACCCGGACGGTTGCTGGATCGTGGACTGCGGCATGGAACCCGGCCCGTTGCTCGATGCGGTCGAGGCCTCCGGCCTGCAGCCCCGCGGCCTCCTGCTCACGCACTGCCATTACGATCACATCGGAGGCATCGAGGAGCTCTTCGGTCGCTTCGGCACGCTGCCGACCTGGGTCCATCCGGTCGAACGGGACTGGAATCGTGATCCCCGGCTCAACCTCTCCGCGATGAGCGGTTGGCCGTGCGTCGCGCCGGAACCGGACCGGACCTACGAGGATGGTGAGGTCCTCGATCTGGGAGGCAGCGCCTGGAAGGTGCTTCACCTGCCCGGGCACAGCCCGGGTTCGGTCGGCCTGCTCCACGAATCCACCGGCACGCTCCTCGCCGGCGACACGCTCTTCGCGGGTTCGATCGGGCGCGTCGATTTCCCGACCTCCGACGAGGTGGCGATGCGAGGGAGTCTCGGCCGACTTGTCGAACTTCCCGAGGCGACCCGTGTCCTCCCCGGTCATGGACCGGAAACATCGATCGCCATGGAACGGCTTCGCAACCCGTTCCTGCACGAATGGGGTCTCGTTTGAGGCTTCCAGCAAGCTGAAACCGGGTTCTCGCGCAGGAGTCATTGCATCCACCACCGGCTGAGGTACCGTGGAGTGTCGAGGAGACCCGAAATCCGGCTCCGGACCCTGGAGAATCCACCATGCAGAAGAACTCCCTGATCCAACTCGCTTCGGTCTGTGCGCTCGCGACGGCCCTGCCCGCCGACACCACGTTGACGGTGCCTTCGGGAACGACCGCGGACATCGACGTGGCCCTCACCATCACCACCTTCCTCGGCTCCGACACCGAGAGTGACTCCGGTGAGGTCGCGATCGATGACAGCTTCATGGTGGTCGATCCGAACCCCGGGAACGAGCCTTTCACGAGCCTGCTCATCACCGAGCACGAGATCAACACGAGTGGCGCGAACCTCGACTTCTGCTTCTACCCGTTCTTCGGTACCTGCGGCCTGGATCTCGACGTGCAGGTCGAACAGCTGGACGTCCAGCTCATCAACGATCTCAACGTGAGCGTCGACGCTGACGGCAACTGGTTCGCTTCCGTCGCGAACTACGACATCCAGATGAACCTGTCCTACCAGGCCAGCATCATCGGCTCGGGCACCGCCGAAGCGACGGCTTCCGCGTCGGTGTCCGTCGGCGGCAACATCGACGTCGAGAGCGGCCAGTTGATCGTCTCCCAGCTCGACCTGGCGACCATCGACATCGAGATCGACCCGGCGTCCCTCCCCGACGGGCTCGACGCCCTCCGCGTGGTGGTCGACGCGGACTTCAGCGACATGATCTACAGCGGCAACTTCAACACCTGCGACCTCGATGGTGACGGTTCGGTCGGCGGGTCCGATCTCACGATCCTGCTCGGGGAGTGGGGGACCTGCTGCATCGGTGACATCGATGGAAGCGGCAACGTGGATGGCGCTGACCTGACGATTCTTCTTGCCTGCTGGACCGGCTGAAGACCGTTCTTCCGCTACCATCACACCGTGACTGACACCAAGCAGACGATACGTCTCGGGCACAGCCCCGATCCGGATGACGCCTTCATGTGGTGGCCGCTGTTCGAGATCGACGGCCGGCCGCCCTGTCTTCCAAGCGACCGCTTTCGGTTCGTTCCGGTCGTCGAGGACATCCAGAAGCTGAACGAGCGCGCATGCGAAGCCTCGGAAGATGACGCACTGGAGATCACCGCATTCTCCTGTGCCTGCTACCCAAGGGTGGTCGATCGCTATCGGATCACTGCCTGCGGGGCGAGCCTCGGGGACGGCTACGGTCCCAGGCTGGTCGCCCGTGAACCGATGTCGATCGACGACCTGCGTGACTCGGGGAAGGTGATCGCGGTGCCCGGCGCCCAGACCACCGCGCTGATGGCGACCAGCCTGATGCTCGGTCACGACCGCTTCGAATGGAGCGCGATGCCGTTCGACGGGATCGCGGAGGCGGTGCTCGACGGCCGGTTCGATGCAGGCGTGGTGATTCACGAGGGGCAGCTGACGTTCGAGGAGGATGGGCTGGTCCTCGTGCGCGACCTGGGTGCCTGGTGGTCGGACGAGACCGGTCTGCCGCTTCCCCTGGGCGCGAACGCGATCAGGTCCGATCTGGACCAGCGTTTCGGTCCTGGCGCATCGTTGGAGATCGTCGATCTCCTCGAACGATCCGTTCGTCACGCCATGGATCATCGTGATGAGGCGATCGCGCACGCACTCAAGTGGGCTCGCGGCCTCGAAGCGGACCGGGCCGGGCAGTTCGTCGACCTCTACGTGAATCGCTGGACGCTCGATTACGGTGAGACCGGGCGACGTGCGGTTCTGGAACTGCTTGCAAGGGCGGCTGATAGCGGTCTCGTACCCGCAGTCGAGATTCCCGACTTCATCGGGTCCGGCTGATCCCGGGTGGGGGGTGGAGCTATACTCCTCTCCCGCTGTTTTCACACGATCGATCGCCGCAGGGCGATCGAGGGCACGATCTTCCTCCGGAAAGTTGAACACTGATGGGCCAACTGCCTCTGGGTACCGAACAAGGTTATGCGGCGCCCTCGGTCCGTCAGTTCAGCGTCTTCCTCGACAACCGGGTCGGGAAGCTGCTCGAGCTCGTGCAGCTGTTCGATGATGCGCACGATGTGACCATGGTGTCGATCAGCGTCCTCGATTCATCCGATCATGCGGTGATTCGACTCATCTTCGACAACGCCGACGCGGCTCGCCACCTGCTCCGGAGTCACAAGTTCACGTTTTCCGAGGTCGAGCTCCTGGTCTTCGAACTCGATGACGAACACACGCTGACCCATGCCTGCCTCTTCCTGCTCGGGGCGGAGCTCAACATCCGGTTCGCCTATCCGATCCTGCCTCGTCACGACCACGGCCCGCTGAAACTGCTGGCACTGTCGGTGGATGACAACACCTTCGCGGGACAGATCCTGCTTCGGAAGGGATTCCGCCTGATGGCGGAGGAGGAACTCGCCTGATCGACTCCGGTCAGGCCTGCTCCTCGACGACCTCGATCAGCTCGCCGTCTTCGTCGTAACGATAGAGCTTGCCTTCCTCTTCCTGTCGGGCCTTCTTGTGGCTGCCGTCGCACTGGGGGCCGTTCTGCGTCAGTCCGCAGGCACAGATCCAGATGGGCTGGTCACTCGGTTCGACCTTCACCGGGCCGGTCGCGCTGCATCGAATGTCACGTGGCATCGTCTGGTCCTCCTGTCGGGTCCAATGCTACGCGCCGGACACCGGGTACGTACAGGAAGTCTTGCCCGTTTCCCACACGGTTGTCGTGGCAAGTCTTGCACCGGCCCTTGAAATCGCCTCCTGCAGCATGCCGTGGCAGGTCACCGTGATGTTCTCCACCGAGGGATTCAGGTTCGCGAACTCCGGACAGTCATCGTTGAGGTGTCGGTGGTCGAGCTTCGAGATCACATGTTCCTCGACGATGCATTCGAGCTGCTCGATGGGGAGGGCCGGCAGTCCGTTTGCGTCGACAGGGCAGTCGACGGCGACTTCCAGCTCGTAGTTGTGTCCGTGTCCGTTGGGGTTGTTGCATTTGCCGAACGTCTCCCGGTTCCACTCGTCCGACTGATCGGGGCAGTGCAGTCGATGGGAGGCGGAGAATTCGAATCGATCCCGGATCAGGACGTGGCGTTCCGTGTTCGTGCTCATGGTCTCTCTTGCATCGCTTGATGCCTCCTTCTGGGTGCTGCTCCAGGTGATCTGGTGACGCGGCGTGATGCGCCAGGCCAGTTGCCGGAACATGCTGCCGAGTCCCTCTTCCAGTCCCGCCGCGATCAGGAACAGGAGCGCCGGGGCGGGCATCCTGTTGCCGTCGTCGAAGGCCTGCTCGAGGAGTGGCAGGGTGCGTTCCCGAACGACGCGGTCGACCACGTCGATGCCCATGAGGTACCCGGTCTCTCGATCGGGCTCTCCTTCGAGCACCACGTCGAACTCGTACCAGGTGGCGATTCCCTTCGGTGCGGGCCAGCTCGCGAAGGTGTTGTGCCGCGCCGATCCCACCGCATTCTCGCGCGAGGAAAGGGGATTCACGGTGATCCGGACGGTTCTGGTCAGTCGAACAGGCACGGTCCCATCATCCCCTCGAAATCCGGTTCGAGGCGGGTTTTTGAGCCTCAAGCTGCTTAAATTCACGCATTTGGTGCCGGATCTCGACAAAACAATCTCAGCTGTGGCGCTTGCTTCACCGATTGAATGGGATACGATGTGCGTGTTCCGGAAGTCCGGAACCACCCCTCCGACCATCTGGTCGGACCCGCGCCGGCATGCGCCGAGCGCCTTCATTTGCCCCCGGAAGGGCTCGGTCTGAGGCACTGCCTCGACCGGGCCTTTTTTTCGGCCTCGTCTCGAGGGTGGTGTTCGAGCCAGGGATCAGCTGACCAAGGACCAGACCCCCTCGGGAGCCCCTTCGTGGAGCAGAAGAGACGAGTTCCAGGGAAAGACCTTGGCATCGGTGTGGTTGCCTGCATCGCATGCATCCTGCTTCTCCCCGCGGCCTGCATGCAGCGTCCGCACGGTGGGGCGGCATCCGCGCCCGAAGAGTCGACGATGTCGACGAACGAGTCGCCCGCCCCTCCAGTCGAGTCGACCGCGGCTCCGATCGAACTGCCGGGGGGGATCGTCGTGGATCGAACCACGTCCGAGGTCGTCGTGCCCGCGGTGGTCTCGATCGATGTCGGCTGGTTGGAACAGATGGTCTGTTCCAGGCATTCACGTGACCATGAAGCACTGCTCGTGATCGACGTCGCGCCGAGCCAGGTGCATGCCGGGCTGATGCTCCTCGGTCTCGAGCCGGGGAGCCCCGGCAGGTGGGTGTTCGAGACCATCGAGGGATCGGACCGGGTCGTGGTGCGGCGCATCGCTCCGACCGGCGATCGTGTCTCCGTCCTCGTGCGACGCGTCGATGTCGATGGAACGGAGCTGGAGCATCCGATCGCCGACTGGGTCATGGGAGAGGGCGGCGAGCGTGCGTTTCCGGAGGTCCCCTGGGTCTTCGGTGGCTCCCTCTTCCTGGCGGAAGGTCCGGATCCTGAAGGGCCTTCGTTCTACGCGGCGGATCGAAGTGGATCCCTGGTCGGTCTGGTCACCTTCGGTGACGAGGTCCTGGGACTCGAGTCGATCCTCTCCGACCAGATCTCCGTCGATGCCGCCGAGTGGGAGGCGCGAACGGACGTCATGCCTGCCCCCGGCACGAAGGTCGAGCTGGTGCTTCGTCCCTTCGAGGCTCCCTGACCCGTTTCCTGCTTCGTTCACGCATCGAGCGAGCACTGCTGCTCGCGACGTCCCGCGCACAAGGCGATCGCGATCGCATCCGCCACGTCCGGTGGTGAAGGCGGTTCCGCCAGTTCGCACTGGACCATCACCGCCTGCTGGATCTGTTCCTTGGTCGCCCGTCCGTTTCCGGTGATCGCGCGCTTGACCTCCGCCGGTGCCAGTTCGCCCGTCTCCAGGCCGCTGCGGGCTGCGGCAAGGAGGATCACGCCGCGGGCATGACCCATCAGGATGCTCGCCTGCTGGTAGCTCTTGTGGCTGAAGAGTGATTCCACGACCAGCTTGTCGGGTGAGAGTTCCTCGATGATCGAATCGAGCTCCCGTTCGAGCTGCACCAGGCGAGCGGGCATCGACGCCCCCCGGGTCATGCGGATCACGCCGGCTTCGACAAGCCGAGGTTCGATCGAATCGGGAACCAGATCGACGCAGGCATAGCCGGTGAGGTTGAGTCCGGGATCGATGCCGAGGAGTCGGTTCATCGTGCCTTCTTCCCCACGATGTCCTCGGCGACCAGTCCGTCCTTCAGTCGGAGGATCCGGGTGCACCGTTCCGCCAGTTCCTCGTCGTGGGTGACGACGACCAGTGTGATCCCGGCTTCGTTGAGTTCATCGAAGAGCTTCAGGATGGAGTCGCCGGTGGAGGAGTCCAGGTTGCCGGTCGGTTCGTCCGCGAGGATGATCGACGGCTTCGACACCAGTGCCCGGGCGATCGCCACCCTCTGCTGCTGCCCGCCGGAGAGTTCCTTGGGTCGGTGGGTCAGACGATCGCCGAGGCCGACCAGCCCGAGGGCTTCGATCGCCATGGCCCGTCGGTCGTGTCGGGTCACGCCCTGGTAGAAGAGCGGGATGCCGACGTTCTCCACGATGTCGAGTTCGCTGATCAGGTTGAACGCCTGGAAGATGAAGCCGATTCGGCTCCCCCTGATCCTGCTGAGTTCATCATCCTCCATCCTGGAGAGGTCGACTCCGTCCAGGTGGTACGTCCCGCTCGTCGGCGGGTCGAGACAGCCGAGGATGTTCATCAAGGTCGACTTGCCCGAACCCGACGCGCCCATGATCGCGAGGTAGTCACCCTCGCGAATGTCGAGATCGACGCCGCCGAGCGCTTCGACCAGGACCGAACCGTCCGGCTTGTAGTAGATCTTGCGCACGTCCCGAAGGGCGGCCACGACCTCTCCCTCGTTGCCCTGTCCGGCTCGAACTGCTCTCGTCTCGGTTTCCATGTCATCGAGTGTAGTCATCGGATCCGGCAGATGTCGCCCGTGTTGCGTATCCTCTTCAATCATGGCCAGGGATCGCGAGTCATTCGAACAGGAGGCAGCCGGAGGCAATCCGGTCGTCGTCCGTCGCACCCTGATGAGCGATCGGCTGACCCCGGTGCTCGCCTACCGTGCACTTGTCAGGCCGGATCAGCGAACGGCCCCGAGCTTCCTTCTCGAATCCGTGGCCCAGGACGGCCACGTTGGTCGGATGTCGATCATCGGCATCAGGCCGCATGTCGAGGTCACTGCGCGAGGTGGCGAGGTCACCGTTCGGGATCACCGGGACGGCAGCACCACGACCACCGTGGAGGACGATCCCCTCGAGGTCCCGCGCCGGATCGCGGATGCCAACACGCTCGGGACTCCACCGGAGTGCCTGCCAGACTGCTTCACCGGTGGCTGGGTCGGGTACGTGGGGTACGACACCGTTCGCTGGCTCGAACCCGGGAAGCTGCCCTTCGATGATGCGCCTCCGGATGATCGGGGACTGCCCGACCTGAATCTCGGTCTCTACCGACAGGTGGTCGCCTTCGATCATGTCCGCAAGACGATCGAAGTGCTGGTGCTGGTGGATCCGACCGAGCATGAGGGGATCGATGCCGCGTGGATTGACGCCAGAACCTCGCTCGATGAGATGGTCGGCACCCTTTCCTACGCGCAGGTCGCGATCGCACCCGGCATGGTGGACCTGGATCCTGCCGCCCACGGCTCCGCCGAGGTCGATTCCAACTTCCCCGATCCGGATGCGTTCAAGGCTGCCGTGGAACGGGCTCGGGAGTACATCGTCGCCGGCGACGTCTTCCAGGTGGTGCTGAGCCAGCGCTTCCGGCGGGACACCACCGCTGATCCCTTCGACATCTATCGCGCGCTGCGGGTGGTCAATCCAAGTCCGTACCAGATCTACATGCAGACCGAAGGTTGCATCCTCGTTGCATCAAGCCCCGAGATCCTCTGCCGGGTTCGTGACGGGGTGGTCACCAACCGTCCCCTCGCCGGCACGCGACCTCGTGGTGGCGATGCCGCGGAGGATCTTGCGCTCGAGGAGGATCTCCTCGGTGACGAGAAGGAGAAGTCCGAGCACGTGATGCTCGTCGACCTCGGCCGGAACGACCTCGGCAGGGTGTGCGAGACCGGTTCGATCAGCATCGACAGCTGCATGGAGGTCGAGCGCTACAGCCACGTGATGCACATCTCCTCGACGCTGACCGGGACCCTGCGGGCGCAGTTGGATCAGTGGGATGCGCTCCGTGCGACGTTGCCGGTCGGGACCGTGAGTGGGGCACCCAAGGTCCGCGCGATGCAGATCATCGATGAACTCGAGCCGACACGTCGGGGCCCCTACGCCGGTGGCATCGGCATGGTCGGCCTCGGCGGCGGGATGGACATCGCCCTCGCACTGCGCACGATGGTCATTCCCATTCCCGAGCCGGGCGAGCCATGGTCGGTCGACATTCAGGCCGGTGCGGGCATCGTCCTGGACTCCGTCCCGCAACGGGAGTTCGAGGAGACGGTGAACAAGGCTGCCGCGCTGGGTCGCGCGATCGATCTCGCGGAGCAGGCATTCGGTCAGTAGACGTCCGGTTCGTGGCCGGGGTCCTCGTCCTCGCCTGGTGGTGCAGGTGGTGCAAGGGGTTCCCGTTCGTCCGGCTCGATGACGATCCCGGGGGTGTCGGCGAGTTCGATGGGCGCGTCGTCGATCACGACCTGCGGGGCGGGGGGCATGGTGATCGCTGGTTCCGGCTCGAGGAGCTCTTCGAGCACAGGCGCTGCTTCGAGCTCCACGAGCTGGGGCAGGAGGTCACCAAGCCCCCTTGCGAAGAGACCGGTGAAGGTCGCGCCCGCCAGACAGGCGATCCAGGCGATGACCATGACCAGGAGCTTCCAGTCTGCACCGGTGGCGGCGCCCGGGACATGCTCGAGCACCAACGCCAACGGGATGACTGCAAGCATGCTGATCCAGAAAGCGACGCCGAACCGGCCGAGGTGGCTTGCATGGGGGCACTCGAGCACGACCGCGCATCGAGCCACGAAGCGCGTCCAGAGCAGGCCCTCGCAGGCGATGGACGCCGCGAAGATGAGGGGGAACCATGTCTCGATGCCCCGGCTCATCATGGTCAGGGTGAGTCCAATGACCATGGTCAGGCTCGAGCTTCCCGCGAGCAGCCAGATCGGCATCGGGAAACCATCCGGCATGAAGGAGCTGCCTCGATTCAAGGCGGGAAGCGTGAGGGTCCTGGCAACCGAGGTCAGCACGAAGAGGAAGACCAACGGACCGAAGAAGGGCCAGAACGTCCCCGTGAATCCGGAGGCGAGGCTGCCGCAAGGACACAGGAAGAAGACCAGCAGTCCGGCCAGCCAGGTGCTCCCGCTGGTCCTGAGCCCCCTGGCGAACTCCTCGAGCGCCTCGGTCTGGATGCCGTCGGGGTGGATGGTCTGGAGGGTGGACTCGACCGAAGCCCCGCATTCAGGGCACCGGCCGGTGGTCCAGAGGCCCTTCAGGTCGTAGGAACACTGCTTGCAGGGGACCGAACCGGCGATTCTGCCATCGACCGCGCCGTCCGGGCGTGGGGGGGTGTCGGCGTGATCTCCGTTCTGGTTCATGGAAGAGCCGACCTGCCCGATAAGAATCCTGATCGTGTGGAACAGACGAACCTGACACCGGTATATACAGTATGGGTATCAGGGCTTGCCATGCACGTTCAAGTGCGGGGCCGGCCGCTCCGATGCATCTGATGAGGCGCAGACACCGGTCTCGCATCATGGAGCAACGGAACGCATCTGCGTCGGGCACAGGAGGCCCACGTCAGGCCTGATCCGGAGCTGTGACCAACAGGAAGGTATCTGGAAGCAACATGGACCGAATCCGCCCCTTGCGTCGACGCCGCACATCCGCCCTCCTCTTGACCGCGAGTGCGGCGTGCCTGACTTCAAGCGTGCTTCATGCCCAGGTCCCACTCGAACAGCAGCCCACCACCACGGAGGAGCGTTCGCAGATCGCGGTCTGGTCGGATGCGATCTGGTCCGCTGCGCTCGCCGGCGACCTGGCCGGTGTGGAAGCCCACCTGTCGAACATCCCCGATGCCGGACTCGAGGAACAGGTCGGCATGCTTCGTGACCTGGTCGAGTCCCGCCGCCTTCATCTCGACGAGGCCGCGAACGATCGCACCGACGATCTGGAGGAGGCCAGGGAGGAGATGCGGTCCTTCATCGAGGAGGACAAGATCGTCGAGGCCCTCTCTTCCGCCGTCGCGGTCCAGACCCATTCCGATGACTTCGCCGACGCCCTCGCGGAGGAGGCGATGCAGGACCTCATCCGGGAGGCCGACGATGACGAGGCGGGAGCACGTGCGGTCGGCGACTGGCTGCTCGCGCAGGACCTCCTCTATCGACTGCGCACCCTCTTCGACGAGGGTGGGGATGGTGAACGCTACCGACGCTACAAGGAACAGCTTGACGACGTGAACCGACGCATCGGGTTCCTCGCCCAGTATGCGCCCCGTTCGCTGCACGAACTTCGACGCTCCGAGATGGCTCGATACGCCCCGGAGAAGATGGATGAGTTCCCCGAGTACAACGAGGAGTTCGCCGACGACTGGAAGGAACTGCTCGAGGACGTGAACGAGCGCGTGCTCAGGAACGCACTCCGTCTCGCCGCCCGGGAGCACATCTCCGGGTCCGGTTGGAAGCCGTTGCTCGTCGGTGGGATCGAGGCCCTTCGGATCTTCGTCACCACCGAGGCCTTGAAGGAGAACTTCCCCTCGATCGGCTCGACGGACAAGGTCGAGCGGTTCGACGACTTCCTGATGATCCACGAGGACCGAATCAGGGACATGCCTTCGGATGCAGTGGATGCCGACGAGTGCCGAAAGCTCCTGCGGGAGATCATGCTCTCGAACGACCGGACCCTGCAGCTCGACAAGGCCCTGATCATCCGTCAGTTCGGTGATGGTGCGATGTACCAGCTGGAACGTGAGTTCCAGGACGAGTATTCCCAGATCATCTGGCCGGACCAGCTTCGTCGGTTCCAGCAGCAGGTCAACGGCGCATTCGTCGGGATCGGCATCCTGATCCGGTACGACGATCGTCGACAGATCATGGTGGTCAACCCCCTCGAGGGTTCACCCGCGGCCCGTGCCGGCGTGAAGGCCGGGGACCTCATCGCGAACGTCGATGGAGCATCGACCCTGGGATGGAGCCTCAACCGTGCCGTCGACGAGATCACCGGTCCGATCGGGGAGAACGTCGAACTGAAGATCACCCGTGAAGGCTTCGAGGAGCCCATCGCGATCGCGATCCCCCGCGACCAGATCAAGATGCGTTCGGTCAACGGCTGGTGGAAGAATTCACTTGATCCGACGGGGGAACCCGACTGGAACTGGTACATCGACGAGGACGCGGGCATCGGCTACATCCGGCTCACCTCCTTCAACGAGGACAGCTTCACCGACTTCCTCGGCGCACTCGACGAGATGCATCGGGAACGTGCGGTCAACGGCCTGATCCTCGACCTCCGCTACAACCCCGGCGGGCTGCTTCGCTCCGCCGTCGAGTTCAGCAACCTCTTCGTGGACGGTGGTCCGATCGTCTCCGGTGAGAACCGGCTCGAGGAGACGGTCTGGGAGCTTTCCGCCGAGCCGGGTCGCGCGATCCTCAAGGACATCCCGACGGTGGTCCTGGTCAACCAGGGTTCGGCCAGTGCGAGCGAGATCGTCGCGGGTGCGCTCCAGGCACATGCCAGCGCCGTGATCCTCGGCCAGAGAAGCTTCGGCAAGGGAAGTGTCCAGACGGTCCACGACCTGTCGTCTCCCTTCTCGCAGGCCGCGGTCAAGCTGACCACCCAGTACTACGTGCTGCCTCCGGTCTCGGCCGGGGAGCTTGGTCGTCACGTGCACAAGCGGCCCGGTGCGGTGGACTGGGGGGTGAACCCCGACATCGAGGTCCAGATGGGCCCCGAGCAGATCGAGGAGGCGATCAGTCTCCGGCAGAAGGCCGACCTGATCGCCGAGTGGATCGAGGAATCGGAACGTGAGCCTCGGCCCGATGTCGAACCGCTCATCGCCAGCGGCAAGGATCCGCAGCTCGAAATGGCCTTGCTGCTTCTGCGCGCCCGTTCGCTGAAGGACCTCGAGCAGGACATTCTCGCCGAAGGCGGGTGACCCCTGCAGCCTCTCCTTCGCAGCTCCTCGCTCGGCAAAGTCGCCTGCCGAACGACTGATATCCCCGTCTCAACCCGATTACCGGAGCGTGGAGGGCGTTTCAGGTCCACAAGGACGCCCGGAGACGCAGGCTCGGACCCCACAAACCACCGCTGATATCCTATAAAGGGTGATTCAGCCTCTTCCTTCAGGGATGGGGCTTCATGCCACCCTCAGGAACCATCTGGATGTCAGTAGTGCAAACCTCGATCGGAACCGACCATCTCGATTTCAGCCAACCCGAGAAGGGAGCGTCGCTTGCAAGCGGCCTGCCGGTTTCAGTGACCCTGCAGTGGCTGCGGGACATGATGCTGATTCGGGAGTTCGAAGTCCGCACGATGCAGGCCTACCAGGACCGCAAGATCGGCGGGTTCTGCCATGTCTACATCGGGCAGGAAGCGGTCGCGGTCGGAACGATCGCCGCGCTCCGCAAGGAGGATCCGGTGGTCACCGCCTATCGGGACCACGGCCACGCCCTCGCGCGAGGCATGGATCCCAAGTACTGCATGGCCGAGATGTACGGTCGGGTCGGTGGCTGTGCCAAGGGCAAGGGCGGCTCGATGCACATGTTCGACCGGATCAACCACCTCTACGGCGGACATGGGATCGTCGGGGCCCAGACTCCGCTCGGGGCGGGGCTCGCCTTCGGCACCAAGTACTACGACACCGTCATCAACGGCGGGCGTTCCGAGCGGGTGACGCTCTGCTTCCTCGGTGATGGCGCGCTCAACCAGGGCGCGTTCCACGAGGCACTCAACCTCTCCGGTCTGCTCGACCTGCCCGTCATCTACATCGTCGAGAACAACGGCTACTCCATGGGGACGTCGATCAACCGCGGCACGACCATGGCACACGCGATCTGCGAGAAGGCCAGGGGCTACGGCATCCGGTCCTGCGAGATCGACGGCATGGACGTCTGCAACGTCTACGACGCGATGAAGCCGCTGGTCGACGAGGTCCGCGAGACCTCCACCCCGGCATTCGTCGACATGCGCACCTACCGATTCAAGGGCCACTCGATGTCCGACCCGCGCAAGTATCGACCGCGCGAGGAGGAGGAGGTCTATGAGACCGGCGATCCGATCGGCAAGCTGCGTGACCAGCTCCTCGGCCGCGGTGCGATCGACGATGACGCCCTCAAGGCGATGGCCAAGGAGATCCGTGGAGAGGTTCGTGATTCGATGAAGTGGGCGGAGGCCTCCCCGGCACCCGATCCCGCGGTCGACCTGTACCACGACGTCTTCGTCGAGCCCATGGGGCCGTACACGGGGACCTCGTACCCCCAGATGATCCAGGAATGTGAAGGCACCCAGGGACAGGATGGCTGAGTCGACCATGACACGAACGATCGAATTCAGGGATGCGTTGAACGAGGCCATGAGCGAGGAGATGCGGCGTGACAAGCGCGTCTTCCTCCTCGGCGAGGAAGTCGCCGAGTACGACGGCGCCTACAAGGTGAGCCGCGGCATGCTCAAGGAGTTCGGTCCCGACCGCATCGTCGACACGCCGATCTCGGAGTCCGGCTTCAGCGGAATGGCCATCGGAGCGGCGATGCTCGGTCTGCGACCGATCGTCGAGTTCATGTCCTGGTCGTTCAGCCTGGTGGCTGCGGACCCGATCCTGAACAACGCCCCCAAGATGCTCTACATGTCAGGCGGACAGTTCGGCTGCCCGATCGTCATTCGCGGAAATGACGGTGCCGGTGGCCAGCTCGGTTCGACCCACTCCTGGTGCGTCGAGGGTCTCTACTCCAACGTGCCCGGCCTGAAGATGGCGATCCCCGCGTTCCCCGCGGACGCGAAGGGACTGCTCAAGACCGCGATCCGGGACGACGACCCCGTCTTCTTCCTGGAGTCGGAGCGACTGCTCGCCTACAAGGACGAGGTTCCCGAGGAGGAGTACCTGATTCCCTTCGGCCGTGCACTCGTCCGTCGTGAAGGCACCGACTGCACGCTGGTCTCCTTCGGCCGTCCGGTCCACTTCTGCCTTGAAGCGGCGGAGGAGCTCGCGAAGGAAGGCATCTCCTGCGAGGTCATCGACGGACGCACCATCCGGCCGCTGGACCTCGACACGATCGTCGAGAGCGTCCGAAAGACGAACTACTGCGTCGTGGTCGACCAGTCCTGGTCGTTCGGTTCGCCGGGTTCCGAGATCGCGGCCCAGGTCCATGCGGCCTGTTTCGACGACCTGGACAATGCCGTGGGCCGGGTGCACAGCGCCGATGTCCCGACGCCGTATGCAACCGAGCTTGAACACGAGTATCTTCCGAATGCACGCAGGATCTGTGAAGCCGTTCGAGCAACGACCTACAACGCCTGATCCGGCACCACTGCGGAGTCTCCTCGATGTCGATTGAACTCACGATGCCTCGCCTCTCTGACACCATGGAGAATGGCACCATCATCAAATGGAACGTCGGCGTCGGTGACGAGGTGTCCTCCGGCGATGTCGTCGCCGACATCGAGACCGACAAGGCGACCATGGAGATGCAGGTCTTCGACGACGGCGTGATCGCCGGTCTCCTGGTCGATCCCGGCAGTCAGGTTCCGGTGGGCACCCTCATCGCGGTCCTTGCCGAGGAAGGCGAGAGTGTCGAGGAGGCGATCAAGGAATCGACTTCCGCTCCCGCGGCCACGTCGGCACCCGCCGCGGAGCCTGCGCCCGCCGCTCCCGCTCCTGCGCCCGCCGCTCCGGTGGTTGCCGCCCCGGCACCAGCGGCTCCAGCGACGCCGGCACCCGCACCGGAAGCCCCGGCTCGTCCCGCGGGTGCCAGGCTGAAGGC
>JAKVBQ010000039.1 GCA_022447205.1 Phycisphaerales bacterium
CAGGACGAACCGGATTCGATCGGTCCTGATCGCTCCGTCGACTTCGCGGATCGCTTCGGGTCGGACTCCGCCGCCTACACCGGCGACGAGGATTTCGGTCTCACCGACTGTTCCTTCATCCGCGACATCGGCCGGGCGGAGCTGCTTCCCGCGGACACCGTCGACCTCGACGGGGATGGCGACATCACCGAGCCTCTGCCTCTGGACCTTGCGGGGAATCCCCGGGTGGTGGGGGCGCTCGACCTCGGGGCCTTCGAACTGCCTGCGGCGGGTCGACCCTGCACACCTTTCGGTGACTGTGATGGCAACGGAATCGAGGATGCCATCGACATCGCGGAGTGCGACGGATCACCCGGCTGCCTTGACTGCAACGGAAACGGCCGACCCGACCGCTGCGATCTCCTGCCCGCGGAGCCGGTCGTCGATTTCGGATCCGCCTACTGGCGGTTCGAGGATCCGGACCTGCCGCAGCGTGACGTCGGCATGGCGAATCTCGAAGGCATCATCCGCAATGCGTCGATCAGCGATGACGTACCGGTTCCGGTGATTCCCGCCACCGGTCTTCCCAACACCGCTTCCCTTCGCTTCGATGGCGTGGGCAGGATCGTGACCGATCTCTACAACGCCTACACGAGCTTCGTGCCAAACAGCTTCACCATCGAGGCCTGGGTCCGGCTCGAGGCGCTCGCAACCGCACCGAACGCAGCTTCCCGCCAGTACCTCGTGATGAAGAAGGAGACGGCCTCCAGCGACGACGAGACCGAGTACTCGATGCTGGTGCAGGCCGGGAACATCCGTCAGGGCTCGGCGGCCTCCTACGGAAAGTCCTCCGGTTTCACCGGACGTGAGATCGCGATGATGTTCGGTGAGTGCACCAGGCGCTGGGCGGTGATCTCGAACCTCGAGATCAACGACAACGACTGGCACCACGTCAGTGTCGCCGTGGATTTCTCCGGTGGGAAGATACGTTTCGGGCTCGACGGAATCTTCGAGGAGGTCGAGATCGAAGTGCCCGGAGTCTGCGACCGCATTGGCCCCTTCTACATTGGGAGCCGCCGCAATGCCGACAACGTCTTCAACCAGAATCTCGTGGGTCTGATCGACGAGTTCCGGATCAGTCACGGCATCCGCCCCACCTGGACGCTCCTGCACGCACCTCCCCCCGGAACCTCCGGGGACTGCAACGGCAACGGTCTGCCCGACGATTGTGACATCGCGGCCGGTCTCCTCGAGGATCTCGACCGCGACGGCATCCCCGACGACTGCGGCACCGTCGGATGCCCGGGTGATCTCGACGGTGATGGCCAGGTCGACGGGAGTGACCTCACCGATCTCCTTGCCGACTGGGGCCTTGCCGGTTCAGCCGCCGACCTGGATGGGAGCGGTGTCGTCGATGGTTCCGATCTGAACATCGTGCTCGGGGCGTGGGGTTCATGTCCCTGACCACGGCCGGGAAACCGCTCGTTGCGCTTCAAGTGCGCGGGCTCGGGCCCGACGGCAGGATGAAGCTGCCCGCTTGGCTTGATTTCATCGCCAAGGGGAACGAGGATCTGTTCCGCAACGAACCGCCCGAATGAACGGGTCACCGGAGATGTCCATGTCGGTCGATTTCGATGAGATTGGCGCACGGTTGGAGCGACTCGAGATCGAGCTCCCGAGCTGGGGGTTCGCCGACACCGGGACCCGCTTCGGCAAGTTCCTCCAGGATGGGGCGGCGCTCACGCTCGAGGACAAGCTCGATGATGCGGCGGAGGTCCACCGGGTCACCGGTTCCTGCCCGGCGGTCGCGGTGCACGTCCTCTGGGACGTCACGGACCCGGGGAATCCCGGCGCTCTGGCTGAAGCCGCCTCCTCGCGCGGCCTTCGGATCGGTTCGATCAACCCGAACGTCTTTCAGGACCAGTGCTACAAGCTCGGCTCGGTGTCGAACACCGACCCCGCCATTCGTCGTCGGGCGATCGACCACATGCTGCATTCCGTCGATGTCGGCAAGGCGACCGGGTCCGACGTCCTGACCCTCTGGTTCGCCGACGGAACCAACTACCCGGGACAGGGGGACATCCGACGTCGCAAGCGCTGGTTCGAGGAGGCGCTTCGAGAGGTGCATGAGGCGATGCCGGATGGCATGACGATGCTCGTCGAGTACAAGCCCTTCGAGCCCGGCTTCTACCACACCGACATCGCGGACTGGGGCATGTCCTGCTCCTTCGCGCGGCACGCCGGAGCGAATGCCCGGGTGCTCGTCGACACCGGGCACCACCTTCCCGGCCAGAACATCGAGCACATCGTCGCGTTCCTCATCGACGAGGGCATGCTCGGTGGCTTCCACTTCAATGATTCGAAGTACGCCGATGACGATCTCACCACGGGTTCGATCGATCCCTACGGGACGTTTCGGATCCTGCATGAGATCGTCCATGCGGAACGGGAACTCGGAGCCGACCTGCCGATCGCCTGGATGATCGACCAGTCCCACAACCTGAAGCCGAAGACCGAGGCGATGATCCAGACCGTGACCACGATCCAGGAGCTCTTCGCCAAGGCGATGCTGGTCGATCCGTCTCGTCTTGCGTCCGCTCGTGATCGAGGCGACATCGTGTCCGCCGAGGAATGCCTGAAGTCGGCCTTCGCGACCGATGTTCGACCGGCCCTGGCGGCATGGCGCAAGGCGCGAGGTCTTCCCGAGGATCCGCTCGAGGCGCATCGTTCCTCCGGGTACGGCGAACGGATCGCCGCCGACAGGATCGCTCGAAAGTCCGCTTCATCCGGTTCCTATGCCTGAACGATCGCTGCAACGAAGACGACACGTCGCGATCGATGTGGGGGCATCCTCCGGTCGGGTGATCGACGTCACCTTCGATGGGGGCGGTGCCTCGATGAAGGAGCTGCATCGATTCGCCCATGAACCGAGTCGCCAGGTCGTCGGTGAGGTGCCGAGGTGGTGCTGGGACATCGATGCCATCGTGCACGAGATCACCGTCGGTCTGGGACACGTCGAGGATGGAGCGGTGTCCCTGGGCATCGACACCTGGGGATGCGACTACGGACTGCTCGATGCCGAGGGTGCACTGGTGGGCCCGGTGACCGCCTATCGCGACGAGCGACACCTTGCCCCGTGCGCCTCTGCACGGGACCTCCTGGGTGACGAACTGATCTACGGCACGACCGGGATCCAGTTCCAGCCGTTCAACACCCTCTATCAACTCGCTGCGGATGTCGTGGATCCCGGACGACCGCTGGATCGTGCCGAACGCATGCTCATGATCCCGGACCTCATCGCGAATCGTTTGTGCGGTTCGATCACCGGGGAGCGCACCAACGCGAGCACCACCCAGTGCTTCGATGCCTCCTCGAACCGCTGGGCGACGGAACTCCTCGACCCGCTCGGGATTCCTCGATCGCTGATGCCCGACATCATCGAGCCCGGGAGATCGGATCCACTCGGCCCGCTCAGGCCGGACCTGCTTCGTGCCACCGGTCTGCCCGACACGATCCGGCTCCTGGCGAGCGCGACCCATGACACCGCGTCAGCGGTGGTCGCCGCACCCATCGCCTCCGACCGAGATGCCTTCATCTCGAGCGGGACCTGGTCCCTCATCGGTGTCGAGTTGCCCGACGTGATCTCGACCGAGGAGGCCCGTACATGCAACTTCACCAACGAGGCCGGTGTCTTCGGCACCAACCGGTTCCTGAAGAACGTCGCCGGGCTCTGGCTCCTTCAGCAGGCCCAGGCGACGTGGTCGTCGTCGGGTCGTTCACGCGACTGGGCGACCTTGATCGCCGAGGCGGAGGAGGCTCCTCCCTTCATGTCGATCATCGATCCCGACGATCCGGTCTTCTCGAGCCCCGGCGACATGCCGGAGCGGATCCGGGCTTCCTGCCTTCGCAACGGCGAGCCCGTCCCCGAGGATGATGGCGCGGTCGTTCGGTGCATCCTCGAGAGCCTCGCCCTTCGATATGCCGCCTGTCTCGATGAACTGGAGTCGGTCACCGGTCGATCGATCGATCGTCTCGTCGTGGTCGGGGGTGGTTCACGGAACATGCTGCTCAACAAGCTGACCGCCCGGATCACCGGGCGAACGGTCGCACTCGGGCCTGCCGAAGCGACCGCCCTCGGCAATGCCCTGGTCCAGCATGCTGCGCTCGAGGGGATCACCGACCTTCACCTCCTGCGAGGCCTGATCGGCACCGAGACGGTCATCGAGCCCTCCGGAACATTCGGATCCGATGATCTCTGTCTCGCCGCGCGAGCACGATTCGGCCGCATCACCGACAATACGATCTCCTGAACAATTGCCCTGGAGCAGCCATGAGTCCGAACAGCTCACCCACCCATGTCAGCCACCTCTGGTCGGATGAGGACATCGACGGTCTCTCCGGTCTCGATCGACTCGTCTATCGATCGAATCGACTCGGTGACGACCAGCGGGTCACCAACACCGGTGGTGGGAACACCTCCAGCAAGTTGCGGGAGATCGATCCCCTCACCGGCGAGGAGATCGACGTCCTCTGGGTCAAGGGCTCCGGCGGCGACCTTCGGACCGCAGGGCCTGCGAACTTCGCCTCCCTTCGGATGAACGACCTCGAGGCATTGAAGTCGGTCTATGCCGCGATGCCCGAGCGTGGCATCAAGACCGAAGCCGAGGACGAGATGGTCCGTCTCTACCGTGAATGCGTGCATGGCCTGAATCCACGGGCGTCATCGATCGACACGCCGTTGCACGCCTTCGTTCCCGCACGTCACGTCGACCACACCCATCCCAACGCGGTGATCGCGATCGCCGCCTGCGAGCGGGGCGAGGAGGTCACCAGGGAGGTGTACGGGGACGAGGTGCCCTGGCTCCCATGGATGCGGCCCGGCTTCGAACTGGGCCTCGCTCTCGAGCGACTCTGTGCCGACAACCCAGGGGCGATCGGGGCGATGATGGGGCAGCACGGCCTGATCAACTGGGCGGATGACGATCGGACCTGCTACGACCGGTCGATCGAACTGATCGAACGCGCCGCCTGCTACCTCGCCGATCACGACCGCGGCGCCGACACGTTCGGCGGTGGTCGTGTGGAGCATGCCTCCGAGGAACTTCGGCGCTCGGTCCTCCTGGGGATCCTTCCCTGGCTTCGTGGCCGTGTCAGCACCCGACGGCGGATGATCGGGACCGTGCAGCATGATGACGCGATGCTCCGGTTCGTCTCCAGCGTCGATGCAGAACGTCTGGCCCGACTCGGCACCAGCTGTCCCGACCACTTCCTGCGCACCAAGATCCAGCCGCTCTTCGTCGACTGGGATCCCCACCGGGAGGGGCTTGATGCGTTGAAGGAGAAGCTCGACGTCGGACTGGCACGCTATGTCGAGGACTACACCGCCTACCACGAGGCCTGCCGACATCCCGACAGCCCCCGGATGCGACCCCCGGAGCCGACGGTGGTGCTCGTTCCCGGCATCGGGATGATCGCCTGGGGTGCGAGCAAGTCGGAGAGTCGTGTCACCGCCGAGTTCTACCGTTGTGCGGTGGAGGTCATGCGTGGGGCGGAATCGATCGGCGGCTATCGCGCCCTGCCCCGGCAGGAGGCGTTCGACATCGAGTACTGGCGACTCGAGGAGGCGAAGCTTCAGAGGATGCCCGAGCCCGAGCCGTTCGCGGGTCACGTGGTCGTCGTCGCCGGTGCGGGTTCCGGCATCGGTCGGGAGACCGCCGTCTCGCTGGTTTCGGAGGATGCGACGGTCGTCTGCCTCGATGTCGATCAGGATCGAGCCTCGGAGGTCGCGATGGCGATCGAGGCCGAGCACGGCATGGGTGTCGGGGTCGCGGGGAGCGGCATCTCCGGGTGTGGTCCCGCGATCGCCGTTCGTGCCGATGCGACCGATCGCGAGGCGGTGCGGCATGCGATCGAGGAATCGGTGCTTGCCTATGGCGGAGTCGATGAACTCGTGGTGACCGCGGGTCTCTTCCCCTCACCGGACGCATCCGGGGTGGTCCCCGACGAGGATTTCGCGAGGACGCTCCTCGTCAACGTCCAGGCGCCGTCGATCCTCGCCGAGGAGACCGCTGCGATCATCGCGGAGCAGGGGATGACCGGATCGGTCGTCTTCACGACCAGTGCCAACGCCATCGTCGCGAAGAAGGGTTCGGTCGCCTACGACGCCTCGAAGGCCGCATGCAACCACCTGGTTCGTTCGCTTGCCGTGACGCTGGCTCCGAAGATCCGGGTGAACGCGGTCGCCCCGGCCACCGTGATCGAGGGCAGCACCATGTTCCCGCGGGATCGAGTCGTCGCCAGCCTCGCCAAGTACGAGCTCGCATTCGATGATTCGATGTCCGACCAGGAGCTCATCGAGATCCTCGGGAACTTCTACGCCAGGCGGAATCTCCTGAACGTGGTGATCTCGCCTCGTGACCAGTACGAGGCGATCCGCTGGCTGCTGGGCCCCGAGTCCTCGCGCACCACCGGCCAGGTCCTCCATGTCGACGGTGGTCTGGCCGACGGTTTCCTTCGTTGAATCAAGGAGTCCAGGATGACTGATCCCGATGTGCGCCGTGTCTGCTTCCTGCTGAAGGTGAAGTCCGATCGACTCGAGGCCTATCGAAGGGACCATGAAGAGGTCTGGCCCGAGATGCTCGATGCGCTGAGTCGCCACGGCTGGCGGAACTACTCGCTCTTCCTTCGGCCGGACGGCCTGCTCGTCGGGTACCTCGAGACACCGGACTGGGAGGCCGCGCTCGCCGGCATGCAGGACGAAGAGGTCAACGCACGATGGCAGGAGGCGATGAAGGACTACTTCGAGGCGCTTGGTGATGCCAATGCCGATGAATCGATGCAACCCCTCGAAGAGGTCTTCCACCTGGCCTGACTGCCGGGTCAGTCCCCGTCGATCGCCGCTCCGGTCGCACCTGGCTGGTCGATGTGTCCCTTCCAGCTGTGGCGTGAACCATCCTGGAGGAAGGGCCACGGCTCGAAGACCGAGAAGTCGGTGTCCGGTCCGAGGTCCCAGCTCGAGACGCCTTCCGGAAGCTGCAGGTAGCGATCGCCGCCGTTGGCATCGATGAAGAGCCCGGCATTGATCGGGAAGTCCCGCCTGGTTCCGAACCGTTCCTGATACGGCTGGCCGAACGAGTTGCTTCGGGCGACCCAGGTGTCGTCACCACCCTTGTCCCAGCACACCCCGAGACCGTTCACGTTGCCGATGCCGAACGCGGAGTCACTGCCGAAGTAGAAGTCATCGCCACCGCCGTCCTCGAACCAGCCCAGCGAGAAGTCTCGTCCGAATCCGCATGCACGTGACGACCGGCCGCGCCAGATGTCGTCGCCCGATTCATCGATCACGATGCCGACCGCGAAGTGGGGCGGGCTGGCGATCGAGTAGGAATCCGAGATGTACTCGTCGTCACCCCCGTCGTCATGCATGATCCCGAGTGCGTACCAGTAGGCGCAGCCGATGCCGTAGATGCCGCACTGGTAGCGATCGTCGCCTTCGCCGCCGTCAACGAGCATTCCGACTCCGCCCGCCCAGGAATGTCCGTCATCCATGTCCGCCCGTCGCCCGTAGCCGAAGCCCTGGGTCATGTTGAGCTGGGTACCGAAATCATCGAACCACGAGTACTTCACGTGTTCGACGTCCGCGAGGTAGGCGTCGTCACCGCCGAGGTTGACGAGCACGCCGCTTCCGCGGGTGCCTCCGTACCCCATGCCCTTGTGGAGCAGGCGATAGACATCCGTGCCATCGAGGTCGGCGCTGCTTCCGGTGCCGAAGATTCCGCACCCCATGCCGCCGGTGTCACCCTGGTAGGTGTCGTCACCGGCGAGATCGAGGTGACTGCCGTGTCCGAGGAGCCCGCACCCGATGCCCCCGACCGGCGCGGTGTAGCGATCATCACCCGCCATGTCGACGAGGGTGCCGAAGCCGAGGATGCCGACTCCGAAGGCCGGCTGGTGGTCGTTCGGTGTCTCCTGCCTGAAGCCGGGCTCCTTGCCCGCCGGTCCCTCGAAGAGGCGGGTCCGCCAGGACTCGGTGCCCGTTGTCTCGTAGGTGTCGTCTCCCTCGAGATCGATGGCGATCGCGATTCCCCGGTCCGCGGCCCGCCCGGTGGCGCCGGAGCGGCGATGCAGGTCGTCGCCCGAGACATCGATCAGGAGCAGCTGGTGTTCATCGGGGTGTCGGTCGTCGGATCCTCCGCAGAGATGCACCGTGCCGAGTTCCGTCGCCACTTCGAAGGAGAAGGGGGGAAGGTCCTCGCCGAGTCCGGCCAGCTCCTTGACCGCGAGGTCCACCGCGAGTGCCACCAGGTTTGCGCCTCGTGCCATGAGGTGGAAGTCGATCACGTCGACGAGTCGTTCGGTCTCCAGCATCCGTCGGACTTCCGCGAACTTCACGTCACCTGACAGGTTCGCGTCGTCGTCATCGGCGGCACGCCAGAAGAGTTCCTCGTAGAAACGGTTCCGGACCTCGTCGGCATCGAGGCCGAGTCCTGCGATCGGTTCGAGGACCGCGATGCGTCGATAGCCCTCGGCGTCGGCGGCCACCCTCAGGATGGTGGCTGCCGACCGTGCCACGGCAGGTGGGATCGAGGTGTATGCCGGCATGTCGGCGACCACCGTCGTCGCGGGCCCGCCGATCGCCTCGATCGCCCTTGCCAGTGCGAGCTCCCCGTCCTCCTCGACCCGGGCGACCGCTTCCGTGAGGAATGACTGGTAGAAGTTGTTGCGCACCCTGATGCCCGT
Source organism: Phycisphaerales bacterium (assembly GCA_022447205.1). Lineage (GTDB taxonomy): Bacteria > Planctomycetota > Phycisphaerae > Phycisphaerales > SM1A02 > JAKVBQ01. The sequence goes on from JAKVBQ010000039.1 coordinate 8,719, forward strand.
GTTCGACTGGGCGAGGTACTGCAGGTCATGAACGCTGGCCGCCGCGGTACGTGCTCCACCGGCATGGTCCCGGGCGTAGGGACTCGCCTTCCAAGGATCGTTGAAGAACAGGTCGAAGAGGGGGACACGCCATCGGTCACCGCCCCAGACCGCGACCACGTCCGGGTCGAAGCGAAACGACTCCCAGTCCAGTCCGGAAATCTGGAGTGCGTCCGCGAACAAACGGGTCTGTTCACCTGCAGCTGCTTCGAAGGGGGCCGGTGGTCCGTCCGGAAGCGCGTAAGGCCCCGCGGCCAGGATCAGGGTCAGGAGTGGTGACATGGGACTTTTCCTTCCTCCTTTGTCTATATAAAGGTAGCGGTTATGCCGACATATTTCTGGAAAGACGTCCAGGAGCAACCCCGTGTCGAACACCCCGTCCAATGAAGCATTGCGAGCCCTCGAAGGGGAGATCCGTGCGTTCGCGGAAGCGCACCTCGTGGAGCCTCCGAGCGTCACTCGGGGCAGTGACGAGTTCTGGCACGACGGCTGGAAACGATGTGCTGAAGCCGGCGTCATCGGTGGCCCGCTCCCGGAGGAGTGGGGCGGTGGTGGCCGTGGGCTGTCCTCGACCATCGTGACCATGGAGACCCTCGGGTCCAGCTGTCCCGATCTGGGTCTGCTCTTCTCGATCAACGCGCATCTCTGGGCGGTCGCCATCCCGATCCTGACCTTCGGGACCGAGGAGCAGAAGCGTCGCTGGCTGCCCGGACTTGCCGACGGTTCGCTCATCGGCGGACACGGTGCGACCGAGCCCGATGCGGGTTCGGACATCTTCTCGATGACCTCGACCGCACGACGTGACGGTGAAGACTGGGTGCTTGACGGACACAAGAGCTTCGTCGCCAACGGTCCGATCTCCGATGTGTTCGTGGTCTACGCCACCACCGATCCTGAGCGCGGGGAGCTGGGTGTCACCGCATTCATCGTCGAGCGTGACCGTCCTGGACTGAGCATCGGGGAGCCGCTCGAGAAGGTGGGTCTTCGCACCAGTCCCTCCGGGACCATCACCTTGAACGACTGCCGCATCCCGGCCGGGAACATCCTCGGTTCGGAGGGCGGAGGAGCCGCCTGCTTCAACTGCTCCATGGAATGGGAGCGTGGCAGCATCCTCGCGATGCATGTCGGCAGCATGGAGCGTCAGCTGAACGACGCGATCGCACACGTCCGATCGCGTCGGCAGTTCGGTCGAGCGATCGGCAGCTTCCAGTCCGTTGCGAACCGGATCGTCGACATGAAGGTCCGACTCGACACCGCGCGTCCTCTGGTTCGTCGCATCGGTGAACTGAAGGATGCCGGTCGAAACGCCATGCTCGAGTCCGCGATCGCCAAGCTGCACGTCTCCGAGGCGGCGGTCGCTTCCGGCCTTGACGCGATGCAGGTGCACGGTTCGCGTGGCTACCTGAGCGAGAACCGGATCGACGTGGAACTTCGTGATTCCCTCGGGGCACGGATCTACTCCGGCACGAACGACATGCAGCGAGTCATGATCGCACGGCTCCTCGGACTGCCCTCCTCCCTGGTGGGTGGTGACTGATGGCGACCGATTCGGTCACTGTTCCGGAACGGGCCTGCACGGCGCGACCACTTCGGTTCCTGCTTCTCCTCGCCCAGCTGGTCGGACTGGCATTCGTCATCCGGCTCTGGAACATCGAGTCCCGCCTCTTCGCCGACCTGGTCTCGCTGACCATCCTCGGTTTCGCCGTCCACTACTGGCTTCCCCTCGCCTGGCGGTATCGTTTCTTCGTCGGGTACTCGATCGCCTGCGCCTTCGTGATCCTCGGGGTCAAGGCATCGATCGGACTCCTGGCGATCGGGCTGCTCATCTACGGCCTGGTCCGACTCCCCGTCTCCTGGTGGGCGCGGATCACCCTGGTGGTGCTCCTGGGCATCGCCCTGATGGTCGCACGCACCCTGGTCGGCGAGCCATGGGTCACATCCGGTTTCTGGCCGCTGGTCGGTTCGATCTTCATGTTCCGGACGATCGTCTACATCTACGACGTCCGTCATTCGAGCCGAACGCCGAGGCTCATCGATTTCCTCGGGTACTTCTACCTGCTTCCGAACTACTACTTCCTGCTGTTCCCGGTGGTGGATCACCAGACCTTCCTCGTGGCGCGGGACCGCAAGCCGCTCGACGACTGCGCCCAGACCGGCATCCGGTGGATCGTCCGCGGCATCGTCCAGCTCATCCTCTACCGCGTCATCGTGCTGTACATGCCCGATCCGGCGAACATGACCACCATTCCCGGTGTCGCCGGCTTCATGGTCATGACCTATCTGCTCTACCTGCGGGTCTCGGGACAGTTCCACATCGCGATCGGGATGATCCACCTCTTCGGCATCGACCTGCCGGAGACCCACCGGAAGTACCTGCTCGCCTCGAGCATCGCGGACTTCTGGCGTCGGATCAACATCTACTGGAAGGACTTCATCCTGAAGATCTTCTACCTGCCGATCTTCTTCAGGCTGCGCAAGGGAGGCGAGGTCCGGGCCGCGGTGATCGCCACGTCGATCGCGTTCCTGGCCACCTGGGCGCTGCATGCCTACCAGACCTACTGGTTGCTCGGCGTTCCGCTGCTGACGCTTCCCGACACCCTCTTCTGGGCGATTCTCGGTTTCCTCATGGTCCTCTCCTCGGTGCATGAGATGAAGAACCCGGCACCTGCGGTCGAAGGCGTGACACCGAAGCGGGTCTTCGGGGTCCTGGTCACGTTCGTCACCATCACGATCCTCTGGTCGCTCTGGAACGCGCCGAGCCTCGACATCTGGTTCCGCATGGTCAGCCTTCGTGGAGGTGGAGCATGAATCGTCGCGACCTGATCGCCTCGGTGGTCTCCATCACGGTGATGGTCCTCCTCGGGCTCGCACCGGCGACCGGCTGGTACGGTTCGTTCCTCGCACGGCTTCATGTGCCGTCGATGAACACCCATGAGGCCGATGCAGTGACCGCCGGCTACTACGAGGACCTGCTCGATGCCACGGCGGTTCGTGGATCGACACCGACCGGTCTCACGTCCTCGATGTCCGCGAGCCGGACAAGGCCCCCCGCGGACTGGCCGAGACTGCATGAGACCGAAGGCGTGGTCTGGGATCCCGATTCGTACCAGCGGTTCACGTTGCGACCGGGTTCGACCCTGGACTACAAGGGTGCTCCCCTCGACGTCAATGCCGATGGCTATCGAGACCGGGCGTTCTCCCCGATCGAAGAGGGCGGGCCCCGACGCGTCGCGATCATCGGTGCCTCGATCACGATGGGAAGCGGTGTTCCAGTCGACTCGACCTTCGAGAACCTGCTCGAGGATGCACTCCGCGAACGCGGCCACGACATCGAACTGCTCAATCTCGCCGTGGCCGGATACCGGGGCACGCAACTCGTCGACATGGTGCTCGAGGCGACACGGCCGGTCGGTGCGGATGCGATCCTGCTCGTGGTCAACGACCTCACCGTGAATCCACGAGCGATGCTGCACCTCGCCCGGCTCCTTTCGGAGGGCCGTGATCCGAAGTACCCGTTCCTCGCCGGGATCGCGGAGCGTGCGGGAGTGGTCGAGGGCATGTCGGAGGAGGAGATGCTCGATCGGCTTCAGCCCTACAACGACGAGGTCAACGAATGGTGGCTGACGACCGCCGTGCATCATGCCCGGGAGCAGGGGATGCCCATCGCACTCCTCGTGGTTCCGCAACCAGGGACGGTCGAGCCGCTGCGAAAGCGGGTGAAACCCCTGCATGCACTGTTCGCCTCGCTCGATGTCCCGGTGATCTCCCTCTATCGTTCGTACGATGTGGTTCGGGACCAGAGCACCCTCTGGTTGCGGCCCTGGGATCGACATCCCACGGTCGAGGGGCACGAATTGCTGCATCGGGCGTTGCTTGGTGCGGTCGAGAAGCGAGCCGATCTTCAAGAGGTCCTCTTCGGACGGGAGCAGACACATGACGACTGACGACATCAGGGACAAGGTTCGTTCCTTCATTCTGGAGGAGATCCTTCCGGGCGAGCAACCGGAGAACCTGAAGGACGACATGCCGCTCCGGACCAGTGGGCTCATCGATTCCATGGGGACGATCCGGATGACCGGCTACCTCGAGTCGACGTTCGGGATCTCGATCGCCGCGCATGAGACCGGTGTCGAGAACTTCGAGACCGTCGATGCGATCTGCACCTTCATCCAGGGAAAGTTGTCCGGCTGATCGATGGATGACTCCAGCCTCATCGCCCCGGTCCTCGTCGCGTTCAGGGAACACGCTTCCCGGACCGCGGTGATCGACCGGTCCGGTCGGACCGCCACCTACGGTGAGCTGGACCGCCGTTCGTTGGAGTTCGCCGGCCTCTTCGCTGCGAACGGCGTTCGAGCAGGTGATCGCGTGGGTGTTCCCATGGCGAAGTCGATCGACACGATCGCTGCGTTCATCGGGGCGATGCGTCTCGGGGCGGGTTTCGTCCCCGTCGACCATTCCGCGCCATCGGTCCGCAACGAACACATCTTCGACGACTGCTCGGTCGCACTCCGATGCGATGAATCCTGTCAGCCGGACGGTTCATCCGATCCGGATGCGGTCACGGTCGGTCCGGATGACCTTGCCTACATCCTCTATACGTCGGGCTCGACGGGGATGCCCAAGGGCGTGCCCCTGACCCATCGGAACGCCGCCAGTTTCGTGTCCTGGTGCGTGCGCACCCTCCGTCCCGAGGCAGACGATGTCTTCTCGAGTCATGCCTCGTTCCACTTCGACCTGTCGGTGCTCGACCTCTGGGTTCCGCTGTGGACCGGTGGGACGATCGCCCTCGTTCCCGAGGACGTGGGACAGGATCCTCGACGGCTTCCCGGGTTCATCGCGGAGCGCGGCATCACCAACTGGTATTCGGTTCCGTCGATCCTCGGTCTGATGGTCGAGTTCGGTGCGCTCGACCAGCACGATCTGGGAAGGCTTCGGACGGTGTGCTTCGCGGGGGAGGTCTTTCCGCTGCCACCCCTGCGCCGACTTCGGGAGGCCCTTCCCGACGTGCGCCTGCTCAACCTCTACGGACCGACCGAGACGAACGTCTGCACCTGGTACGAGGTCCCGGAACGGATCGAGTCCGGCCGGACCGACCCGATGCCGATCGGATCGGCGTGCGATCATTGCACCGTCGGTCTCTTCGACGACGCGAACCGGCCGGTGGTCGCGCGTGGCGAAGTGGCACGGATCCTGGCGCGTGGTGCCCCGGTCATGGACGGCTACTGGGGTCGTGATCCCGAGGAGACACCGAGCCTGGTCATGATCGATGGTGAGCGTTGGTACGACACCGGCGACCTCGGTGCATGGGATGACGCTGGCATGATCCTCTTCCGCGGTCGGCGTGATCGCATGGTGAAGCGACACGGCTATCGCATCGAACTCGGTGAGATCGAGGCGGGTCTCGACCGACATGCGGACATTCAGGAGGCGGCGGTCTGGGCCACCGAGCAGGCTGGTCGGGTGGTCATTCATGCAGCGGTCGTTCCGCAAGGTGATGCGGAACTCGGGGTGATCCAGTTGAAGCTTCATTGCGCCTCGGCGCTGCCGGCCTGGATGAGTCCGGACCGTTTTCAGGTCCTGCCGGTCCTGCCGAGAACCAGCACCGGAAAGATCGACTATGTCGGCCTGAAAGCCCTGTAAGCCGCTTTCCGGCCATCATTTGTCAGAGCCTTTGTTTGGCGCCATCCTGATCACAGGTATACTTGGGAAGTTTCTGGAAATTCCCGGGTGTCTGTCATGGATCGAGCTCTCCTCTACCTGCTGCTCCTGCCCGCCTTCCATGGAGGCTCGGCTGTCGTCTGCGCGGGTGATATCCGTTTCACGGACATCACCGATGAGTCCGGGGTGACGTTCCGGTGCGACCCGCCACCGTCGAGCCAGATGAACGGGACGCATCGGTGGGGTGGCCTGGCCGCCGCGGATTTCAATCGTGACGGCTTCATCGATCTCTTCGCGCCCGGGGTCGGGGGCACCAACGACACCCTGTACCTCAATGACGGAACCGGTCACTTCACCGATGTCTCCGAGGCATGGGGACTCGTCGACGTGCACCTGGGCAATGCCTGCGGGGTCGGCGACATCGATGGTGACGGCTGGCTCGACATCATGGTGCCCAGTGCGGGGGATCCCGCCGTCCAGGGGGGCGAGGCCGGACGGTATCGGCTCTACCGGAACCTCGAGGGGACCGGTTTCGAGGACATCGCCGTCACGTCCGGTGTTCGGGAGGTCACCACCGACGAGGCCAACCAGGCTCCGATGTTCGCCAGCTTCGGCGACTACGATCTTGACGGTGACCTGGACCTGCTGCTTGGAACATGGCATCCGGGGAACCGAGGCAACCGGATCTACCGGAACGACGGGACGGGCGTCTTCACCGACGTCACCACCGAGCTCGGTTTCGACGACGAATTCTCGGAGACCCTCGGCTACTCCGCGGCGGTCGTCGACATGGACGGGGATCTTCATCCCGAGATCCTCTGGGTCGGCGACTACACCACGAGCCACTACTTCCGGAACGATGGTGACGGAACGTTCACGAATCTTCGTGACTCCAACGGCACCTGCGTCGAGGGGTGGGGCATGGGGCAGGCGATCTTCGATTACAACCTCGATGGTCGACTCGACTGGTACGTCTCGAGCATCCTCTACGACGACCCGCCCGGAGGCGGCTACAACGGCAACACCCTCTACCAGCAGCTGGTTGATCACGTCTATGCAGACCTGGGTGCACCTGCCGCGGTCGCGAACGGTGGATGGTCCTGGGCGACCGTCGCCGCCGATCTCGACCAGGATGGCTACGAGGACCTCGTCGTCACCAACGGCAACCGCTTCGATCCCGAGTTCAGCGGGCGTCTGGAGAAGGTCTTCCAGAACCAGGGCAACGGCACGTTCATCAACGCCACGCAGATCAGCGAACTGGGCCTCGCCTGCGAGGCGATCTCCGTCGCGGCATTCGATCTCGAGCGTGACGGTGATCTCGATCTCGCCTTCATCTGCAACGAAGGGCGACTTCGCATCTACCGGAACGACTCCATCGACCAGGGACACTGGCTGCAGGTCGCCCTTCGGGGTGCCCCCGGATCCGGCATTGCGCCGGACGGCATGCAGACCCGGGTCGAGGCCCGGTGTGGGAACCGCGTGCACGTGCGCTATGTCGATGGACGACCGTCCTACGCGACGAGCGGTCCTCTCGAGCTCCACTTCGGACTCGGCGAGGCCGAGGTCATCGACGAGCTTCGAGTCCTCTGGGCCAACGGCGAGGTCAAGGTGCTGGAGTCCGTGGAGGTGGACCAGCGTCTGGTCATCACACCGCCCCCCTCGGGGCCTTCCGGAGACCTCAACGGAGACGGCCGGATCGACGGTGAGGACCTGACCTTGCTTCTCGGGGTCTGGGGCACCGACAATGCCCTCGCGGACATAGACGACGACGGTGAGGTCGGGGGTTCCGACCTCACGATCCTGCTTGGACAATGGTCGCCGGGTGGTTGAGGCGAATCGCGTTTTTCCCTTCTCAATCGACAAGTGAACAACCATGCTGCTGATGCTCGCCCTCGCGGTCGCCGAACCGCCCCCCTTCATCGACCGACTTCTCCAGACCGACCATGACCTTCCACGCTACGCCGAACAGTACTACCACCCGCTGGGGCGGTCGCCGGTCGTGGATGTCCTGCTGGGGGATCCGATGTACTCGATCCGCTTCACGGACGAGGCCTCTCGTCGGCTTCGTTCCGCGGCGGACACCGAATCGGCCGCCGAGGTCTGCGAGGTCGCGGCCCGGATGGGTGCGATGCCCGCTGGATTCGAGGTCGAACTCCCGATCCGTGCACTGCCCGGGCTCGAGGATGCGTTCGGCAAGGAGGCCGCCCGTGAGCTCGAACGCGCCTTCGCCTGGTATGGCGAGGCGCGAAGACGTGCCGAGGAGGCGGTCGCATCCGTCACCGAGGAACAACGCGCCTACCTCCGCGCGAACCCCGCTCGCTGGTGGTTCGACGACGAGGACCTGAACAACTACCGCTACCTGACCTGTGACACCGATGACCATGAGGCAATCTTCCGCATCGCCGCCCGAGTCGACATCGCCGCCATGGTCGAGGCGCAATGGTGCCTGGCTCGTGCCTCCGACATCATCCGGGAGGCATACGAAGACGACCTCCTTGACGACGTCGATGATGATCGACTCCCGTGGCGAATGGAGACCGAGGGGGGTGTGTTCGTGATCGCCGGCGATGGTGATGACGTCCACCGCGAGGACCTCGACGTCCTGATCGATCTCGGGGGTGACGACTGGTACCTGTCGAATGCAGGTGGTGCACGCGACGGTCGACCGGCGGCCCTCTGCGTCGATCTCGATGGCGATGATCACTACGACGCGAAATTCTCGCCCCAGGGTGGCGGTTTCCTCGGCGCCGGTGCGCTGGTGGATCTTTCCGGTGACGACGACTACCAGGGAGGTGACTACGCCCAGGGTGGTTGTTTCCTCGGGTCCGGACTGCTCGTCGATCACGAGGGCAACGACTTCTATCGTGCACACCATGGATGCCAGGGATCGGGTTCGTTCGGGATCGGAATCCTCTGGGATCGCTCCGGGGACGATGTCTACCACTCCAGTGGCATGTCCCTCGGCAACGGCGGTCCCCAGGGCGTGGGTCTCCTGCTCGAGAGTTCCGGTGACGACGTCGCGGCCTGCGGGGTCTGGCGGGACACTCGATACACCGATGAATACGGTCATGGACTCGGTGCCTCGATCGGCGTGCGAAGCTGGCCGTGGTACGAGGACTCCGCCTTCTACGGCGGCCTCGGCTTCGTCGACGATGCGGACGGCGACGACCGGTACGAAGCACTGGTCGGGATGGGAAGTGCCTACACGCTGGGGGCTGGGATCTTCGTCAACACCGATGGTGACGACGAGTACTTCGCGTTCTCCGACGCGATGGGCGGAACGATCCACCTCGGAGCCGGCATCATGGTGGAGGAAGGTGGTGACGACACCTACCGAGCCCTCGACTCAGCGCTCGGCGTCGGTGGTGACCGGGGCACCGGCTTCTTCTTCGAGACCGAGGGCGATGATCGATACTTCGTCAATTCACACGGCCTCGGCACCGGGCGCAAACCGAAGGCACTCGGCGTCATGGTGGAGTACGAAGGTGACGATCGCTACACCTTCGGTGGCATGAGCATGAATGCGGTGTGGCGACCGTCGAACCCCGAGAACTGGGCGTGGGCCACCTTCGCCGATCTCGATGGTGACGATCTCTACACGCCCTACGACGCGAACCAGGACGAGATCGACGGCCTGGTCCGAGCGGACGATCGATCCTGGCGGTTCAGCGACACCTCGCACGGTTTCGATTCCGATGAATTCGACGACTACGACCACGATGATCTCGTCGATGACATGCCCGCTTCGCCGAGAGTGGACATCCCGTGGGATCCGTGGGGGGACACGGTGGCTGGTGGTGTCTACCGACCACTCGTCGATCAGCGCTGGCCGGAAGCCGCACTTGCCGCGCTCGACCTCGGACCGCTTGTCGTCGAGGAGGGAGCGGAGCCGCCCACCGATCTGCCGGAGGCACCGGTTCGTCCCTGGATCGAACTCCTGAACGACGGCGGACTCGATTACGACCAGCGACGCCGGGTCTACGAATGCATGGATCTGGTTCGATTCTCGAGCGAGGGTCGATTCGACTGGTCGTTGCTGGTCGAGTTGCTCGAGGATCCGGATGACCGACCGACCGACCTGCTCGCCTATGCGGGGATGTGGTGTGCGATCGATCGCACGCCGGGTGTCGTCGACCGAGTGGGCGAGGACCTCCGGGCGGGACGGATCGAATCACCCTATGCACGCCAGATCCTCATTCGGGCGATCGGCCGAAGCGGGGGGGCGGGCGCCAACGAGGTCCTCATCGAGCGACTCGGGAGCGAGCAGGACCTGGTCGCACGTCGCCGGGCGGCCTTTCACCTCGGGCGGATCGGGGGTACCGAGGGACTGCCGGCACTCGCGAGTGCGGCGCGGGATTCTTCGCCGCTCATTCGCTACTCGGTCTGTTCGGGCCTCCGTGACTCGGGTCTGTCCGAGGCGGTTGCAGTGGTGGAGCCGATGCGTCGCGATGACAACCTCTTCGTTCGTCGTGCAGCCTGCACGACCGCGTTGAGCCTCGGTGACGCCGGTGCCGTCGACCAGTTGCTCGGCGAGATGGGGACCGACTCGATCGACACCGGCTGGAACTACGGTCGCAATCTCTTCGTGACGATGTCGGAATACCTCGGGCCTGAACCGCTGGAGCTGCACGAGACCGATCTCGAGGGCTGGCGGGCCTGGTGGGCGGAACATCGTGACGAGTTCAACCTCGATGCCGCGATGGAGGCTTCGACCGAGAAGCGTGCGGAGCGACTCGCGAAACCGACCAGCAGCGAATGAGGCGTCAGGGGGTTCGTCGGGCGACCTGGTCCAGGACCGGTCGACGGACGGTTTCAGGTGGATCACCGTAGCCCGCCCAGATGAAGCCGATCAGCTCCTCCCTCGTCGGGTCCGCGCCGAGCAGGCGATAGGTTTCGGGGTGCCGGGTGATCGATCCCGTCGACCACTTCGTCCCGACGCCGTCCGCGCTGAAACTGATCATCAGGTTCTGGATCGCACAGGCGCAGGCCGCGTAGTCCTCCCGTGCGATCGCGGGATCCGGGCACTGCATGCGACTCGCGACCAGGAGCGTCGACGGCGTCAGGATCTTCGACCGGATCTTCTCGATGTCCTCGGGTTGGAGCGGTCGGCTTTCCCCCTTGATGTGGATCGCGAGTCCGGCGAGTTCGTTCCGAAGCATCGGTCCTGCCAGCGTGAATCGCCAGGGGAAGGTGAGTCGGTGGCAGGGGGCGTGGTTCGCGGCGTTGAGGGCGCGTTCGACGATCTCCTCCGGGACCTGGCGGTCCGTGAAGGTGTGGACTGTTCTGCGATTGATGATGGCGTCGAGCGTGTTCATGGAAGTTCCGTCAGAACCGGAGGGTCCAGCCGATCTTCGCGATGACCTGGGTCTGGATCAGCGTCAGGTCGAGGTCCTCGGATTCCACGTTGTGGTTGATGACGATGAAGAGGTCGTTGCCCGGCTCGAAGATCCACCGCAGGCGGCTGTTGATGCCGACGGTGTCGGAGATGTTGTCGTACTGGATGAAGTTGGTGAGGGAGACATCCGGCGTGAAGTAGATGTCCGCGATCAGGCTGAGCTGCCTGGTGATGGCCTTCTGTCCCTGCACCTCGATGTCGTTCCACTGGTACTGGGCGCCCAGGAGGAGTTGGGGTGAGACGTTCCACTCGCCGCCGATGCCGAGCTCGATCCTGTTCCCGCCGTAGTAGCCGCTCCAGCCCGCGCTGGCGTTGAGGTTGTAGTCCACGGCATCCGTGGTCCTCAGGTCCCCCTCGATGGCGTTCCAGTGGTACGTCCCGGCGTCGATGTCGAGCTGGCCGCCAGCGGTGCTGAACGCACTGTCCGGTGATTCGCCGCGTCGTTCGTACTCGATGGAGAACACGTCGCCGCGTTCGGTCGCCAGCTGGATCATCTCCCAGCTCAGGTCCATCGACTCCATGGTGCTGTCGAGGTCGGTGACCATGTATCCACGGAGTTCGGTGTCGATCGATCGGATCCACTCCACGTCCGGTCGCCATCGATGCCGCCAGTTGCCGAAGTACTCGTAGATGCCGACACGTGGATTGAACCCGAGGGCTGCGTCGTAGTCCTCGCTGATCCGGCTCATCCCGAACGACCAGGAGATCACGTCGCCGGGTCGACGCACCCGCCAGCCACCGGCCCACCCCTCGCCACCTTCGTTCGACGTCTCGCTCATCAGCACGTACGCGTTCGCAAGCAGGATCTGGTCGCCGTCGAAGCTCGTGTTGCGATAGTTGAAGTCGAATCCCCCGACGTAGTTGTTCTGGCCGACGGTGGGGTCGCCTCCGGTCAGGATCACGCCGGCGGTCGATTCATCGAGCACGTTGCCGAGGAGACGCGCCACCCCGTAGTTCTTCCAGTTGCCGTCAGCCTTCATCTGGACATCCATGAGTCCGATGTTGAGGTCGTCGACCTTTCCGGTCAGTCGGGCTCCGGCAAGGACGCCTTCCTCGGAGCCATCTGGGGCGATTCCGATCCGCCGGGAATAGAACGGCAGGGGGGAGCGTCCGATCCCCCCGAAGTCGAAGATGCCCGCATCCTCCAGGAAGAAGTCGCGCTTCTCCGGGAAGAAGAGGGGGAACCTGCCGAAGTTGATCTGCCGCTGGTCGACCTCGGTCTCCGCGAAGTCGTTGTTGATGGTCAGGGCGAGGGTCAGGGAGGGCGGCAGCTTCCAGAACACGTCGAGTCCGCCCGTGCCCGACATGTCGGTCCCGGCGGAATCGGTCGTCGTGGCGCTGCCCTTGATGAAGGGGCGCACGTCGAGTCCCTGTCCGATGTCGAGGTTCCCGAAGCCGTCGATCATCTCGGCGTTGGACACCGATGAGATCCGGACGTCTCGTCGCGCACTCGACCAGCGGATGTTCTCGTTCTTGCGCCTGATGAACCGTTCGAAGTTGAATCCCCAGTCCTCGCTGGTGACGCTCGCCAGGATCGTCTGGAACGGGATCGCCATCTCGCAGGTCCACCCCTGGTCGTCGATATTGACACGTCCGTACCAGATGCCGTCCCAGTTGTAGTCGACCTTCGATCCGCCGGTGATTCGGCCGTCCTTGCGAGCACCACCCGCGGTCATCTTGAAGATGTACCCGGTGCGCCTGTCTCGGAATGGATCGATGACCACCGTGACCGCATCATCGGAATCGAAGTCGCCGTCGCGCTGCATCTGGTTGGCGCGGATTCCCGACGGATCGGAATCGAGGCAACGGAAGCCCACGTAGAAGTTCCGGGCGTCCCGCATCAGGTAGACCTCGGTCACCTCCGATGGCGGACCACCTTCGACCGGATCCACCTGGAGAAAGTTGTCCGGGAGTCGCGTGCCGTCCTGCCAGAGTTCCTCGAAGACACCGTCGATCTCCGGAGCCTCGTCGATGGTGAAGATCGTCGTTTGTTCCGTGGTGGCCGTCTCGATGGATTCCCGTTCACTCTCGTCGAGCTGGCCCAGCAGGGGTTGTGCGGCGATTCCGGATGCAATCGCGGCAATCAGTGCGTGGATGGCTGGTCCTGAGTGGGGAGGCATGGGACCACATGGTAGAAGATCCCGATCCTCGCTAGAGGGCAGACCTCTTCCGTCGAACGGAATTTCACTCCGATTTGGTGGTCCCTGCGAACAGGTGTTCCACCCCATTCACTCCATGGCGGCGTGGGCCTGGCCCATGAGCCAGTCGATGTACCCGGTCTTCATGCCGACGTTCGTCGCGGCCACTCGACCCTCCGGGTCGATGATGACGTTCGTGGGAAACGCGGTCACGCCGAAGCGCTCGGCCATGGGATTGCCGCTCGGGTCGAGGCCGATCGGCAATTCGATCCCATTCTGATCCAGATAGCTCCGCACTTGTGCCAGGTGCTTCTCGCCATCCCGGTTCGGGTGGGTGTTGACTGCAATCACGGTGATCGAAAGCTCCTGCTGATCGACGAGATCCGAGAATTCATCCATCACCGGGAGTTCCTGCACGCAGCCCAGGCACCAGGTCGTCCAGAAGTCGAGGACCACGACCTGTCCGTGAAGATCCCTGGAATCGATCCTGGTTCCATCCAGCATCTCGATCGTGAATTCAGGCGCCATGGTGCCGACTTCGACCAGGGCACGCGTCTTCTGCACATCGGACACGTCACGATCCGTTGTGATGGTTCGTGGTTGAGCCGAACAGGCGGGCAGGAGCAATGACGTGGCGAGACCGAGTAGGACGGTGCGTGTGGAAGGCATGCGGCAAAGTCTCCATTCGAGGTTCGACCCGACGGCGATACCGTACTCGGTGCAGGTGGTTGCGAGTCATGACTTGAATCCGCCGACGCCTTGTGGATATGCCGGGAGGCCTTGATTCCAAGGCCCTGAGCGCCCTTCTCGTGGTGCAATCGCACGCCTGGAGGACATCCTTGAACCCTGTTGGATAAGCTTGCACGTCCCGATCCAGAACCATTCCTGGAGTGCTGCACATGATCGAACAGCTGGTCATCGCCCTGATCCTCACCGTCTTCCCGGTCCAGGATGTCCCGGTTGCCGACCCACCCATCGAGGAGGTGGCTTCCGGTGGTACCGAGCTCGAGGAATCCGTTTCCGAAACCGAGCCCGATCTCGATCGAGAACGCCTGCTCGTTCGCCGACCGGTCATCGAGGCGATGTCGTTCGTCCAGGTGCCCGGGCCGAATCCGATCCTGACGCCTTCCGAATCAGGGTGGGATGACGGTGTCCTCGAGTCGAGCGACGCCTTCGAACATGACGGCACGTACCACTTCTACTACCACGCGACCGGGGATGGTGCGGGGTATCGACTCGGTGCCGCCACCGCGAATCATCCGCTCGGACCGTTCGAACGTCATGGTGATGCGCCCCTGGTCGACGTCGGTGCGCCGGGAAGCTGGGACGACAAGCACGTGGCGTGTGCCTACGTGATGCAGGACGACGACGGGCGCTGGTTGCTCTGGTACTCCGGGATGAAATCCGGTGTCACCGGTCGCTGGTCGATCGGGCTGGCCACCGCCGATCATCCGCTTGGCCCCTGGACGAAGCACGAGGGAAACCCCGTCTTCGAGGACTTCGGATACCTCGGCGGGGTGGTCAAGGTCGATGATGTCTACCGGCTCTACTCGGCGCATCCGATCAACAACTCCGCCTGGGCGGAGTTTCCCGAGGGCCATGAACGTTCACTGAGCTACCACATCGACTACAGCCCGCTCGCCCTCGCCACCGCACCGGCTCCGGAAGGGCCGTGGACCCGGCACGAGGCGAATCCCCTGATGGAACAGGGTGAACCCGGTGAATGGGACGAGGGTGGGATCTCCGAGGCGGAGGTCCTCTACGACAACGGCATGTACCACATGTTCTACGGTGCGACCCATCGGGTCGGTCCTCGAACCGAGAGCATCGGATACGCCTACAGCTTCGACGGGGTCGAATGGTTCAAGCACGGTTCGAACCCCGTCGCCTCCCGTTTCAACGAACCCAACGCCGCCGCCTATGCGGAGGTGCATGCGATCATCGAGGACGACTTCATCTACCTCTACCACACGCTTCGCTACGAGGAGCACGGCGGAGAGTCCTATCCGATGGTCGAGGACCTCGGTGTCCAGGTGCTCGCACGAAAGACGCCGTTCAGTCTCGACATGCCGGTTCTCCAGCTCGACGAACTGACACCCGGAGCCTCGAGCTCGATCGATGCCTCCCGGACCGTCTGTCTGGGCAGTGTTGATCGAGCCTCCGCGACCATCAGCTGTCGGTTCGGCGTCTCGCTGGGTTCACTCGAGGTCGGGGTTCGTGGCAGCAGCGACGGGATCACCTTCGACACCGTGGACATCGAGACCGTCACCCTTCGCCCGGTGAACGGTCGGCTCGAACAGCAGCGCACCATCTCGTTGCCTGCCGACGTCCGCTTCATCCGCTTCGTCGCGAGCAGTGACAGCCTGCGCACGATCTCGGACATCGATGTCCGTGTCGCACTCAGTTCAGGTCGGGATCCGGAGTCGTCTGACGCCGACCGATGATGAGGCTGGCCACGAGCGTCCCCCCGATGATCACCGAACTCGAGATGAGGATCGCACGGTCCGCCATCGCGGTCTGCCATGCGATCCAGAGCGAGAGCAGGATGAAGAGCAGTGGGGGCAGCGGGTAGAGCGGGACCTTGAACGGGCGCTCCACCCCGGGCTCACGCACGCGCAGTGCGAAGACGCTGGCGATCATGATCGATCGGGTCAGCAGTCCGGTGATCCCGGCCAGGATCAGAAGCGTTGTGATCGAGGTGCTGAAGACCAGGCCGAGCGAGATGACGCACTGGAGAAGCAGCGCGGCGACCGGTGCGCCCTTCTCGTTGCGGGTGCCGAAGAGACGCGGGAACTGCCCGTGTCGTGCCATGGCGTACCCCCAGCGCCCGCCGGTCAGGATCACGCTGAGCAGTGTCGACACCAGGAGGACCACGATGCCCCAGGAGAGTGCCTCCGCGACCCATTCGGGGAAGAGCCGTTCCGCCGCGAAGTACCCGATGGTGTTGGTGGGTTGGCCGTCGGCGTCGAGCATCGCGGTCGGGGGTGCGCTGCGCAGGAACACGACGTTGATCAGGATGTAGAGGATCGTCGAGAGGCCGAGGGCGAGGAGGATGCCGAGCGGCAGGTTTCGATGGGGGTTCCTGACCTCGCCCCCGACGACGGTGACCGCGCCCCAGCCATTGAAGGAGAAGATCACCTGCGCGACCGCCGCCGCGAACGTCGCGGAGAGGAGGCCCGGGGCGACCAGGTCAGCGGTCGATGCCTGTTGTTCGACGGTCGTCGATTCGGGTGCCGCCACGGCGAGACCCCCGATGATGAACGTGCCGATGACGAGCACCTTGAGGACGGTGCCGAGGTTGTTCGCACCGGCACCGAGGGCGGTGCTCCGGCAGTTGAGGAGGGTGATCACGATGACCACCAGACCGGCCGAGAGTTCGGGCGGGCACCAGGGCAGGACGTCGTTCAGGTAGCCACCCATCACCAGGGAGATGATCCCGATGCTGATCGGATACCCGAAGAGAAGGGTCTGGAGTCCGACGAAGGCGCTGCTGCGTGCGCCGAACCCCCGGTTCACGAACGCATAGCCACCACCGGACCGGGGATGCATCGCCCCGAGTTCCCCCATGGTGAGCGCGCCGCAGAGCGCGAGCAGGGCGCAGACCACCCACACCGCGTAGATGTTGAACTCCGAGACCAGGCTCGGACCGACCTTGCCGGTGGTCGTGAAGATCCCGGAACCGATGATCGTGGCGAGGACGATCGCGCTGGCGGACCCGAGTCCGAGGGTGCGTTGGCTGGATTCGGCCGGTCCCGATCCCATTCAGGAGTCCTGGGCTGCCATGACTCCGTCGATGATTCCATTGAAGGTGTCGCTCGAGCGCATCGCCTTGCCGGCGAGCGCCTCGTCGGGCTTGTAGTAGCCGCCGATATCCATCGCAGGTCCCTGGCAGTCGACGAGTTCCGCGTTGATCGTGTCCTCGGCGCTCGCGAGGGCCTCCGC
>JAKVBQ010000004.1:0-76330 GCA_022447205.1 Phycisphaerales bacterium
CAGGCGATCGAGCCGTAGACGACTTCCGGTCGTCGCAGTGTGGTCCAGAGTTCCGCACCCGACCTCGGAAGGCGTCGACGGATCTCCTTGCGGCGATGCGAGGAGCTGGACTTGCCGGGCTTGCCGGTGTTCGTGCTCATGCACTGGTTCCGTTTCGTCGCGGCTGTTCGTCACCACTGGACTTCATGGGACGAGGGGAGAGCGACGGTCTCCATCAATCGGCTCGAAGCCTAGTCGCTTCATCGGCTTGAGAACACCCTCGGGATCAGGCTCCGGTCGAATTCGAGCAACGGGAATTCGTGGTTATCGGCTGCTGGGGCGGCTGGGACCGTCTCAAGGGGATCCAGCTTCGAGGAACAGTCCTTCACGCCGCCTCGCCATCCGGGAGCGGGGACATCCTGAGGTGCTCCCTGCCGGTCACGAACGGACCGGCTCCGAGGTGGGCACCTCACCGTTTCGGTAGGATCACCTTCGGACCGACCGGTCGGCGTATCTTCCGTCGCTGGAAGAAGAAGCAGGGACCTGCATTCCAATGATCGCCCACGCAACCCGCATTTCGTTCCTGCTCATGGGGTCAGCCTGGCTGCTTGCCGGTTGTGCATCCAAGGTCAATCCGATCGAGACCAACATCTCCTACGGGCCTGATGATCGATTCGCGACCCGGATGCTTGATGCATCGGAACGTGCTGAAGTGATCACCATCATGCAGGACTCCGTCGATGGACCGACCGACGATCCGGCACGACCTGCTCCATATGGTGTCCGTTGGAGTGACGTCAGGCTCGCCGCCGTCAAGGCGGGGGGGACCATGGAACTCGCCGTCCTCTCCCTGAGCGAGGAAGAGGGGGGCATGGTCAAGCGAATCGAACTGATCTCGATCGGCGATGTACCCGTCGAACTCGTGGTGCGTCGCGTTCCCGAGCCCGAGATCTACGAGGCATCAGCCAAAGCCGGACTCTTTGATGATCGTGCCGAGCTTGCTTCGCGTCTGGTCGAGGCCTTCGATGTCGCGATGCGCGCCTACGGATCGAAGCCCGGGTGGAACCCACTGCCTGACGGGTGAACGGTTGCCGCCGTCATTCAACCTGGAATCGAGTCGTCGAAGGCGAGGAGTCCCTCGATCGCCATCGATGCCTTGAAGAGCGTCGCTTCGGCGAATGCCGGAGCCTGCAGGTGGATGCCGATCGGCCTCCGCCTTCCATGTTCATCGGGGGCGTCGAATCCGGCCGGGATCGAGATCCCGCAGATCCCGGCGATGTTGGTGCTCACCGTGTAGACGTCGCAGAGGTACATCGACATCGGATCCGGCTTGCCGCCAAGGGGGAATGCGGTGAATGGCGAGGTGGGGCCCAGCAGGATGTCGCAGGATTCGAAGGCACGATCGAATTCCTCCTTGATCAGCCTTCTGACCTGAAGCGCGCGCTTGTAGTAGGCGTCGTAGTAGCCTGAACTCAGCACGTACGTTCCGAGCATGATCCGCCGTTGCACCTCCGGACCGAAGCCCTCGGCACGTGTCCGCGCGTAGAGTTCCTCGAGACCAGAGCCATCGTCCTTCGCCCGGTGTCCGTAGCGGATCCCGTCGTACCTGGCGAGATTGCTCGAGGCTTCCGCGGGAGCGATCACGTAGTAGGTGGAGATGCTGGTGTCGGTCATCGGAAGATCGATGTCCACGACTTCTGCTCCAGCCGCGGTGATCCGTTCCACGACGTGCTCCAGGCAGCCGTCGACCTCCGGTTCGTTCGCGCCTGTCGCTCGATACTGTCGCGGCAGCCCGACCCGCATGCCCTCCATCGACCCGCTTTCGCCGTGGATGTCATCGATCGGTTCGTCGGCCGAGGTCGAGTCCCTGCGATCCTGGCCGCCGATCACCTCGAGGATGAGTGCCGCATCCTCGACGGTTCGGGTGAACGGACCGACCTGGTCGAGACTGGATCCAAAGGCCACCAGGCCGTAGCGGCTGACTCTTCCGTAGCTCGGCTTGAGGCCGACGCATCCACAGAAGGAGGCGGGTTGCCTGATCGATCCTCCCGTGTCGGAGCCGAGTGCGGCCGGTACCAGCCCTCCTCCGACCGCCGCGGCGCTGCCTCCGCTTGATCCACCCGGAACCCGCGTGGTGTCCCAGGGATTTCGGACCGCGCCGAATGCACAGTTCTCCGTCGAGGAGCCCATCGCGAATTCATCGCAGTTGGTGTGTCCGATCGGGATCGCTCCCGCTTCACGAAGTCGTTCCACGACGGTGGCATCGAACGGTGAACGATAGTTCTCAAGCATCCGCGAACCGCAGGCGGTGGTGCCTTCGGTGGTCGCGATGTTGTCCTTGATCCCGATCGGGACTCCCGCAAGAGGACCCGGGTCCTCACCTCTCGCGATCTTCTCGTCGATCAACCGGGCCTGCGCCCTTGCATCCTCGTCGAACGTCTCACGAAAGGCGTTCAGTTCGCCGTCGACCCTTGCGATCGTGCGAAGTGTCTCCTCGACCGTTTCAAGCGCAGTGCATCGTCCGTTCCTGACGGAATCCGCGATCTCGACGCAGGTCTTCCTGCCTGATTCGCTCATGATCCCTCACCCAGCACCTTGGGGACCGAGATGTAGTCACCCTCCACCGATGGAGCGTTGGCGAGGAGTGCCTCGATCGGCATCCCTTCGGTCGGGACATCATCATCCAGTCGATTACGAATCGGCAAGGGATGTGCCATCGGCTCGACGTCACCCAGGTCGATCTCCTGGAGCTTCTCGATGTGCATGAGGATCGCGGAGAGCTGTTCCACGTAGATCGGAATCCGCTCTTCATCGAGGGCAAGTCGTGACAGACGGGCGACCTTGCGCACTTCGTCCTCACCCAGCAGGCTGTTCGGTCGTTCTGACATGCTTGCAGCGTACTAAGGATGCGGTCTGAAATGGGACTTTCGCCGATCTGGTGTGTAGACTGGTACTCCCCGCCGAGGTCGGATGGTGGGGATGCCGGCCCTCGGCTCGCGCTCTCCCGACAGTGTTCGCTCAAGACCAGGTGCCATGACTCCATCCCAGACAACAGGACGAATCGTTTCCTTCTGTGTCCGATTCGGGGTGGTTCTCGTGCTCCTGGCCGGATCCATCGGCATTCTCACCTGGCTGACCGGCACCCGTGTCGTCCCACCTTCCTCGGATGAGGCCGCCCCTGCGCGCACCGTGGAGGTCGTGAAGGTCTCTCCGCGTCCCGTCGCCCGGGTCTGGGTCGGCTACGGTGTCGCGGAGGCACTCGACAGCGCTGACATTCCTTCCGAAGTCTCATCGATCGTGGTCGAGATCCCCGACTCGATCGATGTCGGTCGGGTGGTGGAGGCCGGCCAGCTCCTGGTGCGTCTCGATGACACGGACTTCCAGCAGCAGCTTGAAATCGCCACTCGATCCCTCGTTGAATTGAGCACTCGGCTCGAGAAGCTCGAACTCGACCTGAAGACCGCCACCGAGCTTGTCCAGCTCCGGGAGGAGGAGGTCGCCATCCTCGAGGACGAGCTCTCGAGGCTGGATGAGGCTCGCGCTGATGGTGCCGCCACGCAACGAGAGGTGGATCTCGTGCGCCAGAGATTGATCCAGTCTCGTTCCTCTGAGGTGGGTGCGCGTGAACAGCTGGATTCGATTCCCGTTTCTCGTCGTCTGCTCGAGGCCCAGATCGGGGCTCAGGAGTTCGCCCAGGAGTTGGCGCGACGGAATGTGGAACGCTGCCTGATCAACAGTCCCATCAACGGCGTTCTCGAATCGATCGAGGTCGAGACCGGGGAGCGAGTCGATCCGCTCGGCCGGGTCGCCCGGGTCGTCGATCCCAGGAAGCTCGTGGTTCCGATTCGACTGCCTTCCTCCGCTCGTGCCTCGGTTCGGGTCGGCAATCGGGTCGACATGGAATCCGGAGGTTCGGTCCCGAGGGTCTGGTCGGGCGAACTGGACAGGATTTCGCCGGTGGACGACTCCTCGACGCGCACCATGACGGTCTTCGTGGAGCTGGACCAGTCGGGGGAGTCGAAGGTCGATCCCATGGCACCGGGTACCTTCGTCTCCGCTCGGGTCTCGTCATCGGAATCGAGACCGAGATTGATCGTTCCTCGCAGCGCGGTCCGCAACGAAAGACTGTGGTACGTCGATTCCGAGGGTCGGGTCGCCTCGACTCGCGTCGACATCGACTTCGCCCTTGAATCTTCGGATGGTTCGAAGCGGGAGCTCGTGATCGAGAGCGATCTGCCCGACGGATCCCTCGTCGTCATCGATGCCGGACGCTCACTGTCCCCTGGCACGTTCGTGGAGTCCGTGGTGATCGATGATCACTCCGATTCCCCGTCAGGTGAGCTGCCGTGAGCCTTCCCTCCTTCGGAGTTCGAAACCCGGTTCCCGCGAACCTGCTGATGCTCGCGGCGATCGCCGTGGGGCTCTTCTCCGCCGCGACCCTTCGGCGGGAGTTCTTCCCCGAGGTCGAACCGGACATGGCCCGGGTCTCGATCATCTATCCGGGAGCTTCCCCCGAGGAGATCGAACAGTCCCTGGTCTTCAAGGTGGAGGATGCGATCGTCGATGTCGACGAGGTCAAGAGGGTCAGGACCTCGATCAGCGAGGGCTCCGCCAGTGTCATGATCGAGTTCGATGACGGCACCGATGTCGACAAGGCGATCGATGATGTCGAACGAACCCTCGAGCGACTCGAGAACCTTCCCGCGGATGCGGAGCGATTGCAGGTCATCGAGGTCGTTCCGAACATGCCCGTCATCAACATCAACCTCTGGGGCGATGTCGACGAGGAAGTGCTCAAACGCGGCATACGGACGATGGCGGACGACCTGAAGTCCCTGCCTCGGATGGGCTCCATGCTCGAGAGCGGGGTTCGGGACTACGAAGTCAGGGTCGATGTCGATCCGGTCAGCCTGCTCGAGCAGGGCATACCCCTGCCACGGGTCTCCCAGGCCATCGGGTCCTGGATGACCGAGATTCCAAGTGGAACCCTGAAGACCCGAGGCGGCAACATCAACGTGCGTGCCATCGGCGTGGATGATCGTGGCGAGGAGATCGGCAACATCGTCCTGAAGGCCAACCCCGATGGTTCGACGGTTCGGATACGCGATATCGCTCGCGTCATCGAGGACTACGTGGAGATCGACGTCGTGCGTCGATTCAATGGTGCGCCATCCGTGGGTCTCACCGTCTTCCGTGAAGGCAAGCAGGACGCGATCGAGATCTCCGCGATGGTCAAGGCCTACGTGGCCGGAAGGAATGGCGAGTCCTACGGTGGCGGCATGCTCGGACCGGTCCTCGAGACGCCGGAGTATCAGGCGTGGATACTGGGGTCGAGCCGCACGGAGGCGCTTCCGGGTGAACTCACGACGAGCACCGACCTCGCACGCTTCATCGAGGGTCGTCTGGACCTCCTCTTCCGAAACGCGATGCAGGGTGCGGTTCTTGTCTTCATGGCACTCTTCCTGGTCCTCAACATCAGGACTGCCACATGGGTGATGGTCGGCCTCTTCGGAGCGGTCTGCGGCACGCTTGCGATCATGTACGTCCTCGACATCACGCTCAACCTGCTGACCATGTTCGGGCTGCTCGTCACGCTCGGGATGCTCACCGATGATGCGATCGTCGTCGCAGAGAACGTCCAGGCCCGATCCGATGCGGGCGATCCACCGGATGAAGCGGCGATCAAGGGCGGAAACGAGGTTCTCTGGCCGGTCCTTGCCACGGTGAGCACGACGATCGTCGCATTCCTGCCCCTGCTCTTCATCCAGGGGCAGATCGGCGAACTGATGGGCGCACTTCCCTGGGTCGTCTTCTGCGCGCTGCTTGCCAGCTACATCGAATCGGTGTTGATCCTTCCCACGCACATGGCCCATGCGCTCGGCGCCGCAGCCGGCAAGGTCAAGACGAGGATCGGTAGGACCCTCGGACGATGGTATGCCTGGAGGGATGAAGTCCTCATCAACGGCATCGTCAACCGCTACGCGTCGTTCACCCGATCGGCGCTTCGCTACCGGTACATCACCACCGCTTGTGCCTTGTCGATCCTGATCGCCTCGATCGGCCTGGTCACCGGTGGCAGGGTGCCCTTCGAGTTCCTCCCCGTCAATGACGCGGAGAACATCATGGTCGAGATCAGGATGCCGACCGGAAGCTCCCTCCGGAAGACTCTGGATTTCGCTCGTCGGGTCGAGGATGCCGCTCGCGAGCAGCCCGAGCTTGCGGCGATCTCCACGACGGTCGGGGGTCGCTTCGATCTCGAGTCCGGCATCGCCCTGAACAGCGAGACGAATACCGCACAGATGTTCATCGAGCTGCTCCCCATCGAGGAGCGCCAGCGCGCGAGCGGTGAATTCATCGACTCGGTGCGTCTTGCCTCGGGGGATCTTTCCGAGGCGGATGACATCGCCTTCTCCGTCATGGACGGTGGCCCCGGCGGCAAGGACATCACCATCGAGGTCTCCGGCGAGGGACTCGATGAGATGAGGGCGGCCGTCGTCGACATCGAGGCGGAGCTCAACCGGTTCGACGGTGTCTATGGTGTCGCCAACGATGATGTCGAGGGGCAGCCCGAGATCCGGGTGGAACTTCTTCCCGGTGCCGCTGCACTCGGGCTGAACGTCTCCGACGTCGCGATGCAGTTGCGTGGCTCGCTCTTCGGGATGGAGGCGCATGTCTTCAGCCGCAATCGCGAGGAGATCGATGTCAGGGTCCGCCTCGAGCGGGACGGCAGGAACAGGCTCCAGGATCTCGAACAGATGTGGGTCATCACACCTTCAGGTGACTCGGTGCCCCTCGCGGAGGTCGCGAGCCTCGAAGAGACCACGGGCTACTCCGCTCTTCGTCGACTGGACCGTCGCCGCGCGATCTCGGTGACGGCAAGCACCGATGACGTCACCAGTCCCGAGGAGGTCTATCGGGAACTGGTGCCCTTGATCGAAGGGGTCAGGTCGAAGCATGACCAGGTGCTGATCGAATCAGGTGGAAGGCAGCAGCGCGTCTACGAGGCGTTCTCGACCCTGCCCATCGCCTTCGCCGCGGCGGTGGTCATGATCTACATCATCCTCGCCTGGCTCTTTGCGAGCTACGTCCAGCCTTTCGCCGTCATGCTCGCAATCCCGTTCGGACTGATCGGAGTGATCTGGGGTCACCTGCTTCTCGGGTTCGATCTCACGTTCCTGAGCCTGATCGGAATCGTGGCTCTGGCGGGGATCGTCGTGAACAACTCACTGATCCTGATCAACTTCTTCAACCGCTTCCGAGCTGAAGGACTCGAGTTGATCGACGCGCTGATCCTCGCCGGGAGGAAACGACTCCGCCCGATCGTCCTGACCACCGCGACGACGGTGCTCGGGCTGTCGCCCCTGATGCTCGAGCAGTCCTTCCAGGCCCGGTTCCTGATTCCAATGGCGATCTCGATCACCGCGGGGCTCGTCTCCTCCACCGTGCTCACCCTGGTCGTCCTGCCCGCGATCATCGTGATCATCGATGACATCAGGGGTGCGATCCACTGGGCCTGGTACGGCCGCCCCCGGGATCTCGAGGAGCCTCGCCCACGATCTTGATCGATGCTCGTGCCTCGTCAGCTGGTGCGCAGCGGATCACGATCCTTGCGGCTCACGATGAACTCCGGGGCATCGCTTCCAAGACTTGCGGCGAGTCGCTTCGCCAGGACCGGCAGATAGCCTCGTTCGGTGTTGGTGTGGCCCGCGAGGATCACGCTGCACCCCGATGCCTGGGCCTTCAACACGTCGTGATGTCGCATCTCCCCGGTGACGAAGACCGTGCAGCCCTGACTGATGGCGGTATCGAGCATCGAGCCTCCGGCGCCCACGCAGACTCCGATGATCCGGTGCTTCTGGGGTCGTTCATGGGAGCGTGCGACCTGCAGCCTCTTCACGCTGGTCCGTGAACGCACCCGATCGACGAGGGTCCGCATGGAGACTGAACGGTCCAGGACCACTCGCCGTCCCGCGCCGGTCTCCCGCAAGGGCGCCGGTTCGAGTGCGTAGATGTCGACCGGTGGTTCCTCGTACGGGTGGAAGCTGCGCAGCGCCCTGACCGCGCCTCCGAGCGCATTGCTCGGACAGACCATCTCAAGACGCACTTCGCCGACCCGTTCCAGTCGTCCGCTCGTTCCGACGTTCGGCTGGCTCCTGCTGCTGCCATGGAAGGTGCCCGTCCCCGCGAGTTCGAACGAGCAGCGCTTGTACTCGCCGATGGTGCCCGCGCCGACCGCGGCGAGTCCGTCCCGGATCGTGTCCACCGAATCCTGCGGGCAGAAGGTCACGATCTTGCACATCGACCCGGTCTTTCCGTCCGCGGCCTGTTCGAGCGCTCGTCGATCTCCGCTCCCGAAACAGTCGGCAAGCCAGTCGTTCACCCCTCCGGGGGTCGCGTCAAGTGCGGTATGCGGGCTGTACACGTGGAGACCGGCCCGGATCGCGCCGAGCGTGATCCGTCCCGTCGGCGTTCCTGCATCGATCCGCTGGAGCGGGCTGAAGATGGGCGGGTGGTAGGCGATGACCGAATCCACGTTGGCATCGATCGCCTCCGCGAGGACCGGCTCGGTGAGGTCGATCGTCAGCAGCACCCGTTCGACCTTGCTGGTGACGCCGCTGATCAGCTCGCCCGTGTTGTCCCAGCTTTCGGCATGGCGGAGCGGGGCGATCTCCTCCAGGGCCTCATGCAGTTCGCTTGCGGTGATTGCCATCGTGACTCCACGGCATGGGGGTGTCTTCTCGGTCCCGAGTGTACCGGCATCCGGCTCATCGGATGGAAACAGGACCTTCGCGCAATCCGTGATCCTCGGTTGACTTCCGGGGCCCACCCGGTCCTACAATCAGGCAGCGCAAAGGAGCAGCCGCTTGAGCACGAACCCCAAGGTGTCCTCCGACTCGTTCCCGACCCCTCGGATCGACATAGAGCGAAAGCATTTCGTGCTCGACACGAACGTCCTCCTCCACGATCCGACCGCGATCTTCCGATTCGACGAGCACGAGGTGGTCATTCCGCTGACGGTGATCGAGGAACTCGACCGCTTCAAGAAGAACAACGATGAGACGGGTCGAAACGCCCGCCACGTGATTCGATCGCTCGACGAACTGCGGAGCAAGGGGCGCCTGTTCGAGGGGGTCTCCTGGAATGAAGAGGGTGGTCGTGTCCGGATCGACCGGTGCGACCGATCGCGTTCGTTCGCACTCGACCTGGCGCATGCGGACAACCGGATCCTCGGCGTCGCCCATGCACTGCATGCCTCCGGCGCCGAGACGATGTTCATCTCCAAGGACATCAATGCCCGCGTGAAGTGCGATGCTCTCGGCATACCCTGCGAGGACTTCGAGGCGGATCGGGTCGACACGGAGTGGCTCTACGGCGGTTACATCGAACTGGTCGTCGACGGTACGGTCATCGACGAGCTCTACCAGGAGCGTCAGCTCCAGCTCTCGAGGGTGGTCGAGCTGGCCTCTGCCTCGAGGCTGGACGGCACTCCGGAACGTCTCGATCTCGTTCCGAACCAGTTCATCGTGCTTCGGGACGCCTCGGATGAATCGCACACCGGTCTCGCTCGGCTGCTTGCCGACACCGGCCATCTGATCCCCGTCAGCGGTCCGCGCAAGCCCGTCTACGGCATCATGGCCAGAAACGTCCAGCAGACGATGGCGCTCGATCTCCTTCTCGATGACGAGGTCAAGATCGTGACGTTGATCGGCCCTGCAGGCACCGGCAAGACCCTGCTCGCACTGGCCGCAGGACTCCAGAAGGTGATCAAGGAGGAGCGCTTCGACAAGCTGCTCACGGCTCGCCCGATCATGCCTCTGGGCCGCGACATCGGATACCTGCCCGGCGACAAGGACGAGAAGATGGCGATGTGGATGCAGCCCGTCTTCGACAACATCGCCTACCTGCTCTCGACACGAGGCAGTCACCTCAATGATGCCGAGAGTCGGAGTGCCGAGCAGCGGCTTGATCGACTCATGGCCACTGGTCAGGTCGTCCTGGAGCCCCTCACCTACATCCGAGGTCGTTCCATCCCGATGCAGTTCATCGTGGTCGACGAGGCGCAGAACCTCTCCCCGCACGAGGTGAGGACGATCGTCTCCAGGGTTGGTGAAGGAACCAAGATCGTCCTGTGCGGCGACATCGGCCAGATTGACTCGCCCTACCTGGATTCATCAAGCAACGGGCTCACCCATGTCATCGATCGAATGCGCCCGCATCGCATCGCAGGTCACGTCTCGTTGTGCAAGACCGAACGCAGCGAGCTTGCCCGGATCTCGGCCGAGCTGCTCTGATCCGCAGGTTTCAGGCGGAATCCTCGAGGTCCTTGGCTTGCACGGTGCCTTCCGTGTTTCGTTCGGGCGGACCGGCCATGAACGCATCGGTTCCTGATGTCTCCGTCTCGTATGCCCAGCATGCGGGCAGCTCGACATGCAGGACGTTCTCGTTGACGGACAGTGAGCCTCCGGGCCGCTCAAGCAGTTCCGTGATGTGCGGCAGCCAGCCGTCATAGGGCCTGACGTCCGAGCTGATCTCGATCGTGACCTTCTCGAGACCCCGTTTCTCATGCTTCGCGAGTTCGACCTGAATCCGTCGTGCGGTGGGGAAGCAGGCGATCGAACGGATCAGGAGCCGGCAGGGGAGTCCGATCGGAAGCCTGACCAGCGGGATGCGCTCCGAGCGCTTCACGATCTCCACGTCCGGTGATTGCGGGTCGATTCGCCGCAACATGGTCTTCGCCAGTGCGAACGTCCTGTCGATGTCCAGGTGCTCGATCGGTTCCAGGCCGGGCTTGGAGGATGTCAGCAGGACCAGCCCGGAGCGTGCGGCCTGGGAGATCGCGGTCCGCGCGGAAGCAAGTGCCTTCCTGGTCGCGGGACTCAGGGTCGGTGAGCAGGCCTCCGCGATGTGCGCGTCGGCTACGAACAAGGCGTTGGCGAGTGCTTCGCCAGCAAGCCTTGAGCAGAGTATGAACTCCTGCTGCAGGATCTCTCCGATCTCGTTGGAGAGATCATCCGATCGCTCGGATTGTCCGCCCGGACTTCGTGATCTCATGGTTGTCCCGGAAATGCCCTGTGAAGGGGAAAAAGAGGTGTTGCTACCTGAGAATACGAAAAAACAGCATGGGGTCTGTCAGGAACGGCGGAAATTCGAGCCATGCCGGGAAGAAAGGTGGGGGAAACCGGCTCAGGACTCCGCTGGAGGGGTGGCTGGTGGCGGGAGGCACTCGTCCAGGTGGCCGATCGTCGAGATCCGCACGCCGAAGTTCTCACCGACCTTGACCGCGGTTCCCTGTCCGACCGGCTTGTTGTTGACCAGGATCTCGAGTTCCTCGTCCGCCGAGCGGGGAAACTCGATGATCGCTCCGTGTTCAAGCTCGACGACCTCCCGGACCGCCATGGTTCGGGAAGCGATTTGGACGATGAGTGGCACTTCGAGATCAAGAATGGGGGTCATCTCCGGCTTCTTCATGACCTGAATATCGGCCATGCAGGGCAGGAATGTTGAACCCGCCCTCCCAGAGAATCACTCGATATGGGGATTCATTCGCCGGAATACGACTTCAGGATCAAACTGACGTTGTGCCCGCCGAACCCGAAGGAATTGTTGATCGCATAGCGAATGGGGGCTTCTCGCGGCGTATTGGCCACGAAATCGAGGTTGAATCCCTCGTCCGGCTCATCCAGGTTGATCGTGGCCGGAACCACCTGCTCCTGGATCGCCTTGGTCACGAAGATCGTTTCCAGCCCACCTGCGGCCCCCAGGGTGTGTCCGGTCGAGGACTTGGTGGAGCTGACCAGGAGGTTTTCCGGCTGGTCGCCGAACAGCCGCTTGATCGCCGCGACCTCTGCCGCGTCACCCAGAGGGGTGGAGGTGCCGTGGGCGTTGATGTAGTCGATGTCGGAGGGATCGAGTCCCGCCTGGCCGAGTGCACGCCGCATCGCTTCGTAGGCGCCGTCTCCGTTGGAGTCAGGTGCGGCGATATGTCCGGCATCACCCGTGGTGCCACCGCCCACGACTTCCGCGTAGATCTTCGCGCCGCGGGCGCGTGCGTGTTCGAGGTCCTCCAGGACCACGATGCCCGCGCCTTCGGCAAGCACGAAACCATCACGATCCTTGTCGAAGGGCCTGGAGGCCTTCGTCGGATCGTCGTTCCTCTTGGAGAGTGCCTTCATGCGCATGAAGCCGCCGAGGCAGAGTGGCGTGACGGCGGCTTCCGAACCGCCTGCCAGCATCACGTCCGCTTGTCCGAGCTGGATGAGGTTGTAGGCACTGACGATCGAGTGCGCGCCCGACGCGCATGCCGTCGCGGTGGCGGTGTTGGCACCTCGCAGGTTCAGGAGAATCGAGAGGTTGCCGGCCGCTGCGTTGATCATCAACTTCGGGACCGTGAACGGACTGACCTTGCGTGGCCCGTTGAGGACCAGCTTCGTCTTCTGTTCCTCCATGGTCTGAACACCGCCGATGCCTGAACCGATCGCCACGCCACGGGAATACGGATCTCCCGCCGTGAAATCAATGCCGGAGTCTTCGGCAGCTTCCGATCCGGTCCACATCGCGTAGAGCGCGGTGGGGTCGACCTTCTTCGCTTCACGTTCGTCAAAGCGCTTGGTGCAGTCGAAGTCCCTGATCTCGCCGGCGATGTTGACGTTCCAGCTCTCGTCCTGCTCGAAGGCGGTCATCGGACCGATGCCCGAGCGCCCCTCGATCAGGGCCTTCCAGGTCGAGTCGACATCCTCGCCGAGGTTCGTCAGGGCTCCAAGGCCGGTGATGACTACTCGGCGCAGTTGCATGGTTTTCATTGAGGCCAACGCCAGGTTTGCGGTGATGAAGAGAGTTCGTCAGCCCTGGATCGACCAGCCAGCCTGGCTGCGAGCCGTTTGACTGCTCGGACGTTCAGGACGCGCGCTTCAGTCGCCCATGTGGGCCATGATGTAGTCAATCGCGCTACCGACGGTGTTGATCTTCTCAGCCTGCTCGTCAGGGATGGTGGTATCGAATTCGTCTTCGAATTCCATGACCAGCTCGACGGTGTCCAGGCTGTCGGCGTTCAAGTCGTTCGTGAAGCTGGTGTCACGAGTGATCTCACCCTTTTCGACACCCATCTGTTCGGCAACGATGTCGATCACCTTGGCTTCAATTTCGGCTTCGTTCACGTTCTTGGTCTCCATCGATTTGAGCTTCCATAATGCCGGATCTGGCCGGCGCGCCACTATACAACTGGCAATTGCCCTCAGGAAGCGGGCGCCTCCTGAAACCGTATGTTCGGGGATTCCGGGCAGAGCCGCAAGGCCCGTCGGAATTGTCCCCAAACCCTTGTCATTCAATCACATGGCGAGTCCGCCGTCCACGACCAGGACCTGCCCGGTGACGTATCCGGCTTCATCCGATCCCAGCCAGGAAACCGCGGCGGCGATTTCCTCGGGCCTGCCAAGGCGCCTGACCGGGATCCTCGGAGCGACCTCGTCCTTCAGGCCCTCTCCGAGCGCTGCGGTCATGTCGGTCTCGATGAAGCCCGGTGCGATGACGTTGGCGGTCACGCCCTTCGCGCCCATCTCCTTGGCGATCGACTTCGTCATGCCGACCAGCGCGGCCTTCGAGGCCGCGTAGTTGACCTGGCCGGGGTTCCCCATGAGGCCGGAAACCGAGCCGATGTTGATGATTCGCCCGAACTTGCCGCGCATCATCGGCCTGGCTGCTGCCTTGCAGGAGATGAATGCCGAGCGCAGGTTCACGTTCAGGACATGATCGAAGTCCTCGTCATCCATCCTGAGGAGCAGGCCGTCCCGGGTGACCCCGGCGTTGTTCACGAGGATGTCGAGCCGGCCATGTCGGTCATGGACACCTTCGACGAGATTCGCGAGGTCCTCGCCCTTCCCGATGTCGCATGTGATGCATTCCGCCGAGCCACCCGCGGCCTCGATCTCGGTGACGAGCTCCTGCAACGGTCCCTCGCTGCGTGCGACGCAGACGACATGTCGTCCGTCCGCGGCAAGGCGTGTCGCGATCGCCCGGCCGATCCCTCGGCTGGCTCCAGTGACTATGGCAACTCGCTTGTCGATCGGACTGCTCCAGGTTGGTGCCCCTCGACGAGGGGCAGGGTGGGGGAATGGAAAACGCCGCTCCGGAGGACCGAAGCGGCGCGAATTCTAACCAGAATCCGGTGGAAACGAGCGGATGCCCGGATCACCCCGGAGCCGAGGGGTCAAAGCTCGGCGGATCGATCGTCGGGCCTCTGCCTGGCTGCCGGCCCCTGCCGGGCCCTCCGGGTCCGCCGCCGCCGCGACCTTCGGAGATCGAGGCGTTGTTGCCCTTGTTGAGGTCCCGCTGTGGTGCCTTGACCTCTTCGTCGAGCTTCAGGGCGATTGCGAGCTCCTGTTCGAGCAGCTGGTACCAGCTCTGGATCCAGTTGTCGCCGGAGAGCTGTTCCATGACGTTCATCGGGGTCGGTGCGCTGTAGAAGGTGGTGCCACCGAATCCATCGGGTTCCATGCGCCAGAGCTGGGGCTGGAAGTCCTCGTAGGTCTGGATGATCGCGACTGCGGCTTCGTCCCCGAGCGGGGTCATGCCGGTTCGGATCTGGATCGTGCCGATCTCACTGGTGACCGCTTCGAACGTGCCGTCCTCGGAAAGTTCGCTGAGTTCGTCCTGGTCGGTGCTGCTGAGCATGCCGCCGAGACCGGTGCTGTCACCCTTGACCATCGCATCGAAGAACTTGAGGACCGCGACGCGTGATTCATCGGTCGACGGCGCGAACTGTTCCGGCATCTCGATGCGTTCGTCGATGCCATGGGTCGCCATCAGCGCACTGACCGGCGTCACGGTGGGGACGATGACCCTCGGAGGGGGAGGCGGCGCCTTCTTCGCGATCGGGGCGGCGACTTCCTCGTCGTCGCTGTTGCCGCAGCCTGCCAGTCCGAGTGCCGCACCTGCTGAGACGAGCAGCACCGTCAAGGTGCCAGGGAGCCATCGCTCAGTTGCTCGAACGTGTCGTGGTCTCTGCTTCAGCATGCTGTTGCTCCGGTTTGTCATGGGTTTGCACCTTGATTGACTTGTCGATCCTTCGGAAGAGTCCCCTGAGGACGCTTCCCGGTGCGAGTTCATGCCACTCGAGTGGCTTTTCGTCTTCATCTGTGCCCAGGGTCTGGGCCATCGATTCGCAGCACTGGCTCCATCGTACCGGGCTGGTCAGTTGTTGCACCAGCCTGGATTTGATGGAATCAACGTCGTTTTCGTCATGTGGACGCCCGGTGACGTTGCTCCAGACCGGGATGGTCGGGGGAATGAGCTCGACCTCCTCGAGAGCATTCGCAAGACCCTCGGCAGCCGGTTCCATCAGGGGGCTGTGAAATGCGCCGGCAACCGCCAGGCCCTTGGCGCGCAGGCCCATGCCCTCCGCGACCTCGATCGCCCGTTCGCAGGCGCTTGATGCACCGGAGAGAACAACCTGGCCGGGTGCATTGAAGTTGGCGGGGACCAGGACCTCGCCTCGTGCCGCATCGTCACAGACCGCCTGGGCCTGTTGCTCATCTGCGCCGATCAGTGCGACCATCGATCCGTCGGATTGTTCCGCCGCGGCCTGCATCAGTCGCCCTCGCAGGGCGACCAGCCTGAGGCCTTCGATGAAACCGATCGACCCTGCCAGGTGGAGTGCGGTCCATTCACCCAGCGACAGGCCTGCGCTGGCGCGCACGCCGATCGAACCATGTTCCTCGAGGAGGCCCTGGTAGGCGGCGATCGCACAGGTATAGAGCGCCGGCTGGCTGACGTCGGTCCGGTTGAGGAGATCCGCCGGTCCGTTGAAGCAGAGTTCGCTGAGGCTCGCGGTACTGCCTTCGATGTCAAGATTCACCGCACCGTCGGCTGCGGCGAAGGTCTGCGCCGATGCGGGATGGGTCTCCACCCAGAGTCTTCCCATCTCGACCGCTTGTGCGCCCTGTCCCGGGCAGAGAAAGATCACGTTTGCATCACTCATGGTCGAACGTACCTCCATGGTCCTCCAGCCGGACGCCGGTTGCCATCTTGCATTCGTTCAGGATACCAGTCTTCATGTCGCGGAATCGACCGTCTCAGACGCGCCAGAGCGAGCTCGCCCAGGTCAGGCCGCCGCCGAAGGCCACGAAGAGGACGTTCTCGCCCTCTCGAATCCGACCGGCCTTGTTCAGTTCGTCCAGGCACAATGGAATCGAGCCCGCCGAGCTGTTGCCGATTCGATCTATGTTGACGTATACCCGGTCCTTCTCGAGGCCCAGCTTCTCACGTGCGCTCTCGATGATCCTGAGGTTCGACTGGTGGCAGATCAGCTGGGAGATGTCGTCGATGTCGACGCCGGAGTTCTCGAGGGCATCCTCGATGACCTCCTGGAACTTCTTCACCGCGAACTTGAAGACCTCGCGGCCGTTCATTCTCAGCTTGCCCATCTCGATCGGGTTGTCACGGTCCGCT
This sequence comes from Phycisphaerales bacterium, assembly GCA_022447205.1. Lineage (GTDB taxonomy): Bacteria > Planctomycetota > Phycisphaerae > Phycisphaerales > SM1A02 > JAKVBQ01. The sequence continues at coordinate 16,423 of JAKVBQ010000004.1, forward strand.
TCCGGGATGTCGACTTCACGTTTCGGGAGGTAGAGGCACTGCCAGTTCGAGGCGTCCGCGCCCATCGACTGGTAGAGACAGCCTCGCGAGGGGTCGTCGTCCGCGGTCACGATCGCCGCGCCGGACGCGTCGCCGAACAGGATGGAGACCCCTCGTTCCGTGTAGTCGAGCACGGTCGACATGGCGTCCGATCCGATGACCGCGATCGTCTTGTATCGACCCTGTCGAATGAGGGTGTCGGCGAGGTTGAGCCCGTACAGGAAGCCGGAACAGGCCGCTCCGAGATCGAATGCCGCGGCGTTCGTCGCACCGACGTGATGTGCGGCACGGCAGGATGCCGAGGGGCAGGTCATCTCCTGGGTGACGCTTGCGCAGATCACCAGGTCGAGTTCCTTGGGGTCGATGCCACTGTCCTCGACCGCATTGGCAAGTGATTCACAGGCAAGACTGATCGTCCCCGCACCGGTCGACTGGTCGACGACACGGCGGGTCTTGATGCCGGTCCGTTGCTGGATCCATTCGTCCGAGGTGTCGAGGATCTTCTCGAGGTCGAAGTTGCTCAGCGTGTTGTCCGGGGTGGATGAACCGGTGCCGGCAATTCGAATTCCGCGGCCCGCTGGGGGCTGTGTCATACGGTGACCTCTTCCTGCGCACGCAGGCGATCGACGATCGTCTCGTTCATTCCGATTTCGACCATTTGTCGCGCTCGCAGGATGGAGTTGCAGATCGTGCGGGCCTTGCTCGACCCGTGGCTGATGAAGCAGTACCCGTTGGCACCCATCAGCGGCGCGCCACCGTACTCGTGGTAGTCGTACTGGGTGTACAGGTTCTTGAGTACCGGCTTGACCCGTTCGGAGAGGTCGGGGTCGATCCTGCCGACCTCGTGCGCGAGCGCCTGGATGATGCTCGTGGACAGCCCTTCGGCCAGCTTGAGCATCACGTTGCCGAGCACGCCGTCGGTGACGATCACGTCGGCCTCGCCGTTGAAGACGGCCCGGCCCTCGATGTAGCCCTTGAAGTTGATCGACGGGGTCGCGCGCAGCAGGTCGCGTGCCTGCTTCATGTCCGCGGTGCCCTTCTGTTCCTCGCCGCCGACGTTCATCAGCGCGACGCGCGGGTTCTCGATGCCGATCGCCTTCTCGGCGTAGATCGATCCCATCACGCCGTACTGCGCGAGGTGGTGGGGCTTCGGCTCGATGTTGGCGCCCACATCGACCAGGATGATCGGTCCCGCGAAGGTCGGCACGGTCACCACGATCCCGGGTCGGTGCACGCCGGGAAGTCTGCGCATGAACATCGCGCTTGCGGTGACGCATGCGCCGGTGTTGCCGGCGGAGATCCAGGCATCGAGTCGTTCTTCCGGGGGAGCCTTGCGCGAAGAGAGCTCGGCGAGCTTCACCACGGAGGAGTCGCGCTTCGAGCGGACCGCCTCGACGGGGGACTCCGCCATCTCGATCCACTCGGGGGTGTCGAGGATCACCAGTCGGGGGTCGTCCACGCCATGGGCCTCGAGCAGATCGACGACGACCTGTCTGGGGCCAGCAAGGACAATGACGTCATCCGCCTGGATCCTGTCCAGAACGTCAACGCAACCCTTGACGATTTCTTCGGGGGCGTTATCGCCGCCCATGACGTCAACGCCGATGCGCACGACGTCAGCCTTCCGGTCTCGTGGCCTTCACCTGGAGTCCGGGGCGGACGTAGCCGCAGGCCCGACAGGCGGTGTGGGGGCGCTTTGCGCCGCCACAGTTCGGACAGAGAACCACTGGCGTCTTGCGAAGAGCGTCATGCGCTCGTCGCCGTCGGGTGCGGCCGGGAGATTGTCGGAATGCGGGAACTGGCATGGCCCGTTCACATCCATTTCTCTTGGTCTGTTCGCCGGTCGTCAGTCCCGAGGACTGAATTCTGCGCCGGACGCTCGAATCGCAAAAACTACGCTTGAGCGCCTCCAGTGTCAAGATGCACCAGCCCAAGGCGGTAGACTCCAGCCATGGAGTTCGATTTTTCCATGCACGAGGATGACGCCCCCTTCGATCGAGAGGCCCTGCTTGCCGGGCTGCCCGATCAGTCGAGCGAGGAATTCAGCCTTGGGGCGCTTGAAATCGACTCCGATGGGGGCATGCCCGTCCTGAACCTCTATACCGACGGTGGCTGCAGCCCCAATCCCGGTCCCGGTGGTTGGGCGTTCATTCTTCGGGTTGATGGTCAAAAAGACGGTTTGGAGCACGCTGGGGCGGTTGAACACAGCACGAACAACCGCATGGAACTCATGGCGGTGATCCGTGGCCTCCTGAGCCTCGATCAGCCGTGCCGAGTCCGCCTGGTTGCCGACAGCGAATACGTCGTGAAGGGCCTGACCGAGTGGATGGATGGTTGGAAACGCCGTGGCTGGGTCAATTCGCGGAAAAAGCCGGTCCTCAACGAGGAGCTTTGGCGGGTGCTCGACGTCCTTCGTGGTTATCACGCCCTGGAGGCCGAATGGACGCGTGGGCACGCCGGACACGCCGAGAACGAGCGATGTGATGACCTGGTGAACCGGGTCCGGGCGCGTCTTGCCCGGAAGTGATTTTCCAGCTTTCCGGCGCCTCCTCCATTCGGATGGGGCTTGCAGCGAGCGGCTTGAGAACATACCCTTTTCGGCTCGCCTCTCCCATCCAACGGCGGGGCCACGGAGACTTCATGCCCACGATCAATCAGCTCATTCGGAAGCCTCGCAGGAAAGCGAACCCCAAGTCCAAGGTTCGTGACCTCGACGCATGCCCCCAGCGGCGTGGTGTCTGCCTGCAGGTTCGCACGCAGACCCCGAAGAAGCCCAACTCCGCGTTGCGCAAGGTCGCCCGTGTGCGCCTGTCCAACGGTCGCGAGATCAGCGCCTACATCGGCGGCGAGGGCCACAACCTGCAGGAGCACTCGATCGTGCTTGTTCGCGGCGGCCGTGTCCGGGACCTTCCCGGCGTTCGCTACCACGTCGTCCGCGGTTCACATGACTCCCTCGGCGTCGACGGACGCGCGCAGGGTCGATCCAAGTACGGAGTCAAGCGCGCCAAGAAGTGATCGCGCTCGACACTCACGATTCATTCACCGATCCCAGGCGGATCACCACAACCAGGGCAAGTAATCGCGGGCACGACCTCCTCGGGAATGCCCATCTCCCACCCGCGATGAACGAAGCACGCCGGTCGAAGACGCGTGCAGACGAGCCCAGAAGGAGTTCCCCATGGCGGGACGTATCACCAAGGCCGAACAGCAGCTCGAACCGGATCCTCGTCATGACGACAAGGTTCTTTCGCGATTCATCAACTGCCTGATGAAGGGCGGCAACAAGGCGACCGCGACCCGCGTCGTCTACCGCGCCCTCGACGAGATCCAGAAGCGCATCGACAAGGAGAAGAGCGAGGAGCTCCCCAAGACCTCGATCGAACTCTTCCACCAGGCGCTCGATCGCGTTCGTCCCTCCGTCGAGGTTCGATCGAAGCGCGTCGGTGGTGCCAACTACCAGGTGCCGATCCAGATCAACCGTCGCCGCCAGCAGTCGATGACCTTCCGCTGGATCATCACCGCCGTCCGCGAGGAGAAGGGCAAGCCCGTCCACATGCGCCTCGCCAAGGAACTGATGGACGCCGCCCGCGGCGAAGGCAAGGCGGTCACCACCCGCGAGAACACCCACCGAATGGCAGAAGCGAACAAGGCATTCGCCCACTTCGCCTGGTGATTCGGTCATCCGAACGAAGACATCGGGGAACCGGCTGCGAGCCGGATTCCGACTCCGACGCGAAACCGCCGCTCCCGGGAGGGGGCGGCGGTTTTTTCATGCCATTCGGCGGTCCTGTCTGAACGACAAGGCCATCGACATCCCATCGAATCTAGACTGAAGACATGCGCGAGGTCCCACGACATCATCGACAGATGCTCCTGCCGGGGATCGGTGCGTCCGGACAGGAGGCGCTGGCCGCGGCACACGTGCTGGTCGTCGGGTGCGGTGCGCTGGGTTCGGTGGCGATCGACCAGCTGGCTCGGGCCGGGGTCGGGACCCTGACCCTCGTCGACCGCGACATCGTCGAGACCACCAACCTCCAGCGACAGACGCTGTACGTCGAAGGTGACGTGACCGCGGGCACCCCGAAGGCGGAGGCCGCGGCACGACGGGTGCGTGCGATCGATTCGAGTCTCGTCGCGCATCCGGTGGTCGAACACCTCGGGACCGACAACGTGATCGAACTCCTGCGTGGGGTCGACCTCGTCGTCGACGGACTCGACAACTTCCCGACCCGCTACCTCCTCAACGATGCGTGCGTCCGCGAGGGCGTGCCGTGGATCTACGGTGGTGCGGTCGCGACCGGTGGGATGTCGATGCCGATCCTGCCCGAAGGTGCCGCGAACATCGTGACACCCTGCCTGCGATGCGTCTTTCCCGAAGCGCCGCCGCCCGGTTCGACCCCGACCTGCGACACCGCCGGGGTCCTCGCGGCCGCGGTGGCGACCGTCGCGAGTCACCAGGTGGCCCAGGCGATCAAGCTGCTGGTCGGTGCGGTCGATGCCCTCGATCGGGATCTCGTCTCCTGGGAACTCTGGTCCAACCAGGTCCGGAGGATGCGACTCGATGATGCCCGGCGTGCCGACTGCCCCTGCTGCGGAATCCGCTCGTTCCCGCACCTCGAGGCGGCATCCGAGGAACAGGCGGTCACCCTCTGCGGTCGCAACGCGGTCCAGGTGGTGCCAGGTCGACACTCGGGGCCCGTCGAGCTCGACCTGCCGGCCTTGTCCGAACGACTTGCCCCCCATGGTGATTTCGAGGTGGTCGCCGGCACCCTCAGGGGTAGGATTGACGGCCTCGAAGGGGAATCGGGCGACCCCGTCGAACTGACCGTCTTCCCCGACGGTCGGGCGATCATCTTCGGATCGATCGAACCGGAATTCGCCCGGAGCACCTACGCCCGCTTCATCGGGCAGTGAACGCTCTTCGTCTCCTTGCTCTTTTCTTGCCGACCGGAACCAATCATGACCACCGAAATCGCATCCACCCACGTCACCGGCCTCGCCAACGCACTCGAGAAGACGGTCGGCTACGGCCAGTCCCTCCTGGCCGACATCGAACCGGACACCTTCGCGCACATGCCTTCGCCCGGTTTCAACCACCCCGCATTCAACTACGGGCACCTCGCGCTCTATCCGAATCGCTGCCTGGAGATGGTCGGTCGTGCAGATGCGATGATCGAACTGCCCTTCGACGCCGAACACTACGAACAGGGTGCGGAGTGCGTCGAACAGGACGGTCGCTACGCCTCGATGGACGTGCTGACCGGTACCTTCCTCGAGACCCACCAGCGGTTGATCGAGGTGCTGCCGGGCGTCGATCCCGACTCCCTGCGCGTCGAACTCCCGGAAGGTCGCTACCGCGACTTCTTCGGCACCGTCGGCAACGCACTCACCTTCATGACCTGCAGTCACACCATGATGCACCTCGGACAGGTGAGCATGTGGCGACGTGCGATGGGGCTCGGTTCGTGCATGTGATGGCGCTTCGCGCGCCCTGTTGCCTGTTTGCCCTGGTGTTCGCCATCCTGCTGGCGACGGCCGGGGTCCATGCACAGGGGACCCGGGGGCAGCTCCCCGATCCCGCGGACAGCCGGACCCTGAGCCGGCACCTCGAACGCTTCGTCGCGCCCACCGTCCAGCAGTGGCAACGGATCGAGGACCTGCACGAGGCCTACCTCGAACGATTCGCGGCGCTTCGGGAAGGGGACCTCGCTCGCTTCCTCGCGTTCGTCGAGCGTGAAATGGCGGGCGTGCCGGATGCCGCGACCGCACGTGAATTCCTGCGCAGGCTCCAGAACGCCCGGCGAAGGATCGACGAGGAGGACGCCCGGCTCCATGCCGGGATCGACGAGCTCCTCGAGGAGGCGCAGCGACCCGGGCTGAACCGGGTCCGCCTCGCCCGACAACGCGAGAGCCTTGCGTCCGGACTCGCCGAATCCGGCAACAGCCAGGTCTTCGACATCTGGTCGATCCTCGACGAGCACGCCCATGTGCTCGGTGCCGAGGTGATCAAGGCGCTCGATCCGGTGATGATCGGGTACGAACAGGAACTGACCGCCGCCCTGCGTGTCTGGCGAGCTGCCCAGGAATCGATGTTCCTGGTCCTGGTCGAGGAACTCCAGGCGCGCGGGCTTGGTGAACTCTCGGCCGCCGATGCGACGCCCGAGCAGATGCAGGAGGCAGTCCAGGCGATTCGTCTCGCCTTCGACAGCGCGCAGGCGGAGAGTCGGGTCGCGCAGGATCGCGTCCGCAAGCTCAACGACCGGACGATCAAGCGCCTCGAGGAGCTGCTCGGACCGATGCACGGCCGACGCATTCGCATGGCGCATGTCGAACGCGCCTCGAGGAAGACCATCCGTCGCGATCCGGGACGCATCGAGCGGACCATCGCCCGACTGCTCGCGCTGGAGGATCTCGACTCCGAGGTCAGGGACGGCGTGCTTTCGGTCCGCGGGACGCACCGTTCGATCGACGACCGTCATGTCGCCCGGATGCTGGAGGCCTGGCCTGAACTCGACAGGCAGCGGTCCGTGGTCGTCGATGACGACATCGAGGCATTCGGGACGATCGCCGAGATTCGCGAGATCCTCGAGACCAGTGCCCGGCAACGAACGGAGCTCGCCGAATCGAGTCGTGATGCGCTGCTCGACATCATCGAGCCCACGGGTCGTCGCGACCTGGTCGCGATCATCGAGCGTGGGGGACTCGAGGTCGACGAGGACGCCGGATCGAAGGGGACCGAGGCGTTGTCCGAACGGGATCCGGAACGCGGCGGTCCCGGGGACTTCATGCCGAAGCGTCTTTCACGACGTGATCTCGAGCGCATCTGCCGCGGGCTCGGTCCGGAGCCCTGGCAGCAGGCGGTCATCGACACCATCCATCGTGACTACGTCGAGACGTGGCGTGCTGGTGTCGACCCGATCGTCCAGAGCGCTAGGAGCGCCCATGCTTCCGTGCATGGCGTCGACACCGAGACGATGCTGCCCACCACGGATGTCGAACAGCTCAGGCGCGCCTATGCACTCGCTCGGGATGCGGTGGAACGGATCACGGTGATCGACGGCGACTTCTTCGATGATCTTGCGGTCGCCCTGAACGAGGACCAGCTTCCCGCCCTGCTCCGATCGCGCACGAGGCGTGCACTGGATCGCTGCCTTCGGGGCACCGATCCGTTCTTCGATCCCGCCGGCATGGCGTTCCGGCCCGCGAACCTGATCGCGGTGCTTGATGGGATCGAGCTTGATGACGATGAATCCGCCCGTGTCGACTCGTACCTTGCGGAGAGCGCTCCTGGGCTGATCGCCGCCGCCCGTGTCGCGCGGGACGTCAGGTTCGCCTCCGAACTGAGGCTGCATGAACTGAACATGCGGATGGCCGCCGGCATGGCCGAGGGCACCCTGACCTCCTCCGACCACGGGATCGAGTATCGCCGTCTCTCTGATGCGATGGCTCTTGAACACGGTGAACACGTGGAGGCCTGGCGGCGCATGCACGACCAGGTCGTTTCCGGACTGGTCGAACGGCTCGGCCCCGGCAGCCGGGAGAACTACACCCGCGCCTGGAAGCAGGCCTCCAATCCGTACGTCTACCGGGATGCCAACTGCGCGATCGCACCGATCGAGCAGGTGCTCCAGATCCCGGATCTCAGCAGCGAGCAACTCGATGCCGTCGCCGCGATCCTCGCCGAATACGACGCCGAATGGTCCGCCCTGTGCGAGGACATGGTGGTGATCCGCGAGAAGATGAAGATGTTCGGTGCTGACAGCAGCCCCGAGGACTACGATCTCTGGCGCACCCTCGACGCCGACTATCGTGCCCTCGAGTTCCGACGCGACGAGGCGAGCATCAAGGCCCTCCGCCGCGTGTCCCGGTATCTCGAACCCGAGCAGCGATCACGGGTCAGGGCTCTTCGTCGGCTCGAACAGTAGCGTTCACCAGGATCCGTTCTGGTCATCCGGAGGTTCCCGCATGCAGTCCGAAGCGCATCGATGGACGTTCCTTGCCGTTCTCCTCGTCATGTGCGTCGTCCTTGGCTGTCATCCGAGATCACTTCAGGCCCAGGGCACGATGCAGCAGCTGCCCGATCCCATGGGCAGCAAGCAACTCCTCCGGCTCATCGACCGTCACCTGGATCCCGCGCCGGAGCAGTGGCTTCTCATCGATGAACTGCATGCGACCTACCTCGAGCGATTCAAGGCGCTCCGGGAAGGACCGATCGAGACGTTCCTGTCGGAGTCGAATCGGATGATGATGTCCGCTTCGATGCCCGATCGGAAGACGTTCGACCGGTTCATGCAGAAACTCGATCGCGTTGAATCGAGAATCAGGTCCGTCGACGACGAGCTGTTCGAGGCGATCATCCCGCTGCTCTCGGAAGAGGAGGTGCCGGAACTGCTTCGTGCACGCCAGGCTCGCGAGCGGATCCGTCTCATGTCCGGATCCGCCCGGAACATGGGGACCTCGCCCCCGGCACGCGACCTCTGGTCGACCATCGACTCCGCAGGACTCGACGACACGCAGCTGGATCTCGTCGACGAGGTGATGCGCGACTACGAGGCGGGCATCACCGTCCTGCTCCGCAAGTGGCATGACGGCAGTGTGGGCACGATGGGCATCGTGCTCGACGAACTCGAGGCCCGGGGCTTCGGAGGGGTCGAGTTCGACCCGTTGGATGTCGACGATGAACTGATGAGGCGGATGATGGAAGCGGTGGAAGCGGCCAATCGAACGGCCATGGAACGGAACTTCGACCATTGTCGCCGTGCACGCGACCTCACCCAGCGCAAGCTGCTCGAACTCTGTGCACTGCTCGATCGGACATCGGCTCGACGGCTGAAGTTGACGTACGTCGCCTCCGGACTCTTCCAGGGATTCTCGAGTGTCGTGGGTGAGGAGTTCGACCCCCCGCGAGGTCCCGATCTTCCCGGTGACATCGAGCGGGTGCTCGAGGACGGTGGACTCCCGTCCGAAGTCCGGAACGAGATCGAGCCTCTTCTCATGGCGGAGCTGAACGCCTACCTGGTCTCGGATCATGCCATCCTCGACGACCTCTGCAGGATCATCCGTGCGTACGACCCGATGGAGGCGATGGTGGACTTCGATTCGATGGTGATGGGCGAGGGCGAGGAGGAGCCTTCCGCCACCGCGCTTCTCTCGAATCGATTCGATGCACTTCGCGAGGATCGCATCGCGCTCGACCGTCTGCATCGGTCGAGGATCCTGGACCTGATCCGTCCGCTTGGTTTCGAACGGATCAACACGATCATGGAGCAGGGCCCCGTGGATGAAGGGGATGCCCCGGACATCGCGGTGGAGTTCATCGATGGGAACCTGACCCTGCCCGGCGAGGGTTTCAACTCCCTGAACCGGAACTGGGTGATCGATCCGATCGATGTCCCGGCGCTCGCCCGCATCCGCCGGCTGCTCGGACTCGACGACTCCATGGAAGCCGTCCTGGCCGCACTTCATGAACGGTACCTCGAGCAGTGGGCGGAGGATGTCCGGGGGGTGCTGGCGCTGGTCACCGCCGAGGACGATGAGAGCAGCGAGACCAGCCAGGCGCACCTTGCCCGGGCGATGTCGAGTGCCCGTTCCATCGACCTCGCCTTCTTCGAGGAACTCGCCCTCACCCTGCCCGAGACGTCCGGCGTGCTGGTCGAAGCGCTTCGCGAGGAACGCCGGTGCGACCATGCATTGCTTCGTGAGTGGTCGGTCGCTTCGAAGCCCGCTCTCTACGAACGAGTCAACGCCCTTCGCATCCTCCTCGACGCCGACCAGGATCCGGAGGCTCTCGAAGCCTCGCTTGCGGTCGTGTCGGAAGCGGGCTCGGCCCTCGTCGATGCACTCGAGGCGCTTGCCACGAGGCGTTTCCTGGGCTGGCATGAAGGTCAGCGGGTGAGGATGCGCCTGTTCGAGGCGATCGAGGATGGCGGTGTGCCACGGGAGATGTCCCTCCAGTCGCTCGAGGAGGTCACGCGCACCGTCAATGACGGGATCCCGCCGCTCCTCGCGGAGGTGGACGCCGGCGCGAAGCTCTTCGAGGCGACACTCCTCGAATCCTGCGGTGAAGCTCGACTGGAGACCTTCACGTCCCGGATGCGGGAAGCGGCCCACCCCCGGATCTATCGAGACGCCTCCGACCTTCGTCCGGTCTTCGCACTCGTTCTCCGGTTGGACGATCTCACCGACGAACAGCGCGAGCGCATCGAGTCGATCGAGGATGACTTCGGTGACTCGTGGGGCGACCTTTCGCGTCGGATGTCGCGCATCGATCCCTTCGTGAGCTTCGTGATGACCGCCGACATGGAGGCGCAACGTGCGTTGCATGATTCGATGAACCGCTACGAACAGCTCGACTTCCAGAGGCAGGAACTGGCCGGCAGGTTCCTTCGCAAGCTGGCCCGATCGCTCGGAGAGGAGCAGCGTGCTCGATTTCGGGTCTTCAAGGGCGTGCTCGATGGGGCCGGCTGAAGCCTCGGGATCCCGACGGTCACCCGCGGACGTGTTCGGGTACGCTTGCGGCTGAAAGGGACGCCCATGTCAGCACGGCACATTCTTGCGCTCGATGAAGGCACGAGTTCGACCCGAGCGATCATCTTCGATGACCAGGGTGCGATCGCCGGGTCCGCCCAGCGGGAGTTCAGGCAGATCTTTCCCAGTCCGGGCCTGGTCGAGCATGATCCGGTCGAGATCTGGGACCATCAGCTCGAGGTGATTCGCGGGGCGATTCAGGATGCCGGCATCGCGCCCGACTCGATCGCGGGCATCGGCATCACCAACCAGCGGGAGACGATCGTCCTCTGGGACCGCGCGACCGGCGAACCGCTGCACAACGCGATCGTCTGGCAGGACCGGAGGACGACCGCACGTTGCGAGCAGCTCCGTTCCGACGGGTGCGAGGAGATGATCACCGAACACACCGGCCTCGTGATCGATCCGTACTTCTCCGGGACCAAGCTCGAATGGCTGCTCGACAACGTGCCCGGTGCGCGGGAGCGCGCCGAACGAGGCGAGCTCGCGGCAGGCACGATCGAATCCTGGCTCCTCTGGAAGCTCACCGGCGGTCGGCGTCATGCGACCGACGTCTCGAATGCCTGTCGCACGATGCTCTACGACATCCGGACCGGATCATGGAGCGACGAACTGCTCGATCTCCTCCGGATTCCCCGTTCGCTTCTGCCCGAAGTCGTCCCTTGCAGCCGGGTGCTCGGAGAGTGCGACCGCGACCTCTTCGGTGCCGAGGTACCGGTGGGCGGCATGATCGGCGACCAGCAGTCGGCGTTGTTCGGACAGCTCTGTACGCGCGAGGGCATGGCGAAGAGCACCTACGGGACCGGTTGCTTCCTCCTGATGAACACCGGGGAGCAGATCGTGCGCAGCAAGAACCGGCTCCTGACGACCATCGGTTGGCAGATCGGTGACGAGCCGGTCCAGCATGCACTCGAGGGTTCGGTCTTCATGGCCGGCGCGTCGATCCAGTGGCTTCGTGATGGACTCGGGATCATCGATTCCGCTCCGGAAGTGAACGAACTCGCCTCGAGCGTTCCCGACTCCGGCGGGGTCCAGGTGGTGCCGGCATTCGCGGGACTCGGGGCTCCGTACTGGGACCCGACCGCTCGCGGCGCGATCCTCGGACTCACCCGCGGAAGCACCGCGGCGCACATCGCACGGGCCACGCTCGAGTCGCTCGCCCTGCGTGGGTCCGACGTGCTCGGTGCCATGTCGGGAGACAGCGGCATCGATCTCTCGATGCTTCGCGTGGATGGCGGTGCGGCGGCGAGCGATCTCCTGATGCAGATGCAGGCGGATCTCCTGGGCATCCCGGTCGAACGACCCAGGGTGCTCGAGTCGACCGCCCTGGGCGCCGGCTACATGGCGGGTATCGCGGTCGATGTCTGGAAGGACGTCGCGGAACTCGAATCGCACCGCGAGGTGGACCGCGTCTTCGAGCCGATGATGGATGAGTCGACCCGCCAGGGGCATCTCGATGCGTGGCGACGCTCGGTCGAACGTGCCCTTCACTGGGTCCGTGAGGATGAGAAGGAGCAGGCATGAACAGGGAACGATTGAAGTCCGATCTCGCAGGCGACGTCTTCGACGTCGTCGTGGTCGGCGGGGGGGCCTCCGGTCTCGGTGTCGCCGTCGATGCCGCATCGCGCGGCTACCGAACCGCACTCTTCGAGTCGCATGACTTCGCGAAGGCGACCTCCAGCCGAAGCACCAAGCTCGTGCACGGCGGTGTTCGCTACCTCGAGCAGATGAACTTCTCGCTGGTGATGGAGGCGCTTCGAGAGCGCGGTCTCCTCTATGCGAACGCGCCGCACATCGTCACCGACCTCGCCTTCATCGTCCCGAGTTACAAGTGGTGGGAGGGTCCCTTCTACGGAGTGGGGTTGAAGCTCTACGACGCCCTTGCCGGGAAGCTCAATCTCGAGAAGAGTCGACACCTCGGCCGGGAGGCGACGATCGAGGCGATCCCGAACGTCCAGCAGGAGGGTCTCGACGGCGGGACCATGTACCACGACGGGCAGTTCGACGACGCCAGGCTCGCGGTGACGCTTGCGCGCACCGCGGTCGATCATGGTGCGGTCGTCCTCAACCGGATGCGTGTCATGGAGCTCCTCAAGGAGGACGGTCACATCGATCGGGTCCGGGTGCGTGACGAGGAGAGCGGCGAGATGCACGAGGTCCGTGCGTCGGTCGTCGTCAATGCGACCGGGATCTTCTCCGACGAGGTTCGCCGACTCGATGATCCGGATGCGGTGGGCATGATCGAGCCCGCCCAGGGGGTCCACCTCGTCCTCGACCGTTCCTTCGGTCCCGGCGACAACGCGATCATGGTGCCGCACACCGATGACGGTCGGGTGCTCTTCGTCATCCCCTGGCACGACCGGGTGCTGGTGGGAACGACCGACACCCCGATGAAGACCGCCGAACTCGAACCGCGGGCACTCGACGAGGAGGTGGAATTCATCCTCCGCAACGCCGCGCGCTACATGGCAAAGGATCCCACGCCGGATGACGTGCTCGGGGTCTTCGCCGGGCAGCGACCGCTCGTGCATCGTGGCGGCACCGACGCCAGCAGCAAGTCGATCTCCCGTTCCCACGAGGTCGTTGTCAGTGGCTCGGGCCTGGTTTCGATCATGGGTGGCAAGTGGACGACGTTCCGGAAGATGGCCGAGGACACGATGGAACATGCGATCGAGGTCGGCATGCTCGAGCCTCGACCGTGCGTCACCGAGGGGCTTCACCTGCACGGGTGGATGGATCGTGAGGATCCCGACATGCCGGTCGACGACGTGCGTCGCTTCTACGGATCGGATGCCGCGGCACTCGAGGCCCTGGTCGCCGAGAATCCCGAACTCGGGAAGCCGCTCCACGAGCACCTGCCCTATCGAGGTGCGGAAGTGGTCTGGGCGGTGCGCCACGAGATGGCGTTGAGTGTCGAGGATGTCCTGGCGCGCCGAACGAGATCCCTGCTCCTCGATGCGCGCGCATCGATCGAGAGCGCACCGTCGGTCGCGTCGATCATGGCTGGTGAACTCGGCAGGGACGCGGCATGGGAACGTGACGAGGTCGAGTCCTATCGTGCGCTGGCCTCGGGCTACGTCCTCGGGGACATGCAGTCGCAGGCGTGATGACGAACAAGGCAGGCAATCAGGTGGTGGATGCGCGTGGCTGGGTCGCCTGGGGCGTCGCGTCCTCGTGTCTCCTCTTCCAGTTCGTGGTGCAGATCCAGCCCTCGGCGATGATCAAGCCGCTCGAGGTCTCACTGCAGGTCGATGCCGTGGAACTCGGCTGGTTGAGTGCCGCATACTTCCTGAGCTACCTGATCCTGCAGGTACCCATGGGCTGGCTCCTGGATCGGTTCGGTCCTCGTCTGGTGCTCGGCACTTCCATGGTGCTTGGATCGATCGGACTGATCTGGTTCGGTACCGCCTCGACGCTCGATTCCGCGATCGCGGCACGCGCCGGACTCGGCGTGGCCGGTGCCCCGGCCTTCGCAGCGTCCGCACTCGTCGCATCGCGGGAGTTTCCCGCGTCTCGCTTCGCACTCATGCTCGGATTGACCGAGGCGTTCACCCTCCTTGGCGGTGTCGCCGTCACCCTCGGCCTGCCGGTGCTCGATCGAGTGGTCAGTCGGGGTGGTTCCGGCGTGGTGCTCGCGGTGATCTCCGCGGTCCTCGCCCTGGCGTGCTTCCTCCTGGTCAAGGGGCGAACCGGTCCACGTGCCCCTGCACTTGCTCCAGCCGGACATGGTGATGGGGGAGCTCCCCGTTCCGTGGCCCGTACGATCTTCAATCCGGTGGTTCTCCTCGCCGGCGTGCATGCCGGGCTCTTCTTCAGCATCATCGCGGCCTTCGGCGGACTCTGGGCGGCTCCGTTCCTGCGCATGCGTCTCGGTCTCGAGGCCGCTGACGCCAGCCAGCCGGTCGCGATCCTCTTCGCGGCGGGGGTGCTGGGCGCGCCGCTCCTCGGACTGGTTTCGGGACGTGCCCGATGGCGAGGTCCGACCCTCCTCATCGCGTCGTTCATGTGCGCGGGATCCGCCGCCCTCCTGATCCACGCTCCGGGCGGAGCCTGGTTCGTGGTGTCCTTCCTCGCCCTGCTCGGGTTCTTCGCGGGCGTGTTCGCCGTCGACCTGGCTGCCGTACAGGATGTGATCGAACCTCGTCGTCGTGGTCTCGCGCTCGGGACGGCGAACATGATGCTCGGCGTGATCGGTGGACCGGTCGTCCTGATGCTGGTCGCGGAGTCGCTCGACCGAACCGGTACGTCCGGTTCCGTCGAGGTGCTCGAGGCCTCCATCGACCAGCTCCGGGTCGCGCTTTCGTGGTTCATCGGGGGCCTGGTGCTCGCGATCCCGGTGGGGATCGCCCTGCTGGTGGCCCTGCGGCGCGAGGTTCTTTCACGTGAACCCATCAGGTAGCATCTGTCCATGCCCATCCTTCGATCCACCTTGATGTTCCTGCTCCTCCTCATCGCCCTCCTCGCCGGAACCGTTGTGCAGGCGATGCCGATCCGGGTGGACGCTGCACGGGCAACGGATGTTCAACAGGAGGAAGGCAGGCAGTTCGCCTTCGATGAACTGCCCTGGCAGTGCCAGCTGGGCGTGCGGAGTGCGAATCTGTCCGACCGGATCGCGATCGCGGATCGCGTGGTCCTGGTGCCGGACCTCGCGACGTGGCTGGACGAGATCTCGCGATGGAAGCCCGGTCTCCATTGGCCGGTCCTCATCGAGGACGACCGCTACACACCGCTCTTCGTTCGTCGCTTCAAGCCCGCTCGACTGATCCGCCGGCCCTCGATCGGGACCGACCTGCCGACCGATGCCGTGGCACTTGAACGTGCCGTTCGGGACGCCGCGGTCATGGCCTGGGGTGGGGACCCTTCGTCCGACACCCTCGAGTCGATCTACGAATCGCTCCCATGGTGGACTCCGCCGGGGATCGTCGCGACGAGCTTCACCGATCCGGCCTGGCCCGCGGCGCTTGCGCTCACCATCGGACATGGCCAGTTGCTGCGCACGCTTGATGGGAGCTTCGGCAACGTCAACGATTCGCTCGATGAGGCGGGTCTTGCCAGGCTCCAGACCCGTGTGGGGGAGATGTTCTCCGAGTCCGGCTATCCCTGGGGCGGGTCGGGAGACGCACTGGACGCACTCACGATCTGCCGCGTCATGCCGGTTCGAACGACCGCACCTCTGTCGAAGACGTTGCGCCCGAACGTGCCCGCCGCCCCGCAGGTCGGTTCGAGGGATCCCCGATCGATCACCGACCTGCTCTGTCGGGACGAGGACGGTGTTCGCTGGGGCATGACCGGCTGGATCTGGGGGAAGAGCACGCGTTCGATCTACATGGCGATGTGTTCACTCTTCATCGAGCGTGAGTCGGTCCTGATGGTCAGTGCGTACGAGGATTCCGGAAACTGGGGGGAATATTCGATCACCGCCGCGGCCGAGATCCTTCGCGAGGCGGAGTACGAGATCATCGGTGTCCAGTCGATGGGGAACGCGAGCGTCGAGGCGTGGCGTCGACTGGTGATGAATGGACCCAACGCGGACGTCCTGATCCTGAACACCAGCGGAAGCACGACCAGGATGAACCTGTCGGGGGAGACGGTCGGGACCACCCGAGACATTCCCGCGCTGAACCGACCGCTCGCCCTGCACATGATCCATTCCTATTCCCTGAACGCACCTGGTTCGAACTCGACCATCGGCGGCAAGTGGCTCGATCGCGGTGTCTACGCCTACGTCGGCAGTTGCGACGAACCGTACCTGAACGCCTTCACGCCCCCGTCCGTTCTTGCGAGACGAATCGCGAACTACACGCCGTTCCTCGTCGCCTCCCGCGTCGACACCGGTCCGATGGCACTGCCCTGGCGGATCGTCACCATCGGTGATCCCCTCATGCTCGCGGAGTCACCGCCACGACGTGAACGAAGGCGGGTCCGGGTTCCCCTCGAGGAACCACCCGGGTCGATCGACATCCGGCGGAGGACCCTGACGAGGCTGAGCTCGGTGATTGGCAATGACGAGGAGGTCGTCGATCCCGAGACCCTGCACGACCTGCACCTGCTCGGGCAGGATGAGCTCGCCATGAAGCTCTGGGAGCAGCTCGTGGAGAGGGATGGTGGCAAGCACTACACGCCTGAACTCGCCCGTGCGGTCCTTCCGGTTCTTCACGCACGCCGCGAGGCGACCGCCTACCTCGCTGCGTATCGAGCGGCCGGCGAACCAGCTGGTGACTGCCGGGAGATGCTTTGGTCTTTGTGGACCCCGAGATTCCCGGGTCTCCGTTCGCCGTCGGACCTGGCACTCTTCGAACGTGCGTTGCGAACCAACCAGATGGGCGATGACCTCGAGGTGCTCCTGCCGGCGGCCGAGCGGATCCTCGGTGCCTCGCAACGC
Source organism: Phycisphaerales bacterium (assembly GCA_022447205.1). Taxonomy (GTDB): domain Bacteria; phylum Planctomycetota; class Phycisphaerae; order Phycisphaerales; family SM1A02; genus JAKVBQ01. The sequence goes on from JAKVBQ010000004.1 coordinate 33,371, forward strand.
AACGCCGTGATCGCGCGTGCAATGGATCGCGCGACGATTCCCTACGATCGTGATCGGCTCAAGGCGCTGCTGAAGTAGCGGCAGGCTCCGCCTCGGCTCCTGTTCCTTCCGGTCTTCGGATCCGTTCGGTCAGGCTGGCGCGATCGAGCACGAGCTCCGGCATGCGTCCCGTCATCCCAGAAGTTCGATCGGCCTCGAAGTCCGCGGACTGGAGCAGTGCGATCAGGCCTTCAAGCGTCGGGTGCAGCTTGTCCGGCAGGACCAGGGCGATCTCGTCCTCGGTCGGGTTCCACGTGGTGTCACCGACCAGGAAGGACTTTCCCGAACCCAGGTTCGAGGTCAGCTCGAAGAGGGGGACGACAGCGGTCCCGGGTCGCGCCTTCGCCCAGTCGTGTATCCGACGATTGGCGGCGTCCATCGTGGCTCGTGTCGGGACCTGACTTCGTCGGAGCATTCCGCCGATCGCCGCCGACATGTCGGGGATCTCGCCGATGATGAGTGGTGTCTCCAGCTGCGCGAGGAGATCGAGTCCCTGCTCGAGGCGGGCCAGCCGAGGGTGCACGCCTTCCGGCATGTCCTCGGTTCTCCCGGCCGATCCGTAGACGAACCAGAAGAGAAAGTCGATCGCGACCACCAGATCCGGTTCCCACGAACGGACGCGCTCCACGCAGGAGGATCCGAGTGCGAGGGGGCGCATGAAGAAACCGCCGCTTGCGAGATCCAGGACGACGAGGTCGTCTTCGGTCTCTGCCGCGACGAGGATGTCCCCGATGCTCACGCCTTCGATGCGGGTGCTTCCATCGGCGAGCGTGATCTCCTCGATCACCCCGAAGCCGGCGCTTGCGCTTGCGCCGATGACCGCGATCCGCTCGAAGGTCTCCTCCTCATCCGCGGCCCGGGCATCTCCGGTGACGATGCAGGCGAGCATGAGGGCCAGGGTGGTGGTCAGTGCGTGGATTCCGGTGGGGGGCATCCTGTATCCTCGTCATGGTGGTCTTGAAGGCCGGCCTCATTGTCGCGGTTCCCCGCGGAATGCCAAGCCCGTGTTCCTGCCTTCCTCAATCATGGAGCGAATGACATGGCCAGGACCCGCATGCAGCAGTTCAACCTCGTCCTCTTCACACTCTCGATCATCATGGGCGTGGTGGTGACCGCGACCGCGATCATCGCGATCTGGTCCGAGGAGTTCCGGGTGATCTCGTCCCTGAGGGTCACCGGCTCCGCGGGCGTGGTCCTCGCGGCCTGCTTCATGAACTGGGTGATCAATGCCGCCTTCGCGCCCCGGCTGGGTCGGCTCTTTCCCAATCTGTGCTACGGGACGACCCTGGTCACGATCTACGTGAGCCTCCTGCTGATCCAGCTCGCGATCTGGTCCTCGGTCAGCAGCGATTTCATCTGGAAGTCGATCGGCACCCTGCTGGTGCTGCTCTTCGCCTCGCTGATGACTTTGGTCTTCACGTCGGTGGCAACGTCCACCAGGCACGAGGAACCACCCGCCGGCAAGCCGGGCGGGTCCGACTGACGGTCGGCAGACTCGTGTTCAGGCCGTCGCGACCTCGATGCCCAGGGCCGCGGCCATGGAGCTGCCGAGGTCCGCGGGGCTCTCGGCGACCATCACGCCGCATTCCCGCAGCTTCGCCATCTTGGCATCCGCGGTGTCGTCCGCGCCACCGATGATCGCACCGGCGTGCCCCATGCGCTTGCCCGGGGGGGCGGTGCGGCCGGCGATGAACGACGCGACAGGCTTCTTCATGTTGGACTGGATCCATTCCGCGGCATCCGCCTCGTCGGAGCCACCGATCTCGCCGATCATGATCACGCCGTCGGTCTCCGGATCCTCGTCGAACATCTGGAGCAGCTCGATGAAGTTCAGCCCCTTGACGGGGTCGCCACCGATGCCAACGCAGGTCGACTGGCCGATGCCCAGCTCGGAGCACTGCCAGACCGCCTCGTAGGTGAGCGTTCCCGAGCGGCTGATCACCCCGATCGCCTTGCCGGTCCTGCCGTCTTCGCGTGCGGTGTGGATGTAACCGGGCATGATCCCGATCTTGCACCCGCCCTGGAAGGTCGCATCGGCACCCTCGCCGGCGACGCGCTTCCCGGGGGTGATCACGCCGGGGCAGTTCGGTCCGATCAGGAACGTCCCGGGGAAGTCGCCCAGGGCGGCCCTGACCCGGATCATGTCCTGGGTGGGGATCCCTTCGGTGATCGCGCAGATCACCCGGACGCCCGCTGCCGCGGCTTCCAGGATCGCATCACCCGCGAAGGGCGGGGGGACGAAGATCATCGTCGCATCCGCTCCGGTCGCCTCCACGGCGTCGGAGACGGTGTCGAAGATCGGGAGGCCGTTGACGTCCTTCTGTCCACCCTTGCCGGGGGTGGTGCCCCCGACCATCCGGGTGCCGTATTCCAGGCAGCCCTTGGTGTGGAAGGCACCGCTTGCGCCGGTGATTCCCTGACAGATGACCTTGGTGTTTCCATCAATCAAAATAGACATGTTGTGGGTAAGGATAGCGATTTCCGCCGGGGCACGCCTCGATTCCCTTCCGCCTCTACAATCTGGGGAGATGACTTCCACCAGCACCAAGAAGAAGACCGCCAAGGGCCTGACCTATGCCGAGGCCGGTGTCGACATCGATGCCGGTGACAAGGTCGTCGACCTGATCAAGCCCGCACTCCGCAGGACCCACACCCAGCGAGTCATGGGACAGCATGGCGCCTTCGCCGGCATGTTCCGACTGGACTTCAACGAGACCCTCTTCAAGAGGAACTACCGTGACCCGGTGCTGGTCGCCTGCACCGACGGCGTCGGGACCAAGGTGAAGATCGCCGCCGATCGCGGCATCCTCGACACCGTCGGCATCGACTGCGTGGCGATGAACGTCAACGACCTGATCGTCCAGGGAGCGGAGCCGCTCTTCTTCCTCGACTACCTCGGTCTCAGTCGGGTGGATCCACCGGAGACCGCGGCGATCATCGAAGGCGTCGCCAAGGGGTGTGAGATCGCCGGTTGCTCGCTCATCGGGGGCGAGTGCGCCGAGATGCCCGACATCTACGAGCCCGGTGACTTCGACATCGCGGGATTCGCGGTCGGCGTGGTCGAGCTCGCGAGGGCGGTCGATCCCGCACGCGTCGAACCCGGCGACATCCTGATCGGGCTCGCTTCAAGCGGTGTCCACTCGAACGGATACTCCCTCGTTCGGCGGATCGTCGACGATGCCGGTCTCGATCTCGACAAGGTGTATCCCGAGACCGGTGACGAGCGTCCGCTGATCGAGGTCCTGCTCGAGCCGACCCGGATCTATGCGAAGCCGATCGTGAAGCTTCTGTCGAGCTACAAGGTCAAGAAGGTCGTCTCCGGGATGGCCCACATCACCGGCGGGGGACTTCCCGGCAATCTCGACCGCGCGCTCCACGACGGAGTCGATGCCGTGGTCGACCTTGATTCATGGGAGATTCCGCCGCTCTTCTCCTTCCTGCAGGAGCAGGGGGGCGTCGATCTCGATGAGATGTATCGCGTGTTCAACATGGGGGTCGGTTACGTGTTGATCGTCCGACCCACCTTCGCCGACTCGGTCGTCACCAAGCTTCGGCGGTACGGCGAGGAGCCTTTCGTCCTCGGCCAGATCGCTCGTGGCAAGGGGAAGGTCCGATTCAAGTGATCGCAAACCCGTTGCAAAGGAAGACAGTCGCCATGATCGAACGAATCAATCGAATCGCATTGACATCCCTCCTGCTGGCCGGAGTCGGCGTTGCACTCGGCGGCTGCGAGACCTGGAAGGGTCTGGGCAAGGACGTCCAGGACGTCGGTGAGAGCATGGAAGGCGGCAAGAGCGAATCCGATGATGCCGAAGGAACCGAAGGCGAAGGCTGACGATGTCTTCGGACCTGGTGCTCGATTGCGGTATCGCGGTCCTGCGTCGGTATCGCGAGTCGGATCTCGAGGCACTGCTCCTGCAGGCTGACGATGCGGAAGTGTCGGCGAACCTGCGGGACACCTTTCCCTTTCCCTACACCCCCGAGGACGGGCTGAGCTGGATCGCACTGGCGACCGGTGAACTCATGGAGACGAACTGCGCCATCGAGGTGGAGGGTGTCTTTGCCGGAGGCATCGGCCTGCAGATGCTCGGAGCGCAGGCCCGGATCACCGCCGAGCTCGGGTACTGGCTCGGTCGTTCGTTCTGGGGTCGCGGGATCACGAGCGCGGTGATCGATCCCTTCGTCACCTGGGCGTTCGAGCGTTTTCCCGAGACCGTCAGGATCCAGGCCTGCGTCTACGAATCGAATCCCGCGTCGGCACGGATCCTCGAGCGCAACGGCTTCGAACGGGAAGGGACGCATCGGCGTTCCATCATCAAGCGGGGGCGCATCCTCGACCAGACGATGTACGCTCGTCTGCGGGATTGACGGACGCATCTAGTCCTCGCCGCGCCAGCCTCGATTCCGCTTCTTCTCGCCGTGTTCCTTCTTGTCCTTGAGACGGCGTTCCTTCGAGCCCCGGGTCGGCTTCGTCTTCCTCCGGATCTTCGGTGGGGCCTCGCATGCCTCGATGAGTGCCTTGAGTCGTGCGATGCAGGCGGTCCGGTTCTGTGCCTGCGATCGATGCTCCTGGGAGACGATCCGAAGTTCATCGCTTGATTCGATCCTGAGGTGACCGGCCGCGTTCCGGATGCGGACGATCGCTTCGGGATGGACGCCTCCGATGTCCTCGAGGGCCACCCTGAGTTCCGCCCGGGTCGAGGCGGTGTTCACATGCTGCCCTCCGGGGCCGCCGCTCCGGGAGAACTTCCACTGCATCCGTCCCGGGCTGACCCAGGCCTTGCGGCCGATCTCGACCGCATCGGCCGGGCGAGAGCGCTCTCTTGGATCTTCAGGGGTGCCTTCCGCCACGGGTGATCTCCGTTCTCCATATCATCGACGCTTTCCAACCCCGCTCCATCCAATCCATGCCATTTCCACTCCACATTCTTCTGACTTCCGCGGCGGTGCAGGCATCTCCCGCACCTCCTGAACCTCCGCAGGTCGATCGTCCGAGCGAGGATCTCCGGGTCGAGATCACGCCCACGGCCTGGTTCCCCCGACTGATCGGGACCTACGCCATCGGTCCCGAAGGAACCGAACTGAACGTCGAGACCGACACCTATCTTCATGAGTCCGAACTCGCCTTCCAGGGTGAACTCGACTACCGGTTCGATGCCTGGTCCCTTCGGATTCTCGGGACGGAATTCTCCACCAGCGGGTCCGGCATCCTCGAGGCGTCCGCTCGTGTCGCCGGCACCGATGTCGCCGCCGGGAGCGACTGGTCCTCGACCTACTCACAGTGGTCGATCGGTGCCGAGGTCGGACTCGCCCTCTGGCAGCCGTTCGCTGACCGACCGTTTCCATGGAGCGCACCGACCGAACGGGTCGACAACTCCGGCCCCGAGGCGGACTACCTCGTCGAGTTCCGGATCGGTCCACGGCTCGGTTTTCGCTATCTCCACGTCGACCAGGTCTTCCAGTCCACGGCTGCCGACGTCGACTACCGGTTCGACGGTGGCGTGGCCGCGCTGGTCCTGGGCGTCGTCGTCGAGACCGAGGTCGATACCCGACCGATTGTTCCCTTCCTCGACTCGATCGCCATCGAGGCAGGGTTCACGGTCAGCCCGCTCCTCGCGGGCGGGTCCGGCAATCTCTCCTCGATCGAAGCCAGCCTCCGCGCCTATCTCACCCCGAGCGCCTCCCTCGTCTTCGGTTTCCGCCTTCAGAGAACCTCCTTCACCTCGGAGGAGTATGAACGTGAGGGTGCGGTGATGGGGGTCATCACCGGTTGCTCCTTCCGGTTCTGAACACCGTTCTCACCCGGATTCCCCAGGGGACGCATGCATGGCACGATCTCGTTCAAGTGGCAAGTTCAAGCGCGCACGGCTCAGGCACGCGCTGTTCACCAGGGGGGCCGACAAGCTCCTCGGCGGACGGCTCCTCGAGCGGCATCTCGAGAACGAGATCGTGGTCCGTGAGCACTCGATCGCGTTGCCTTCCTGGCGTTCGTCGCATGACGGCCTTCGCATCGGTCACATGACCGACCTGCATCTCGGTGACCTCATGCCGATCGATCGAGCGGAGGCGACCGCGGAGCTCCTGAATGATCGAGAGCTGGACCTCGTCGCCTTCACGGGTGACGCCGTCGATCTGGAGCATGATGGTGTCGATCGTTTCTTCCGGACGCTCGCTTCGGTCCCCGCACCCCTCGGTCACTACCTCGTCCTGGGGAACCACGACCACCTCGATGATCCGGAAGCCGTGGTGGGTGCGGCGCGTGAAGCCGGCATCACCGTGCTTCTCGATGAAGCCGTCTCGGTTTCGACCGGACCGGATGCCTCGTTGCGGATCGGAGGGATCGACTGGGCGAAGCGTCCCTCCGAGTGTTCGGAGAAGGTCGAGCTGATCGCCGGTGACGGTGAGCCACCGTGCGATCTCCTGCTCTCTCACAACCCCAAGGGGTTCATCGAGGCCGCGCGTCTCGGCATCCCGCTGACCCTTGCGGGGCATACCCATGGTGGGCAGGTCGCCATCAAGGGCCGACCCGATCGCAACCTCGCGGTCGCGCATCGGCTCAGTGCCGGGTTCTACGAACGTGATGGCAGCGTGCTCTTCGTGTCGACCGGAGTCGGCGCCTGGTTTCCGTTGCGGGTGCACTGTCCGGCGGAACTGGTCGTCCTCGAAGTGCGTTCGGGACCGTGGTCCGATCCCGACCGGCTTCCCGCCGACTAGCCTCCGGCGGCGTCCCGTGCCATCCGGTCGATGATCGACCAGGCGGCATCGACATGCTCCTCTTCGACCCTGGCCTGTCCGATCGACATGCGTGCCACGTAGCGGTCACCCAGTCGGGTGTGCGTCATGAACATGCGACCGGTCGCGTTCGCTCCCTCGAGCATCGCCTGCGTCGCGTCATCTCCGTCGACATGGTGGAAGCAGACCAGGGAGAGCGAGCGAGGTGTGGAGAGTTCGAGGAGCGGGTGTTCCTCGACCATCCTCTCGAATCGTTCCGCGAGGGCGACATGATGCCTGACCAGTGATTGGAGCCCTTCCGCGCCGTAGTGCCGGAGGACGAACCACAGCTTCAAGGCCCTGAAGCGTCGGCCGAGCGGCACCTGCCAGTCGCGGTAGTCGATGACCGCTCCGGATTCCGTCGCCGCATTGCGCAGGTATTCCGGCATCACGGTGAGGCTTCTGACGAGCGGTTCGCGATCGCGAACCCAGGTGCAGTTGCAGTCGAAGTTGGTGAACAGCCACTTGTGCGGGTTGAACGTGAAGCTGTCCGCGTGTTCCAGACCTTCATGCATGCCCCTGAACTCCGGGCAGACCGCAGCGGATCCGGCGAAGGCCGCATCGACGTGCAGCCAGAGCCCGTGCTCGGCGGCGATCGGGGCGATCTCACGCACCGGGTCGATCGCGACCGAGGAGGTGGTGCCGACGGTGGCGCAGACGAAGCAGGGGGTCAGTCCCGCGGCGACGTCCGCTTCGATCGCTCGACGAAGTGCGTCCGGATCCATCGCGAACCTGTCGTCGACGTCGATGGTGCGGAGGTTCGCCTCGCCGATCCCCGCCATCTTGGCGGCCTTGGCGATCGAGGAATGTGCCTGGTTCGAGGTGTAGGCGACGACTCTTTCGTCGACCGAGCCGAGTCCGAGTTCGTTGGACCGCCATCCCGTCGCACGTTCACGTGCTGCGAGGAGGGCGACGAACGACGCACTCGACGCGGTGTCCTGGATGACACCGCACCCCGGTCCCGGTTTCGAACGGAAACATGCCGGTAGGTCGAGGAGTTCCGCCATCCAGTCGAGGACATGGGTCTCGATCTCGGTGCAGGCGGGGCTTGTCGACCACAACATGCCCTGGACACCCATCCCGCTCGAGAGGAGGTCCCCCAGGATCGCGGGTCCGGAGATGTTCGCGGGGAAGTAGCCGTGCCAGTTCGGGTTCTGCCAGTTGGTGAGGCCGGGGACCACGATGCGGTCGATGTCCTCGAGCATCGCTTCGAACGGCTCGCCTGCCTCCGGGGGGGAGGCGGGAAGCTGCTCGCGAATGCTGCCCGGTTCCGCGCGGCTCATCACCGGCAGGTCGTCGACTCGATCATGCAGGAAGTCGGCGATCCAGTCGATCACGGCATGGCCGTGCCTCCGGAACGTCTCCTTGTCCATGTGATGGTCGGTCGGCTTCTTCATGCGTCCGATCCTATCTGGATCAGGGGGTCACCGTGCAAAACGACAGGACGGGACGCGTCGCCGCGTCCCGTCCTGTCGTTTCGGTCGTGTGCGTGGTTCAGGTGAGCTTCCACTCGCCCGGCATCGCGTATCCCGGGCTCTCCATGGCCTGGTCGATCGTGAGGTCGTGCTTGAAGGTGTCGAGTTCCGAGGTGTTCGTCATGAAGTCCCAGGTCATCTCCTTGCCGGAGTACGCACTCATGCGTCCCATCGCGGCGGTGAGTGAACTGTCAGCGGTCTGCTGAAGCTCCACGATCGGCTGTCCTGCGACGATCGAGTCGACGAGGTCCTTGTGTTCCTGGCGGTAGGCGGCGCCGATGTTCCCGCGCATCGCCCAGACGTCCTCGCCGTTCTTGTCGACGATGCTCGCTCCACCGTTGATCGCCTTGATGTAGCAGGCGCCTTCGGTGCCGTAGATGACGTTGTGCGGGTCGACCGTCGTGCCCGGCACCTGTCGGCATCGGAAGGAGATCAGCTTGTTGCCCGGGTAGTAGTAGTCCACGGTCATCTGGTCCCACATCTCGCTGTCTTCCGGACGGGTGAATCGACCGCCGGTCGCGAAGCATCGTTCCGGGTTGCCGAAGATCCAGTTCATCACGTCGATGTTGTGGACCGCCTGCTCGCTGATCTGGTCTCCGGAGAGCCAGATGAAGTGCATCCAGTTCCGAAGCTGGTATTCGGCATCGCTCATGCCCGGTTCCCTGTCCCGGTACCAGATGCCGGTCGAGCAGTATCGGGCGGTGGCCGACATCGGTTCGCCGATCATGCCTTCGTTGATGCGCTTGATCGCCTCGACGTAGTTCTTCTGCCTGCGGTACTGGGTGCCGGTGACGATGGCGGTGCCCTGGGCGATCGCCTGTTCCTGCGACCGACGGCAGGCGTGCCAGCCTGCCGGGTCGAGGCAGACCGGCTTCTCCGCGAAGACATGCTTGCCTGCCTGCACGGCACGTTCGATGTGCCAGGGTCGGAACCCCGGGGAGGTCGTGAGCATGACCAGGTCGACGTCGGGGTGATCGATCACCTTCTCGTAGGCATCGAGCCCGCCGAAGATGTTCTGGTCCTCCACGGAGACCTTCTCGCCATGGGCCTCCTTGAGGGCGTCCCGGGTCTTCATGGCCTTTTCCGCACGAAGGTTCCCCATCGCGACGAGTCGCACGTTGTCGTTGATGGTCAGGGTGTCGTTGCAGGCACCACTGCCGCGTCCGCCGGTACCGACCACGCCGATGTTCACGGTCTCCAGTGCGCGCCGTCCCTTGGGCGCACCGATCGAGAAGGGCACGATGGATGCCGCTGCGGTCGCCGCGGTCGCTGCGGTCGCGGTCTTCAGGAACTGGCGTCGGTCGGGGGTGGGCATCTTGTGTTCTCCAGTGGTTTCCGGCCGGTGCCGGTCGTCGTGCAATGGTCCGGTGCTCTCAAGCGTAGCCGTGGTCGGCCACGGGGGTTCGTCTCATCATCGATAAATCTCAGGCCGGGAGCGATTCCAGCTCCTCGGTGACGGCATCCATGAGTTCCCCGACGATTTCAGGTCCGAAATCGAAGCGGCAACCCGCGGCCTCGAAGAGCTGGGGAAGCGGCTTGCTGCCACCCAGGCCGAGCGCTTCCTTGTAGGCCTTGATCGCGCTCGCCTCGCCGTTGCGCTTCGCGTTCAGCCAGACCTGGAGCGCGCCGAGCTGCGCGATCCCGTATTCGATGTAGTAGAAGGGGATGCCGAAGATGTGCAGCTGGCGGTGCCAGGTGTGTTCATGGGCATCCTCGAATCCATCCCAGCTCGCCGTCCCGCCGAAGCGGTTCTCGAGGCTGATCCACTGCGCGCGTCGATCCTCCCGAGTGTGCGTCGGGTTGAGGTAGATCCAGTGCTGGAAGGCGTCGACCTGGGCGATCCAGGAAAGCGTGCGCGCCATCGCCTCGAGATGCTCGCGCCGTGCGCGGTTCGCCTCGTTGTCGTCGTAGAACTCGTCGAGATACGGATAGGTCAGGAGTTCCATGCTCATCGATGCCACTTCCGCGAACTCGATCGGCGAGTGCCGGTACGCGAGGATCGGGTCGTGGTCGGAAAGGCAGGAGTGGAACGCGTGGCCTGCTTCGTGGACCATCGTCTCGAGGTCGCGGTGCAGTCCGGCGGCGTTCATGAAGATGAACGGCTTGCGGGAGAAGTCACGGTTGTACTGGTACCCGCCGGGTGCCTTGCCCTTCCTGGTCGCGAGATCGAGGCAGTCGCCCTCGCGAAGTGAATCGAAGTAGCCGGCGAGTTCCTCGTCCATCCGGTGGAAGGCGCGGCTGGACCGATCGACCAGTTCATCCGCGGTCTCGAAGGGGCGGAGCGGGTCACGGCCCTTCACGTCGACGGCGCCGTCCCAGGGGCGCATCGGATCGACGCCGAGCTCGGTCGCCCGCTCCTCGTCGAGCTTCCTGCGCAGGGGGACCACCACCTCCTCGATCGCCTGATGGAAGGTCGCGCAGTCGTCGGGGGTGTAGTCGTAACGCTGCATGGCGGCATGCTGGTAGTCGCGGAAGTTCTCGAAGCCCGCGTTCAGCGCGATCTGGTGTCGCTTGCCGATCATCTCGTCGAAGATCTCGTCGAGCGTGTCCTTGTCCTGCATGCGTCGGTCGCTGACGGTCTTCCATGCCCGCTCGCGGAGTTCACGGTCCTGATCCTCGAGGTACCGCTGCATCTGCGGCATCGTCCTGGTCTCGCCCTCGAAGTCGCAGGTCATCGCGCCGACGACCTGGCTGTACTTCTGGTCGAGAAGTGCGAGCTCGGTCTGGATCGGCACGTTCTCCTCCCGGAAGAGTTCCACGCTGGTCCGGGTGCCCCGGAGGAGCACGCCGTAGCGATCCTGATCCAGCTTTTCCGCATGGGGTGATTCGGCGACCTTCTTGTCGAGCTCGAACGAGGCCTTCTTGTGCTCCGGCTCGACGGACTGGACGAACGCCTCGTACGCCTTGTTGGCGGCTTCGTCATCCGTGTGTCGGGTCATCGTGATGTAGAGGTTCGCACCCGCCTCGCTCACCAGGGCATCGAGATCGCTCCTGTCGAGCAGGAGTTTCTCGAGGCACTTCTGGCAGTTCAACGTCCGCTCGAGGAGGGACTGGTAGAGCGGTGCGAGGTTCTCCCACTTCGTGGCATCGAGATCCGCGGAAACAAAGGTGGCAGTGGTCATCGTTGATCCTCGTGGTTCGGGGAATGGTTCGAACGGTCCACGATACCGGCTTCGGAGCCGCGGGGGTGTTCTTCCCCGGTCAGGAAAGTGGAGCCCGGACCTCGCAGCTCCTGACATGGATCGCAGGCAGCCCCAGCCGCTCCTTCGCCGCTTCCGCAAGGGCTTCCGCATGGATCGCCTCGTCGCAGAGCACGAAGATGCCGCAGCCGCTGCCGGTCACGTGGGCCGGTCGTTCCGCCAGTGCGGACAGCGCCTCGAGGTGCTCGGCAAGCTTCGGCGCGGCCCTCAAGGCAGGCTGGTGGAGGTCGTTGAACGGTGCATCCGGCGTGAGGGGGTCGTTGGCCATCGTCCGAATCGCCTCCGACCTGAGGGCTGCACCGTCGCCATCCTCCGCCAGGTCGTCGAACCAGCCGTAGACCTCGGCGGTCGAGCAGTGCAGGTCCGGCAGGACGACCACCGCATCGATCGAAGGTGTCGATGCCAGAGGTTCGATCCGTTCGCCGAGTCCCTCGACCACCGCGCTGCCGCCGTGGACCAGGAAGGGGACGTCCGACCCGATCGAGCTGCCCACTTCCGCGAGTTCGTTCGCGTCCAGCCCGAGATCGAACAACGTGTTCGTGCCTCTCAGGACCGCGGCGGCATCCGAGCTTCCGCCGCCGAGCCCGCTTCCGAGGGGTATTCGCTTCTCGATCCTCATCCGGATCGGCAGCGGCCTGCCGACATGGCGTTCCAGCGCCTGGTGCGCTCGTGCCGCGAGATCCCTCGACATCGGCCAGTCGATGTCCGGGGTTCGGATCGCGTCCTCATGCCAGCCGACCGCGTACATCGACAGGGCTGGTTCCTCGAGCCGCAGCAGTTCCACCTCGTCATGGAGGTCGACCGTCACCATCCAGGACGCGATCGGGTGCATCCGGTCCGGTCCGGGTGGGCCCACGGAGAGGGCAAGATTCAGTTTGGCGGGTGCTTGGAGGTGGATCGAACTGGGCATGGCCACAAGAGGATAGGACTTCGTTCGACTCGATGGGCACGCTTGCTTCGCCTTTGGGCGCGCTTCAGGGAGGCTATCGGCGGGTTCTTTTGTCAAACAAGACCTGATTTGGATTCTTCAGAGCGGATACTATCGGACTTTCTAGAGAACCCAGAGGGAGCACCGGTCGATGAGGTGTGCTGGCGGTACGCTTCACGGCAACTGGGAGTCACGGGACCACACCCCATGCGAATCATCATCTGTGGAGCAGGCGAGGTCGGAAGTCACGCTTCCGAAGTTCTCGATGGCAAGGGCCATTCGATCACCGTGATCGATGCGCATGCCGAACGTCTCGGTTCGATCGAGGATCGGCTGGACGCTTCGACGCTCGTCGGCAACTGCGCCCATGCGGATGTGCTCGTGGAGGCCGGTGCGGATGGCGCGGACCTGCTGGTCGCTGCGACGGACAACGACGAGGTGAACCTGCTCGCCGCTTCGATCGCCCGTCGGATCGGCGTGCAGAAGACGATCGCACGAGTCCATGACTACACCTATCTCGCCCAGCATTCGATCGACTACAAGCGATCACTCGGGATCGATCGACTGATCTGTCCCGAGTTCTCCACGGCGACCGCGATCGCCCAGTCCCTGCGGAATCCCGCGGCCCTTGCCGTCGAGAACTTCGCCGGGGGGCAGGTCGAGATGCAGCAGTTCAGGACCTCCAAGGGCGCCAAGGCGGTCGGCCAGGCGTTGTCGGATCTGGCGCTGCCCTCGGGCGTCCGCATCGCGGCGGTGAGCCGGGGACGCGACGTCGTGATCCCCGATGCAACGACGGTCATCGAGGAGAAGGACGCGGTCTTCCTCGTCGCCAATGCCGACGTCTTCGATGCCGCCCATCGCCTGTTCGTCGGGAAGGCGCCGCCACGGCAGAAGGTGGTCATCAACGGAGGCACCACCCTCGCGGAGTGGGTGTGCAGGTTCCTTCGAGGGCGGAACTTCGCGGTCCGGCTCTTCGAGCGCGATCCTGCACGTGCGGAGCGACTGGCGGCGGATCTCGAGTGGGTCACCGTTCTCAACGAGGATCCGACCGATGCGGCCGTCTTTCAGGAGGAGCGCATCGGGGAAGTCGATGATTTCGTCTCGCTGCTCGATGACGACGAGGACAACATCATCGGGGCGGTCCTGGCGAAGAGCCGCGGCGTGAAGCAGGTGATCTCGATCGTCCAGCGTTCGCACTATCTGGACCTGCTCTACGACATCGGGGTTGATCGTGCCTTCAGTCCGAGGATCGTCGCGTCCCAGGAGATCGAGGAGACCCTCGACGACTCCAGAGTTCGACGACTGAGTTCCCTCGAGCGGGGGGTCCTCGACATCTGGCGGGTCCGTCCCGGCGAGTCCTGCGACCTGCTCGACAAGCGACTTCGAACGATCAAGCTGACGCCGAACTGGTCGATCGTCGCGATCCAGCGTGGAGCGGAGACGATCGTTCCCACCGCAGATGACATGATCGAAATCGGCGATGTCGTCCTCGTCCTGGGCTGGCACGAGAACGAATCGGACCTGCGTCAGCTCTTCGACGCCCGCTGAGAGACCGCCTCGTGAACTATCTCCTGATAGCGAGAAACCTCGGGAAGTTCGTGAGCGTGCTCGCGATGGTCATGGTCGCATGCGCCATCCTGTCCCTGATCTGGGCCTATCGAGGTCAGCCCCACGAAAGCTGGGCGTTCGAGGCGTTGCTTTCCTGCGGTATCACCGGACTCGTCGTCGGCGGGGGCGTGCTCATCGGCACGCGAAAGGCGGAACGACGACTGGGGAGGCGGGATGCGGTCCTGCTCGTCACGCTCGCCTGGTGCGTGGGCGCGCTCTTCGCCGGCCTTCCGTACTGGGTCTGGAGTTCCATCGGTGATCCGGATCTCATCGAACCGTCCCTTCATTCCTTCACGTCCTGCTTCTTCGAGGGGATGAGCGGTCTCACCACGACCGGGGCGACCATCATCGACGACATCGAGGCGATGCCGCGGGGGCTCCTGGTCTGGCGTGCGATGACGCAATGGATCGGCGGTCTCGGGATCGTGGTGCTCTTCGTCGCCGTGCTGCCGTCGCTTGGCGTCGGTGGCAAGCGGCTCTTCATGACCGAGTCCACCGGCCCGGCACCGGTCGGCCTTCGTCCTCACATCCGGGAGACGGCCCGAATTCTGTGGATGACCTATCTCGTGCTGACCTTCGCGGCATTCGGCACGTACATGTTCTTCGGCATGCCTCTCTATGAGGCCGCCTGCCAGTCGCTCACGACGATCGCGACCGCCGGCTTCAGCACCAGGAACGCGAGCTTCGCCTCGTTCCAGTCCCCCGGGATCGAATGGGCCGCGATGCTCTTCATGTTCCTGAGCGGGATCAGTTTCGCCCTCTACTTCAGGGCGATTCGCCGTGGCTGGCGTGCCCTGCTTCGTGACACGGAACTTCGTGTCTACATCGGGCTCTTCATCTTCGCCGTCGTCCTGGCGACCGCGGCCCTGATGGGGCGGGGCACACCGATCCAGTTGGTGGGGGCACCGGAACTCCCGCCGCTCGAAGCGAACTTCTCGAACTCCCTGCGCAGCGCCGCCTTCTCGGTGGTGTCGCTTCAGACGACCACCGGCTATTGCACCGCCGACTTCGACTACTTCCCGCGCATCGCGATCGCCGTCCTGCTCCTGCTCGGTTTCGTCGGCGGCTGCTCCGGATCGACCGCCGGCGGGGTCAAGGTCATCCGTGCGCTGATCGGGGTCCGCATCCTCAGGAACTCGATCGAACGGGAGCACCGCCCGTCCGTCGTTCGACCGCTCAAGATCGGTCGAAGCCTCGTCGACGCCACCGCCAAGATCGAGGTGCTGTCGATCCTGATCGCCGCCTTCCTCGCGATCTTCCTCGGAGCCTGCCTGCTGATGCTGCTCGAAGGTCCCGGCTTCGATCTCAAGACCGCGCTCGCAGCCTCGTGGGCGATCGGCCTGAACATCGGTCCCGGCTTCGGCGAGGTCGGTGCGATCGAGACCTACGCCCAGATCAGTGTGGCAGGCAAGTGGCTGCTGAGCGGACTGATGCTCCTCGGCCGCCTCGAGTTCCTGACGGTGCTCGTGCTGCTGAGTCGACGCTTCTGGGATTCGGATTGAGTGTGAGCCGAAGGCTCGATCACATCGGCTTCTCTTCGATGGTCCGATCGTAGATCTCGAGGAGCTTCTGCTTGTCGAAGATCATCTCCTGGCGGGAGAGTCCGGTGACCTCGTAGTGGGGGGTCAGCTCGATCGCGTCGCAGGGGCAGGCTTCCTCGCACATCCCGCAGTAGATGCAGCGCAGCTCGTCGATGTCGAACTGCTTGGGGTACTTCTCGCGATCCTCCCAGGGGGATTCCTCAGCGACGATGTGGATGCAATTCGCCGGACAGGCTGTCGCGCACATGAAGCAGGCCACGCAGCGCACCCGCTCGTCCTCGTCACGGTTCAGTCGGTGGACGCCCCGGAAGTACTCCCGGAACTGGCCGCCGTCCTCGACCGGGCGATCGTCGCGCTTCTCCTCGGGGTACTGGACCACCCACATGGTGTTCTTGTTCTTGCCGTTCCGGCCGAAGTTCTGGAAACAGTGCCGCATCGTGGTGCCGAGCCCCTTGAACACATTGGCCACGAAGAGGCTCTCGTTGGTCGAGAGGGCCTTCGGGGTGACGTCAATGATGTCTTCTTCGGGGATGCTCACTGGGGCCTCGCTGTTTCAGTCGAGGGAGTCTAACTTGCCAGACGCCTCTCGCGCGATACCCTCCGCTGATATGAAACGGATTGGTCCCGGCAGCAACGACGACAAGGAGACCCGGGTCGGGTGGCGAATGGCCGGCCTGGGGGGTGAAACCGTCTCTCACGTCCTGGCGGGGGGAGCCATCGGCTGGTTCCTCGACAACTGGTTCGGCACCGACATCTGGTTGGGGATCGGCTTCATCGCGGGGATTGCGACCGGGCTCCTGGCCCTCATCCGAGGTGGGATCAAGCTCTACCGGACGATCGATGCCCCCAGGAAACCGTCTCAGGAGCCTCCCAGAGGGGATGAGGGTGGCCGATGAGCCCTGAGACGCCTCCTCAGCCCATGTTCACCCTGCCATTCCGCACGCTGGTCGGGGCCTGGTGCCTGCTCCTCCTCGTGTTCGTGGCGGCGGCCTGGATCGCTCCCGGAAGCGGAGCCACGGAGGATCAGGCGGTTTCGGCCCTGATCGGAGCCCTCACCGCCCTGGCGGTCGGGGTCGGCTCGGTGCTGGCGATCCGCCCCTGGGCCCCGAGGCCCTCCGGCGATCTGCCCACCATTTGGCTCTTCGTGACGGTCGCCCGGCTTTTCGCCACGCCGGTCTTCGCCCTCCTGATATACTTCGCCGCTCGTTTGTCGACGGGCGCTTTCGTCCTCGGCATCGGTGCGGCGTACATCGCCCTGCTGTTCTTGGAGACTGCAGCCATCGTCGTCGACATGCGTCGGCAGCTCGCGCAGGTTCCGGCCCCTGAGAACAACGGTCGCGAAAGCTGATGTGCACGCCCGGTGTCGTCCGAAGGATCCGACTGCAGCGAGTGTGCTCCACTCGTTTCTCCAACGGGAGAGGTGGAGCGCAGTTGGTCGGCACGTGTGCGCGCCGTGACTCAGGAGTTCCGTTCTGATGAATCTTCTTCTCGCAGAAAGCGGCGCGCCGCACACTCCGCTCGGCCACGTTCTCGACAAGCCCGTGTTCGCCGAATGGCTGAGCGTTGGTGAGATCGGGACGATGTCCACCCAGATCCTGACCATGTTGCTCGGTGCGGCCCTCCTGCTCTTCATCATGCCTCGGGTCGCTGGTCGCATCGCGACCGGTCCGGAGTCCGCGGGACACGATCGATACATCACCAGGGGCCGGCTCAGCCAGGTCGTCGAGGTCATGATCCTCTACCTCCGGGACACGATGCTCGTTCCCGTGATGGGCGAGAAGACCACCCGCAAGTACCTCCCGTTCCTGATGTCGCTGTTCTTCTTCATCCTCACGATGAACCTCATCGGCCTGGTTCCCATGGCCGACGCGCAGAACATCATCGGCAAGTTCGGCTGGGGCGACGATCACTGGTCCGTGATCGGCGGCACGCCGACGAGCAACATCAACATCACCGCGGGCCTGGCCCTGATCAGCTTCATCGTGATCCAGGTCCACAGCTTCCGCGAGCTGGGCGTGCGCGGTTTCCTCGAGCACCTGACCTGCGACCTCACCAAGGGGCCGAAGTTCCTCTGGCTCGTCGTTCCCGTCATCTTCGTGGTCGAGGTCGCAGGCGTCTTCATCAAGCCCGCCGCCCTCGCCATCCGCCTCTTCGCCAACATGGTCGGTGGGCATGTCCTGCTGGCGACCCTGATCCTCCTTCCCGGCTTCCTCCCCATCGAGGGGCTCGGACGCACCGGAGTGATCGTCGTCAGCGCCGGCGCCGCCGTCCTCATCACCTTCATGGAGATCTTCGTGGCCTTCCTGCAGGCCTTCATCTTCATGTTCCTGACCGCGGTCTTCATCAGCCTGATGAGCCACCACGACGACCATGAAGAGCACGAATCACACGACGCGCACGGTGAGGTCACCGACCTTCAGCCTGCGCACTGAACCAATCCCTGACCGTCTTACAGGGAACGATCCACCAAACCTGACGCAACAGCGTCACTCTAGGAGACACGGAGTCCAATGACCAAGTTCGTAAAGATGGCTGCTTTCGCCCTCTTCGCAATGCTGCTTGCCGACCAGGCGACCGCATTCGCCGCAGATGACTCAGCTCTTGCCGCCGCTGCTGCGGGTGCAAGCTGGGGCAAGGGTCTCGGTGCAGGTCTCGCCGCAGGCATCGCCGTCGTTGGTGCCGGTATCGGCATCGGCCTCGTCGGTTCCGGCGCTTGCAACGCAACCGCACGTCAGCCCGAAGTGGGCGGCAAGATCTTCGTCAACATGATCCTCACCGCCGCCCTCATCGAAGGTGTCGCACTGTTCGCAGTCGTCGTCGGCTTCCTGATGGGTACCGCCTGATCAGTTCATCTCATCGGCCTGCTGACTGTCTCCGGTCCTCCGGTGGCGCACGGGTCGCATTCAAGTTCGCTGGAGTGAACGATGCTTAGGTTGATGAACATCATCGCCGCCGCCGGTGAAGGCGGGTCCGAGCCCAGTCTCATGGACCCCAATCTGCTGGCCAACGTCACCGGTATCGTGGTCTTCCTGGTCGCGCTGGTGGTCCTCTGGCTCTTCGTCTGGCCGAAGATCACCCAGGGACTCGATGATCGGAACGACAAGATCATCTCGGAGATCCAGTCAGCCGAGGAGGCTCGCGAGCAGGCGAAGTCCGCGCTTGCGGACTACGAGCAGGAGCTTGCCAAGGCTCGCGAGGAATCCTCCCGGATGATCAACGATGCTCGTGCGCAGGCCAAGGAGCTTGCTGACGAACTTCGTGCCAAGAACGAGCAGGAGCTTGCGGAGCGAATGGCTCGCGCCAACGCCGACATCGAATCAGCGAAGTCGGCCGCGGTCGCGGACATCCACTCCCAGGCTGCGGTTCTGGCCACGACGATCGCCGGGAAGATCCTGCAGCGTGAGATCAACCCGGGTGACCAGCAGCAGTTGGTCGAGGAGTCCCTCAACGAACTCGGCAGCAGGAACTGAGGCAGGACCCCATGGGTCAGCAGTACGACGAACTCGCCTACGTGTATGCCCGCAGTCTCTACGAGCTTGCGGATGCTGCCGGCGGCCTCGAGAAGGTCGGCGAGGTCCTCGACGAGCTTGGAGCGATCGTGGAGCTGTCGCGCACCGACGCGCAATTCCACGAGTTCCTCGCCTCGCCGATCATCGGCCTCGGCCGTCGACGTGAGGCGCTTCGGGCGATCTTCGACGGACGGATCTCCGATCTTGTCCTGCGTTTCCTGCTCGTTGCCAACAGCAAGGGACGTCTGGGCCATGTCGATCAGATCGCGGGGGCGTTCGACGCCCTCGTTCAGGAGGCACACGGTCGAATCGAGGTCGACGTGATCACCGCTTCCGCGGATGGTGCCGGCCCCGAGGTTCTCGAAGCGGTGAAGCAGCGGGTCCAGGCCGTCCTCGGCAAGGAGCCGGTCTTCCATCAGCACGCCGACCCGGCGATGATCGGTGGGATCAAGTTGCGCATTGGAGATCAGCTCGTGGACGGGTCCGTGGCGACCCGCCTGCGAAGAATGAAGGAAGACATCCTCGGCAAGGGCGCGACCGTGGTCCGTTCCGAAGCCGAGCGTTTCCTCGAGGGTGCTTCGTAAACAGCACCTTCGTGACCGGATACGAAATCAAGTACACATCGGCACGACGATCGTGCCGTTCAGATGAATCGGACGAACCGAGGAACAGCCGTGAAGATCAAGACCGACGAGATCACTTCCGTCATCAAGCAGGAGATCGAACAGTTCGGAAGCGAACTGGAGATTTCCGAAGTTGGACAGGTCGTCGAGGTGGGCGACGGTATCGCCCGCGTCTACGGACTCAGCAAGGTCATGGCGGGCGAACTGCTTGAATTCCAGGGCGAGCAAGGCTCGGTCATGGGACAGGCGATGAACCTCGAGCAGGACACCGTTGGTGCCGTCCTCTACGGTGACCCGACCAGCATTCGTGAAGGCGACACCGTTCGCGCGACCGGACGCCTCCTCGAGGTGCCCGTCGGCGAGGGCATGCTCGGCCGCGTCGTCGACCCCCTGGGCAACCCCATCGACGGTGGCGGTGACATCGAGGCTGCAGGCACCCGCAAGGTCGACATCGTCGCCCCCGGCATCGCCTACCGACAGCCCGTGAACCAGCCGCTTCAGTTCGGCATCAAGGCCGTCGACTCGATGATCCCCGTGGGCCGAGGCCAGCGTGAGCTCGTCATCGGCGACCGCAAGACCGGCAAGACCGCGGTCTGCATCGATGCGATCATCAACCAGAAGGAGTTCTGGGGCACTGATGACGCGGTGGTCTGCATCTACGTCGCCGTCGGCCAGAAGGAATCGACCATCGCCGGCGTCGTCGACTCGCTTCGCGAGCATGGCGCACTCGACTACACGATCATCGTCTCCGCAGGCGCCGCTTCCGCCGCACCGCTCCAGTACATCGCGCCGTATTCCGGCACCGCGATGGGCGAGTACTTCATGTGGAAGGGCAAGGAGGGCAAGACTCCGAAGCACGTCCTCTGCGTCTACGACGACCTTTCCAAGCAGGCCGTCGCCTATCGCGAACTGTCGCTCCTGCTTCGTCGCCCCCCCGGTCGTGAGGCCTACCCCGGCGACGTCTTCTACCTGCACAGTCGTCTCCTGGAACGAGCCACGAAGCTCTCCGACGAGAACGGCGGCGGTTCACTGACCGCACTTCCGATCATCGAGACCCAGGAAGGCGACGTCTCCGCCTACATTCCGACCAACGTGATCTCGATCACCGACGGTCAGATCTACCTCCAGCCCGAACTCTTCGCGGCGGGTGTCCGTCCGGCAATCAACGTCGGCATCTCGGTGTCCCGCGTGGGTGGCAGCGCACAGATCAAGGCGATGAAGGAGGTCGCCGGTTCACTGCGACTCGACCTCGCCGCCTTCCGTGAGCTCGAGGCGTTCGCCCAGCTCGGCACCGATCTCGATGCCGCCTCCCAGCGTCAGCTGGACCGTGGCGCGCGCATGGTCGAACTCCTCAAGCAGGGTCAGTACACCCCGTTCGAGGTGATCGATCAGTGCATCGCGATCTTCGCCGGTTCGAAGGGTGTGCTCGATGACATCGACCTCGACAAGGTGGATGACTTCGAACAGTCGCTTCTCGAGCACTTCCGCGGTCCCAAGGCGGACCTCAGGGCGAAACTCGCCGAGAGCAAGTCCTTCAAGGGGATCGAGGACGAGTTCCTCGAAGCCGTGCGCGACTTCAAGGCCAACTGGGTGCCCAGCACCTGATTCGCGCGAACAGCACGCTTTATCACGCGCACCGTCCTCTTGATGGCGGTGCGCGTTCTTTTTGACTCCTTACCGCGAGAGCAGGGCGGTCTGCCGGCAAGGATTCGGTAGGCTGAAGGCATGAGAACGATCGTGCTGCTGCCCCTGGCCTTCGTGTGTTCCCTGTCACTGACCGTCATGGCGGACCATCCGGTCGAGGCAAAGGACATCGCCTCCGGGCCGGAGGACATCCTTTCTGGTCGGGTCCGGCTCCCCGAGCCCGGCACCGTCGGCGCGACATCCTGCACGGCGCTCCTGCGTTGCGATGAGGTCTCCCCTTCGCTGCTCGAATTCACGACCGGTCCCGGAAAGTCGATGGCCGCGCTGCTCGCGGCTGACGTCGAGGCGTGGTCCCTTGACGCCCGCGTCGAGGGCGTGGACAAGCCGCTCGAAGGTGACCTGCACGGAGCGGATGCCCTCGTTCCCGGTGCGCTGGCTCGCGTGGTGACCTTCCCTTCCGATGCGGGAGAGGTTCGTGTCTCCTTCGACCGACCGAAAACCGGTGGTGCCGGCTGGCTGCTGCTTGCGGATGGAGAAGAGGAGCTCAGGTTGTTCTCCCACTTCGGTGGCCATGGGGCGATCGTGGGTCGGCAGGTCTCGCTGC
This sequence comes from Phycisphaerales bacterium, assembly GCA_022447205.1. Classification (GTDB taxonomy): domain Bacteria; phylum Planctomycetota; class Phycisphaerae; order Phycisphaerales; family SM1A02; genus JAKVBQ01. The sequence goes on from JAKVBQ010000004.1 coordinate 55,313, forward strand.
ACACGAGTCTCGAGGGAGGAACACTCATCGAAGGGCGTGTCGACCTGACCGCTCCTGACGGTGTCATCCACCAGCGTGTGCTTGGTGTTGAAGGCGCATCGAGCGTTGCCACGTTCACTCCCGGACTGGTCGGGGACTGGACGGTTCGCACCATCGTTCATGCACGTGATCATCAGGGCGTCGAGCGGGTCCGGACGAACCAGCAGATCATGCGTGTCGTTCGCCCTGAACTGACCTTTGTCGGAGACGTGCGGATCATGCAGGAGGCCGACGGACGGATCGGACTGACGATCCCGGTCACGCTCCTCCCCCAGGGTGAGCTCGGCGGCCCGCGACGTGTCGCCGTCGGCTGCGAGGTCTGGGGTCGAGACGGTTCGGGTGAGCTGGTTCCGGTCTGCTGGGTGGCACGCATGCATCAGCTGCCTGCAGCCGGAGGTCCGGCGTCGTGCGGTCTTCGTTTCGATCCGAGATGGATTGCGCTTGCGGGCATCGATCCCATGTCGATCGAGCTTCGGGAACTTCGTGCGCATGGTGCGGAAGGTTTCGTGCTCCTTGACCACGACCTCGAGCCACGGGTGCTCGTTCCCGAGGTGATCACCGCATCGGAGACCGTGCCCGAGGGCATCGAGCCGGGCATGCAGGCGGGTCATTCCGGCGAGGTCGTCAGTGGGGGGGCGCCACCTGTCGACTCCCTGGTGTCCGCCGCCGGTCATGTCCTGCTCATCTCCCACGGCTACTGCACCGACATCTTTCCCTGGCAGACCAGTGACTTCTCCGGTGACTTCGAGCTGTTCGAGGACTACGAGCAGAACCTTTCGCACGACACCTTCGCCCTTCGCTTCGAGGCGTACGGTCGCAACTTCAAGTCGATGGGGATCGCGGGTCATTCCCAGGGCGGGAATGCCGCCGCGCATCTCTTCACCTTCTACTGGAGCGCACTCGACTGGCCCACCGGCGATCGACGGATCCAGGGTGTCGGGGTTCCCTGGCAGGGAACCGCCCTTGCCGGGAATGCCGCGGTCCTCGGGGAGGTGTTCGGAGTCGGTTGCGGCACGAACTACGACATGACCTACGAGGGGTCGGCCGCGTGGTTGTCCTTCATCCCCGGTTGGGTTCGGGAGGATGTCTGGTTCTGGACCACCTCCTTCACCGACGGCTGGTTCTACGACTACTGCCAGATCGTGACGGACATCCTGCTCAGCGATCCGGATGATGGCACCGTGGAACGTTATGCAGGGCAGCTCGACGGTGGGAACAACGGTGGGCACAAGACCGGCTGGTGCCACACCCGTTTGATGCGAGATCCTCCCCAGTGCAAGGATCCCGACCGAAACGTGGAGCTCAGCGCGGAGGCCGCACGATGACCTGCTTCAACGGTCCAGTACTCGTCCTTGCAACCGCCTTCCTTGCGACTTCGAACGCGCATGGATCCGAGTTGCATGCCTGTTCCGGCTCGGGCTTCCCGATTCCCGATGGGAGTGCTTCCGGCTCGGTCGCTCCCCTCGTGATCGGTCAGTCCGAGGACCCGCTCGTGGTGGTGGGTGCCCGGCTCGAGCTCGAGATCGAACACCCCTGGGTGGGTGATCTCGTCGTTGAACTGACGTCACCCTCCGGTGCCGTCACGCTCGCTCTCATCGATCGTGCGGGTCAGGTTCCCTACGGGTTCCCGGGCCCCTTCGGTTGCGGTGGTGACGACATGCTGGTGAGTCTCGAGGACGAGGCAGCCCTCTCGATCGAGGAGGTCTGCACCACGACCGGTACCCCCGTCTTCTCGGGTGTCCTTCGTCCCCAGCAGTCACTTGCCGGTTTCAACGGCGTCGATCCCGTCGGCACCTGGAGCCTTCGTCTGATCGACGTGCAGTCCGGGGATGCCGGCAGCTTCGTGTCCGCCTGTCTCAGGCTCGACGTGGAGACCGACTGCGACCGCGATGGTGTTCCCGATGACTGCACCAGCTGTGCCGGTGACCTCGATGGTGACGGCACGGTCGACGGATCCGATCTCTCGGCCATGCTTGGTTCCTGGGGCACTTCGAACCAGTCTGCGGACATCGACGGTGATGGCGTGGTGGGAGGGTCCGATCTCTCGGTCCTGCTCGGCAACTGGGGCGCCTGTCCCTGAGTTCTGTTCGACGTCACTGCAGCGCTCGAATCGACCCGTTCCGAGCAAGGCCCATCATTCGAAGACGACGACCTGGTCTCCCTGGACCAGCAGTTTCCTGTCGAGATGGCATCGGACCGCCCTGGCGAGGGTGGTGCGTTCCACATCCCGTCCCTTGCGCGTGAGTTCGACGACTCCGTCTCGGTGCGAGCAGTCGATGACCTGCTGGCTGATGATCGGCCCGGCATCGAGCTCCGCCGTCACGTAGTGAGCGGTCGCTCCGATCAGCTTCACGCCTCGCTCGTGGGCCTGACGATAGGGGGATGCACCTGCGAAGGCCGGGAGGAACGAATGGTGGATGTTGATGATCCGGTTCCTCCATCCCTCCACGAACTCCGGGGAGAGGACCTGCATGTAGCGGGCCAGGACCATGAGGTCGATGCCGTGTTCCTCGAGGGCGGACTGCAGCCGCCCCTCGCTTTCGGCCCTGGTGGCAGGATCGACCGGTATGTGCAGGAAGGGAATCCCGAAGAACTCGGCAGTCGGGCGGAGCGTCTCGTGGTTGGAGATCACGATCGGGATCTCACACTCGAGCTCCCCCGATTCATGGCGCTGGAGGATGTCGTGGAGGCAGTGAGGCTCCCTGGTGCAGAGGATCGCCAGTCGTGATCTCTCTTCACCGAAGTGGAGCGTCGAGGCCATGCCATGTCGCTCACAGAGTCTGGAGAGCGCCTCGAGGAACGTGCTCCTGTCGAGGTCCGGCTCCCCCTTCTCGATCGCCATCCGCATGCGGAATGCACCATGCTCGACGTCCACCGACTGGTCGACCCTCGTGATGTTGCAGCCCTGCTGGTGCATGAAGCCTGCGACTTCCGCGACGAGACCGGGTCGGTCCTGGCAGCTGACGAGCAGGATGGCATTCGAGTCGGGCATGGGTCTCCGGAGGCCATCATGCACTCCTGCAGGGAATCCGCAACCACTCGGGCTCATGCGGGACCGGTGGTCTTGCAGTCACATGCAGTTTGGCTAGCATCCTCGACGTCATTCGGATCCTCTCGGGCACGTACGGAGAATGAATTCATGTTCAGCAGTCTCATGGCCACCTTCATCGGCATCGGAGGAGCGGAGGACGATCCGGCCCCGGAATCGACCGACACCGAAGCTGCGAAGGGATCGCTCGAGAAGATCGAGGAGCTCCGCTCGCTCGGTGATGTCCAGGACCTCCTCTCGCTCCTGCTCGATGGACTCAAGGACTACATGGTCCTCTATGCCCCGAGGGTCCTTCTGGCCCTGCTCTGGCTGATCGTGGGACTCTTTCTCGTCAAGCTGATCGTGAAGCTGGTGGGACGCGGTTTCAAGGTCCGTGACGTGAACGAGTCCGTTCAAATCTTCGTCCTCAGCGTCCTCAGGGTCGGTCTTCGGATCATCCTGGTCATCATGGTGCTCGGCATCCTCGGGGTGCCCACCGCCAGCCTCGGTTTCATCATCGGCGCCGCATCGCTGGCGATCGGCTTCGCGCTGAAGGACACCCTCCAGAATTTCGCGGGAGGCATCATCGTCCTCCTGCTCAAGCCCTACGAGGTCGGCCATTACATCGAGGCACAAGGATTCAGCGGAACGGTTCGCGAGATACAGATCTTCAACACCATTCTCGCGACTTCCGACAATCGACGGGTCATCATTCCCAATGGAAAACTCTCGACCAGCTCCCTGATCAACTATTCGATCGAGTCGACCCGCAGGGTCGAAGTGATGATCGGCATCGGATACGAGGACGACATCGAGCAGGCGCGCTCGGTTCTCCTCGGGCTCATCAACGATGATGAACGGACCCACCACGATCCGGAACCCGTCGTCAAGGTCGGAGCTCTCGGCGACAGTTCCGTCGACATCCTGGCCAGGGTCTGGGTTGATCGTTCCGATTTCTGGGCCTACCGAGTCGAATTGCTCGAAAAGGTCAAGCAGGCCTTCGACCGCGAAGGGATCTCGATACCGTATCCGCAGACTGAAGTCACCGTCCGGCAGGACGGATCCATGGACAACAACAAGGGCAATGTCGAATGAGCGAGCACGTCCTCAAGCTTGAACCGGATGGTTGGGACGGGGACATCCTCCTCATCACCGGGCTCCGCTCCACGGTCGGACGTGGCTCCGATTCCGATGTCATGGTGGCCGAGCCGAGCATCTCGCGTGAACACGCCGTCGTGCATCTCGCTGAGAAGGGATGGGAGCTCGAGGACGCCGGAAGCAGCCAGGGGACCGGGGTCAACTGGATGAGACTCGACAAGGGTGAACGGGTTCGTCTCGACAAGGGGGATCGGGTGGAGTTCGGCGGCATGGCCTACATGGTCGAGCTGGATGGCGACCCGTTGCCTCGACCGGAACTTCCTCCGAGACCGAAGCGGATCTCGCACGGTTCCGTCAGCGCCGCGGAGTTCAAGACCCGGGGCACGCTCCTGTTGCGCCTGAAGGAGGGGGACACCGAGGCTCGAGAGGTCTCCTGGGAGGACTTCTACAAGGTCTACTCCCCGATCATCGCGGGATTCGCGCGTCGATCGGGTTGTCCGGGTTCGGAGATCGACGACATCGTCCACGAGGTCATGGCCGGTTTCTTCAAGGCCGCACATCGGTTCGAATATGACCCGAAGATGGGGCGGTTCCGTGGCTACTTGAAGACCGCGACCTTGAATGCGATGCGACAGCGCTACCGGAAGAATCGCGGGAAGACCACCTTCGACCCTGCCTGGATGGAGCAGCAGCCCCACAGAACGGAGACGCTCTGGGCACGTGAGTGGCTCGGACAGCTGATCGTCCGCGCGCTCGATGCCGTGCGAGCGGGGACCAGCATCGAGCAGCGAAGTTGGGATGCCTTCGAACTCTACGGACGAAGAAACGTGCCCATCGAGGAGGTCTCCGAGCGCCTCGACATGGCACCGACCGCCATCCGGAAGGCGAAGAGCAGGATCTCACAGTTGGTCCGCGACGAAATCGAACGGCTGCGTCTCGAGGAAGGCTGACGCCCCCTTGGGTCGCTTGAGTTTGAGCCATGGTCTCGATGGTCCCGCTGAATCACGATTTTATCTGCTCGAGACCCCTCTAAATGCCCAAAATCGAAGATTTGAGGCTTCCCAAACCCCATACATGCTGCCATGATGATTTCAGAGAGAGTTCCTGGGGGCGGTCAAAAGGGATTTGAGAGAGAGCGTGGCCAAGCCGACGCTCGTGGTGGATTGCCGGCTGACTTCGTGTCGGTCGAACAGCAGGATGTTCCGTCATGCTCCCGCTGAGATGACCGGACGAATGCAAGCACCACGAACTGACGCACCAAACGGGCGCTGCGCGAATATGGAGTCGTGGGAAGGTCGATTCGGATGTCGTTCCGAATCCTGGCGGCCTCGGGGTCGTGCCAGGGTTCTATCAAGAACGCACATTCGGATCGCAAGACTCTTGGGAGCCGCGGGTGACCGCGGCTCCCGGTTTTTTTGTCTATCCTCATCGAATGAAGTCCAGCTCGGGAATGCAAGGAGCGGTGTGCGTCACCGGTGGTGCCGGGTTCATCGGCTCGCATCTCGTGGCCGCCCTGGTCGAATCCGGTCTTGATGTCCGGGTCCTTGACGACCTCAGTACCGGCAGTCGGGAGCATCTGGTCGACGTGCTCGATCGAATCACCTTCATCGAGGGCTCGATCCTGGATGAAGGGGCACTTGACGAGGCGGTGTCGGGGGCAGGCCTCGTCTTCCACCATGCAGCGCGAGTGTCCGTCTCCGAAAGCCTCGAGGATCCTCTTCGGTACTGTCGTACGAACGTCGATGGGACCGTTGCCGTGCTCGAGGCCGCAAGGCGGCATGGCGTGCGAAGACTGGTCTACGCTGGAAGCTGCAGCGCCTACGGGGATCTGGAAGGCCTGCCCAAGCGCGAGACCGATCCGGTTCAGCCCACTTCGCCGTATGCAGCCACCAAGCTTGCTGGAGAGGATTTCGTCGCTTCCTATGCAAGCTCCTACGACCTGGATACCGCGCGCCTTCGCTACTTCAACGTCTATGGTCCTCGTCAGGCCCACGACTCCCCGTACGCAGCCGTCGTGCCACGTTTCCTGCACGCACTCTCATCCGGTGGTCAGGCTGTGATCTTCGGCGATGGGGGGCAGACCCGGGACTTCGTGCATGTCGAGGATGTCGTCCAGGCGAACCTGCTGGCCGGTGGCCATGCGGGTCCGCTCGATGGGGCGGTCTTCAACATCGGTTCAGGCACGAGGCGTTCGATTCGGTCGGTGCTGGATGACGTGGCCTCCGCACTCGGTCTTGACGTGAACGTGCGTCACGAACCTGCCCGACCTGGTGAGGTCCGGGACAGTGAAGCCTCGATCGAGCTGGCTTCGACATGCCTTGGCTACCGGCCGGGACATGACTTCCGAGAGAGTCTCCTGGCGATGGTCCCCGCTTCCTGACGGAAAGCTCGGCCCATGTGGATCATCCCCCGATGTCTTCCGCCCAGAGATCAGCCCTGGTCTCCTGGAGTCGCTTCATCAGTGCGATGCATCGTTCATCATCAAGGACGATCGTCTCGATCCCGTGTTCCGCGAGCCAGTGTTCCGCGCCCATGAAGGTCGTGTGCTCTCCGATCACGACCTGCCTGATGCCGTAGAGGACCGCCATGCCCGAGCACATCGGACAGGGGCTCAGCGTCGATGCCAGGATGAGCGAACCCCAGTCCCGTCGTCGTCCGGCATTTCGAAAGCAGACGGTCTCCGCGTGCGCCGTCGGGTCTCCACGCTGCACCCTTTCGTTGTGCCCGGCGGCCACGATCGTTCCATCCGCAGTGGCGAGTGCCGCCCCGATCGGGATCCCGCCTTCGCTCCAGGACTTCTCCGCCTGTTCGATGGCCGCTTCAAGGATCCTGTCTGCCAGCTCGACGTCCATGTCCCGCTCCTTCTGCCATGATCAGGGGCTTGGTGCCTGAGCTTGATTCGGCATTCGAGTGGTTTCTCCTTTGGAATCGAGCCCTCGCAAACCATTGTCAAAAGAAAGAGCCCGCCAGCGATGTCGCTGGCGGGCACGAATTTCCTGGGCCGCGCACTTGCTGCACGCACCCGTCAGGTACGTGTGTCAGGCGCTCAGGCCCTCGAATTCGCAGTACTTGCTCATGTGATCACCACCTTTCGGGAATGCGCACCAGCCAGCCGTCGCGGTGTCCTTCTCTCATGGGTTCACCATGAGCCGCCGCCGGCGAATCTGTCGCTCCGGTCGGTCCCGAAGCGTGCCACGCCGTCGGAAACGTCCGTCGGCGCCCACAGGGACACGAGCGGCATGCAGCCACTCTTGGCTCCCGAATCGCCCGCAGGCGTCTTTTCGCGGTGCGTTCGGGGACCCTGCACCAGAATCGTTGCCCGGATTTCTCGTCCAGTCAAGGGTGAATGCACGATGATTCCCCATAGGAGCCTTCGATGAGGTTCCTGACGAGGTGCATTGCATGCGACGACTCCTGGACAGCCACGTTCATGTCTGGGATCTGGATCGGTTGAACCTGCCATGGCTCGGCTCGGTTCCCCGACTGGATCGGAGCTATCTCACCGAGGACTACCTTGCGGCGCTCCCCGAGATCGAGTCGATCCAGGCGGTGTATCTCGAAGTGGATGCGGCATCCGGTGATGAGGAGCGTGAGCTCGAGCTGGTCGATGAACTGCTCCGGGATGAAGACGGTCCGTTCATGAGTGCGGTGGTTCGCGGGGATCCCGCAGCCCCGGATCTCGCGGAGTGGATCGCACGGACCAGTTCGGTGCGGGGTGTGAGCGGGTTCCGAACGGTCCTGCACACGCCCGACCAGCCTCGAGGGATCTGCCTCCTGCCCACGTTCATCGAGGGTGTCCGGAGCATGGGGGAGGCCGGCATGCACTTCGAGCTCTGCATGCGCGAGGTCGAACTTGCCGATGCAGCCGAACTCGCGAGGGCCGCGCCCGGTACCCGGTTGGTCCTCGATCACTTCGGCAACGCCAGTCCCGGTGGGGAGAGCCATCTCCATTGGCGCGACGACATCTCGAGGATCGCCGAGCAGGAGAACGTCTTCTGCAAGGTCTCCGGGTTCTTCCAGAATGCGCATCCGGACTGGTCCGTCGCCGAGGTCAGCGCACTCATCGATCATGTCCGGAACTGCTTCGGTGTCGAACGCCTGATGTTCGGTGGGAACTGGCCGGTGTGCACGCTGGTCGGAAGCCTTCGTCTGTGGATCGAGGTGGTCGACGAAGTGACCAGGCACTGGTCGGATCGGGACAGGGACGCCCTCTTCCACGAGAACGCCGATGCCTTCTACGGATCTCGAAGCGGAGCCGGCTGATCAGGCGAGGTGCTCGCCGTGGTACTCCTCGGGCACCGCGTCGTCCTCGGAGGACTCTTCGTCGATTTCATCGGCGGCATAGCCCTCTTCGAGCTCGCCTGCCTCCATCGCTCGCATCCTGCGCCAGTCCTCGAGCGTGAGCATCACTTCTCGAGCGACCGAACCCTTGTGTTCACCCAGAATCCCGGCGAGTCCCATCTGGTCGACGAGCCTCGAGGCCCGGCTGTAACCGATGGCAAGGCGGCGTTGGAGGAGGGAGACGGAACCACGACCCGACTCGATCATGATCTCGACCGCCTGGTCGAAGAGGGGGTCCCGCTGATTGGCGGGGAGGCCCTCTTCGTCACCGGATGCGGAGCTGCCGCCTCCGCCACCTCGGATGGCGACGAGGCTGCGCTCGAAGCTCGGCTTCGCGACGTTCTTGAGGAACCGTGCGACCTTGCGGGTCTCCTGGTCGGTCACGAGCGTGCCCTGACATCGCCTGATCTCGCTCGAGGATGGACTGATGAACATCATGTCGCCCTGACCCAGGAGCAGCTCGGCGCCCTTCTGGTCAAGGACGATCCGGCTGTCCATGCCGGAGGCGACCTTGAAGGAGACCCTGCAGGGCATGTTGCTCTTGATGAGTCCGGTCACCACGTTCGCCTGCGGTCTCTGGGTGGCCAGGATGAGATGGATGCCGACTGCCCGTGCCTTCTGTGCGATGCGGACGATCGAGTGCTCGACCTCCTTGGCCGTCATCATCAGGTCGGCAAGTTCGTCGATCACGAAGACCATGAGTGGGATCTTGTTGGGCAGCTTGGCCTTTTCGAGGTCCGTCTCGACACCTGCGCGTTCGTAGCGGTCGTCCTCCTCGAGGTCGTTGTACGAGCGAAGATCGCGCACGCCGACCATGTTCAGGAGTTCGTACCGTTCCTCCATCTTCGTGACGGCCCATTCGAGGATCGCGGCGGCCTTGGTCATCTCGGTCACGACCGGGCACATCAGGTGGGGGATGTCGGAGAACTGACTCATCTCGACCATCTTGGGATCGACGAGCACCAGCTTGAGCTCGTCCGGTCGCTTGGTGTAGAGCCAGCTCATGATGATCGAGTTCATGCACACGCTCTTGCCGGAGCCGGTGGTGCCCGCGATCAGCATGTGCGGCATCTTGGAGAGATCCGCGACGAGTGGCTCGCCTGCATTGTCCTTGCCCAGGAACATCGGGAGGGTCATGCCGGCAGCCTGACCGCTGGACATCAGTTCCTTCAGTCGGACCTTCTCCTTGCGCGGGTTGGGCACCTCGATGCCGACCGTTGTCTTCCCGGCCATGTTCGGGATGATCCGGATGTTCGGTGCCTGGAGGCTGCGAGCAAGGTCGCTCTGGATCGATGAAAGGCGTGCGACACGTGTTCCCGGTGCAAGCTGGATCGCATACAGGGTGACGACGGGGCCACTCTCGATGCCCGTGACTTCCGCATCGATCTGATAGGTGTGCAGGGTCTCTTCGAGAATGCCCGCCTGTTCCCTGACATGCGCTTCCATCTGCTCGGAATAGTTCGCTTCGGGTGCATCGAGCATGTCGAGACCCGGGAACTGATAGCCCTCGAAGTTCTCTTCGCGCGGGATGTCCTCGTCACGCGCGATCTCGGTCTTGCCGGAAGCGATTCGGACCGGAAGCCTGGCGATCTTCTCCTCGAGCTCCTTCTTGCTGAGGGATGCACGGCTTGTGCCCGTGTTCTCCTCTTCTTCCTCTTCCTCGAATTCGTATTCGTCGTCCGCATGGGCGGCGGCGGCTTCGGGGTCTTCCTCGTACTCGTATTCGTACTCCGCCTCATCCTCCTCCTCGTCGTCGTCCTCCTCGTACTCTTCCTCGTCCTCCTCTTCGTCGCCCTCGTATTCGTCTTCGTAGTCGTATTCTTCCTCGTCCTCTTCTTCCTCCTCGTACTCAGCCGCATCGATGCGTGCCCCACCTGCAGTCTGGAGGACACGGCGGCCCGGAATCAGGGTTCCGATCCTCGAGACCAGTTCGCGCGGGTCGAGCGTCTCGATGAACTGCGTGGTGCGTTCGCGGAAGTTGATGAGTGCAGGGAGCCTGAACAGCAGCTCGTCGATGCTGACGACCAGTCCGATGGCAAGGGCGGTCAGCATCCAGAGGGATACGCCGACCACGTTGAAGCGCTCGAGCAGCTGTTGCGCGAGGTAGTCGGGGATGAGTCCACCTGGTGCCGTGGCCGTGCCTGAGAAACCGCCGAACCAGACCACGTCCAGGGTGCCCACCGAGATGGCACACAGGGCCGTTCCGACGATCCGAATGATCGGGTGGCTCAGGTGATGCCCTCGGGCAAGTGCGACCAGAGCTGCGAGGCTCCACCCGAGGATGATCCAGGATCCTGCACCGATCACCGTGAGCGTCCAGTGCGCCAGCATGGCACCGACCACGCCCATCGGATTCTGCGCGGGGTCGTTGTGGGTGCTGACCGAGGAGGATGGCCAGTCTGCGACGTCGTAACCGACGATGGAGACCAGCATGAAGAGCCAGCAGGCGGAGATCAGGATCCAGGCGGCATGCCTGAGGTAGGATCCATCGGCCTTCTGGCGGGCTCGGGTTCGTTTGGAAGTCCTTTTCTGTGCCATGGTTCCAATCCGTATCGGCAGGAACAGGCGTTCGTGGTGAGTAAAGTCAGGAGGTCTCTGCCGCCCCTCGGGAGCCTTCAGGCAGGGGGGGGCTGCCCGGCTTGCGCAAACGCCTGTCTTCGCTACGCTTTCAGGTTGGTTTGTCCCATCTCTGGCTCGGGAACCACAATGAAATTCACCCTCGTCGATCAGATTCTCGAATGCAGCCCCGATCGGGCGGTGGCGGTCAAGAACGTGACAGCCTCCGAGGAGTATCTCGCCGACCATTTTCCCTCTTTTCCGGTCCTGCCCGGGGTTTTCATGCTTGAATCGATGATTCAGGCCGCTCGGGCGGTCTTGGAGGAGCGTGGGTACCCCAACATGATGCTGGGTGAGGTTCGCGCCCTGCGCTACGGCACGTTCGTCCGGCCTGGGGAGTCCCTCCGGGTCGAGGTGGATCTCCTGAAGTCCACGGATGACACCTTTTCCTTCAAGGGAACCGGGACGCGCCTTTGTGTGGGGACCGAGGATCCCCCCGACACGGCGGTCTCCGGGCGATTTACAATGCGAGCCGCCTGCCCGTAGCATCGGAGGATTCCCCGGATCCTATACTGGCAGGATTGGCACCAGCAGTTCGTACCTCAAAGGGCGGGCCTCCCCGCCGCAACCTCCACAAATGGAGCATCCGCATGGCGCTCAGCCGTGACGACATTCAAGACAAGGTCGCCGAAGTCCTCGAAGAGGCGCTCGGCGTCGACAGTGACGAGATCAAGCCCGATGCGACCCTGATCGGTGATCTCGGAGCGGAGTCGATCGACTTCCTCGACATCAGCTTCCAGCTCGAGAAGGCCTTCGAGCCCGATTGTGCTGCCGATCGGCCATTCAAGATCGAGCAAGGGGAGTTGTTCCCGGAGAACGTGCTGAATGACGCGGAGCTCGTCGACAACGGTCGACTGACCGACCAGGGGATGTCGATTCTCAAGGAGAAGATGCCCCACGTCGATTTCGCCGAGTTCGAGGCGGACCGCAGCGTGAGCAAGATCTCCGAGCTTTTCACTGTCAAGACACTGGTCGATTTCTGCGAGCGCAAGCTCTCAGTGTGTGCCGCCTGAGCGGAGCGACGCCTCGTGCGCTGGATGTGGATCGATGCCATCACCGAGTACGAGCCGGACAAGCGGCTCGTTGCGGTGAAGAACGTCTCCTTGTCGGAAGAGCACCTGCACGATCACTTTGCGGCCACCGAAGACCGGCACGCGATGCCACTGATGCCGAACTCGCTCATCGTCGAGGGCATGGCACAGACGGCAGGGGTGCTGGTCGGTTCGATCAACGCGTTTCGTGAGAAGGTGGTGCTTGCGAAGATCGTTCGCGCGACGATCGAACGGGACGTCCTTCCAGGGCAGTCGATCCGCTATGACGCAAGCATCGAGCGCCTTGATGATGCCGGGGCCTCGACGGCCGGGACCATCGAGCGCCTTGATCACCGTCACGGCGAATGGGAACAGATCGGTCGGATCGACCTGATCTTCAGTCACATCGACAACAACATGTCCGGCCTCGAGTTTCCCGAGCACAACTTCGTCTTCGGCGAGAACTTCCGCACGCTGCTCCGTTCGGCCGGCATGGATTCCTTCTGTGAGTGATCCCGTGAAGTCACAAGTGCACAGGGCGATCTATCCGGGTTCCTTCGACCCACCGACCCTGGGTCACCTCGATGTCCTGTCGCGTGGCCGCCGGATCTTCGACGAGATCGTCGTGGCGGTCGGTTGCAATCCCGACAAGTCCGCCTTCTTCGAAGTGGGGCATCGGGTCGAGATGATGACCCGGCTCGTCGAGGAGGTGATCGAGGCCGAACCCGATGCGGCGCCGGTCACCGTCGCCTTCTATGACGGCCTGACCGTGGATTTCGCCCGAGAGGTCTCGGCGACTGCGATCCTCCGGGGGATACGGAACACCACCGACCTTCATGCGGAATGCCAGCTCGCCATCACCAATCGACAGGTCGCGGACATCGAATCGGTCTTCGTGGTGCCCGGTGAGGCCTACGCCTACACCTCTTCCAGCCTGATCCGGCAGATCGCTTCCCTGGGTGGTGACCTCGATCGTTTGCGAACGATGCTGCCGAGCCTCGTCATCGATGCCATCGACAAGAAGCGTCGTTCCTCGACACCGGACTGATTCTCCAGAACAGCTGCAGCTGAAGGTGCCACTCACCATGACCGTCGACCTCCGCGTGATCTCCATGGGCGCGCTTTCCGCACATCCCCTGCGCGCCGAGAAGGGTGATCTTCGTCCCGCTCACCTCACGACGACCGTGCTGTCCATCGACGATCGCAGGATCCTCGTGGATCCCTCGCTGCCCGGAAAGATCCTCGCCGACCGTCTCCTCGAACGCAGTGGACTTCATCCGAACGAGATCACCGATGTCTTCCTCAGCTCGTTTCGTCCCGAAGGCAGGCGCGGGCTCGAGCTCTTCGACGATGCACGCTGGCTCATCGCCGAACGTGAGCGCGAGGCGGTGGGGGTGCCGTTGGTCGAGGCTTTCCAGGAAGCCCAGGATGCCGGGGACGAGGATCTTGCGGCAACGGTCCGGGATGAGATCGCGCTGCTGCAGCGCTGTGAGGCCGCGCCTGATTCGATCGCCGACGGGATCGATCTCTTCCCGCTTCCGGGTGTCACGCCCGGTCTGACCGGACTGCTCCTGGCCCTCCCGCAGTGGACGATCGTGCTTGCATCGGACGCCGTGCCGACCATCGAGCACCTGGAAGCCGGGCAGGTCCTCCAGGCATGTGCAGACATCCAGGCTGCGCAGGAATCGCTCCGGGAAGTGGTCGAGATCGCGGACCTCGTCGTGCCGGGCAGGGACGGCCTCGTCCCCAATCCACTCAGGCAGTGGTAGCACCCGATGCCCGGCAACTGAAAAAGCCGACCCCGCTCGGGGAGGCGATACCGAACGGGGTCGATCCAGGGCAATTCAGGAGCGGCTTGAAGCGCTCGTTGGACGCTGGCGAGGAGGCCCGGGTGCCGGAGTGCGCCATCCCAAGGCATCACTACTGGCTCTCGAGCGTTGGCCGGACTCCGGGATCCGAGCCTCCGACGCCGTCGTGCGAACGAGGTAACTCTTGAATCCAGAGGGCTTCAGGCAAGCGGTCCCTCGGGATTCTCCCTTCAAGGGTCCGGGTGTGGGGACAGGACCGGGAATCACCCCGTCATGGATTCCTTCCCTCCCGACTCCGGCGTAGACTGTGGGCCCATGGCTTCTCCATCAATCGACACATCCAAGGGCAGCGACTCCTCCGAGGCGACCGGTCTTCGCAAGCCCGTGACCATTCGGACCCTCCGACGGATGGTCGATTCCGGTGAAGCGTTTCCCTGCCTGACCGCTTATGACGCACTGACCGCAGGTTGGCTCCAGCAGGCTGGGATACCGGTCCTGCTCGTGGGTGATACCGCCGCCGAGGTCATTCTCGGGCTTCCCGCCACGATTCATGCCCCGCTCGACTTCATGATCACGCTGACGGCCGCGGTCAAGCGTGGCGCTCCGAACTGCTGGGTCATCGGCGACATGCCGTTCCTCAGTTACCAGGTCTCCGAGGCCGAGGCGATCCGGAACGGTGGTCGTTTCCTCGTCGAAGGACGCGCCGATGCCGTCAAGCTCGAGGTCGATGCCGCTTTCGTCCCGGTCGTCACGCGGATGGCACAGGCGGGCATCCCGGTCATCGCCCACATCGGCTCACGGCCGCAGCATGTCGGTCGTCATGGTGGGTACTACTCCGATGGACGACGAGCGGATGATGCCTACCGGCTCATCGACGAAGCTCGGGCCTTCGAGGAGGCCGGTGCGGTCATGATCCTCGTGGAAGCCGTTCCCGAGGAGGTTGCGGCTGCGATCGTCGATGCCGTCGATGTTCCGGTCATCGGTTGTGGTGCTGGTGCGTCGTGTCACGGCCAGATCGTCGTGACCCACGACCTGACGGGGATGACCGAATGGCAACCACCCTTCGCCCAACCGATCGAAGCCGTCGGTGAAAGTCTGGTCAGGGTTGCCGGGGTCTGGGCGGATCGTGTTCGGAGGCGTGCGCACGGGGAGCATCCGTACCGGATGATCGAGGGTGAATCGGAGCGATTGGCGCAGCCGAGCGACTCCGATGACGGTACGTCCTGAGCCCCTTGTCCCGTGAACCACGCGAGATTGTGATCGATGACCTCAAGTGACAGTCCCCAGGGGACCTCGAAACCAGTCATCCCCGCTCGAAAGCCGACCTCCGGGCTCCTCGGCCCTTCTCTGGTCGTCGCGGTGATCGGTGTCGCGGTCCTGATTGGTGGTCCCGCTCTCGTTCGAAACCTCGAATTCGCTCGCGAACAGGCCCGCATCGAGCTGGCTTCCGAGCGACTCGCCCTCGACAACCCGCTCGATGTCCTGAACAGCGCGACTCGTGATCTCGCTGCGAAGGTCGAGCCTTCCGTGGTTCATGTCTCGACCCGTGGTCCCCTGCGCAACGGTGGCACCTCCCTTGGTGGGTTCTACACGTCATCGGGTTCGGGCTGGATCTACGACGCTGCCGGTCATGTCGTGACCAACGCGCACGTCGTGGCTCCTGCCGAGACGATCGAGGTCCAGCTCTCGACCGGCGAGATCCGTCCTGCACGCTTCATCGGTGCCGACGTTCGAAGCGACATCGCGGTGGTCAGGATCTCTCCGGAACGGCTTCACCCCGCGGAACGTTCCAATGAACTGCCGCAGCAGGGGGATTTCGTGTTCGCGTTCGGTTCGCCCTTCGACTTCCGTTTCTCGATGTCCTCGGGCATCGTCTCCGGACTGAGCCGGACGGCGGGGATCGCGGAACTTGATTTCGAGAACTTCATCCAGGTCGACGCGGCGGTGAACCCCGGCAATTCCGGCGGCCCCTTGAGCGACGTTTCGGGTCGTGTGATCGGGATGAACACCGCGATCGCCACCGGTCGCGGCGCCAATGTCGGAGACGGTCAGTTCGCCGGCATCGGGCTTGCGATTCCCATCCGCATGATCGAGCTCGTGGTCGACCAGTTGATCGAGACCGGGGAGGTCTCCAAGGGCTATCTCGGGATCCAGATGATCGAGCTCGACGACCTCCGATCGATGCGGCTGCTTCCTCCCCAGGAGGAGCGGGTGCTCGAGCGCTTCGATGGTCTCGGCGTCTACGTCTCGATGGTCGAGCAGGGATTCCCCGCCGACACCGCAGGCGTTCGTCCCGGTGACATCCTGGTCTCCGTGGACGGGGTGCCCGTCAAGTCGGTCGACAACGTTCGTGCCCAGATCGGGCTTCGCAAGCCGGATACCAGTGTCCAGCTGGAACTCTGGCGTTGGGACGAGGATGCGGAGGTCCCACGAACGATCGTCATGGATGTTCAACTTGGACGGCTGGCCCCGGAAGTCAGCCATCCACAGCAGGCTCTCCTGCTCGAGCAGGTCGGTCTCGGCGAGCTCACGACGTTCACGCCGGCGCTCGCGGCGCGGCGTTCGATGAATTGGACACCTGGTGTCCTCGTGCTCGAGGAGGCACCTGCCGGCCCGATGCTCGGCGATGCGATCCCCGCCGGATCGATCATCGATCAGGTGGGACGCGATTCCGTTTCCAACGTCGAGGATCTCTACGCTCGCATCAAGAAGGCGCAGCAGACCTCCCGGGGGCGGGCGGGCGAACGTGCGATCGAGTTGGGCGTGCTCACTCCCGAAGGCGTCGCCACCCGTGTTTTTCTCAGGATCCGCCGTTGAATCGCGTCCAAACCGCCCTGTTGGGGGACGATCGTGGTGTTGATGCCTGCCGGCTCGGGAACGGTTAGACTGGTCCGTCCATGGTGACCGACAGCAACAGCCAGCAGCCTCTCCTCCAGGTCGAGGATCTCAAGACGCACTTCCCCGTCCGTCAGGGGATTCTCCAGCGCGTCGTGGATCACGTGCGTGCGGTCGACGGGATCAGTTTCAACATCAAGCCCGGCGAGACTCTGGGCCTGGTGGGGGAGTCCGGTTGTGGCAAGACCACGGTCGGGCGGTCGATCCTGCGACTCGTGCCCGCGACCTCCGGTCGGGTTCGCTACGAGGGTCAGGACATCTTCTCGATGAATGCGCGCGAGATGCGTGACATTCGACGCAAGATGCAGATCATCTTCCAGGATCCCGCGGGCTCCCTGAACCCGCGCATGAGGGTCGGCCGGATCGTCGGCGAACCACTCGAGGTCCATGGCATCGCCAAGGGTGACGAGCTTCGCACCCGGGTCGAACAGCTCCTCGAACGGTGCGGTCTCTGGCGTCAGGCCGCAGACCGGTACCCGCATGAATTCTCCGGTGGCCAGAGGCAGAGGATCGGCATCGCAAGAGCACTCGCCCTCGAGCCGAAGCTCATCGTCTGTGACGAACCCACGTCCGCACTGGATGTCTCGATTCAGTCGCAGATTCTCAACCTGCTTGCCGACCTGCAGGAGGAGTTCGGGCTCTCCTACCTCTTCATCTCCCATGACATGGCGGTGATCCACCACGTGTGCCGGCGCATCGCGGTCATGTACGACGGGAAGATCGTCGAGGAAGGTGATCGAACCTCGATCATCGAGAACCCGCAGCACCCCTACACCCAGGCACTCCTTTCCGCCGTTCCCGAGGTCGATCCGCGACGCCAGAAGAAGCGTGTCACCTACGAGGGGATGCGGATGTGACGCAGGATCGATCCCGCCTCATCTTCCAGGTGGTCGTCAGCGTGCTGTTTCTGGGTGTGGTGTTCACGGCGATATTCGGCTGGTTCGTGATGCAGAACGTGCGGGAGACCGCGCAGCGAACGGATCTCGACATGCGTTGCGTGGCCTGGGCGGCACTCTCGTTCGCCTGCGTGAACGACGGGCGATTCCCGACCAGTGCCGATGAGTTGTTCCAGATGGAAGTGCTGCCGGAATCCATCTCCTGCACCCCTGACGGCACGGACTCGAACTGGCCGACCACTCGGGTCGAGGCCATGCGTGGCCTGGAACCGCCATCGCTTGCCGATGCCTTTCGTCGCATGGACGTCGCCTTCTCCTCGGACGGGACGCTTCCTCCCAGGATCGATCCTCGCGGGTTGCCCACCCTCGTGGATCCACCGACCAAACCGACCATTCGCGAGTGGCTCTTCTCCTTCCCCGTCAATGACGCGTAGCACGGAGTGACCCTGATGTCATCGGAGACGTACGACTTCATGGCCTTCAAGCGACCGGTCAAGTCGCTCGCGACGTACTACCTCGTCTCGTCGCTGGTGACCGGTCCGTTGTTCCCGATCTTCTGGTTCGCCCGGATGTGCAAGTACTGGACGCTCGAGTACGACTTCGACGAGGACGGCATCTCGATGAAGTGGGGGGTTCTCTGGCGGCGCGAGATCCATCTCACCTACCGACGGATCCAGGACATCCACCTGACCAGGAACGTCATCCAGAGGTGGATGCGTCTTGCCGACGTCTCCGTTCAGACCGCCGGTGGTTCCGCATCGCCCGAGATGGTCATCGAGGGGGCTCCCTGCCCGGAGGAACTTCGTGACGACCTGTATGCGCGGATGAGGGGTTCCGGCCTCGTGGACCATGCGGCGGCGACATCCGGTCCGGATTCGGGATCGGCAAGCGGCTCGGCGGAGGCGATCGAGCTGCTGACCGAGATTCGCGATCTGCTCCGGGAGCGTGGACGATGACCGCGGGGAATGGGATCGGCGAGGGTTCGGTGGTCTACCGCGGCATCAAGGGGCTGGTCGCGAGGATCCTGCGGATTCCGCTGGAGCCCGCCAGCATCCCCGTCAATTCCGGCGAACTCCTCGACAGTTTCCACCCCGCTCCGGGGTGGATCCGGCTGCGTCGGATCCAGGTCCTGCTCGCTGCCTTCTCGGCGGTGGTCATCAACATCGGACTTGCGGTCGGTTTCTCGCTCCTGAACAAGAACTCCGACTGGATGGGCTGGCTTTTCCTGCTGCCGGTCATCATCATTCCCTGCCTCCTGAAGATCACGCTGTTGAGGCTCCAGTACGACTGCACCTGGTACGTCCTCACGGCTCGTTCCCTCCGGATTCGCAGGGGCCTGTGGGTGATCCATGAAACCACCATCACCTATGCCAACATCCAGAACGTCACGGTCCGGCAGGGCCCGATCGAACGGCTCTTCGGCCTCTCGAACATCGAGGTCGAGACGGCGGGCGGTGGGGGCACGTCCTCCGATTCCAGCGGTCCCAGCGGCGACTCGAGTCACACCGGTCGGATCGAGGGCGTGAACGACCCCGAAGCGCTCAGGGATCGGATCATGAGCCAGGTTCGCAAGTCCCGTTCCTCCGGCCTGGGTGACGAGCCCGAGCAGATCCGAGTCGCCGGTTCGGTCGGAGCCGACGCCGACTGGTCCCGGCTGGCCGGACTCCTTCGGGAGATCCGGGACGACCTCCAGGGGGCGGGAGCCACCTGACCCGGAACCCGGGTGCATTTCCTTGGGATGAACCTGTCGAAATCCTGTTGATCAGCACCCCCGGGAGGCAAGATCCGCCAGAATGGGGGCATGTCTGAACAGATGAGCAGTACCGTTGACACCACTTCCGTTCCCTCCGACGTCCGTCGGGTCGAACCCGAGAATCCGATGGTCGACGTGATGGGAGGGAGTGCTCGCTGGGAGAAGCAGGTCCTCGATCACGGTTTCGTGGCCCTTGTCGATTCGATGCCGAGACTCGTCCCGGAAGGGCAGACCGCCGATCAGGCGATCGTCCAGGCGGCCAGGGTGTCCTACGGCGAAGGCACGAAGAAGCTCACCGAGGATCGCGGGCTGGTCCGTTACCTGCTTCGGCACAGGCACACCACGCCGTTCGAGATGGTCGAATTCAAGTTCCACGTCGCCATGCCGATCTTCGTGGCTCGACAGTGGATCCGGCACCGGACCGCCAACGTCAACGAGTACAGCGCGCGTTACTCGATCGTGCCCGACAAGTTCTATCGTCCGACGCTGGACAACGTTCGCAAGCAGTCCACCACCAACCGGCAGGGCGGCGAAGAGACGATCGAGGTCGAGACCGCGGAGTCGTTCCTTGAACTGCTCGAGGACTCGGAGAAGCTCTACGCGAGGTACCTGGAACTCACCGAGCAGGGCGTTGCCCGGGAACTCGCTCGTGCAGCGCTTCCGGTCTCCGTCTACACCGAGTGGTACTGGAAGTGCGACCTGCACAACCTGCTCCACTTCCTCTCGCTTCGAATGGATCCGCACGCCCAGCAGGAGATCCGGGTCTATGCCGAGGCGATGTACGAGCTGATCAAGCCGATCTGTCCGGTCGCCTGCGAGGCTTTCGAGCAGTATCGAATGGAAGGTCTCCACCTCACCAAGCTCGAGATCGAGGCGATCCAGACCGGCAAGCCGATCGCCACCGAGAACAAGCGTGAGCAGAAGGAGTGGGAGACCAAGCGCGCGTTGCTGAACCTCTGAACGCCCGCTTGAGCCACGCTCCAACCCGGACTCAGCGTTCCAGTTCCTCGCTGTCGAGGATCGAGATGAATCCGACCAGCGGACTCTCCTCGTCGAGCTGTGCCTGGACGAGGACGATAGGGGTCGGGTCGTACCAACGGAGGAGCCCCCCCGGGTTCGGTCCGCCACCCCATACATCCCAGAAGTCACCCATCCTGATGGTGATCGTCTCACCGGGGCCGATTCGCGACACCTTGTGCAGGTAGCGCTGATTCAACCAGAGGTTGATGTCACGGTAGTCCGTCGCCGTGCCGTTGACGATCTTCATCGCATCGCCGTCACGGGTGACCTGGACGTTCACGGTCTCGCCCTGACCCAGTTCCGAGGGATAGTGCTCGGTGGCCCTTGCCGCGTCGTAGCGTTTCGGGAAGCAGCCGGCGACCAGCATGAGTGCCAGGGCCGCGGCGGACAGGGACATGAGGGTGTGGCGTCCGTTCATGTGCTTCAGGATACACGAGCTGAAAGCCCGTCGGGCGGCCGGGGGCCGCCCCCCCGGGGGGGGGGGGAAACCCAC
>JAKVBQ010000004.1:76340-158517 GCA_022447205.1 Phycisphaerales bacterium
TTTGGGTTTTCCCTCCCCCCGCCTCTCCCGGCGGGGGGGGGGGGGGCGGGGGCCCCACGGGGGGTCGATCGAACCGGAAGCACGATCGTCCCGGTTCCTTGTCGCGGTCATTGGTGCACCCCACCAGCCGCGAGGAACCGCCCGTGTTCGACCCCGTCTCTCCTGACAATGACGGGTCCGTCGGCTGTGCATGCACGGGCCGACCGTTGAAGCAACGACCCTCGGGGATCGCTGGAGGTTGCCGAACACCTTCGCTCCAACGGCTCATTTCTGTACGATCGGACCCCATGTCGGTTCGAATGAACCCTGAAAATGTCCCTGAGCGGTCCCTGAGCCGCTCCGTCGAGGCGATCGCAGCCTCCTGGGAGACGGACCCTCGTCTGGCTCAGGTGGTCCCTGGTTTCGATCGTCCCTTCTTCCAGGCCGGTCTGGCGGGTTATTCCGATGGCGCGATGCGGTTGGTGGCGCGTGCCCATGGCTGCCCCTATTGCATCACTGAAGCCCTTCTGGACCAGACCCTGATCAATGGGGGGAAGGGGCGTCGCAAGGAGGATCCCGACCTCATCGCGACCGAATGCGGGATGGGCGACCTCGAAGAGAACCGGGTGGCGGGCTTCGATGACCATCCGATCGCTGGCCAGGTGATGGGGACTCGTCCCGCCGAGATGGCTCGGGGCGCGGAGCTGCTCGTCGGCATGGGGTACGACGTGATCGACGTGAACATCGCTTGCCCCGTCAAGAAGATCCGAAAACACAACCGGGGTGGACACTTCCTCGCCCATCCCGACCAGGCCCTGCCCCTGCTCCAGGCGGTCCGTGATGCGGTCCCCGCCGAAGTCCCGTGCACCGTCAAGATGCGACGGGCCTTCGACGACACCTCGGAGATGGCGGACAACTTCGATCAGGTGTTCGATGCGGTCTATGAGATGGGGTACGCGTGGGCGACCGTCCACTGTCGAACCGTCCAGCAGAAGTACAAGGGGCCCGGTCGTTGGGAGTTTCTGCGCGAACTCGTCAAGCGCCATCCCGATCGCGTGATTCTCGGGTCCGGCGACATCTGGGAGGTCGGTGACATCTTCGCGATGCTCGACTACTGCGGGGTCCACGCGGTCTCCGTCGCCCGGGGCTGCATCGGGAACCCCTGGATCTTCAGGCAGGCATGCCAGCTCATGGACGGGGAGTCACCGACCGAACCGACCCTCGAGGAGCAGCGTGACGTCCTGCTCCGCCACCATGAACTCTCGACCGTCATCCATGGCGAGAAGCGTTCCGGTCGCATGATGCGCAAGTTCGGCATCAAGTTCGCAGCGCACCATCCGCGTCCCGACGAGGTGAAGGCTGATTTCATCCAGTGCTCGACCGTTGGTGACTGGCGATCAGTGATCGAGCGCCATTACGGCGAATCGGTGGACTCGTCTATACTCCGCTCATGAACATGAAGCACATCGTCGTCGTCTCCTCCCTGCTCCTCTGCCTGGCCGGTTGTTCCTCCTCCCAGAGCAAGGAACCCATGCACACCATCACGCGCCACAACGGCTGCGAAATGGAGCAGCTTTCGAACATCGGTGCGATCTGGATCTCGGAGCAACCGACGGAAAGTGACTTCATCTGGATGCGTGACAACGGGGTGTCCCTGGTCCTTGATGTGCGGTCCCGGGATGTCGATCCCTCGATGCTGGAGCGTGCGTACGTCGTCACGCTCGGCATGAAGTATCAGGCGATCCCGATGGAAGACGACCAGGACTACGTGATCAAGTACTTCGACTACGTCCGTGACATCCTCAACACGAGGAAGCATGCCCCCACGCTCATCCACGGGGTCACGGCGGACCGTGCGGCCGGTGTCTGGATGGTCCATCGCGTCCTCGATGACAAGGTCGGCTACTCGATCGCCCTTGCCGAGGCGGAACTGGCGGGTCTCGACCAGGCGTCGACCCTGCTGCTCGTGCAGCAGTACCTGATGTCGTTCGGCGTTGATGTCGATCTCGAGGCTGGGCTCTCGGCTGCCGCACCGATGACTTCGGAGCAGGGTGCTGACGAGGTCATCCACGTGCCTGATCCGTCGCCCGAGGAGACCGCTTCCGCACCGCAGGACGAGGATTCCCGTCGCGACTGATCCCGCCTCAGCGGCCGTATCGACCTTCCGGATCGACCCGATCCAGGATCCTCGACACGCGTTCGGCCCGGGTGCCATTCACTTCCATGACTCTTGGGAACTCTGAAGCCAGGCTCCTGATGCGTTGATCCACCGCCTTCTGGTAGGTCAGGTCGGTCGAGCGAACCCCGTCATCCTCCAGAGGCAGGTCATCGCTGACCGGGACCACCACGAGGAGGGTCAGGGGCTTCATGGCGGTGTTTGTCGCCTCTTCAAGGGTCCTCAGCCACTCGCTTGTGAACGCGGGGTTGCCCATATCCGCTGCGACGAGGGCGTGTGCCAGGGCATCCAGCCCACATCGGTCATAGACGACCGTTTCGCCGGCTCTCAGGGCCTGCATTCGACGTCCAGAGTGCTCGATGAGGGCAATTTCCTGCTCAGGAGTCATGGAATCAGCCCCTGAGACCAGTCCAAGCTGGTTTCTCAGGACTCGAAACGGCTCGGGCTCGACCCGGGTATTGGGAATCGCCTCTGCCAGATCCCTGGCCAGGGTGGTTTTTCCCGTTGATTGAGCTCCTGAAATTGCGATCCGCATGATGTTGGATGGTATCGGAGCCGATCATCCGACTAGACTCAATGGTCCTCTTACATCCGCCAAATTGGAGACTGCCTCAGATGTCCAGCCGACTCGCGAACTGGCTTTCCCCCTTCTTCGTTCTCTCGATCGCCGTGCTCTGGGGGGCAGATACCGCCCAAGCTGCGCCGGAACGGGACTTTGCCGAGGTCAGCAAGGGCTTCCAGAAGGTGCAGAGCGCACCAGGTGAAGGCAGTCTGTACGGCCTCTGGGTCGACCGCAAGAACAACCAGTTGCTCGCCGAGTTCCCGCGTGGCTGGGAGAAGAAGAAGTTCCTGGTGGCAATCACCCCGTCCCAGGGCCAGATCTTCGCCGGGCTCCAGGGTCCAGAGCGATACGTCTTCTGGAAGCGCTTCGGGGATCGAATCGCACTCATCGAGCCGGAACTCGACGTCCGGTCGACCGGCGGCAAGGCCTCCAGGGAGTCCGTTGAGCGGATCTTCACCGACCGGGTCCTGATCGATGTCCCCGTTCTCTCCACCGGTCCGTCCGGCCAGCCGGTCATCGACCTGGATTCACTCCTGATCTCGAATGGCTCGAAGCTTGGTGGCTCCTCGCTGAATGCCAGGCTTGCCACCATCGCCAAGGCCAAGGCCTTCCCGAACAACATCGAGATCGAGATCGAGGCACCCGACAACTCCGGCACCTTCCGCGCCGTCCACTACTCGATCAGCGAAGTTCCCCAGCGATCCGACTACAAGCCCCGTGCCGCCGACGACCGGGTCGGGTACTTCACGACGACCTGGCGCGATCTCGGCATCTACGGAACCGAGACCAACTGGCAGCGCTACATCAACCGCTGGAACCTGAAGAAGCGTGATCCGTCGCTGAAGCTCAGCCCCCCGGTCCGTCCGATCGTCTACTACATCGAGCACACCGTTCCCGTCCGCTACCGGCGCTACGTGCGTGAAGGCATCGAGATGTGGAACGACGCGTTTGAACGGATCGGCATCGACAAGGCGATTGTGGTGATCCAGCAGGATGAAGCCGACGCAGCCTCGATGAAGCTCGATCCCGAGGATGTCCGCTACAACTTCGTTCGCTGGCTCAACAACGACGTCGCGACCGCGATCGGCCCGAGCCGTGCGCACCCTGAAACCGGCGAGATCCTCGATGCGGACATCATCCTCACCGACGGCTGGATCCGCGCCTTTTTCCGATGGTTCGAGGAGCGTCCGGGCGAGCTGGCGATGAGCCTCGACACCGATGCCCGGGTCTGGCTCGAAGACCATCCGGACTGGGATCCGAGGATCATGATGCTCCCCCTCGAAGCGCGTGAACAGGCCCTTGCCGAGCGCGCCGCTCGCGCCGCTGCCGGTGATCCCGACCCCGCCGACAGCCGAAAGGCCTACGGCTGCTTCCTCGAACCGTCCCTTGCCGAGGCGGCCGGTTCCTCGGAATTCGATCATGATCACCGCCTTTGCCTTGCGGCACGCGGCCTTGCCATGGACATGTCCTTCGCCAGCGTCTGCCTCCAGACCGACATGCTGCTCTCGCTCTCCGAAGAGGACAGCAGCAACGTGCAGATGCTCGACGGCGTGCCCGAGTGGTTCGTTGGCCCCCATCTGCGTGAACTGGTCGCCCATGAGGTCGGTCACACCCTCGGTCTCAGGCACAATTTCAAGGCTTCCAGCATCTACACGCTCTCCGAGATCAACTCCGACGAGATCAAGGGCAAGCGCCCTCTGGCGTCCTCCGTCATGGACTACCTGCCGACCAACTTCAACGTCGACCCCGAAGCAATCCAGGGCGACTACTCGATGATCGCCGTCGGACCCTACGACCTCTGGGCGATCGAGTACGGCTACGGTTTCGGGGATCCCAAGAAGGTCCTTGAACGTGTCGGTGAACCGGAAAACGCGTACCTCACCGATGAGGACACCAGTGGTCCCGACCCCCTGGCCCGGCGCTACGACTTCTCGAAGGACCCCATCGACTACGCGCGCTCCCAGATCGCGCTCGTCGAGGACCTCCGGTCCCGCCTGCTCGACGAATACGTCAAGGACGGCGACAGCTGGGAGCGTGCCCGAAAGGGATACCTGATCACCCTGCGGAAGCAGCGACAGATGATCGACATGATGGCCGGCTGGGTCGGTGGTACGCATGTCGCGCGAGTCAAGAAGGGTGATCCGAACACCTCCGATCCACTGGTACCCGTCGATCCCGCCCAGCAGCGCACCGCGCTTCGGTTCATCCTCGACTCGTCCTTCAACGACGAGGCGTATGCCCTCACCCCCGAACTGCTCTCGAAGATGACCATCGAGAAGTGGTCCGGTGGCGGCATGTCCGGCTCGAGCACCTGGCCGATTCACGACCAGGTCGCGCGGGTCCAGAGGACCACGCTCACGATGCTCTTCAATCCGAGTCGTCTCGATGACGTGCGTGACAACGAGTTCCGTACGCCGGAGGATCAGGACGCACTGACCCTGCCTGAACTCTTCCAGGCGGTCGATGATGCGGTCTTCACCGAGCTCGAGGCGGATGCCCTGAGCACGGATCATTCGAACAGAGTCCCGATGATCTCGAGCCTTCGTCGGATGCTCCAGGCCGACATGGCTGATCGCCTCATCAAGATGGCCAATTCGAACATGGGCTTCTCAGAGCCGGTTCGTCAGCTCGCGCTCATGCATCTCCGGAGCCTTGACGAACGCCTCGACACGGTGCTCTCGGCCGCGGATGACGACAACCTGGACACGTATTCTCGTGCCCACGTCGGTGACCTGAAGATGCGGACCGGGCGTGCCCTGGACGCGATCTTCGTCGTCCAGTGACCCATCGGTGGGGGCCCTGACCAGGCTCCCTGAATGCCATGAACACCCTTCCACCCGCTTCGGCGGGTGGTTTTTTTGACATACCCTGTCAGAACCCGAACATCACCCCGTCCTTGAGTCGTAGAGACGATTGAATCTTGTTCGGAGGCACCCATGCGACTCATCAACACACCAGCAGCGAACCCGACCGCCAATCCCTCGGCATCCACGAGCACGGGGCTTCGGCAGCCTGCGCTGAGGGCTGACTTCAAACATCCGACCCTGCATCGAGCCCTCAATGCCCATCTGGGCGATCAGCCGGGTGTTTCCGCCTCATTCAGTCCGTCTCCTGCCTTCATGCGCGCGGTCCGACGCGTTGGCGTGGATCGGACGGAGGTCGCCATGACCATCGGGCAGGGTGCACGTTCCCGTCGCTGGGATGGCTGTGTGCTGGTTCGTGATCGATTTCTGGGGATCGAAGTCGAACTTGATCCCTCAGGGACGATTGGAATCGACGTGCGACGGGTCGGCTGAGCCTCTTTCTCGGCCTGGCAGGGCATTCAGCTCGATCAGTCTCCCTTCGCATAAAGACCGCCAGAAGACACCTCCAGGCGGCTTCAAGCTTCCCTGAGGCCCATTCGAGGCGATCGAATCAGGGGGCATGACACTCAGTTCAGCCATCTTGCCACGCTTCCCAGCGTGCCTTGTTCACACTGGGCAATCTGTGCGGAAAGTTGTGTTATTCGCAGGCTTTTTCGTTGGCAGAGGGTGGGGGTAGGGGTACTCTGCATGTGGGAAGAGGTTCGAAGCCCTCCTTGTTTTTCAGGGCTTCGGCATTGTTTGAGGGAAAAGGGTTGTGAAAAATCGAGCTATAGCTGTTGCGCTGCCCGCGCTCTACTGTGCTGTTACTGCCCATGCAGAGCTCTCTGTTACCGTCAACTACGACGGTGCTGGACGAGGTTCCTATCAGAGCGTTCAGGTCAAGGGTTCCTTGAACTGGGACGATGCGACCCAGGCGAATTACTACAACCTGAATTCCCGGGAACATCTCTGGTCCGGCAACGACGGCTCCGCATACATCACCTACTGCGTTCAGATCTATGCCGGGATTCCCGAAGGCGAGACCACGTTCGACATCGTTGATATCGAGGAAGCACCCGAAAACTCCTGGCCTGGTGCCATGGGACCGATTCGGTCGACCCTCCTCGAATCGATGTTCTCCGCCTGGGTCGATCCCATGACCGGCGGCGTCTACGACCAGGGCTCCTCCTCAGCCAGCAATGACCTTGCAACTGCCTTCCAGCTTCTGACCTGGGAGGTCACCCACGAGAGCTTCGAGGCATCCTCTGCCGAGGAGATGGTCGATCAGATCGATTTCGATCGTGGTGCGATCAAGTGGGCGTCGGATGGTGCTGGTGTCCAGTTATACATGACCGAAATGATCGACCTGCTCCAGACCGATGTCTTCGAGTCCGCTCCGATCGTGGGGCTCGTGAGCGACACCGCACAGGACCAGGCCCTCTATGTACCCGCCCCGGGTGTCCTTGCCATACTCGGCATGGGACTCTTCGGGACCGCCCGTCGACGGCGCAGCTGACGCCTGCCGACCATCAACCGAGACCCCGAGACGAGACGGTGCGTTCCTAGTGACCACCGTCTCGTTGTTTTTTGCCTCGCCCGATGGCAGCTCCGTTCGACACCTGCGCCGCCATTGCCGACCCAGTCCGACCGATCTTCGTTTTCTTGACTTCGGCAGTGCCTTCCAGGGAATGTACAAGGCCCACCTCGAAGGCGGGCCTTGTGCGTTCATCCTTGGATCGGGCTGGTCGATCAGTTCAGCTGCTGGATCTGGAACTGAAGGGTCTTGCGCCATTCCTCCAGCTGTTCGAGACTCAGTCCGTTCGCTGCGCCGGTGTGATTGCCGAGCGTGTTCGCCCAGGAGATCAGGCCTTCGACAGCCCTCAACTGGGTGTTGAGGTTCCTGCGCTGGTCGTTGGTCGCTCCCAGCTGGCCTTGCGCTCTCATGAAGAGCTTCGGGATCTCGACTTCAGCCTGCTTGAGCGTCTTCTGCCACCTCTCATGGATGACCCGTCCGTCATCGGTGGTTTCGTACCAGAAGGGCAGGCGGAGCAGTTCCGCAAGCTCGGCCTCGTTGTCGGCGATCCCGTCCGCGAACCCGCAAGCCAGTGCGTCCGCTGCGTTGATGGTGAGGTTCTCCTCGTTCGTCGAAAGTTGAAGCAGGCCTTCGAGCGTGTCGTAGACGACAGGGTCGTTGTCACCATCCGCCGGGTCATAGGAGACGACTTCGCTGTTGGTGACCATCGCCTCCGCCATGGCCCGCGGGTGGCCGCTTTCCTCGGCGACGTCCCCGAACTTCTTGACCCACTGTCGGAGCTGCTCCCCGTCGATCGCCGTTCCTCCTGCGAACATCGTCGCGGATCCGAGCGTTCCGGTCTTCATGAAGTACACCTCGTTGCAGTGAAGGGAGGTGTATGCCGCCGCGGAAATCGCTTCCTCGACCCAGGCGATCAGTCGATGACGGCGCTTGATGTCCTTCAGGGTCTCATGAATGAGGTCCGCCTCGACGACCATGCCGCCAGGGCTGTCGACCTTCAGGACGATGATCTGTCCGTTGCCGTACTGATCTGCGATCTCGCCGATCTTCTTCATTTCGTCATGTCGCGTGCCTTCGCCGACACCACCCTGGATCGGGAGCAGGAAGATGCGTGGCAGGAATTCGAAGTCCGGGCCCGGGTTGGTGGGGAAACCCCACTTGTGCTCCCCATCCGCGGGTTCCGATGCCCGAGTCGTGGTCTCCGAGTTGTTTGCCTCGGCTTCGTTGGAAGGCTCGGTGGTCTCCGTCGACTGGCCGGGAGTGCTTTCGGATCCTCCGGCGGATTCGATCCCGAGAATGTCCGCGACGATGAAGGTCCTTGCTTCGCCGTTGGCTCCGGCCACCTTGATCGTGGCCAGGTTGCGGCTGACCTCTCGGTAGGCTTCGAGTGCTCCGGTGAAGGACTCTCTTGAGCCTCGATCAAGGTAGCTGACGGTGATCATGTCGCCGATCGCGCCGCGCCATGTCCTGCCGCCGGCCTTGCTGGTCAGCCTGATCGCGACATCTTCTGCAGCAGCATGCATGTTCGTCGTCATGGTGTGGGCGATGACGGGCTGCGTGAAGGCCGCCTCGCCCGTCACCGTCGCGCCGGCGATCGGTGTGGCAGTGATGAATGCAGTCGTCAGGATCTTGGTGGTGTGCATGGGAATGATTCCGTGCTCGAAGTGTCTTGTTCGTTGAGGTGGTCGTTGTCGGGGAAAGGGGGTCGTCTCAGGGCTTGTTCACGGTCGGCCCTTGCCACCGCCTCCGGAGATGCCGCCGCCGCCTCCGCCACCAACCCTGCCGCCACCACGATCGGAATCGCGGATCTGGCGGATCTGGTCCTTCAGTTGCTCGATGCGGAGCTCGATCGACACGATGTTGAGCCCGATTTCGCGCTCCAGGCGACGCTCGACGGCTCCGTAGCGGAGCATGTTGGAGAGGATGCCTCCCCAGACATTCAACTGGGCGTTCAGCAGTTCAAGCTGCGTATCGCCGCGGAGCCGGCCTGCCTCCATGTCGGCAAGGAGCTCGTAGCAGTTCTTGTAGGCCTTCCGCCAGCGTTCCATGTACGTCTCGACCAGCTCTTCGCCGCTCGTATTCAACTCGTACTCCCGATGTCCCATCAGGAACAGGAGGTCGTCGATCGATTCCGCGAGTCCGTTGCACAGGAGGGTGTCTTCCGAATCGGTCGCCTCGAAGTTCGCAACACCTTCTGGATCGCTGTCGATCACCCATTCGCCGTCGGTGTCCGGGCGCCAGACCACCTCGCGTCCCTTGAAGTCCGCACTCAGCATCTTGGAGGGGTCCATCATCGCGCCGCCGAGCGCTCGAGCGTACTGGCCGAGACACCCCATATTGAGGAAGCCACGGCCGATCCCTTCCCAGGCTTCTTCCATCTTCTCGCGAACGTCGGCATCGCCCCAGCCCTGAGACACATCGAAGATGTTGTTGAGCCCGTAGAGTCTGGCATCCGGTGCCATGTACATGTCGCACCAGGAGAGCGCCAGCAGTGTAGCGAGCCCCACGCTGTCCTCGACCCAGACGACCTGCTGTATGTCGCTCGGGAGGTTGTTGTGCAGGTTGCGTACGAGTGCGCGGTATGCCTCGAGCGCGAACATTCCGAATTCACTCGGATCGATCTGGGGGAGGTGGAAGTTCCTGCCGAAATCCGAGGAGTTGATCTTGAGGACCACGATGTCCGGGCGCCTGGGCTGTGCCTTGATGTCCTCGATCACCTCATCGATGGTGTCCTCGTGGATGTCCGTGCCCATCTGACCCTTGAGCGGGACGACGTAGACGCTCGGAAGCTGGTCTCCGTCTGGAACATCGTTCGCTGTGGTCTTGTCCCCTGCAGCAGATCCGGCCTGTGACGGAATCGCAGGCATCAGCGCAAGGCAGGACCCGGTCAGGAGGATGGTGACGGTGTTCTTGAGGGGCATCATCATGAGGAAGCTCCAGATCTTGTCGGGATTTCCGGCCTCTTGCCGGTTCAGGGATGATACTGGCGGTCGGAAGCCGAGTGGCATTCAATCGCCCTATTTGTAGCCCTCCCGCCGCCTTGAGGCGCGTTTCCTCCACTTGTCGGCTCGTTTTCCGGCTTGGGGACGCAGCTTTGTCGGGCAGGCGGGCACTCGCACCGCTCCAAGCTCATCCTGGGGCTCAGGGGCTCGTGCTCCAGCAGTCGAGCAGGGTGGCGAGATCCTGTTCCGTGATCTG
Organism: Phycisphaerales bacterium; assembly: GCA_022447205.1. Lineage (GTDB taxonomy): Bacteria > Planctomycetota > Phycisphaerae > Phycisphaerales > SM1A02 > JAKVBQ01. The sequence goes on from JAKVBQ010000004.1 coordinate 86,633, forward strand.
CCCGTCCTCGTTCAGGTCACCGGTGCAGGGCTGATCTGCATCGCCACATGAGCCCCATTGACCGAGCAGCGTGGTCAGGTCACTTCCGTCGACCGTGCCGTTCTGGTCGAGGTCACCAGTCATGACCTTCCCTGGCGGAACGATGGTGATCCTTCGATTCACGGCGACGGATTCGAGGACCGTGACCTCCCCGTTGATCCAGCGCACCGTCAGTTCATCGATCACCGTCGCATCCCCGAATCCGAAATGAAGGCTCTGCGGGCCCGAGGCTCCGTAGGAGGGGCGTCCGTCCATGTACCGGGTCTGGACGTTCGTCCCGATCCTGGCTTCGACCCGGGAATTGAATCCATTGCTGGGTATCCGGTTCTCCGGATCCCCACCGAGCTCGACCTGGAGCCAGCTGCCCGCATCCGGGGTGTCGTTGCGATAGATGTGGGCGAGGCCCTTGTTGCAGATGAAGACCAGGTCGAGGTCACCGTCGCCTTCGAGGTCCAGTGAGCCTGCCGAAGTCGCTTCGCATGCAAGGTCGAGTCCGCTTCCCGACGTGACGTTGTAGAACAGGCCGTTCAGATGCTTCTGGCTGAAGATGTACTCGGGTTCGTCGATGAAGTCGGGGTAGCGTGCGCCATTCCCGATCACGATCTCCTCGAGACCGTCCTGATCGAGATCCGCGGCGATCGTCGACCAGGACCATCCACTGTCCAACAGCCCGAATGGGGCGGCCATGTTGATGTATTCATGGTCCGCGATCTGCATGTAGAGTCCGTTGCCGTTGTAGTCGTCCTTCTCCTGGTGGTACCAGATCGCACTGACAAGCCAGTCCAGCCTGCCGTCCTGGTTCAGGTCCAGGATCGCGCTCCCCATCGCGGTCGTGTCGTCACAGGTTCCGTTCGTGGGACAGATGTTGGTGAACGTGCCGTCCCCGTTGTTCCTGAAGTAGCGGCTTTCGTTGAAGTCCGCGACCCACAGGATGTCCGGATGCAGGTCTCCGTCCATGTCGGTGACACTCGCCGAGAAGCTCCTTGCCGGCTGAAGCGTGTCGTGGAAACCCATGGATCTGGTCACGTCGGTGAAGGTGCCGTTGCCGTTGTTGATGAAGAGGCGGTTGCCTTCCGCCTCCACCTGCCATGCTCCGTAGAGCAGGTCGAGGTGTCCGTCCGCATTGAAGTCGCCCGGGGTCGCGAAGGTGGGGTGCTGCACGGGGCCCGTCGCGACCGTGTTGACACCGGCCATCTGGGCGATGTTCTCGAACCGGGTGCCGTTGATGTTGCGATAGAGGCGGTAGTTCCCGACGCTCCCACCCTGTGTCGCCACGTCGCCTGCACTGGCAACGACGATGTCGATCCACCCGTCGTTGTCCAGGTCGCCCGCACCGACCCCGCACGAGAGGTCGATGATCTCCAGTCCCCACGCTTCCGAGGCATCCGTGAAGTGACCCGTGCCGTCGTTCAGGAAGAGGGTGTCATGGTCCCCGCCGCCGCCGGTGAAGTAGATGTCCGTCGCGCCGTTGCCATCGAAGTCGGCCAGCCCGATTCCACCGAAGAAATGGGCGTTGGGGAACCAGGCGTCATCAGGTACCTCAAGGGCGAACTCCACGCCGGCGAGCTCCGTGATCTCCGTGAAGCGGATCTCGTCGGCCCCGGCGCTGTTTGTCACACATGCCGATAACAGGAGGATCGTGGAGGGCACGCCCCATGCATCCTTCGCCCGAAGCGTGCCCGTCATCATCACCTTGCTCCTCAGGATGGCCGTTTCTCTGGAAGAAACATACGCATGAATGCAACAGCTATTCTAATCCAACGTGTGTATAAGGGCATGCGAAGTTCTTGATTCCTCCGCCATCCATCCGCATCTGGGTGGTTCTGCACCTCCGGGTCCGATCACCGAGCCCTGATGTCAGGGCCTGCTCCGAACCGATCAACAAGCAATGAACGCTCCTCACCGCCCTTCAGCACCCTCCGGCACCCCATGGAGTCGATCTGGATGAATCCTTCGCGGTCGGACCGCACCGCCTACTCCGGCTTCCTTCGCAACGTCGAGGAACGGCCCGGCCACGAGGCGCTCCGAGTCGGGGGGCGCTCCTGTACCTATCTGGAACTGTTCGAGGAAGCCGCTTCGATCGCCGCGACCCTCCTCAAGCACGATCGGAGCGAATCCGAGCTCACCGGAGTGCTCGCCCGGCGAAGCATGACCACCTACGCGGGGATTCTCGGCGTGCTGCTCCGCGGGCATGGCTACGTGTCGCTCAATCCGAAGCATCCATCGGAACGTGTCCGTTCCATGATGGTCCGCTCCGAACTCTCTGCGGTCGTGGTCGACGAGTCTGGAGAGAAGCTGCTGGAGAATCTCGTCTCGGACGGTCGGAGAAGATGGGTGCTTCCTCACCGGGAGGATGTCACCGATCTCGAGGAGCGCTGGCCGGACCAGGTCTGGGTCGGCAGGAGGGGCATGCTCCCAGCCTCCGACTGGGAACGGCAGGACACCGTGCCCGAGGACATCGCCTACGTCCTCTTCACCTCGGGGAGCACGGGTGATCCGAAGGGCGTGGTCGTCGAACAACGAAACGTGACCGCCTTCGTCGATGCGATCCTGTCTCGATGGACGCCCTCCTGGCAGGATCGTTTCTCGCAGCTGCCCGAGGTCTCATTCGACGGTTCGGTGTTCGACCTCTTCGTGTCCTGGGAAGTGGGGGCCACGTTGTGCGTGCCCGGCGACTTGGATCTTCTCAAGCCACATGAATTCATCCTGCGCGAGCAGTTGACGGTCTGGACGTTCGTCCCCTCGATCGCCGGGCTGATGCTCCGCCTGAACCTGCTCCAGCCCGGGTCGTTTCCTCTCCTCCGTGCCTCGGTGTTCGGCGGGGAGGTGCTGCCACAGGCAGTCGCGGAGGCATGGTGCAAGGCAGCTCCGAACAGCTTCCTTGAGAATCACTACGGTCCGACCGAGGCCACCGTCTCCAGTTCCATCTACCGCTGGGAGGAGGGTTCCGAGACCGACTGCATGGATGGCACCGTTCCGATCGGACGAATCATGCCCGGCATGGACTACCTGGTCCTCGATGTCGAAGGCAATGAAGTGCCTCCCGGCTCATCGGGGGAGCTTTGGCTCGCCGGGCCGCAGGTGAGTCGAGGGTACTGGCGGGATCCCGAGCGGACGGCCCGGGCATTCCCCGTCCCGCCCGGTTCCGATGTCCGCCACTACCGAACGGGTGATCGGGTCATTCGTCCCGTTGATGGAGGGCCGATCCATTTCCTCGGGCGGCTCGATGACCAGATCCAGATTCGCGGACATCGAGTCGAGCTCGCTGAGATCGAGGGTGTCCTCCGAGAGGCGACCGGTGACGCCATGGTGGTCGCACTCGGCTGGCCTGAACCCGTGGTCGGGACCGCTGACGGCATCGTGGGGTACGTCCAGGCCCGCGAGGAGGACTGCGATCTTCCCGCCATCCGCTCCTCGGTCGAGGGCCGACTGCCGGAGTACATGTGCCCCAGACGCTACATCTTCATGGAACGACTTCCGATCAATCAGAACGGGAAGGTCGACCGCCTGCGCTTGAAGGCACTCCTTGAAGAGGAGGAGTCATCCTCCGGCAACGGAACGTGACGACACACCTGCTCGATGCGCGGGCAGGTACGCGAGGTCCACGTACTCCCCGACCATTCGATTGGTGTTGAAGTAGTCCGGAACCGTCGCGACCGAACGAAGTGCTCGGCGAATCCATCGTCTCGGGACGTCACGTGCATTCCGTTCGTAGAACAACGGGACGATGTCCTCCTCGAGAAGCTCGTAGAGGGCATCGGAGTCGTGATCGTCCTGGGTGTCCTGCGATTCGAACTCGGAGTCGTCGCCGATCGCCCAGCCGTTCCGCCCGTCGAAGCCTTCCGGCCACCAGCCGTCCAGGATCGAGCAGTTCAGGCCCCCGTGCAGCGGTGATTTCATGCCGCTCGTTCCACTCGCCTCATGAGGCCTGATCGGGTTGTTGAGCCAGATGTCGCACCCGGATGTCAGCATCCTGCCGACCTCCATGTCGTATTCCTCGAGGATGGCCACCCTGCCTCGAAGCCGCTCGCGTCGGGACATGCGATGGATCTTCTGCGCGAACGCCTGTCCACCCTTGTCCCTCGGGTGGGCCTTGCCGGCGAAGATGACCTGCACCGGTTGATCGATGTCGTCGATGATGTTCTCGAGGCGTTCGAGGTCCCTGAAGATCAGCGGCGCCCGCTTGTAGGTCGCGAAACGACGGGCGAACCCGATCAACAGCGCGTCCGGGTCGAAGAAGGTCGAGATCTCCCGGAGTTCGTCGGGATCCGCCCCGTTCTTGGTCGCCTGCACCGCGAGTCGATGCCTCAGGAAGCGCACGAGGTTGCCGCGCAGGTCGTTCCGCAGTTCCCAGAACGCGTTCGGATCCGCATCAAGCGCTCGAGCCCATTGCTTCGAATGCGGTGTCGCTCGACCGGGACGCAGTCCGATCTCCCGCCTCCAGAAGGCATCGGCTTCCGGTGCCAGCCATGTCCTCACGTGGATGCCGTTGGTGATCGCATCGATCGGCACCTCTTCCGGATCCTCGAGGCCATAGGCACCCTTCCACATGTCCCGGGACACCTCGCCGTGCAGTTGCGCGACGCCGTTCACGAATCCCGCGAACCGGAGGGCGAGCACCGTCATGCAGAGCAGTTCCTCGTGGTTTCCCGGATCCTCCCGGCCCAGTTCGCAGAATGCATCGCGTGACATGCACGCGGCTTCGAGGACTCGTTGCAGTGCATCCGCCGCACGTCCGGCGTCATAGCGGTCATGTCCTGCGGGAACCGGGGTGTGGGTCGTGAAGACAGTGCTCTCCTTGACCATCCTCATCGAGTCCTCGTGCGAGACACCTTTCTTGATCAGGCTTGCGACCCGTGCGATCGGTGCGAACGCGGCGTGTCCTTCATTGAGATGGAAGACGGTCGGTTCGTGGCCGAGTGCCTCGAGCGCGAGCGTGCCTCCGACACCGAGCAGAATCTGCTGTCGCATTCGAGGGTCGGATTCGCCCTTGTAGAGGCCTTCCGTCAGGAGGCGGTCCTCCTCGCTGTTCTCCGGCCGGTCGGCGTCAAGGAGCAGGAGCGTCGACCGGCCGACCTTCATGCGCCAGACGCGGGCGATGACCGAGCGGTCCCAGAGCGGACAGGCGATGTCGACACCGGTGTCCTCCAGCGGCATGCTCTTGAAGTCGTATTCCGGGTAGATCACCCTGGTCTGGCCGTCGCTGCCGAGTTCCTGGATGTAGTAGCCGTGGCGGTAGAGCAGTCCGACTCCGATGAACGGGACGCCGAGATCCGAGGCGCTCTTCACATGGTCGCCGGCGAGGACCCCGAGGCCTCCCGAGTACTGCTGCATGCTTTCATGGATCGCATACTCACTGCAGAAGTAGGCGACGAGCATCTCACCGTCGTCGTTGTTGCTGCTCACTCTGGAGAACCACGTGTTCGTCGCGTGGTAGCGTTCTCGCGCGGCATTCGCCTTCTGCACGACCTGTCGAAAATCATGGTCGTCGAGACGGGCGTTCATCCTCGCGGGATCCGATTCCTGGAGCATGCGGATCGGTGCATGCCGGGTCGCCTCCCACAGACGGGGGTCGATCATCGCGAACGGTCTTCGACCGATCTCGTTCCAGCTCCACCAGAGGTCGTTGGCAAGTTCTCGAAGCGACTCGAGCGTCCGTTCTGAGTCGGTCATGGCGTGGGGTCTGCTGTCCGGGTCAGGGGTTCTGTCATCCGGTCGCACCTCGACGGTCGAGGCGCCCGGTTCTCGCGGCCAGACGATAGAGCCTGGAGGCGTCGCGTGCGCGCAGCATCCCCTTTTCCAGTCGCCAACGCCAGTTCCCGGTGGGCGTTCCCGGGGTGTTCATCCTGGTGTTTCGTCCCAGCTCGAGGAGGTCCTGCATCGGGATGATCGCGGTCCTGGCTCTCGAGGCAAGTGCGAGTCGGGTCAGGGTCCGGGCCGGCGTGGGGTCGACCGGACCCGCATAGTCCCGGACGCGTTGTCGGGCCTCCGCATCCAGTGACCGCCACCATCCGTTGGTGGTGTCGTTGTCATGGGTGCCGGTGTAGACCACGGCATGCTCCGGCAGGTGATGTGGGAGGCTTTCCGAGTCGTCCCGGCCGAACGCATTCTGGAGCAGGAACATCCCCGGAAGCGCGAAATCATCCCTCAGTCTTCGGACTGCCGGCGTCACCGCCCCCAGGTCCTCCGCGACCAGGGCGGGGTTGCCGAGTCGCTGGAATGCCTTGGTGAGCAGCTGCCTGCCCGGAGCCCTGCGCCAGGTGCCTCTTCTCGCGGTTCGTGCGGTCGCCGGGACGTGCCAGGCATGGTGGAGCCCGATGAAATGGTCGATTCGCACGATGTCGAAGCGCTCGAACTGCGTGGCCAGGCGCTGGATCCACCATTCGAATCCGGTGCGTTCATGCCGGGACCATCGGTAGTGGGGATGTTCCCAGAGCTGACCGTTCGAGCTGAACATGTCGGGAGGAACGCCGGTGACCATCTTCGGACGCCCGTTTCGATCCAGCTGGAAGAGCTCCCGGTTCGAGCTGACATCGGCTGATTCCAGCGGGACGAAGATCGGCAGGTCCCCGAAGATGCGAATGCCTCGTGACGCTGCGGCCTTTCGGAGTGCCATCCATTGCCGGTCGAGGATGAACTGGATGAAGGCGTGGTACTCGGCGCTTCCCGCACGGTGTTCCTCCGCCCAGGTGCACCAGTCCTCGAGCCAGGGAGCCGATCGTTCCAGGAAGCGTCGATAGGGAACGCGCTTGTTCCTGCGGAGGGTTCGGAACCGCTCGAAGGCAGCGGTCAGCCTCGGTTCCTTGAACCGCCGGCATCCCCTGATGTCGACCCTTGGTCCATCCATCCTGCGATCCGGTCGTGCCGCGGATCGAGGCAGGAGGTCGTCTTCGACAAGTGCGTCGATCGAGGCAAGCAGGGGTTCGATCGCGAAGCTCGAGGGGCTGCTGTACGGAGAGTCCCCCTTGCCGAGTGGTCCGATCGGCAGCACCTGCCAGGTCGACCATCCGCAGGCATGCAGCCAGTCGAGGAAGCGATGCGCCGACGGTCCGAAGTCCCCGATGCCATGGGGCCCGGGCAGTGAGCTCACGTGGAGCAGCACCCCTGCGGTTCGCTCCCTGAAGAAGGCGTGCGGGGTCCTCATCGGTCTTCGAGCCACACCCGTCCCGAGAGTCGATCGATCGTGGTCCCGCCCGATTCCGCCTCGCCGACAGCGGTCGGGAAGAGGGGGGTCCATGCGCCATCAGGCAGGTCGATGCTCGCTTCCGAGTCACCGGCGTTCAGTGCGACGAGGATCCGCTCCTGGTCATCGGATCTGGCGAACATCCAGACGTCCTGTTCGTCATCCGTCCCCACGGAGGTGAAATCCCCCGTCCTGAGTGAGGGGTGCTCCCTGCGCAGCGCGATCACCTGCTTGTAGAACTCGAGAAGATCGGTGTCGACGAAGTTCTCGTCGGATTCCTCGTAGGGTTCGAGATCCTGCCAGAGCATCGGCTTGCGGTTGTTCGGATCATCCGACCCCCACATGCCCACCTCGTCGCCGTAGTAGATCATCGGCGCTCCGACGTAGGTCATCTGGAGGAGTGCCAGCAGTCGGAGTCTCCGGTACGCATCCGCATCCGGCTTGCTGCCGTCGTACGTGGGATCCTCCTGTTCCCGGTTCCCGCTGTCGTAGGTCCGGTCGGGGTTGACGAGCTTCGAGACCGCACGGTCGGTGTCGTGGCTGTCGATGAGGTTCTGCAGGACATACGTCACTTCCGCCGGATAGGCGATGCGAAGTTCGGCGAGTCGACGGTCCGCCTCGCTCGGGGTGATCTTGTCCTTCCGGTGTCCGATCCATTCGAACGCGACCTTCGCGAACTCGTAGTTCATCACGGCATCGAACGACCTGCCGTCGAGCCACTGGTCCGCACGATCCCAGATCTCACCGGAGATGTAGGCATCCGGGTTGATCGATCGGACATGCTCGCACCAGTCGATCCAGAAGGGCAGGGCGATCTCGTTGGGTACGTCGAGACGCCAGCCATCGATCCCGTCGGAAGGGTCGCCGTCACCATCGGGGTCCATCCACCGCCGGGTCACGTCGAAGATGTGCTGCTTGACCGCTTCGCTTGCGAGGCCGTCCTCGCTCTTCCTGAAGACCGGCAGGGAGCCGAAGCCCGCCCACCCGCGATACTCGAACGGATCCCATCCGACCACGTCGAACCAGTCCGCGTGCGGCGATTCCTCACCTCGCTCCAGGACATCCCGAAAGGCCGGGTGCTGGGTGCCGACGTGGTTGAACACGCCGTCGATGATCACCCTGAACCCCCGGGCCTTCGCGGCCTTGATGAAGTCGAGGAAGATTCGATCGCTCTCGGTCCATGTCCAGGTCGAGGGATCGAGGAGATCCTCCGCATCTTCTGCTGCGGTGTAGTCGTCACCCGCGCCGTAGCGCTCGTCCACGTGGATGTAGTTCGTCGTGTTGTACTTGTGGTGGCTTTCCGCCTGGAACACCGGATTGAGATACAGGGCGTTCACGCCGAGATCGGCGAGGTAGTCGAGTCTCTCGTGGAGTCCCTGGAGATCGCCTCCGTACAGTCGGTCGAAGACGTACCACTCATAGAAGGTCTGGCCGTCCCTGCCCTCCCATGGACTGCTCGAGTACCACTCGCTTCGCCAGTCGCGCACCGGTTTCGGGTCATGCTCCGGGGAACCGTTGCGGAATCGGTCCACCATCACCTGGTACCAGATGGCGTCCTTCGCCCATTGCGGTGTGATGGGACCGGGGGTGTCTCCATCGGCGAGGTCATGGATCTCCGAGTCACGCAATCGAGTGTCTCCGTCAGTGAGGATGAAGGTGTATCGGCTTTCCGAAAGCCCCGAGGGCAGGAGTGCTTCCCAGAAATCGAATTGTTCATTGTCCGCGACCAGGGCGAGCCTGACGGATTGTCCGTTCTCGAGGACCAGCTCGACGTCCTCCACGTCATCGTGCAGGGTTCTGTACCTCAGGAGCCGCCCCCCGTCACCGAACCGCTGGCTGTAGAAGACCCTGCCCGGCTCGTGCATGAGCCCCGCAGGTTCGATCCTGCCGTCGCCCCTGCGTCGATCGACCGAATCCAGGTTGGCTTCCGTTCCGAGCTTCAGGACGGAGTTGGCACCACCATGCCCGTCATGCACCCGATCCGGATTCCGCGGGTCGTCAAGCCAGTTCGCGGCGTCGGTGACGAACTTGTAGTAACGCACGCCTTCCGGAATGTCGACGGTGACCAGCCACATGCCGTCTCCACGTCTTTCCATCGGGGTTGCATGCATGTCCCATCCGTTGAAGTCACCGGCGAGTGACACGCTGTCCGCACCGCCGTCGGGTCGGAAGGAGAACGTGCATCGCCACGTTCCATCCTGCCGACTTCGGCCGCGGACGCTTTCCGGCAGGCTGGTGTCCGCCCGTGCACCCTCTGCCACGTCCGCAACCGGCAGGTCCGGTGGGAACTCATCGAGCTGACCGGCCATGGACGAGGCCGAGGAAGTCATGGTCGTCAGGACGAGTATCGACAGGATGGAACATCTGTTGCTCATGGATCGTCGTTATACACTAGGCCTGATGCATGCTCTTGCCACAATCACCCGATGGTGCCTCCTGACGTGCGCCATCCTGCTCACCGTCTGGGCCTTCTCCCGGGTCGGCATGCGGGAGTTGCAGCGCGCCTTCGGCGGGTCCGAGGAGGGTGTCGTCGAGCTCGTGGTCATGCATTGGTCGGGTGGTGGAGGCCAGCAGGAGGACCAGATCGTCGAGGACACCCTGCGTGCCTTCGAGGAGCGGAATCCGGGGATACGCGTCAAGCGGATCAATCCGGGGGACAGTGGCCAGTACTTCACGAAGCTCCAGACGATGGTCGCCGCGGGGGAGCCACCGGACGTCTTCTACATGGATTTCGAGCGGATCCCGATCTTCGCCGCAGCGGGGCAGCTCGCACCCCTCGATGAGACGCTGCCCATCGAGCGGTTCTTCACGCCAGCCGTCGATGCCTTTCGTTTCGATGGTGAAGGGCAGGGAAGCGGCCCGCTCTACGGCATCCCGAAGGATTTCACCACCGTCGGGTTCTACTACAACCGATCGCTGCTCGATCGGGCCGGTGTCCAGCCTCCCTCCGATGACTGGACCTGGGACGACTTCATCGCCACGGCGCGAGCGGTCGCCGCGCTCGATGAGCAGACGCGCGGGGCCGAGATCGTGACCTGGCCCTGGATCGTGCGTGCCCTGCTCTGGACCGAGGGCGTGGACATCCTTGATGCGGATGGTGAGCTGGATCTTTCCGACCCGAAACTCGTCTCGACCCTGGAACGTCTGCGCAGCTGGCGATTCGACGAGGAGCAGACCCTGCTCGGTGCGGAAGCCGAGGGACTCGACGCCTCCTCCCTCTTCCTCACCGGCCGACTCGGCATGGTGGGTCCCTATGGTCGCTGGGTCGTCCCGAGTTTTCGCAGCATCCCGCCGCCCGAGGAGGGTGGTTTCGAGTGGGATTTCGCGCCACTTCCACGTGGTGACGTCCGGGCGAACGTCATCGCCACGGTGGCCTGGGCGATGTCGCCCCGCAGCGAGCATCCCGATGAGGCGGCTCGACTGCTCGCCTGGCTGGTCGGACCGGAGACCCAGGATGCGCAGTCGAGGCTCGGCCTTGCCGTGCCCACGCTTCGTTCGGTCGCGGAGAGTGACGCGTTCATCGATCCCGATGTCGCTCCCCGAAACGACCGGGCCTATCTCGATGCCGTCGAGCACGCACGAGTCGCGAACTGGCCGCGCGACCCGGAATTCAGCGCACAGTTCGGACAGTGGATGGATCTCTCCCTCCGGACCGGTCGGGATCTCGACGCGAGCCTCACGGGTTTCGAGGACTGGTGGCGTACCAAGCAGGCTTCACCGCTGTCGAACACCGCCTTTCCCGCGATGCCCTGGATCGGCATCCTGCTGGTGGTGGGGGCCATTGTCGCTGCCGGCTTCCTGTGGCTTCTCCTCCGCGCGAGGAGGGAGGTCCTCTCCCACGCCGAGCGTTCCGAGGAACGTGCCGGCTATGCACTCGCCATGCCCTGGCTGATCGGTTTCGTCTTCCTTCTTGCCGGACCGATCACGATCTCCCTGCTGCTCTCCTTCACCCGGTGGAACGGGCTCGGCACCCTCGACACCGCGGAGTACGTCGGACTCGCCAACTACCAACGGATCTTCACGGAGGACCGGACCTTCATGGAGAGTCTTCGGGTCACGGGGTACTACGTGCTGCTTGCCGTGCCGCTCGGCCAGGTTTTCGCGCTCGCCGCCGCCGTGCTCCTGAACGCAAGGCTCAAGGGGATCGAGTTCTTCCGAGCCGCCTGGTACCTCCCCAGCGTCCTGGCAGGGGTCGGCATGAGCGTGCTCTTCCTCTGGGTCTTCAAGAGTGAAGGTGGCCTGATCAACAGCGCGATCGCCCCGGTCCTCTCGATCTTCGGACTCGAACCCCCGGAATGGTTCAATCGTGATGCACGACTGTTCGGCGTTCCCGCCTTCGCGCTCATGAACCTCTGGCTGATCGGCGGGAGCATGATGATCTACCTTGCCGGCCTACGGAACATTCCCGTCGAACTGTACGAGGCGGCTTCGATCGACGGCGCACGTCCCTGGCGACGCTTCACGTCGGTGACGCTCCCCATGCTCGGGCCGGTGATCCTCTTCAACGGGATCATGGCGCTGATCGGTTCGTTCCAGGTCTTCACCCAGGCGTTCGTGATGACGTCGGGCGGGCCCGGTGACGACACCCGTTTCTACGTGCTCTACCTCTACAACAAGGCCTTCGACTTCTACGACATGGGCTATGCATCGGCACTCGCCTGGATCCTCCTCGTCGTCGTGCTGCTCCTGACCGGGTTCGTCCTGAGGACCAGCGGACGCCATGTCCATTACGAGGGGCTGAGACAGTGACCACCAAGCGATCCAATCCGGCCCTCTACGTGCTCGTGTCCCTCGGCGCGCTGGTGATGCTGTTCCCGATCTGGTGGATGTTCGTCGTCAGCCTGAAGACCGAGTCGGAGGCCAAGGAGGCGATGGCCGGAGGTGAGATGCTCCAGGTTCTCCCCGGCAATCCCCAGTGGAACAACTACACCCAGGCGATCAGCGAGGTCGGGACTGTTCCCGTCACCGGCTTCCTCGACGCCCTCGCGAACTCGATCGTGGTCACGGTGCTCGTCGTGGCCGCGACGATCCTCTCCTCGAGTCTTGTCGGCACCGCCTTCGCACGGATCCGGTTTCGTGGTCGCAACGGGCTGTTCATCCTCATGCTCGGGACCATGATGTTGCCCGCCCAGGTCACGATGATCCCGTTGTTCCTGCTCTTCCGGTGGCTTGGTTGGGTCGACACCCTGCTTCCCCTGGTCGTCCCCGCTCTCTTCGGCAGCGCATTCTTCATCTTCATGTACCGCCAGTTCATCGCGCAGATCCCCGAATCGCTCTTCGAGGCGGCACGCATCGATCGCTGTGGCTGGCTGGAGATCTGGTGGCGGATCGTGCTTCCGCTGGCCAGGCCGGTCACCGCGATCACCGCGGTGTTCACCTTCATCTTCGTCTGGAACGATTTCATGACGCCGCTGATCTACCTGCATTCGGAGGATCAGGCGACGCTGGCAGTCGCCTTGAACTCCTTCCGGACGCAGTTCAGCGGCATCGAGGACGTCCACCTGCTCATGGCGTTGAGCGTGGTCACGATGATTCCCTGCGTCGTGCTCTTCTTCGCCGCACAGAAACAATTCATCGAGGGACTGGGCTCCGGCGCGGTCAAGGGTTGAAACATGGCTGAAGTACTCCTCGAAAAGGTCGGCAAGACCTATGGCAACGACGTCCGGGCGGTCGAATCCGTCGATCTCTCCATCCGTGACGGGGAGTTCGTCGTCCTCGTCGGCCCTTCCGGATGCGGCAAGAGCACCACCCTGCGCATGGTCGCCGGGCTTGAGGAGATCACCGACGGCCGGATCCTGATCGACGATCGTGTCGTCAACGATGTCCACGCCAGCGAACGGGACATCGCGATGGTGTTCCAGAACTACGCGCTCTACCCCCACATGACCGTCGAGCGGAACCTGTCCTTCGGGCTCGAACGCCGACGTCGCCATGGCAGTCGCCTGCGTGCACTCCTTGGAGGTGCGTACGGCAGGGCTCGTCGTGAGGAGACCGATGCGATTCGTTCACGAGTCCGCGATGCGGCACGGATGCTCGGCATCGAGAACCTGCTCGAGCGCCAACCCCGTGCACTGTCGGGTGGTCAGCGTCAGCGGGTCGCCCTCGGGCGCGCTCTGGTGCGTGAGCCCAAGGCCTTCCTGCTCGACGAGCCGCTCTCGAACCTGGATGCGAAGCTGCGGGTCGAGATGCGCACCGAACTCCGGATGCTGCACGGCCAGCTCGGCGCGACGATGATCTACGTGACGCATGACCAGGAAGAGGCGATGACCCTCGGTGACCGACTGGTCGTGATGAACGAGGGTGTCGTCCAGCAGGTCGATGCACCGGATCGTGTCTACGAGCGACCCGCCAACAGGTTCGTGGCGGGTTTCGTGGGGACGCCGTCCATGAACTTCATCGAAGGCGCGATCGATGCCTCCGGCCGATTCGTCGCCGAGGGGATCTCGCTCCCGGTTCCTGATCACTTCATCCCGCCAGCGACGGGGGGGTGCACCCTCGGCATCCGTCCGGATGCCTTCAGGATCGTCGACGCTTCGCCGGATGCCCTGGCATGCACGGTGCGCACCATCGAGTACCTCGGAGACCGCGTGGACTTCATCGTTGAGTCGGCTGCGGGTCAGCTCGTCTGCCGGACCGAGCCGGTCCGGGACGTGTCCGAGGGTGACCAGCTGCACCTCGCCGCCATCGGTGGGGGTGTGCATCTCTTCGAAGCCGGTGCGTCGGGTGTCCGTTGTGCGGTTCGAAGCGACACCGGACAGGAATGAAGAACAGGCGCCGGACCCTGATTCGCTCCCTCCGCGAATCCCGAATCCGGCGCCTGCAAGCAAGAGTCGATTGGTATGTCGTTCAGCCGTTGAGTCCCACGGTGGTCGCCGCGGCGGTGACTGCGCCGATCAGGCCGAGCAGTCGGAGGTCGAAACGGGACAGGGACTGCGTGACGGCGAAGGTGGCTGCGGTGGTGACTGACTTGATGCTCATGGTGGTCTCCTCGGGTTCCTGCTGTGGAAGTTTGCTTCCGACATTCACTCCTATGGAGGACTCCGCGGAATCGGACACCATCTCGCACGATGTGGGCACAAAAAAGCAGGGAATCCTCCCTTGAGCGCTGATTCTGGGGGTTCAAGCCAGGGAAATCAGTTATCGGACGATGCAGTCGCCGTTGGCTGGTGCCTGCCGAACGGTGGTGCCGCCGGTGGTTCGAGGAGGCCCGCGACCTTCGGGAACAGCCGCGCTCCCTCAACGATCATCCAGGCTTCGAGGAGCAGCGTGGCGATCGCGAAGCCCAGCAGGATCCAGTTGCCCTCCTCGATGAAGCTCGAGCCCCGCGAGCCGATGAAGGCATCATCGATCATCGCCCAGGCGGGGATCAGGAGCATGAAGGCGAGCGGGAGCGTCATGAAGAAGACCGGCTTGCCTCGTCGCCAGAGGTAGAAGGTGATCACCATGAAGGCGAGCCCGGCGAGGAGCTGGTTCGTCGCGCCGAACATCGGCCAGAGGATCAGACCGCCGGTTCCCGCGTTCGCGAGCGACCAGTCGTCGAGGTTGCCGCTTGCCGGCATCGATGCCAGCCCCAGTCCGAGGATCACCGCGAGGAGGCTGGCGGGATGTTTCCACGTGAACACGTGGAGTGGTCGGAACCCGGGTCGACCGTCCCGTCTTCGGCCGCCGAGTGCGGCGGCCAGTTCCTGGATCACGTATCGCTGCAGTCGACATGAGGTGTCGAGTGTCGTCGCCGCGAACGAGGCGACCATGACACCCATCAACGCGATGGCGACCGAGGTCGGCACGCCCGTCGCCGCGACGAAGTTGCCGGCGCCCATCACGAAGGCGTTCACCTTGGCTCCCAGTCCGTTGGCCGCATTCCAGCTGGTGTAGAGCGCGCTCCATTCCTGGCCGGTCAACGTCGCTCCCGCACAGCAGGCCAGGATCACGAGCGTCGCCAGGAAGCCTTCGATGACCATCGAGCCGTACCCGATCGGCAGGGCATCCGGTTCGTGGCCGAGTTGCTTGCTCGAGGTGCCGCTCGCCACGAGGCAGTGGAATCCACTGACCGCTCCGCAGGCGATCGTGATGAAGAGGAAGGGAAGCAGCGGGGGGGCACCGTTGCTGACCGCGGCATCGTTGATCGCGGGTGCGCCCAGTTCGAGCGGGAGGCGGGTCATCTCACCATCGATCTCGACCGGAGGTCCGCCCAGGATCGCCGCAGTGACCAGGCCGATCACCACCAGACCCAGCGCCGAGACCAGTTGCAGGGCGTTGATGTAGTCGCGTGGCTGGAGCAGGACCCAGACCGGGAGCACCGATGCCACGTAGCAGTAGGCGAGAAGCACCGCGCACCACGTGATCGTCGACCAGGATGCCGCCCAGCCGTTGAACGACCCGAGGAATCCGACATCGCCGTAGATCACGCTGATGTACATCAGCATGAGCGCGATGATCGACGGCACGAGGAGTCCGATGCCGGTCTTCCGGAGGACGATGCCGATCAGCACGGCGATCGGCACCTGGACGAGGCACGGGAAGATCGCCTCCGGGAACATCCTGAACACCGCGGCGATCACCAGCCCGAAGATCGCGAGGACGATGATCAGTGCCATGAAGAGGATCGCCAGGAAGAGGATTCGAACCCGCCTCGTGATCATCCGTCCGGCGATGTCGCCGATCGTCTGGCCGTTGCTGCGCATGCTGACCACCAGGCTGCCGAGGTCGTGCACCGCACCGATGAGGACCGAACCGAGCAGGACCCAGATCAACGCGGGGAGCCAGCCCCAGAAGACCGCGATCGCAGGGCCGACGATCGGGCCGACGCCGGCGATCGAGGTGAAGTGATGCCCGAAGACGACGCCGCGCCTGGTCGGGATGAAATCCGTGTCGTCGCGCCATTGTTCGGCAGGACATGTGGCGCCGATGCTGAGCTCGAAGATCCGCCGACCGAGCCACCGCCCGTAGGTGTTGTAGGCGATCACGAAGAAGACGACTGAGAGGGCGGCGATCAGCAGGACCGACATCGGATGCTCCCTGGGGTTGACCTGCCCTGTTTCAGCCGGCGAGGTCCTGAATGCTCCTGCCCTCTTCGATGAACCGAAGCAGTGCTTCAAGATGATCGGTCAGACGTGCGGTGGTGCTCGCAAGGTTCCTGAGGAACGCCTCGTGCGAAGGTTCCGGATGATCGACGAGATCGGTGACAGCCTTGAGTGCGAGGAACGGGAGTCCGAGATCCCGCGCCACCACGCCGATCGCGGTCGCTTCCATGTCCTTGGCGATCACCGCCTCCCGATCGAAGAACTCGAGTTCGTCCGGTCGGGCGGTGAGCGAGGCTCCGCTCGAGACGACACCGGTCCTGATCCCCAGCGTGTTCGCGAGTTTCCCGGTGTCGAGGGTCGCGATGCGGCCTTCGCCCTGTTCCCTGAACCCGGGGATGGGCACCTTGTGGTCGTGGAACAGCAGGTCACCCGAGGCGAGGTACGTCCGTCCGATCGATCCGCCTCGGGATTCGAACCCGCCGCAGGTTCCTGCATTCACCAGGAGATCGGGTCGGCATGTCTCCGCGAGGAGCCATGCCGTCAGGGTCGCGGATTCCGTTCCGATCCGGTCGACGCCATGGATCGGATCGACCCCGTTGACGCAGTGGATGATCTCCAGCGAGCCGAGTCTTCCCCTCCGGATCCGTGCCGGAAGCTGCTCGTGCAGTTGCTCGGCTTCACCCAGGGACAACCGCTCCGCGATCGGGCGTCCCTCCTCCTCCATGGCGAAGAGAAGGGCGACACATCCGATCGGTCTGTCCACCTGAGCGTTCATCTGGACGACAGCTTACCGACCGTTCCTTCGGGGCGACGAATCGTCCTCCCTGCACTAGACTCTCTCCATGCGACTCAATCGGCAGAACCTGACATTCCTCCTGCTTGCCGGCTCAATCCTCGTCTCGACCGAAGGATGCATGGTCGGGCCCGACTACCAGAGGCCCGATGTCATCGAGCCCGATGCATGGCATGCAAAGCTGGTCGATTCGATGTCGACCGACGAGGATGGTCCCGGTGCCTGGTGGAACGACTTCGATGATGCGGTGCTCGTCGAGCTGCTTCGTCGTGCAGGCGAGAACAATCTCGACCTTCGGACGATGGTGTCACGCATCGACGCCGCACGTGCCGCCTACGGCATCGCCGCCGCGGATCTCTTCCCGACGGTCGACGGAACCGGCCGTGCGCTCTGGTATCGAGCCGATGGCGCCGGTGCACCCGTCGCCGGCATTCCCGGTTCTTCGGGCGAGAGTTACTCACTGGGTCTCGAGATGACCTGGGAGCTCGATCTCTGGGGTCGGGTCCGGCGGACGATGCAGGCTCGCGAGTCGGACGTCATCGCCGCGGTGGAGAACTGGCGTGACATGCTCGTCACTGTTCGTGCCGAGGTCGCCGCCAGCTACATCAACTACCGAACCTATCGAGCTCGGGCTGAACTCAACGGTCTGGCGATCGCCGCAGCGGGCATTGCGCTCAAGATCGCGGAGCAGGAATACGAGGCCGGTACCGCGCCGTATTCCACCGTGCTTTCCGCACGTTCCCAGCTCGAGAACTTCAAGTCGACCCTGCCTTCCGAGGAGGCGGCCTCGACCCAGGCCCTCAACCAGATCTCCATCCTTCTTGGAGAGGCACCCGGCGCCCTCGAGGAACTCGTCGGTGATGCCGGTGAGATCCCCGTTCCGCCTGCGGAAATCGGAATCGGCATGCCTGCCGACGTGATCCGTCAGCGTCCGGACATTCGCTCCGCCGAACGCAGCCTCGCTTCGGCATCCGAGCTGATCGGCGCCACCGAGGCCCTGCTCCTGCCCCAGTTCACCCTGACCGGTGGCCTCGGGTACCAGGCCAACAGTGGCAGCGAGCTCCTCGACTGGAGCAACCGCAACTGGTCGATCGGCCCCTCCATGAACTGGAGTCTCCTCAACTGGGGTTCCATCGAGAGCCAGATCGATCGACAGAAGGCCTTCGCCGAGGAGGCGCTCATCTCCTATCAGTCGACGATCCTCGGTGCCTACCAGGAAGTCGAGAACGCCCTGGTCGGTTTCGCCAGCTCCGAGGTCTCTCGTCGCAGTTCGGCCGACGCACGAAACGACATCCTCGAGACACTTGTGCTCATGCTCCAGTCCTACGAGGCGGGGACGGTGGATCTTGCTTCCGTCGTCCAGATCGAACTTCAGTACCTCGATGCCGAGTACACCCTTCTGAACCTCGAAGGCCAGGTCGCCCAGGCGGCGGTCTCGCTCTTCAAGGCGATGGGGGGTGACTGGACTCCGATGATTCCCGGGCCCGATGGTCCGGTTCCGGTCTCCCAGTCCGATGCCAGTTCCGTCACCACTCGTGACGGAGGAGATTCCCAATGAGAAGAGTCGTTCTTCCCTGTCTTCTGTTGTTCCCGCCCGCACTCCTGATCGGATGTGGAGGGTCCGGGTCCTCCGCCAAGGAACAGGTGGCCGTGATGGAGTCGCGAGACACCACCGTCACCTCCGAGACGATCGCTTCCAGCGTCTACGAGATCAAGCTCGACCAGCCGGGGACGACCTACGCGATCCGGGACATCCAGCTGGGTTCCCGGGTCACCGGCTACATCGATTCCGTCGAATTCAAGGATGGGTCGATCGTGCAGAAGGGGGATCGGCTCTTCGAGATCGATCCTCGCCCCTTCGAGGCGGCACTGCTCCAGGCAAAGGGTGCGCTCGAGACCGCCGTCGCCGCGCGGAATCTCGCTTCCCACAACCTCGAGCGCAATCGACCACTCGTCGAGACCGGAGCGATCTCGAAGGAACAGTTCGACACCTACGTCTCCAACCTCGAGCAGGCCGAGGGCCAGGTCGAGTCCGCTGCAGGCCAGCTGGTGGAGGCTGAGTTGAATCTCGGGTACGCGACGATCCGTGCACCATTCACCGGTCGCGTCGGACAACGCGAGGTCGAGGTCGGTGACCTGGTCCAGGGGTCCGGTTCACCGACGCTCGTCTCCCTCATCCAGTACGACCCGATGCGTGCGCTGGTCTCGATTCCCGCGAAGGAACTGCCGCGGCTCACCGAACTGGAGAGCAAGGGCGACATCAAGGCCTCGGTGCGCGTGAACGGAACCCGTGGCGGAGGCGGACGCGTCTTCGACGGCGTGGTCGACTTCATCGACAACCAGGTCGACCAGAACACCTCCACCGTCATGGTCAGGGTCCGCTTCGACAATCCCGATGCCTGGGCCTTTCCGGGGCAGTATTCCGAGGTCCAGCTCTGGGTCCAGAGCATTCCCGATGCCATCGTCATCCCCCAGGCGGCGCTTCGTGCGCAACAGGGGGGGAAGCAGTTCGTGTGGTTGATCGACGACAAGGACAAGATCACGCGACAGGATGTCACCGTCGGCGACATCAGCGACGGCCAGGCAATGATCACCAAGGGCCTTCGTGACGGACAGAAGATCGTCGTGCTCGGAAGCAACGATCTCCAGTCCGGTGACAAGGTCACCATCGTCACCGATCCGGGGAAGACCGGTTCGAATGCCTCTTCGTCCTCCGATTCGAAGGACGAGTCCGCGAAGGCCTCGAAGCCCGCCCCCAAGACATCCTCGACCGGTTCAGCAACCGGAAACGGCAAGTGACGATTCGCTGACTCCCTGAGGTGGAACACCCGTGCTTGACTTCTTCATCAACAGACCGATCTTCGCCGCGACCATCGCACTGCTGATGATCATCTGTGGCGGCCTCTCGATCTTCGTGCTGCCGATCGCCCAGTTCCCCGAGATCGTCCCACCGACCGTCACGGTCGCTGCGAACTATCCCGGTGCGAGTGCGGAGGTCACCGCTGATTCGGTCACCTCCCTTCTCGAGGAGCAGATCAACGGCATCCAGGGGATGACCTACATCAACTCCGTCAGTGCCAACAACGGTGCGGCACTGATCACCGTCACCTTCGATGTCGGGTATGACCTCGACATCGGTGCGGTCGACGTCCAGAACAGGATCAGTCGGGCGACCGGACAGTTGCCCACGATCGTCAACCAGGCCGGCGTCATCATCGACAAGACCTCGACCGACATGGTGCTCGTCGTGAGCCTGGTCTCCCCGAACGGGACCTACGATGACGTCTACCTCGGCAACTATGCCGACATCTACCTGACCGATCCCCTGTCACGCGTCACGGGTGTCGGCTCCATCAACAACTTCGGGCTTCGCGAATATGCGATGCGCATCTGGCTCGACCCCGACAAGATGTCCGCGATGGCGATCACCGTCGACGACGTCAAGAACGCCGTGCAGGAGCAGAACCAGCAGGTCGCGGCGGGTCTCATCGGTGCGCCTCCCACCACCGAAGGACCGGCCTACCAGCTGCAGATCAGCACCCTCGGTCGCCTGACGACCGCGGAGGAGTTCTCGAAGATCGTCGTCCGGACCGGTGAGGACGGCCGGATGGTCACCCTCGCGGACATCGGTCGCGTCGAACTCGGTGCGCAGTCGTACCAGACTGCCTCGGCGTTGAATGCGATCGGCTGCGCGAACATCGGCGTCTACCAGCTTCCCGGCGCGAACGCGCTCGACATCAAGAAGAACGTCCTGTCCGTGCTGGAGAAGCTCTCCGAGAAGTTCCCCGCGGATGTCGAGTTCGAGGTGACCTACGACACCACGAAGTTCGTGGAGCTCTCGATCGAGGATCTCGTGGTCACACTCCTGGAGGCCCTGGCCCTGGTGGTCTTCGTGGTCTTCGTCTTCCTCCAGAACTGGCGCACCACCCTGATTCCGGTGATCGCGATCCCGGTCTCCCTGATCGGCGCGTTCGGGTTCATGCTCCTCTTCGGGTTCTCGATCAACACCCTGACCCTCCTCGGGCTGGTGCTTGCCGTCGGCCTCGTGGTCGACGATGCGATCGTCGTCGTGGAGAACGTCGAGCGGCAGCTCGAGGAACACCCGGAATGGGGCCTGCGTCGTGCGACGTCCGTCGCGATGCACGAGGTCGTCGGGCCGGTGCTCGCGACCTCGCTGGTGCTGTTCGCGGTGTTCATCCCGACCGCATTCATGCCGGGGATCACCGGTCAGCTCTACAACCAGTTCGCACTGACGATCGCATTCTCCGTCGCGCTCTCCACGATCAACTCCCTCACGCTCAGCCCCGCACTCTGCGGCATCTTCCTCAAGCCGACCAAGCCCGAGGAACGCTTCATCCTCTTCCGCTGGTTCAACAACGTCTTCGATCACCTGATCCACGTCTACGGCGGACTGATCCACTGGCTGATCCGGCTGCGCTTTCTCGTCCTCATCTGCTTCGGGGCTCTTGCCGCAATCACCGCGATGCTGGCGATGCATTATCCGAAGTCCTTCGTTCCCAACGAAGACCAGGGGTACTGCTTCGGCATCGTGCAGCTGCCGCCGGCCAGCACCGTCGAGCGTACGAACGAAGTCCTCGATGACGTGGCTGCCGAGCTGAAGAAGAACGAGTGGGTCGAGGACGTCATCTCCGTCTCCGGGTACAACTTCCTCACCCGAACCGGCCAGACCTACACCGGTTTCGTGATTCCCATCTTCAAGAGTTGGGACGTCCGCGGTGCCAAGCACGGGGCGAACAGCCTCATCCTCGATTTCAACAAGATCTTCAAGCACGACCCACGTGCGGAGATCCAGTTCCTCAACCCGCCGCCCATCCAGGGGCTCAGCGCGGTCGGAGGGTTCACCCTCCAGGTCGAGAACCTGCCTTCGGCCGACTACGAGAAGTTCTTCAAGGACGTCCAGAAACTCATCGAGGCCGCGAACCAGGACGAGCGGCTGATGATGGTGAGCACGCCCGGTCAGATCGACGTGCCCCAGCTCTGGCTGGACGTCGACCGGGAGAAGGCGAAGCTGCTGGGCGTGAACCTCAGCGTTCTCTTCGAGGCGCTCCAGGTCCAGCTGGGTTCCCTCTACATCAACAACTTCAACCTCTACAACCAGGTCTACCAGGTTCAGGCCCAGGCCGAGGGCTGGGCCCGTTCCGACGCCGGTGACATCGGTCGCCTCTACGTGCGCAGTGCGAATCAGGAGATGATTCCCGTCTCCACCCTCGCTTCGGTCAGACCGATCACCGGTCCCGACTACATCCCGCACTACAACCTCTACGAGACCGTGCAGGTGCTCGGCAATCCGAACGTCTTCAAGGGCTACAGCTCGAGCGAGGGCATCGCCGCGATGGAGGAGCTCTGTCGAACCGTGCTGCCTTCCGAGTATGGATACGAGTGGACGGGCACCACCTATCAGCAGCTGAAGGCCGGCAACCTCGCTCCGTTCATCTTCGGTCTTGCACTGATCGTGGTCTTCCTGCTGCTCGCCGCGCAGTATGAAAGCTGGATCCTGCCGATCATGATCATGCTGACGGTGCCGCTTGCGATTCTCGGGGCGCTCCTCGCGCTCATGCTCGCGGGTCGTGCCCTCGACATCTACGGTCAGATCGGTCTGGTCATGCTCATCGGCCTCGCGGCCAAGAACGCGATCCTCATCGTCGAATTCGCACGCGAGCTGCGCGTGCAGGGCAAGGATCCCGTCGAAGCGGCGGTCGGTGCCGCGAAGCTTCGCCTGCGTCCGATCCTCATGACGGCGTTCAGCTTCATCCTCGGAGTGATCCCGCTGGTTCTCGCCAGCGGTGCGGGCGCGGAGAGCCGGATCTCGATCGGCACCGTGGTCCTCGGCGGCATGCTGATGGCGACGGTCCTGAGTCTCGGACTCGTGCCCGTCTTCTACGTGATCTTCGAACGGCTTCGAGAGCGCGCGGGCGTTGATGCGACCGCCACGATCCAGCCGATCCCGCACGATGATTCCACCGAACTCTGATCGCTGACGGAGCCTGCCAGGCATGGGTATCACCGTCGATGAAGCTCGCGAACTGATGCATGACTGGGTCGACAGTCCGTCCCTTCGTGGTCACATGGAGGCGGTCGCGACGTGCATGGGTGGGTATGCGGCGAAGGTCGCGCCCGATCAGGTGAACGACTGGGTCGTCGCCGGGCTGCTTCACGACATGGACTACGAACGCCATCCCACCGAGGAGGAGCATCCCTTCGTGGGGGTCGAGCATCTCGGGACGCGTGACGATGTCAGTCCGGAGATCATCAGGGCGATCCTCTCGCATGCCGACTACAGCGGCGTGCCTCGAGAGGACGACATGAGCCTTTACCTGTATGCGGTCGACGAGCTCGCCGGATTCATCGTCGCCTGTGCCAGGGTCCGTCCCGACGGCATTGCCGAACTGCAATCGAAATCCGTCCTCAAGAAGCTGAAGAACCTGAAGTTCGCCGCGGCGGTCAATCGTGACGACGTTCGCAACGGGGCCGAGGCGATCGGCATCGAACTGTCCGAGCATATCGACAACTGCATCGGGTTTCTTCGGGCGGACCGGGAGCGTCTCGGCATCTAGCCGGACTTCCTGCTCCTGCAGTTCAAATTGCTTTCTTGGTCCGATTCCTTGTCATGGCATCCCGTCTGACCCCGTTCTGCGTAGGGCGGGGGCGTTTTCGCATCAATTGCATTGCCCCCTCTCATTTCGTTCGTAACATCGATCTCGCACAATGGCGCACGGCATGATCAATCGAAACCACACCCTGACTTGTTTCCTGCTTGTCGCTTTGGCTGCATCCATTGCCCTTGGCGAAGGCACGGATGCAGCGCCGCGCTACCAGGCGGTGCGTGTCCCGGTCCTGCCGGTGAGCGACTCTCCCTATTGCTGCACCGCCGAGGCCACGGGCTTCGGACCCGGCGAGACCGTTCTGGGAGCTGTCGGTTCGAGTCTGATCTCGATCGGAAAGCATGGTTTCAGCTGGCGTGACGGCGAGTCTCCCCGGGATCTCACCGGTGACGCATTCACCACCGCCTACCCACAGCTCATGAACGAGGCAGGCTGGATTGCAGGGACCGCCTACAGCTGTCCTCCTTCAGACGGAGCGTGCGACACGGTCCTCTTCTTCGTGTCCCCGAACGGTGAGCTGATCGATCTCGGCACGTCGGAGCGGATACCCCGCACCGTGGCACTGGCCGAGGACAACACGCTCCTCTACTACGACTACGGGGGGTCGACCTGGCTCCTCACTCCGGGTGGGAATCCGGAGCAGCTTTCCGGGCCTCCCGGCACGACCTGGAGCAGGGCCTACGGGATGACGCCCGATGGTCGGACCATCGCCGGGGTCGTCCGTCTCGAGAATCGTCACTACCCGACGCGATGGGTCGATGGCGTGTACGAGCTGCTCTCGATGCCCGCCGGAGCCACCTTCAGTCCCTGGCAAGCCTGTGTCCTCGATGAGGCGGGGGGGGTGACCTCGAGCCTGCTTCTCGAAGGCGACAGTGAGCGGACCCTCGTCCGCTGGAACGGTGACGGCATGTTCCACCTCCTGCCCCGACCCGCGGAGGCATGCTGCGACATATCCGTCCTGCACGCCGACAACGAACTGGTCGTGGGAGCAATGACCATCGCCTCGGATGACGTGCTGGTCATCTGGCCGCTTGACGGAGATCAGCCTGGTGAACCCGTCGTGCGGTCTCTGGGTGGGGACTGGGCGTTGCACGGGCGAGTGCTCCCTGCGGGCGACCAACTCGTCATCCATGTCTTCGACACCCAGACCTATTTCCAGGATCTGCTGGTCATGTCACGAAACGGTGGCGAGATCCGGCACTGCGCGGATCTCATCGTGATCGGTTCCATCGACCCGGCCACCGACGGGCGCCCGAACGAGGCCTTTGTCGCGAGAGACACCGATGCGATCCTCATCAACGTCGGAAGCCCAACCTCGAGCAGTTTCATCCTGAAGCGCCTCAGGACCGGTGATCTCGATGGTGATGGCGTCGTCGATGGCGCGGATCTCACCATCCTCCTCGGTGCATGGGGTACTCTGGATGTGACGGCCGACATCGACGCGAATGGCGTGGTTGATGGATCGGACCTCGCCCTGCTCCTTGGTGACTGGGGCTGACCAAGCGACCCCTTTTCTGGTTGATGCACACTGGACTTCCTCACGCACCAGGCCAAGGCACATGCACGATCCAGGCTGCTGCTCTGGCTCTTTCCCGTGGCAGCGCTTCTGGTCTCGTTCGGCGTCTGGTTCTCAGTCGTCGGGCTCGCCTGGCTGGTCCTCGAGGGTGTGGATGCCGTGATCGGGGACATGTCGTATGCCCAAGGTCTCGATTCCGACGGATGGCAGGGGTTTCTCTTCGACTGGCGTCTCGCCCTGGTCATGATCGTCGGGACGATGCTCGTGATCATCATCAGCTCGATCCGGATGATGATCTCGCTTCGGGGCGGGGGACTGGCCATCGCGCTTCTGATGAAGGGCATCCCCATCAATCCTGCGACGACCGGACACGAGAGACGGCAGTTGCTCAACATCGTCGAGGAGATGGCGATCGCATCCGGCATGCCGGTCCCACCGGTGTTCGTCATCGACAGCCGGTCGATCAACGCCTTCGCCGCCGGCTGGTCGCCCGAGAACGCCGTCATCTCCGTGACCCAGGGGTTGATCGATCGACTGAATCGGGACGAGATGCAGGGGGTGATCGCTCATGAATTCAGCCACATCGTCCATGGGGACACCCGCATCAACGGCAGGCTCGTGGGCGTCATTCACGGCATCATGGCCGTTGGCACGTTGGGCAAGTTCCTCTCCTCGCCCGAGGATGATCGGCTCGATTCCAAGTACCTCGCTCATCCCGGTGCGATCATCATCGCCATGATCATCGGGGTCATCATGCAGCTCGTGGGTGCCGTGGGGACGCTGGTCGGTCGCATGATCCAGTCCGCGGTCTCACGGCAACGTGAATTCCTCGCTGACGCAGCCGCTGTCGACTACACCCGGAACCCCGAAGGCATCGCAGGCGCTTTGCGTGAGATCGCCTCGCGGGGGGGGCGGAACCGATTCCGAAACCCCAACTCCTCCGAGTTCGCCCACTTCTTCTTCTCCCGGCCGACGTCCTCGATTTTCGCGACGCATCCGCCGCTTGAATCCCGGATCTCCCGGATCGAACAGGTTCCCGTGGCCGAGCTGGGACGCGTTGCGGCCCCGGGATCAGACGCCACTTCAGACGCCGTTCAGCTCGGTGCCGCGTTCGCCGCCCTTCAGGACCTCGGTGACATGAAGCCGGCGGCGCTCGAACACGCTCGCAGCCTGATGGATCGTCTTCCGGTCCGGCTCCTCGATTCGATTCATGACCCGGTGGGTGCGCAGGCGGCGATCCTCGGGTTCCTGGTCGATGACGATCCCGTGGTGCAGTTCCGCCAGCGCTCGAACATCACGAGTCAGCTGGGTGGTCCCATCGTCGCCGAGCTCAAGGCCCTGCATCCCTTCCTCATCGCAATGGATCGCGTGCAGCAGCTGGTGATTCTCGATCTGGCGGTCCCGGCGCTCTCCCGACTGGATCGTTTTCACACCGATCGCCTGATCATGGTCATCGAATCCTGCATCAAGGCCGACGACAGGATGGACCTCTTCGAGTGGCTGGTCGGGCGGATCATCCTGCGTCGACTCAAGGCACGAGTGAGCCTGGTCGTGCCGAGGCCCGGCAAGCGACCTCTCGCCGCGGTGCTCGAGGAAGCGCGTGCGGCGGTCTGCATGGTCGCCCGTCGTGGCTCTCGAACCGAGGAGGAAGCAAGCGCTGCCTATGCCGCAGGTGCGACCGTGCTCGGCGCCAACACCACGCCGCCCGATCAGTCGGCGATGACCCTGGCAGCACTCGACCGTGCGCTTGATGCACTCGTCGAGGCGAGGTCCGATGTCCAGGTTCGGGTCCTGAGAGCCTGCCTTCAGACAGCGTCGCATGACGGCATGATTCGGACCGGTGAGTACCAGATGGTTCGTGCCGTCGCGGATTCCCTCGGACTTCCGATGCCGCCCATCCTGCCCGGGCGGTTGGACGGGACCTCGAACGGATCTTCCTGATCCCTGCTCAGTCCTTCGAAGGCACCGGCGGGTAGCAGATCGGTCCGAGCGTTCCCTCGACGTCTTCCGCTCGTTCGATCAGGATCCGGATCGCGATGTCGAGCACCTGATGCAGCAGTCGCCCGCAGTCCGCCACCGAGGCCCGGTTCAGCTGGCCCCCGTGTGTCGAGCCGCCATGGACCAGCTGGCAACGCAGGGTGTAGACCCGGTAGAGCATCAGCCGGTCCAGGGCGAGTTCCGCCCGGCCGTCATTCAGGTACTTGCGTCCCTTGGTCGGCATGTTGTGCCAGCTGTCGTCCTCGGTGTCCCCGGCATCGAGCCCGCGCCAGAAGTAGTGGTCGAGGTAGACGTTGTCGAAGAGGCGCTCGCAGAGTCCCCGTTCCCGCTGGAGGAGCTTCCCGAACTCATCGTCGCGGTCGAGTTCGAGGACGCGTCTCAGGAAGTCCCGGACGCTGCCGATGTCCCGGGCGGGGTGGTTGGTCTCCTCGTCCCACAGTCCGTAGAGCGCGTTGAAGCTGATCCAGAGGAGGACCAGCTGGTCATCGATCGAGTCGGTGCCGTCGGTGCGGGCGACGTGTTGCGCACGCCGCAGCCACGAGCACGCCCGGTGCAGGCGGATCGAGAGGGCCATGCCCCGGGCTTTTTCGCGACCGATCAGGCCGTACCACCGCTCCTTGTACTCGTCGGCGGCGGGGAGGTCGGGGTTGATGCAGGTTTGGAGGTCGGTCATCGACTCATGATGCTACCAGCCAGCGAGTATGCTGCGTGTTCCGGAACGAAAGGGCGGCTATTGGGCGGAATGTCTTTCACGGCAGAAGAACTTGAATGCCTGGAGACCCATGCTGTCGGGTGGGAGGCGGTTCTTGATCGCCTTTGGGTCGCACTCGATGAGCGACTTCATGGCATGATCCTGAATGGTTCGCCCGGTGATTGGGAGCAATGGTCCCTCCGTTCTCGATTCCTGTTTCTCGGTGATGTTGACCGAGCCCAGGATTTCATCGGGGTCTTCATCGATGGCCTGATGCGGAAGGGGCGAGCTCAGACCCTGTTGCATGGTTTCGAACGGGAAGCGGACAAGGTTCTCGCCTATCTTGCAGCGCCCGATCTCGTGCAGAAGCGTGCACTCAGCTACCACGCGAAGGCTGGACGATGCGGGGTCACGGGGATGTCCAGTGATCCAGAGCGAGTTGGCAGGGCGAGGAACATCGATGCCGATGGCGGGGTCGGGGAGACCCTTGAAGCCAGGTCTCCAAACCGCCCGGGTGGCGGCATTGATCTGACTTCGCTGCCGATCCAGATCTGCTGGGAACCTGAAGCCGGTATCGATGCCAAGGTCCGCATGGCATCCCTGCAGTGCTGGCCCCGGCTCGACCGCGGACAGCCGGGGATGACCGTCCTTGAAGAGGATCTCAAGCAGGTCATCCAATCAAGCAGCGATCTTTCCGCCTTCGAAGCCCTGGTCGAGCAGCATGACCTGGCGCGCAGGCGTCTGGCCGATGAGATCGCGGAGATCGACCGACAGATCGAAGCGTCGCCCGGCATGCATCGAGAGACTCGTGAACAACACGAGTCCCGTCGGACTGGATTCGAGGCGGATCGCCTGCTCTGTCCCCTGAATCGAGAACAGGCACAGAGCCTCCTGGGTCTGGCCACGCCTGACGCCGCCTATCAGCAGATTTCACGCTATCGAAGGGCATACGCGGACCTCTTTCCTGACCTCCTGCAGCACTTCGAGGATCGGATGGCGAACTCATGATGTCCGAGGCCCTTGTTTTCCGGCTCGAATTCCCGACTTCGCCGGTCAGGATCGACGGGGGCGATGTGTCCAATCTCAGGCAGGAGCTGGTTCCTGTCATGACCCGTGTTCGTGATGCGAATTCGACGGGTGAATCCGAGGCCTTGCTCCATGTCTGAACACCACTCCGACTCCGAACGGTCCCTTGATGAACTCCGACTCTCGATCGAGGACGAGCTCCAGGGTGCCGACACCGCACTGGACCACGTTCTTTGTGCCGCCCGGCTCGCCGCCATCGGCGAGCCGGATGCCTACCTGGCCTGGCCCGGCGCTCTTGGTGATCGTGCCGCAGATCTTTCCGATGAGCTCAGCACCGCCTGCCTCGACCTCGTCGTGCGCCTGCGTCGTGCCGAAGGTGAGGAACTGGTGCGTGCTCTCCTCGAGGCCCAGGCGTTCCATACCCTGCGCATCGTCGACCGAGACATGGGCGGGCTCCTCGAACCGGCCCATTCGGTCATCGAGTCGATGCTTCTCGAGTGTGATGGCCTCCCTCTCGATGATGAAGCGGCCGGTGCACTGCACGGACTTCTGGAACTCGAGCTGACGCCCGATGCGTTCCTGCTGCCGATCCTGGTGGCGCCGGTCGGTTTGACCGCCTGCCTGGCGATCTCGGAAGCACGTATTGCTGCCGGACTCCGTCCGGTCGAACACATCGGCCGGGCTGCGCACTTTGATCCTGCCGAGCAGCTTGAACCGGAGCTGGCTTTTGATGGCGGGCGACCCAGTGCACGCATGATCGATCGATTTGCCCGGCGACGCGGCGAGATGCGATTCGACGACGGCACCACCGCGGAGGTTCGTGCGGTTCTCGAGGAGGACTGGCAGGTGACCGTCAAGTTCAGGATCGCCGATGCCGACGAGGCCTGGTGCCGAAGGATCGACCTGGTCCGGATCGGTGCCCGGTTGGCACGACCGATCGACGACCTCCAGGATTTCTGGACCACCTCGCTTGCCAATCTCGGGGTTGATGCCCAGACTCGTCTCATGAACCAGCCGATTCTCATCAAGATGTCCAACGGACAGCGCTTTTCGATCTGATTCGCTCGTCGACCGACATCCGGCTGCAGACAGCGAAGGAAGGGTCGCGCCACGTCTTCCCGAACCGATCATTTCGATGAACCGCATGCCCTGGACTGGGGATGGTTGTTGTCACGTGATCCACAGACCCTCGTCGAGCGGGTTCGAAGAGGTCGAGCCGCGCTCTGGGTGGAGCGGATCGTGCGAGGCCTCGATGAACGGATCGAAGGCGGACTGGACCTGCCCCGACCGACTCGCGACCAGGCCACGTCCGACTGGTTGCCTGCCGACATGGTGCCGATCGTCGGTGCCTTGCCCGGTGATGATGGTGCGCTTGGTGCATTGCGTTTCGTCGCGTCGGACGAGCGCATCGGTGCGGCAGGCGCCATCGACGCCCTGTCGGAATCGGTCGGCTCCGATCCGGATGCTGCCGCGCATGCCGGCGTCTCACTGGTCTGCACCATGATGGCGGAACTGCTGCCGAATGCGCCTCGGCCGAGACCCGAATTCCTCGTCGGTCGACGTGGAGCGGGGGACAGCGTCGCCCTTGCCGCGGGCGTCGGCACCCTGCTTCGTTTCTTCGGCGTGCCCTGGCCTGCGGATCTCGTCGTCACCGGAGGGATCGACACGAAGACCGGTCGGTTCACGCCGGTTCCGCGTGACACCCTGCCAGGCAAGGTCTCGGCGCTCCGAGCCTGGGGCTTCAAACGACTCGGAGTCGTTGCGCACGATGACGATGCGGACCTGCCCGACGCCATCGATGGCGTCGAACTCGTCCGATTTCCCGCCGATCCGAACGAACTCCCCGCCTTCCTGGCGACGCTTGCTGGTGTTGCACTCGATGATGCGGACGTCGCACGTGCGCTTGCCCTCTTCGACCTTCGCGTCGGTCGGGCCGGTCCGCACATGCTCGAACATGTCTTCGAGGTGTCCGCGCCCTTCCTCGAGCACGGGTCGCCGCTGGTCCGGCACCTCGTGCTCGACATGCGTTCTCGTGCGCTGCTCCACGCGGGGCGGAGCGAAGAGTCCCGGGCCACGCTCGAGGCGGCTGATGCGCTTCGGGGCGAGGGCTACCTCCCCGACGGTCGTTTGCGTGACGTGCTGCGCTACCAGCAGTCGGCGCACCGTTCCGTCGTGCAACTCGACGTGGGGATCTGGTCCGACGAGGATCCCGTGCACGAGCGTGTGGATCGGCTCATCGAGGAACTCGATGATCGTTGGAACACCCGGCATGAGTCCCTGATGCGGATCTTCCTCGCCAACACCCGCGCTCGCCGACATGAATACCTTGGTCGCCTGCATGGTGACGAGACACGTCTCCAGATGGCGTGGGACGATCTCTCCAGGGATCACGATCGCTGGGAGGACCTCATCGTGCGGTACGCGGGCAACGTCCTGCGACTCCGGGACACAACGCGAGAGCGGATCGAGAACCAGCTGGTCGACGTCGCCGCGAGTCGCGTGGCCGTGATCGGAACATTGCCCGGAGCGTGGCGTTCGGTGTTGCTTGCGATTCCCGACCGATCAGCCGCCTGCGTCGGCGTTTCGAGCGAGGCGTCGGTGCTCGAGTTTCGTGACGATGCCGGGAGCTCCACGTTCGTGGGCGGCAGCGGCTTCAACGCGCTGGCCGGACTTCGCAGGCATCTTGCCCTCGAGGAGGATGGCGTGCCCGCTCATCTCGAGCCATTGCTCGCATGCACCTCATGCGAGCTCACGAATGGAGCAGAACAACTCCGCTATCCCTGGTTCGTCTGGTTCGAGCAGCTCGCCCTGCTCGCGCAACGCCTTGGACGTGTGCTGCCCATGCCCGCGCCCCGCCCCGGAACCGTCGCACCCGCAGGCTGGGAGCATCTCGACCAACCCGAGCAAGGGATCGAATCGATCCTCGCCCTGCGTTCGCGCTGGGTCCTCAGGGAACTTGGCGTGGCCCTTCCCGAGCTTCAGGAGCCGCCGTCCGGTACGTCACTTCGGGTGCTCCATGATCTCCTGCTCGAACGCCCTGACGCGCTGCATGTCCGCACCCCGTACTGATTGCCTTGCCCTTCGGCTTGCGTTCGTCACGTGAGTTCGTACGCTCGATTCATGCGACACGTTCGACCTGCACTTCTCGCCTGCCTGTCCATCCTCGCGGCTTCGGCCGGCGCGGACCATGCCGATGATCCACCCTCGGCGGTCTCGCCCCCGATCCCCCCCGACGTCCTCGTCATTCTTGCCGACGACCTCGGGTGCCATGATGTCGACTTCACTGGAGGAACTCGGGGACTGGCCCCGGAGATAGACAGGCTGGCCGCGGACTCCACGATCTTCACCAACGCCTATTCCGACGGCCCGAACTGCGCACCGACGCGTGCAAGCCTGCTCACCGGCCTGGCGACTCCGCAACACCGCGTCATCACCGTCATGTCGTCACGTCGTGGCAAGGCGGAGAACCGCAGGCTCGAACCGGTTCCGAATCAGAAGCTCCTGGACAAGTCGGTGCCGACCCTGCCGGGCATGCTTCGTGATGCCGGCTGGCGAACGGTGCACCTGGGCAAGTTCCACGTCGGCGATGATCCTGCCGACCACGGTTTCACCGATGCGATCGGCGGGACCTCTCGTGGTCATCCCAAGTCCTACTTCAGTCCCTACCTCAATGCCGCACTCGAGGATGGTCCGGAGGGCGAGTACCTCACCGATCGACTTGCCGACGAAGCCGTCGAGATCCTCCGAGACGTCGATGATTCCCGCCGCCTGTTCATGTATCTCTCCTTCTACGCGGTGCACACGCCACTCCAGGCTCGGCCCGACCTGCTCGAGAAGGTGAAGGTCGCACATCCGGGACAGTCCGCTCCGGTCCAGAAGTACATGGCGATGGTGATGGCGATGGACGAGGCGGTCGGTCGCGTGCTCGCAGCGGTCGAGGACCGTGGACGACCTTGTCTGGTCGTCTTCGCTTCCGACAATGGTGGTCTGGCACGTATCTCGGACAACGGGCCGTATCGTGGTTCGAAGGGCATGTTGTACGAGGGTGGCATTCGGGTGCCGCTTGCCGTTCGCTGGCCCGGAGGAAGCGCTCCTTCGACGACGGATCATCCGGTTCTCCTGAGGGATGTCGCACCGACCATTCTCGAGCTTGCGGAAGTCGATGCGGGCGACATCGAGATGGACGGGCGTTCATTCGCCGGCATCGCACGTGATGACGCACCACCGGCAAGGCCCCTGCACTGGCACTTCCCCGCCTACCTCGAGGGTGGTGGGGCGGCGGGGCCCTGGCGGACCACGCCGGTCGCGGCGATTCGCGATGGTTCCTGGAAGCTGCTGCAGTTCTTCGAGGGTGATCGTTTCGAGCTGTACGACCTCGCCAACGACCCGGGTGAGACCAATGATCTCGCCACGGCCAATGAGGAGGTCGTGTCTCGGCTACGATCGAAGATGGAAGCATGGCGTTCGGACGTCGGCGCACGACTCCCTACCCCCGTTCCGGTGGTCGAGGACGTGTCTTCCGGAGCCGATGACGAGAAGGGAACCCAGTGAACGCAGAAGACACTCCAAGCCCTGAAGACAAGTTTCTTCACGAGTTCACCACGGATCCGGAAGCCCTTCAGCGGGTCCGACGGGTCGGCTTCCTCGGACCGGAGACGGTCGGCGCCCAGGCGACGATCGATCAACTTGCAGAAGCCTTCAGTTCCGAGGGCGTGGAGGCGGAAAGCGTCTCGGCGGTTTCCGTGGGTGAACGGACCTTCCTGATCATCGATGTCGGTGAGGGTTCCGTCCGGAAGATCGTGAAGTTCGTTGCCGGGCTGCTCGCCGGGGAACTGAAGGAGCCGGTGCTTGGGCTGATCGGGAATCGGGCGTTCACCCACCGGCTCAACGTCGCCCTGGACGCCGCAGGGCATGGCACCGGACTGCTCCTTCCAGACGAGATCGTCTGGGTCGTGCCCGAGTCCCTCGAGGACACGATGCGTGAGCTTGACGAGGCCTTCCCTTCGGCCTTGAAGGCCCATCAGGAGCAGACAGAGTCCGAAGAGGGCGTGGACGACTCGGACCTCGCTGATGGCGACGAATCCGTCGAATCATGAGGGAATCCCTCGATTTCCGGGCTTTCATGGAAATACGCAAGCTGATTCCATAGAAAGGCTTAGAAGCTGTCATTTGGATTGTGGACGTCGTTTGGATACAATACCTCGACTATGGCCAAACAAACCGCATCAAGGACGAAGACCCGAGCCCGAACCAGTGGGACGGGGGGCGCTCGCAGAGCAGCTCCGGTTTCCAAGCCCCGCTCCAGCGGGACCGGGAAGAAGATCGGGTCCGAGGAGATCACGACCTACACGACCGCGGTCCGTTACCTGATGAACAGGACGGATGTCGAGCGCATGCGGGTGATCCGTCGTGACGACACGTTCAAGCTGGATCGCATGCGTGCCCTGCTTCAGGAACTGGGGAATCCCCAGGACCAGATCAAGACCGTTCACGTCGCTGGCACCGTCGGCAAGGGCTCCACGGTCGCCATGATCTCGGCGATGCTCCGTGAATGCGGGTATGCGGTCGGGGAGTACACCTCGCCGCATCTCATCGACCTTCGCGAACGGATCCGCATCGGTGGTCAGCTCATCGATCGACCGGGCTTCACCGAGCTGATGAAGGCCGTCGCCCAGGCTGCCGAGGCGATCAACGAGGAGCCGACGTACTTCGAGGTCCTCACCGCGCTCGCATTCAGGCATTTCGCCGAGGAGGCGGTCGACATCGCGATCATCGAGACCGGTCTCGGCGGTCGACTTGATTCCACCAACGTCATCACCCCCGAAGTCTCGGTCATCACCCGCATCGCCCTCGACCATGAGCGTCTTCTCGGCGACACCGTCGAGGCCATCGCCCGGGAGAAGGCGGGGATCATGAAGCCCGACGTGCCCGCCCTGATCTTCGATCAGGGACCGGAGGTCGAGGAAGTCTTCCGATCCGTCGCCGAGGAGGTCGGTGCTCGACTCCAGGTCGTCAACAAGGACATCGAGTTCAGCAACCGCTTCTGTTCGACGTCCGAGCTCGGACCGCACACTCGCGTCTGTCTCTACAGCGATAGCAGTCGCTTCGAACACCTGCCGGTTCCGCTTGCCGGAACCC
Organism: Phycisphaerales bacterium; assembly: GCA_022447205.1. Lineage (GTDB taxonomy): Bacteria > Planctomycetota > Phycisphaerae > Phycisphaerales > SM1A02 > JAKVBQ01. The sequence continues at coordinate 121,663 of JAKVBQ010000004.1, forward strand.
ATCAGGCCACCAACTGCGGTCTTGCACTCGCGGTCGTCGACATGTTGAAGAACTGCGGATTCGATTGCCCCGAGAACCTCGTGACCATCGGGCTCGACAAGACCAAGATCAACGGGCGCATGGAGCTGGTCTGGGATCAGCCCAGGATCCTCGTCGATGGTGCTCACAACCCGGAAGCGCTCGGTGCACTCATGAAGTGCGTCGGTGCCCATGTCCCCTACGATTCGATGGTCTGTGTCTTCGGCTGCTGCCAGGACAAGGAAATCGATGCGATGCTCGACATGATGAACTTCGGTGCCGACAAGGTGATCTTCACCAAGGCCTCGACGAATCCTCGTGCCGCCGATCCCCTGGACCTGCAGAAGGCCTTCAGCGAGCGGAGCGGCAAGATGAGCCAGACCGCAGCCTCCCTGCCCGAGGCCCTCGAGCTTGCCGCTCGAGCCGTCGGCCGAGAGGACCTGCTGTGCGTGACCGGAAGCTTCTACCTCGTCGGTGAGACGATGAAGCATCTCGAGAAGAGCAGGCAGGGCTGAGGCGGCATTCTTCCTCGCCGCATCGCGGGTGTTCAGGACATCCTGATAGAGTTCATGCTGGTGCCCCCGTGCGGGTCGCCGCTATCAGCTCCTGACGTGGAAAAGCATGATGACGGAACAGACGAACGCCTCCCGAGACGATGGACGCCCCGCCCACAGGTACGACGCCTCCCTGGCCAATGCCATGGAGGAGCGGTGGCAGGCCTGGTGGGAATCCAACGACACCTATCGGTGTCCCGGGCCGGGTGATGCCGACTTCGATCCGTCGAAGCCCAAGTTCTACTGCCTCGACATGTTTCCCTATCCCTCCGGGGCAGGCCTCCATGTCGGGCACCCCGAGGGGTACATCGCCACGGACATCCTCTCCAGGTTCAGGCGCATGTCCGGGTACAACGTCCTTCACCCGATGGGATTCGATGCGTTCGGTCTTCCTGCCGAACAATATGCGGTGCAGACCGGCGTTCATCCCCGGGAGACCACCTCGAAGGCGATCGACAATTTCCGTCGCCAGCTCAAGCGTTTCGGCTTCAGCTACGACTGGTCGCGTGAGTTCTCGACGATCGACGAGTCCTACTATCGCTGGACGCAGTGGATCTGGTTGAAGGCGTATGAAGCGTACTTCGATCGGAAACTGTGCAAGGCCCGTCCAATCGGAGAACTGGTCGACGGGCTCGAGAACGGCACGATCACCGCCGAGACCCAGGACGGGGAACCACTGGACTACGCCGGGATGGATGCCGTCGAACGCCGTGCGTACGTCGACTCCAGGCGACTGGCCTTCCTGGGCGAGCAGGTCGTCAACTGGTGTTCGCAGCTGGGCACCGTCCTCGCGAACGAGGAGGTCATCGACGGGCGCAGCGAACGTGGGGGGCATCCCGTTCTTCGAAAGCCGCTTCGCCAGTGGATGTTCCGGATCACCGAGTATGCGGATCGCCTGCTCGAGGATCTCGACTTCATCGACTGGCCGGAGTCGACCAGGATCATGCAACGCGAGTGGATCGGACGATCCGAGGGCGCACGTGTTCGGTTTGCGGTCGGTGATGACCAGCTGGAGGTCTTCACGACACGTCCGGACACGATCTTCGGTGCCACGTACATGGTCGTCGCCCCCGAGCATCCGCTGGTCCGGAAGGCGATCGATGCCGGTGCGCCCGATGAGGTGGCGGCCTACGTGGAGGTCGCTCGAAACAGATCCGACGTCGATCGCATGGCGGAGGTGAAGGAGAAGACCGGTGTCTTCATCGGAATGCATGCCGTGAATCCGGCGACCGGCGCCTCGATGCCGGTCTGGACCGCGGACTACGTCCTCATGGGCTACGGCACCGGCGCCATCATGGCGGTGCCCGGGCATGACGAGCGCGACTTCGAGTTCGCTCGTGCCTTCGATCTCCCCGTCGTCCAGGTGGTCGCACCCGAGGACGGTTCGGAACCCGGTCCGGTGGCGGACTGGGACCAGGCCTTGACCGGCAATGGCCTTGCGGTCAACTCCTCGAACGAGGCGATCGATCTGGATGGTCTCGACACGACTGCGGCGAAGACCCGTTCGATCGAGTGGCTTGAATCGAGCGGCCACGGGCGGGGGTTCGTGAACTACAAGCTTCGAGACTGGCTCTTCAGTCGCCAGCGGTACTGGGGCGAGCCGTTCCCGATCGTCTTCGACGAGGAGGGGAACCACTACCCGGTCTCCGAGTCCGCCCTCCCGGTGGTGCTGCCCGAGCTCGACGACTACGAGCCGGTCATCAGCGACGAGCCGACCCCTCCGCTCGGGAAGGCGACCGAGTGGGTGAACACCACGGCAGGTGAGGCGGGTGTCGATCCGTCGCTTCTGCCGCCTGACACCCCGGTCCGCCGGGAGACCAACACCATGCCCGGGTGGGCCGGCTCCTGCTGGTACTACCTCCGGTACTGCGACCCCGGGAACACCGAACGATTCATCTCCAGGGAGGCCGAGGCCTACTGGCTCCTCTCGAAGCGATCGGGTGACTCCGACCGTGTCCTGCCTCGGGGCGAGGAGTCCTTCGACGCGAAGTCCTACCACCTCGGTGGTGTCGATCTCTACATGGGTGGTGCGGAACATGCCGTGCTCCACCTGCTTTACGCCCGCTTCTGGCACAAGATCCTGTTCGACCTCGGCGAAATCTCCACGCCCGAACCCATGGGCAGGTTGTTCCACCAGGGGATGATCACGTCCTTCGCCTTCAAGCGCGGTGACGGCTCCCTGGTCCCGGTCGACGAGGTGGACGAGGACGGTGCCGGCAACCACGTCGAACGTGCGACGGGCGAGACCGTCGAGCAGATCGTCGCGAAGATGTCGAAGTCGCTTCGCAACGTCGTCAATCCGGACGACATCATCGCCGAATACGGTGCGGACACCATGCGTCTCTACGAGATGTACATGGGTCCTCTCGAGGCATCCGCGCCCTGGAACACTCGTGACATCGTGGGAGTGCACCGTTTCCTCCAGCGATCATGGCGGCTGGCCGTCGACGAGGAGACCGGTGAGCTCGCGGTGCGCGACGAGCCCGACGAATCGGTCGAGCGACTGCTGCATCGCACCATCGCCAAGGTGGGTGACGACATCGAACGACTCGCCTTCAACACCGCGATCGCCGCGATGATCGAATGGGTGAACGAGGCGACGGGCACCGGCGTCACCAGGGATCAGCTCGGTCGCTTCGCTCGACTGCTCGCTCCGTTCGTTCCCCATGTCGCGGAGGAGTTCTGGAGTCGGCTCGGGAACGAGACCTCCGTCGCATTCGCAAGCTGGCCCGAGCATGACGAGTCGATGCTCGTCGACGATCTCGTCGAGATCCCGGTGCAGATCCTCGGCAAGCTGCGCAGCAAGATCCAGGTCTCACCTGATGCGGATGCCGGCACGATGGAGCAGGCTGCCCTTGCCGATGAGCGGATCGCCGAACTGATCGAGGGCAAGACGGTGCGCAAGGTGGTCGTGGTGCCCGGTCGACTCGTCAACATCGTCGCGAACTGAGGGAATCGCATCCATGGATCAGGAATCGGTCGGCGATGACTGGGTGGAACTGCGGAGGTTCGAGGATGGTCGACTCGCCCACGATGTCACCACCGCCGTCCTTGCCATGGAGTTCGAGGCGATGCTCGTCGATCTCTCGACCGACAGCATCCTCCTGGGAGTCGGGAGCCATGCGGATGAAGGGTCGCCCCAGGCATCGGGTCCGTTCGTCCTCAATCCCTCCGGCCGCCTGCCCCTGAACCCGGGGGCGCTCATCGGCCATGGCGGGATCGAACCGAATCAGGACTACGTATCGACCGAGTCCCGGGACGACACGGAGCGGAGACGAACCCAGGGTGGTCCCTGGAGCCTCCTCGTCCGATCCGGTTCGTGTGATGACCTCGAGCTCGTCATCGAGGAACTCGTCGAGGAGCAGCTCGCCTTCGAGGCGAAGGTCGTTCGGAAGGCGGAGGACCGCAGGCGTTTCAACCTCACCATCGGTTCGGTCGTGGTGGTGCTCCTTCTCGGGTACCTTGCCTTCCTCCTGCTTCGTTTCATGGGGATTCTCAACTGATGACCAGCCAAGAGGCACAACCCGGCGAACACGATCATCAGCTGCCGATCCTCGGTCAGGATGACACCGATCCCTGGGGACTTCCTGAACTCTCCCCGTCAACGCTGATCGGGTTCTTCGACGGGGACCAGCCCTCCGTGGATCAGGTCCTCGAGCGGCTTTCCGGCGCATTCGGTGCCGGGGTCGAGTTCCATGGCGAACCACCCGAACGACCTGAACAGGCCTTCTGGGCGGTGGTGCTCGAGCTTGAAGGACATGGACTCCCGTTGGTGCTCTGGTCCGAACCCGTCGAGCAGGAGGCCATGCAGGTTCCCCCGTTCGCGAAGTCTGCGCGTGTGATGATCGGCGTGCAGTCGATGCTCGATCCGGATGATCCACTCGAGTCCTGGAGGCTGATGGTCCGGTTGCTCGGAGTCACCGCCGACGACCTGTCCGCGATGCTCGACATCGAGACAGAGCAGTGGTTCTCCGGCGAGGAGGTCGCGGTGCGGCTTCTCGGTGGCGAGGCCGCACCCGAGGAGACGATGTTGTTCCGGATCCATGCCGCCTCGACCGTCGAGGAACCTCGTGAAGGCGACAAGGTCTGGCTGCGCACCCTCGGCCTGCATCGTTGTGGTCGACCCGAACTCGAGATGCTCGAGGTGGAAGGCCCCGCCTTGCCCCTTGCGCACGACCTGCTCGAAGCGGTTGCCGCTCTCTGCATCCAGCGCGGGGTTCCCGAACCCGGATTCCCCTTCGAAGCAGGTGTCAACGTCGCCCTCAGTCTGCAGCCCTTGTCGGAACAACTTGAACTGCTGTCCGACAACGCGGTGGGAACCCTGGCGCAACGAATCCAGATGGGGGGCACCGAAGGTTCCGGCAACCCCATGCTGGCGGGACGTGCGATCGTCTGTGGTGCCGAGCCACGCGGCAGTTTCCGAGCGATCCACACCTGGCCGATCGAGGCGGTGGGGCATCTCGAACGTGGCGAGGGTGGACTCGAACGCACCGAGAACTGGACGCGTTCGATGTCCGCGGAGGCACGAAGGCTCTGGCCTCGACTGCTCGAGGGCGTTCGCGGCGGGCTTGCCGCGCAGGCATGCATCGCGCTGGCCGCGGGGGAGTCTGGCCGTGAACAGGTCTGGATCCAGGTTGACTCCGCCACCGAGTCGGAGGTCACCGGCAGCCTGCTGTCCAGGCCGGCCCAGCTTGAACTCGCACCTGGTGACGTCCTGACCGCGTCCCTGGATGATCTCGTCGACTGGCGATTGATGGAGCAGCAGAATGCATGAACAGCACGATGGACGGGAAGCGCATCCCGAAGGCCTTGCTGAATTGACGACCTGCAGCAATGAACTCGAGGCCCAGGAGATTCGAATGATCCTCGAGGGGGCGGGGGTGCCTGCATTCGTCTTCGACAAGGGGGGGCTCGGTCTGAACATGGCCGATGGTGAGGCGCGAGTCGGTGCCACGCAGGTTCACGTGCCGTCCGGTTCCATCGAGAAGGCGCGTTCGATCCTCGATTCGGTCGTTTCGGATTCAGCCGGCATCGATTGGGAACAGGTCGACGTGGGCGAAATGCCCCCGGAAGTCGCGGACGTCCTCGGTTCACGGAACGCAATGCATGCCGTCCGTCGTTTCGTCGCGACAGTCGGTCCCATACTCGGCATCCTGATCCTGCTCGGGGTCGGAGCGGGTATCGTGATCATTCTCGCCACCTGATCGGAGGTTCCCATGTTCCCGTCGAAGCCGGTCCGTGCATTGCTGCTTGCATCCATGCTTCTGGTCGTCGGGTGCTCGACTCATCCAGCGTTGAAGGGTCGTGTCGTCGAGGCCGGCAATGGCAGCATGGAATTCGTCTCCATCCAGGACGGTGATCCCGGGATGATCGTCGGTCGCGGTGTCACCGGTGCCCGCATCGAGATCGTCCGGGATCCCAAGGGACTCAATCGGAAGGTCGTCGCGAGAGGCAGCAGTCGGCAGGATGGCACCTTCGAGATTCCCATCGAGGCGTTTGGTGCAGGCTGGATGGAGGAGGAGTGGCTCTTTCGCTGCACCCACCCCAACTATCAGATGGTCGAGTTCGTGGACGCCCTGCCGGGGGGCGGTTCCTCCCGGGTCCTCCGGATCGACATCGGACAGCCGGGTCCAGCCGGGTCAGGAGGGGGTCGGATCGATGAAGCCGAGCGCATTCGCAGGGAACTTGAACGGTACGGCGGTTGATCCGCGTATTCTCATGACAGAGACATGAGGCGACGATTCCACCTGAACCTGCCCGGGCTCCTCTTCGTGGCCCTGACCCTGTTCGTCGGGTTCGCTGCGGCGAATCGGCCGAACAATCTCGTCGTGTGGTCGTTCGGCGCGCTGCTGTCCCTGATCCTCGTTTCGGGGATCATCAGCGGGTCGATGATGGTGAGACTTCGCTTGTCCCGTCTCGAGACCGGACGCGCGGCAGTGGGGGATCCCTTCGAGATCCGCTACCAGCTCACCAACACCTCTGGACTCCGCTCCGCCTTCGCGGTCAGGGTCGACGAGATCCTGCGACCTTCCGACACCGACAGGCATGAGGTTCTCCCCGTTTCAGGTCATGCCTGGACGATCCGGGTGGCGCCAGGTGAGGAGCAGGTCTGTGATGCGGTGCTCTGGCCGAGACGTCGAGGCGTGTTGAACTTGCACCGGGTCCGTCTGACCAGCTTCTTCCCCTTCGGCCTCATGGGACGTTCCGTGGAGCTTGAACTTCCCCAGAGGGTCCTCGTTCATCCTCGCGTCCATGCGGTGCGTCCGGATCTGCTTCGCACCGCCGTGACGGGAGAACTCGGCGGCATCCGACTGTCCCGACTGCCGGGACCCGGCGAGGACTTCTACTCGGTCCGCGAGTTCAAGCCCGGAGACAGCATCCGGCAGATCGCCTGGAAGCGCCTGGGTTGCACCGAAGACCTGCTCGTGATCCAGAGGTCATCCTCCGCGCCACCCCGGGTCCGCATCGTGCTCGACCTCTCCACGCCGCCCGCGGACCTTCGCTTCGAAGCTGAAAACGACCTGACCTCGGGAGACCTCGAGGAACGTGCGATCACCATGGCCGCCTCACTGATCGCCGAGGCCGACAAGGCCGATCATGAGTATGGACTCACGGTTCTTGGATTCGAGGACAAGCCGATTCCGATGCGGCGAGGACACTGGCATCGCGAAAGACTGATGGCAAGCCTCGCCGAGATCGATCTTGGCGCCGAGAGGAAACCGCCGCTTTCGACATCGATGCTCGACGAGGAACGCTCCGCCTGCATCGTCATCCATCCCGGTCGCATCGATACCCGGAAGGCTCCTGATCGCGCACTGCACTGGACCGCGACCCGCGTCGAGGACGTGCTGGACTTCAAGACCACGGAAGAGGGGACTGCTGAAGAGGCCCCGTCTTCGCGTTCGCCTCTGGGGGTTCCCGCATGAACCTCCGACGTCGTTTCAGGTTGTGGCTCCTCGTACTGATCGAACTCTCGCTCGCGGCGGTCGCTGTCGCGACCGAGGGTTTCTGGCTCCTGATCGTCGCCGGACCCGTGGTGGCGCTCAGCTGGTACATGGTCGAGGGTCCTCGGGGCAAGTCCCTGCCCAGATGGGCCGTCAACCTCGGTGCGATCATCGTGGTCGCACTGGTCGGCCTGAGTGCGATTGCCGATCCCGACCCGGGACGTTCGATGGAACTGCTTTCATGGTTCGTCCTCGGACTCATCGTGCTGAGGCAGTTGCAGCAACGCACGACCCGGGAGGATGCGCAGCAGATCGTGCTGTCACTGGTTCTGGTGCTTGCATCCACGGTTCAGTCGGAGAAGCTCCTCTTCGGGTTGATCCTCCTGGTCTGGTGCGGTCTTGCCCTGTACGTGGTCATCCTCTACCAGCTCTACAAGGGAACCGACCTTGCACGTCGTCGGCGTGCCGAGTGCCCCCCGGATTCCGCACATCTTGTTCCGCCCCTGTCCGTGCGTTTCGGTCCGCTCGAACTGGCGAGTGTCCGTCGGACGGTGCTTGTCGCGCTCTTCGGCCTGAGCATCTTCAGCGTCATCATCTTCGTGATCTTTCCTCGGGACATCCTCTTCAAGGCCCAGGTGCCCGGGCAGGGACCGGGGAGGCGTTCCGGTTTCTCCCAGAACGTGGACCTGGTCTCCAGTGAACGGATCAGTGAATCACGCCGGGAGGTCTTCACCCTGCAGTGGAAGGATCTCGATGGTGTTCCGATGCGTTGGAACGGTCCGATCCTCCTCAGGGGGTCAGTGCTGAACCACTACGATCCGGCGATCGACAAGTGGGCACCGACCATCGCGAGTCGAAGGCGATTCACCCGATCGATCGCGCCCTCGCCGAACGGGGGATTTACCGCCCTCGGGGTGCGGCCCATCGAAGATCGTGGGCAGCAGTACACCGTCGAGGTCACGATGCGTTCCCTGACCAGCAAGGTGTTGTTCGCTCCGTGGGTGCCGCTTGAGCTGGCGACGACCGAGGGGAGGACTTTCCAGGTCGATCCGGCCAACCTCATCATTCGCGATTCCAGCGTGGACACCCTCGGCAGTTACTGGAGCTATCGGTTGAGGGTCCAGCCCTTCCCGACCACCAACGTCCTCGAGGACCTGTTCGGCACGCCGTCGAGGGAAAGCAGGACGCTCGGTTTTCCCGTTCCCGAAGTCAAGGTCACGACCCTCGCCATCCTCGAGGAGATCGGTGTGGACCATGAGGTGGGGGCAGACGAGACGGTCTGGGCCAGGAACCAGAGGGTCGCCGATGCGCTCACCGCATGGCTGGAGGACAACTGCATCTACAAGACGGATCTCGGTGACTTCATCCAGCTTGTGGGCGAGGACCCCATCATCAGTTTCCTCGAGCGTTATCGATTCGGTCACTGCGAGTACTTCGCCTCTGCTCTGACCGCGATGTGCCGGAGCATCGGTGTCCAGGCACGTCTGGTCACCGGATACATCGCCCTCGAGTACAACGAGGCATCGGAGAGTTACACGGTTCGGGAATCCAACGCACATGCCTGGACCGAGGTGCGCGTCGGTGAGTACCAGTGGAGGACATGGGATCCCTCTCCGAGGTCGGAGCTCGAGGCGATCCAGGTTCGGAACAGTTCGTGGGCCGACGGCTGGAGGTGGGTCTACGATCGACTCGACTTCCTCTGGAATTCGTCGGTGGTCGGATTCGACACTCGTTCTCAGGCGGTCCTCGCAAAGCGTGCTTCGGCGACCTGGTCGGAGCGAGTGGAGAATCTGCTCGGATCCGTGCTCGAGGGCATCCGTTCCGTGAACCGGTACTTCAGGCTCGGACCTGCAGGCTACATCTGGATGACCGTGATCCTGCTTCTCGCGATGTCGTTCCTTGTCGCGGGCTTCGCAGTGATGCGCCGGCGACGCAGGGTGATCGAACTCGCGCGGATCGGCGGTGCCGAACGAGAGCGGGCGCGGGAGCTGGCGGTCCAGCTTGGATTCTGGGCGGATGCACTTCGGATCATGGAACGGCGCGGCCTGCCGAAGAGCTTGAGCGAGACTCCGTTGGCGTTCTCGAGGCGCGCATCCGACATCGATCCCGAGCTCGGCACTCGACTCGGTGTGCTTGCCGATCTCCTGTACCGGATTCGTTTCGGCGCCCATTCGCCTGGAGCGAGCGAACTCGCCGAAGCCGATGCGATCGTGAAGTCGATCCGGGGGGGAGCAATCGGGACATGAGCGAGGTTCATGACGACCAGCATCCACTCGATCCCACCGATCATGTCGCGCAGCTCGAGGGCGTCCTGCAGCGGGTCTCGACCTCGGATCGGGTCGTCGATCTTGGTGCAGGCCTCGGTCGCATCGGACGGCCCCTCGCCGAACGCGGCTGCGAGGTGGTCGCGGTCGATCACGACGCAGCGGTCCTGGCTGGCGGTGGCTGGGTGGACCACCCTTCGGTCAGGCCGATCGTCGAGGACATGCTCGCACCCGAAGCGACCTGGCATCGAGAGGGCCCTTATGACGTTGCGCTCTGCCTCGGGAACACCCTCGCCCTGCTCCTGGCCCATCATGATCTGGACCGTCTCTTCGAACGGATCGCTTCCTGCCTGACCGATTCGGGTGTCCTGCTCGTTGATGACTTCCCCTTGTGGGCATGGGAATCGGTCCATGCAGGGGACTGGCCGACCGGTGTGTCCGAGGATGGACAGGCCCAGATCCTGTGGTTGCCGGGCGAACCCGCTTTCGCCTTTCGCACCGGTGATGCCGTTGATCCTGCCGCAGAAGTCCCTGACGAGGACGAGCGCCTCCTCCGCCTCTGGTCGATGTCCGAACTGGGGCATCTGTCCCGTAACCACGGGCTGAGCGCGCCGACCCACCATCCCGAACCGAATTTGCTTCAATTCGACCGTCTTTGAGGAATTCCAGTACGACAGCCTCGCTGCTTCGTATTTCTACTGGAACCGATCTTCCTGCAAACCTGTAGAGAAGATCCGATTGGTTGGGTACTTGTCTTCCGGGAGCCCGGCCGGGGCCCCATCGGCGATTCGAGGGTCTGGATCCCTCTCAAGCCAGCCAAGGTACCCACGAGGGCCCATGAGCGGTACGCTTTCAGTCCGCACCAACCAGAGGAGATGTCCAGTGCCTGCATCACGATCACGAACCAACGAGTGGCGTCGCTCGCTCCAGCAGGTCTTCGAGCGTGGTGGAGCGATCGAGTTCGCGGTCGCGCGCCCCGGATCCGGTGGCGAGTCCGACGACCTGCACGAACATGCTGCCGGAGCCGACCTCGTCTGGAGGGTCAAGGTCCTCCAGCTCACCGAGGAGGAGATGACGGTCGAGGCTCCGATGGCGCTCGGGCGCAACATCGAGATCGAGCCCGGCATCGAGCTGGTCGGAGCGATCTCGATCGGGCAGAACCGCTGGATGTTCAGGACGCGCAATCTCGGTGATGCCTCCGGGGAATCGAGTCGAAGTCGATCCCAGCGCGCATTGCGTCTCTCGCTCCCCGAGAACGTGCGCCGGTGCCAGCGCCGCGCTCGTCGTTTCGATACCCGCGAGCTGAAGCTTCCCGAGGTCGAGGTCTGGCCGCTGCTGGACCCCAAGTCCGTTCTCCCCGCCGAACGATCCGTGAAGATCGCGTGGGAGGCGAGCCAGAAAGGTGAGCCCGTCGACCTGGATTCCATCTGTTCGGATGCCGTCATGCCGACCGTCGGCCCTCCCTTTGCCGCCACGCTGATGAACCTCGGCGGGGGCGGTATCGGTTTGCGCGTGGACCAGGATGCGGCACAGGCCCTCGGCAGGCATCGGGTCTTCTGGATTCGCATGCCCCTGCCTCCGGAACTCGACATCCCGGTGCTCGCGACGGGCAAGGTCGTCCACACCCACATCGACAGCATGCACCGCACGTATGCCGGTGTCGCGTTCGACTTCACGTTCAACAACGAGCATCAGGACCTCGTGGCCGAGCAGATCTCGACGTACATCGAACGCCTTCAGGAATCCCAGCTCAAGTCGAAGTCGGACGCGGAAGGCTGATCAGCCGGGGATCGCTTCGTGCGCGTTGCGCTCCGCCCCGCTCGTCTGCTCCCGTGACGCCGGACGGCGATGGCTGTCCAGGAATCCGTTGAGAAGGCTCGCCTTCACGCGGCTTTCAGCGACTTCACCTTCCGGTGTGCTCTCCGCGACGATTCCACCGCCTGCACCATAGGTCAGTTCGTGGGTGAATCCCGACCCGGGATCCTCCGAGGGCCTGATGTCGAGCGTGCGGATCGATACATCAAGCTGCATCCTCCCGCAGTTCGATGCGAATCCGAGTGCTCCGCAGTAGATGCCGCGACTGGTGGATTCCAGTTCCTCGATCACCTGCATCGCGCGGATCTTCGGCGCGCCGCTGACCGATCCGGGTGGGAAGGTCGACTCAAGCAGGTTCCCGAAGCTCGTGTCCTTCATGAGCCGGCCGGTCACCTCCGCCACGCCGTGCAGGACGCTCGGGTGATGTTCGATCGTTCGCTGTTCACTCACTCGCACCGACCCCGGCACGCAGATGCGGCCGAGATCATTGCGCATGAGGTCGACGATCATGGCGAGTTCCGCAGCATCCTTCTCGCTCCCCCTCAGGTCCTCCGGCTTCGAGCCGTCGGGAAGGGTTCCCTTGATCGGTCTGGTCCGGACGGTCTCCTGCACCGGATCGACCTCGAGAAAGAGTTCGGGACTCAGTGAGATGATCGTTCTCCTGTCGCCACCTTCCTCGAATCCGGTCTCGATGATCGCTCCGAACCATGCGCCGGACCGTTCGAGCAGCGACGTGGCGAATCGCCTTCGGTCCCGTGGTGATGGGAGGGAGATGCCCGCCTTGAACCGACGGGTGATGTTCGCCTGGAAGATGTCCCCCGCATGCACGTATTCGATGGTGCGTTCGATCATCGACCCGTACGCATCGTCATCCGGCGTCGCCCGGAGCGACTCGCACTCGATCGGTTCGGGGTTCGGTGGGGTGGCGGATGCCAGGCATGTGAGGAGCTCGCTCGCGCCCGTCTCCTGTCCCACCAGCCACCACTGATCCCGCACTCGATCATGGACCAGGGCCGAGGGGCATGAGAGGACGGTGGCCAGTGGTTCGGTTTCCTGCCCCAGGCGGGTGGGATGCCCTGCCTTCGGTTCCAGGGCTCGACCCAGCTCGTAGGGGAGGATCAGGATCTTGCCGCCGAGAAAGGGAGGGGAGTCGGGATCCGACGATTTCGAGACGGACGGGGTGGTCGGCACGAGCTCGTCCAGGGTCTCGAGCAGGCCCTGCCTCGTCGCGGCTTCCCCGTCCAGAAGGCACCGGGAGGCTTCCGGCGTCGACAGGATGCTCCATCTTGCCAGTGGGGAATCGCCTCTGGCACTGATCAAGGCCGCGAGAGGGCGTTCGGGCGGCCACCCTGCCGCAACGGCCAGCGGATCAGGGCCCGGACCAAGACATTTGGCGAGAGATGGGGAGGTCATCGCGTACATCATACGCTGGCGATTACACTGCCTCCTTTCAGGAACGGGGATCTCCCGATCCTGTCCACAGGTCTGTACCTCGGATCAACACACCATGGCACCCAGATCCAGTCGAAGGAAGCCAATGCCCACCACCGCGTCTCGCAAGAAGAAGTCCTCGTCCAGTTCGCGTCGCGTCAAGCGCTGCTATTCCTTCGGGTCCTCCCGGACCGACGGCAACGGCACCATGAAGGAGCTGCTCGGTGGCAAGGGAGCCAACCTCGCCGAGATGACCTCGATCGGTCTGCCGGTGCCTCCCGGATTCACCATCACCACCGAGACCTGTGGTGAGTATTCGGATCGGAACAAGCTTCCCGCAGGGCTCATGGATGAAGTGACCAGGAGCGTTCGCATCCTGGAGAAGGAACTCGGCAAGACGTTCGGTTCCAAGTCCGACCCGCTTCTGGTCTCCGTGCGCTCCGGTGCCGCGGTCTCGATGCCCGGCATGATGGACACCGTCCTCAACCTCGGCCTGACCGACGAGGCGGTCGCCGGACTTGCTGCCGAGACGAACAACCCGAGGTTCGCCTGGGACGCGTACCGACGCCTCATCAACATGTTCGGCAACGTCGTCATGGGCGTGGAGCACGACCACTTCGAGGCTGCCTTCGATCGAATCAAGAAGCGGTACAAGGTCGACCTGGACACCGAGGTTCCGGCCGAGGGTCTGGAGGAACTCTGCGCGGCCTACAAGAAGGTCTACCGCAAGCATGTCGGCAGCAACTTCCCGCAGGATCCGATCAAGCAGCTCCAGCATTCGATCGAGGCGGTCTTCAGAAGCTGGAACAAGCCGACCGCGATCTCCTACCGACGCATCAACGAGATCACGGGCCTGGTGGGCACCGCGGTCAACGTCCAGTCGATGGTCTACGGCAACATGGGTGAGGATTCCGGTACCGGTGTCGCGTTCACGCGTGACCCGTCCACCGGCAAGAACGAGTTCTACGGCGAGTTCCTCATCAACGCCCAGGGCGAGGATGTCGTAGCTGGCATCAGGACTCCGCAGCCGATCAAGGGCATGACCCGTTGGAACGACAAGGTGTTCAAGCAGCTCATGAAGGTTCGCAAGACCCTTGAGAAGCACTACCGTGACATGCAGGACATCGAATTCACGATCGAGCGCGGCAAGCTCTACATGTTGCAGACCAGAAGCGGCAAGCGAACCGGTGCCGCCGCGGTCAAGATCGCCGTGGACATGGCCAAGGAACGGCTGATCGACCGGAAGACGGCCCTGATGCGCATTCCCGCGCAGGACATGACCCAGCTTCTCCTGCCGAGTTTCGACGCTTCGGACAAGAAGAAGGCCACCACCCTCTGCAAGGGCCTTCCGGCATCTCCGGGTGCGGCCTTCGGTGCACTGGCATTCACTGCCGAAGAGGCCGTGCTGCGTGCGGGCAAGGGTGAGAACGTGCTTCTGGTTCGGAAGGAGACCTCTCCCGAGGATGTCGACGGCATGCACTCCGCTGCGGGCATCCTCACTTCGACCGGCGGCATGACGTCCCATGCAGCCGTGGTGGCCCGTGGCTGGGGCAAGTGCTGCGTGGTCGGTGCCGGTGCACTGCACATCGACGCCGCCAAGGGCACCCTGACCGTGAACGGCAAGCGCTACACACGCAAGGACGTCTTCTCGATCGACGGCTCGACCGGTGAGGTGATGCTCGGAGAGATCAAGCGCAACGTGCCCAAGAAGATCTCCGGTGACTTCGCTCAGGTCCTCAAGTGGTCCGATTCGATCGCCCGCATGAAGGTCCGGACCAATGCGGACGCTCCTGCCGATGCGAAGCGCGCTCGTGACTTCGGCGCCGTCGGCATCGGACTCTGCCGTACCGAGCACATGTTCTTCCAGGAGGATCGCATCGGTGCCATGCGCGAGATGATCCTTGCCGAGAACGTCAAGGATCGGGAGAAGGCGCTTCGCAAGCTGCTTCCCTTCCAGCGGCGCGACTTCGTCGGGATCTTCACCGCGATGAAGGGCTGCCCGGTCACCGTTCGCCTGCTCGACCCGCCGTTGCACGAGTTCCTGCCGCACGAGGCGGATGCGCAGCGCGCCATGGCGAAGCAGCTCGGCATCAAGCCCGCGGACGTCAAGCGCCGTGTCAGCCAGCTCCACGAGATGAATCCGATGCTCGGACATCGTGGTTGCCGACTCGCCGTCACCTATCCCGAGATCCTCGTGATGCAGGTCCGCGCGATCGTCGAGGCGATGATCGCCTGCAAGAAGAAGCGCGTCGATGCGCGCCCCGAGATCATGATTCCCCTCGTCGGGACACGTGTCGAACTCGCGATGCTGCGAGAACTCACCGAGGAGACCATTGCTCAGGTCCGCAAGGCGAAGAAGTACACCGGCAAGCTCGACATCCCGATCGGGACGATGATCGAGATTCCCCGCGCCGCGGTCACCGCGGACGAGGTGGCCGAGGTCGCGGACTTCTTCTCCTTCGGGACCAACGACCTCACCCAGATGGCCTTCGGGTACAGCCGGGACGATGCAAGCGTCTTCCTGCCCGAATACATCGAGCGAGGAGTGCTCGAGCGTGATCCATTCGATGCGATCGACCAGGGTGGTGTCGGACAGCTCGTCGACATCGCCGTTCGCAAGGGGCGCACCTGCCGACCGAAGCTCAAGCTCGGTGTCTGCGGTGAACATGGCGGTGACCCGTCGTCGATCGAGTTCTTCGAGACGGTCGGTGGCTGTGGACTCGACTACGTGTCCTGTTCACCGTTCCGCGTGCCCATCGCGCGACTCGTCGCCGCCCAGGCCGTCATCGGAAAGGGTGGCTGATGCCGACGAGGTGCCTCGGTCTCCTGCTCTTCGGCGCGCTGTTCGTGCAGGTCCTGCCAGGCTGCAAGAACGGTCAGGCCTCCCGGATGTCGTCGAATGCCGTCGAGAACGCACATCCGGTGGCTTCCGCTCCGGAGCGGTACGAGGTGCCGTTCGCAACCATCGCTCCGGTCCTCGACGGGCGGCTCGACGACGGTGCCTGGGCAACCGCTGCCTGGTCGATCGATTTTCGTGACATCCAGGGTCCCTCGATGCCGGATCCCAGGTTCCGCACCAGGATGAAGATGCTCTGGGACGAGACCTACCTCTACGTCGCCGCGGAGATGGAGGAGCCGGAACTCTGGGCGACCTACGACACCAGGGACATGATCGTCTTCCACGAGCATGACTTCGAGATCTTCATCGATCCCGACGGCGATGCTCGTGAGTACTACGAACTCGAGGTGAACATCCTCGGCACCATCTTCGACCTCTACCTGCACACCGCCTATCGCGACGGTGGTCCGGCCGACCACGACTGGGATTGCGCGGGGCTGAAGACGGCGATCGACATGGACGGCACGCCGAACCAGCCGGGTGACGTCGACGGCGGCTGGACCCTCGAATGGGCGATTCCCTTCGCCGCACTCGTGCCGCCCCGTGGCGATGCGGTGGTGGAGTCATGGCGTGGCGGCCTCGCTCCGCACCCGTGGGAGGTCTGGCGCATCAACTTCTCCAGGGTGCAGTGGCAGCTCGACGTCGTCGATGGACGGTACGTGAAGCGGCCCGACACGCCCGAGGACAACTGGACGTGGACCCCGCAGTGGGAGATCAACATGCACGTGCCGCAGCACTGGGGCTACGTGCGCTTCCTGCCTCCGGCAGGCAAGGACTGACTCCGCTCTTCAGGTGATCCTAGAGGCACTGCCTGATGCGCTCGGCGAGCTCCTCGCCGTCGTCCAGCGTGCCGGCATTCCAGACCAGGCCGAGGCCCGACCCGTCCTCGAACTTCGGTATCACGTGGAAGTGGACGTGCATGACCGCCTGATTGGCGAGGCTCCCGTTGTTCTGCAGCACGTTGTAGGCAGTTGCTCCCGTCGCTTCCATGACCGCCCGGCAGAGCATTGGAAGGACCCGACCGATCGCAGCGGAGGCGTCGGCCGAGAGTTCGTGGAGATGGACCTTCTCCTCCTTCGGAATCACCAGCACGTGACCGGTGCTGAGCGGGCCCACGTCGAGGAATGCCAGGACATGGTCGTCCTCGTGGATTCGATGGCAGGGGATCTCGCCCTTCAGGATTCTTGCGAAGACGGTTTCGCTCATGGGATGTCACCTCGCCTTCAGGATAGCGTGCGAAGGTCATCTCGATCGGATACCGTCGGTGCATGGTGATGACGGAACTCGACCGACTCGAACTCCCTGAACTCTTCAGCCGGCTCGTCCGTGGCGATCATCTCGACGACCTGCTTCGCATCGCCGTCGAGGAGGACCACGGGGCATGCGGTGACGTGACCACCTCCTCGCATCCGGATGCCTCCCGGACCATCGGTGCCGTGATCCGATCACGTGAGGCCGGCGTGCTTGCCGGGGTTCCCGTGCTCGACCGGCTGCTCCGTCTGCATGCACCGCGTCTCTCCTGGTGGTGGGAGCTCGATGACGGGTCCCGATTCGATCGCGGTGACGTGGTCTGTCGGCTTTCCGGAGCCCGCATCGACCTGCTGCCCGTCGAGCGGATCCTCCTGAACATGCTCGGACGCCTCAGTGGTGTCGCCTCGACCACGGCTCGGTTCGTGGATGCGGTCGACGGCCACCCGGCACGGATCTGCGACACGAGGAAGACGACGCCGGGATACCGAACCCTCGAGAAGTACGCGGTCCGCTGTGGTGGGGGGTGTCTCCACCGGATCGGGCTCTACGATGCGTTCCTGCTCAAGGACAACCATCTCGGAGGCGATGCGCCCGGCGAATTCGCCGAGCGTGTCCATCAGGCGGTGAGGACCGCTCGTGCCCGGCACGAGCTCGGCTTCGTGGAGGTCGAGGTCGACACCCTGGAGCAGATGAAGGAACTCCTGGCCACGGGTGATGACGGATCTTCGAGAGAGCTCATCGACATCATCCTTCTCGACAACATGCAGCCCGACCGATTGCTCGAGGCGGTCGCCTGGCGTGACCGGAACGCACCCGGCGTCCTGCTCGAGGCATCCGGTGGCGTGTCCCTGGATTCCGTCACCGACATCGCTTCGACCGGCGTGGATCGGATCGCGGTCGGTGCGATCACGCATTCGGCCGTACAAGTCGATTTCGGCATGGACCTCGAGTGAACAGGACTCCTGACCATCTCCGATGGCCCGATCCTCTCGAGGATCTTGTCGACGGACTCGAACACCTCACCGGGATCGTGGTGGTGGACGAGACCGATTCGACCCAGGATGCGCTTTCTCGGCTGGACCCCGCTCCCGGCACGGTCCTCGTTGCCGGGCGGCAGACCGGAGGGAGGGGGCGACTCGGCCGGCAGTGGGCTGATGACCAGGGCACCGGCATCGCAGTTTCCCTCGCGGTGGCGGCTGAAGCGCCGGCCCTGCTCTGTGCTCGTGCGGCAGTCGCCATGGCCCGTGCCTACTTGCCGCTGCTTGCCGGTTCCGGCGTTGAAGCCGGGATCAAGTGGCCGAACGATCTCATGGTGCTCGATCCTCGCCCTCGCAAGCTGGCCGGGGTGCTGATCGAGCAGGTCGATGAGCGCGCCATCATCGGCATCGGAGTGAACGTTGGTGCCAGGGACTGGCCCGCTGAACTTGCCGGGACCGCATGCAGCCTCGAGGACGCCGGTGCATCGATCGAGAGGCTCGAGGCGATCACCTTGTTGCTCCGAGCGTGGAATGATGTCGCGGATAAGCCGGAGGAAGTGCTCCGCACGGCATTCACGGAGGTGGAACTGCTGACCGGGCGTCGGGTGGTCTTCGAGGAAGGTGGCAACCTTCATGAAGGTCTGGTCGAGAGCGTCGACCCGTTCAGTGGAGTCCTGCTGAGGACCGACCGGGGTCTGATGCACATGCCCCCGGACCATGCCCGGATGCATGCCTGGTCGGATCTCCCCGATTGATGCTGAATGGATCCCGTTGCCGATGTATGAAGGAGGAACGGTCACCATGTACACCAGGAAACTCGCCGTCATCGTGCTCCTCGTCTCCCCGATCGCGATGGGGGACGGCGGTGTCGACGACGGGTCCCCTGAACCCGGACTCCAGACCGTGCCCCTCAAGCCGCTTGATGCCCGGGTCGAGGACGTCGGGGTGCTCTCGACCAGTCTCCGCGTCGAATCCTCGGGTCTCGGAGTGCCCTCCGGCTTCGACGCGGTCTACCGGGTTCCCGGTGACGCCGACAAGTTGATGCGGGTCAACGGAGCTCTCTTCGCCGTCTTCGATCAATCGGTCTACCAGACGGGAGCCGCCGGGACGACTGCGGTGGTGCCGCCTTCCACGGTCTTTCACATCGGTGTGCCTCCTGAAACCGTCCTTGCAGGCGTCGACTCGAGCCGGTCCGGACCCTCCGTTCCAGTCGAGTCGGTTCGATCCGATCGGATCGGGTTCGGCACCGTTCCACCCGCCACGCCGGATCGTGTTTCCGAAGGTCGGGTCCCATCCTCGAAGTCGTCCGATCCGCTGCCTCGATTCGTCACCGATGTCGAGTATCGAGCACGACGCCTTGCGGAGATCCTCGAGTCTCATCTCGCTCGCTAGTCGCGAGCAGGTCGATCGATGACCATGATCTCGTCGATCGGTTTCCGATCGATGTTCGGCACCATGCAATCCTCCGCGGGGTACCCGACGGGAATGACCATGTAGGGTCGTTCATGTCCGGGGCGCCCGAGTATGCCGCTCAGGAAGCGCATCGGATTCGGAGTGTGTGTCAGTGTCGCCAGACCCGCGTTCTGCGCCGCGGCGAGGAACATCCCGGTGGCGATGCCCACCGATTCATTGGCGTAGTAGACCTGGTCACTGCCGTCCTCGGTCTCCGGTTGCCTGTCGTCCTTGACCAGCTTGAAGACCACGATCAGCCAGGGAGCGATCTCCATGTACGGCTTGTGCTCGTCCGTGCCCAGCGGCTCGAGGTCTCTTCGGTATTCGGGGCTCACGCGGCTCGTGTAGAACTTGTGCTCCTCCTCCTCGGCCGCGATCCGTATCTCCCGCTTGAGATCCGGATCCTGCACGGCGACGAATCGCCAGGGTTGCTTGTTCGCTCCGCTTGGCGAGGTCCCTGCGGTCTCGATCAGGGTCCTGATCAGCGATTCCGGAACCGGTTTGTCGCTGAAGAACCGGACCGAGCGGCGGGAACGCATGATTTCGAGGAAGCTCCGCGCCCTCTGTTCCGGGTCATCATCCGGAGTGAAGGCCTGGTATGGAATGAAGTTCTCTTTCAAGGGTCTGGTGCCTTTCGTCCGGGTCGGACCACCGGGCATTCACTCGTTGGTTCGTTCCGACTGAATCACTACAATCCGTGGGAAGCATTCGACTGGAAGGCAACCAGGCCATGGTGGAAGCCTCTCATGTGATTCGATCTTCCGGGAGCGCCGTC
Source organism: Phycisphaerales bacterium (assembly GCA_022447205.1). Taxonomy (GTDB): domain Bacteria; phylum Planctomycetota; class Phycisphaerae; order Phycisphaerales; family SM1A02; genus JAKVBQ01. Next base: position 142,043 of record JAKVBQ010000004.1, read on the forward strand.
ATCCGGCGGGTGCTGTTGTCATGTCTCCTGCCGCTGTGGTGCCTGCTCCCCGGAACGGTCCATGCAAGTCGCATGCTTGAGATCATGGATCTGGATCCAATCGTAGTCGAGGGTGGGGTCCTTGCGATTCCGATCCGCTGCCTGGAACCCGATTCAAGTCGGATTCCACCCGAACAGGTGACGCTCCGCCTCGATCAGGGTGACGTTCTCAAGGGCCTCGTCACCTGGCTGGGGCTTGAAATCGACTCGCTGCCATCGGGGGACGGAGCCGAGTGGACTCGTTCGTTCTCGGTGATGCGAGCCGCACCCTTTCCTGAACGAAGGGCACTTCGTGCCACCGCCCGGGGGTATGTCCTGTGCGAGGTTCCCATCGGCTATCGAGGAGCGATCAGGATTGGGCGGCAGGTCGTCCAACCGAGGTGGCTTGATCCCCTTCCGGAACTTGCAGGCCCCGTGCTGTCGCCTGCCGTCGGGAACCAGTGGCCTGCGCTTGATGATCCCGGTGCATGGTGGCGCTGGACCCTCATCGCGGAAAGCGACGGCAAGAGCCTTGCCATGCCGAACTGGAACGTGCGCGAAAGCCTGCTCGCTCGTCATGGGTCCGACCTCTGGCGGGCAGGTCTTGCACGGATGCGACGGATCAGTCCCGGTGCCGCTGCCGAGCTCCGGGAACTGCTGGTCGCGACCTGCACGACTTCGGATCAGAGAACCGTTGCCACCTGGATCACCGATCCCACGGAGTTGAAGGTCCTGCTTGATCTGATGCTGGACATGAGACGGAAGGATGACTTGATTGTTCGTTCCGTCCTGTCCTATCTGGACGCACGGTTCCCCCTGATCGCCTGGGTGGAGCTGGAAACCGGAACCCGCGCAAGGATCGCGATCGCCAATCCGACGGATGGCGAGCAGGTCGTTCGCATGCAGTGGCTGGAGGGAGATCCCATTCCGAGTGCGGCGGTGATCCCGCCCTCGAGGATCATCGAGGTGGATGTCGACCGCCCGAGCCTCCCGGAACGTCGCAGCGCGACCGATGCCTCCGGTGATTCCCTGTCCAACCAGTTCATCCTCACCGTCGATCGCATGCAGCATCGACTGAGCTTCGCTGCGGAGCGGATCATCGCTCGCCCACCCGGGGTGCGATTCGGGCCCTTCCTTCGCCCCCTCGGTCTTGCCGAAGCCTGGTCCGGTGACGCCTACCTTCCACCGGAGGCATGGGCGACCTCCGCGACCCTCAGGAAGCGTGCCGGGCAATGGGAGATCTTCCTCGAATGCTTCCGTGATCCGACGGTGGCTCCCGCCCGTGATCAGGTCGAGATCTTCCTCGGGCCTCCCGAGGTACCTGTTCGCGTGATCCGAGCCGGTTCCGACAGCTCACTGGAGTTCTTCCCCGACGGGGCACGTTTCCAGGGAGCTTCACTTCGGATCAGGTCATTTGCCGATCGCTGGCGTGGGATCGTCGTTCTGGACCCGGAGCTGGTTGCCGCAGCGGGATTGGACGGGAGCGGAACCCTCCAGATCGGCTTGCGCCGTCTTCGGGACGGCAGACTGCTCTCGGTTGCGGGAGCAGCTGTTCCCCCATGGAACACCACGCCACCGACCTACCTGGTGGAACTCTCGCAATGGGGGGAAATCCTGCCATCAGGGCCATCCGTCCCGTCTCCTGACGATGCTTCCCTATACTCGGGGCCATGAGCAGTTCAACCGACCCTGCTTCCGCGGGCACGAAAGTCATCGCCTTCCTCAACCAGAAGGGTGGTGTCGGCAAGACCACGTCGACGGTCAACATCGGGGCCGCCATGGCCGAGGCCGGTCAGCGTGTCTGCCTGGTGGACATGGACCCCCAGTCCCATCTCTCGCTGCATCTTGGCATCGACGGTGAGACGGTCGGTGACACCGTCTACGAGTTGATGCTGGATCCCGAGGTCGGACTCGATGATGTCCTGGTCAAGGTCCGCCCCAATCTGGTCTGTGCTCCATCACGCATCGACCTTGCCGCGTTGGAATCGGAGCTTGTGTCCCATTCCGATCGACACCAACGTCTGATCCAGAAGTTCACGCCGGTGCTCTCCGAGTATGACTACATCCTGCTGGACTGTCCTCCGAGCCTCGGGTTGCTGACACTCAACGCACTCGCGCTCGCCCAGGAGGTCATCGTTCCCATGCAGGGACACTTCCTTGCAATGCAGGGCGTCGGCAAGCTCCTGGAAACCGTCGGGCTCGTCAGCCAGGGCGTCAACCCGGACCTGCAGGTGAGCGGCGTCGTGCTCTGCATGTACGAGAAGCAGTCGACCCACGTTCGTGAGGTCGTCACCGAGCTTGACGAGTTCTTCGACGAGTATCGTGGTTCGGATGCACCATGGGCCGATGCGAAGGTGCTTCGTCCGGCGATCCGGAAGAACATCAAGCTGGCGGAAGCACCGAGCTTCGGGCAGACGATCTTCGATTACGCACCCTGGTGTCCCGGTGCGATCGACTACAGGACGCTTGCCGAACGGCTGATCGCCGATCGAACACCAGGATCCGGCACGGATTCCGAACCGGTGGCGGATGAGACCTCCGTCGTCGATCGTGAACGTGCAGAAGCCGCTCGGGTCCAGGCCGAGGTCGAAGCACGAGTCAAGGCCGAGATGGAAGCGAAGGCTGCGGCGGATGCCAAGGCGAAGGCTGCTGCGGACGCCAAGGCGAAAGCGAAGGCGGAAGCGGAGAAGAAGGCTGCCGCAAAGGCGAAAGCCGCCGCCAAGGCCAAGGCTGGTGCCAAGGCGAAGGCTGCCGCCAAGGCCAGGGCTGAAAAGAAGGCCAGGGCTGAAGACGAGGCTCGGGCAGCAGGTGATTCCGACGCAGGGCATGTCGAAGTCGAGGCCCCGACGAACACCGTCGATGAGTCTGCTCCGGTGGTCGAGACCAAGCCGGTCGTCCAGGGTGAACCCGATTCCTTCGAGGCTGGAACCCTTGCCGCCGAACCCAGGCAGGCCGCCGAATCCGAGGACGAGGACGGTTCCTGATCGATGCAGGGTTCCTTGCACAGGCTCGCGCTTCGCAACATACGGCTTGTTGCGGGTTTCTACCTGCTTGTCCTGATCGTGATGACGCACTGGCCGAAGCTCCAGATCGTCACCGACGGACAACCGATCGACAAGCTGATGCACTTCATCGGCTTCGGACTCGCCGCGTGTGCCGTCCACGTCGCCCAGTGGTGCGTCCGATGGTGGGTGCTGCTCCTGGTCATGTTCGGGTTCACCTTCCTTGACGAGGTCACGCAGGCCACGCTCAGCATCGGCCGCGTCTACAGTTTCGCCGACATCGTCGCGGGATGGCTCGGCGTGCTTGTCGTGGTGGCGTTGGCAGTCGCCTTTCGACCGATGGGAGGGGCTTGCTCCAGACTCCGAGGGCAGCAGTGGCTGGATGGTGCCGCTTCACTGCTGGCACGACCGTCACCTTGGATGATCATCTTCATGTCAGGCGCCCTTGGTGCTCTCGTGGGTGGTGTCATTCTCGTCACCCTTGACGGGTACTATCCCCGCCCACATCCGGCTCGTGCGATGTTGCTTGGAGGATTGGTGGGCAGTCTCGGTCTGGCACACTGGACCTTCGAGGGAGGTCTGAGGCGGGAGCTTCGCCTCATCAGGCAGCAGAGACGGTGCGCAGGGTGTGGCGCCCCGCAGGAAGCGGAAGGACTTTCGGAGGATGCCATGCTCTCCTGCCCGACCTGCGGACGGGAGAACCGGGTCATCGACTGGGCGCCGCAGACCCCGCTCTCCAAGGGGTTGTTGATCCATGCGATCTTTCGTCCCCTGCTCACCTCCGGGTTCTGTCTCCTGCTCCTTGTCGTCTTCTGGGGTGTGATGGTCGGGTTCCGGAATGATCCTCGGGTGGTCGACTTCGATCTCTGGTGGCGTCAGATGGGATACGAGTCCCAGGCGGTCATGGATCTGACCGTGGGGGGGCTGCTGGCGGCCCTGACGATCAACGGATTCCGCCGCCGGGTGGCGAAAGCCGTGGATCTGCAGGCTTCCAGGTGTCTTGCCTGCGGACAGGATCTGCATGGTCTCCCGACCTCCGGCGGTTTCGGTCGCTGCCCCGAATGCGGCCAGTGGTTCAGCAAGATCGAAAGTGACGTATGCTCACCATCATGAGTCCGCATGGAACATCCCTCGTCCGGTCGCACTGGCTGCTCATTGGAGCACTGGTTCTCGTGTCACAGCTGCTCGGCTGTGGATCGACCGCCACCCGCATCCTCGATTCCGACGTGCCCCAGATGCCGGACATGGAGCAGCGACTGGGGTTCGACATCAAGCGTCGGGGCGGTGAACTCGTCGGCGGTGTCTTCATCTTCATCGGCCCGCTCCTGGACATGGAAGGATCGATGACCGTGCTGTCCTCTCGATTCCGGGACCAGGGCTGGACCGTCGTCGGACGCTCCGCTGGTTTCCCGAGGTCATCACTGCTCTTCGCGCGCGATGATCGTCGGGTGCGGGTGATCATCGATGCGGATCAGCTCGAGCCCTCCATGTCTCGCGCCCAGTACGTGGTCTCCCTCGAAGAGGATGGTTCATCCGACGTCGATGCTCCCGATGCCGATGCAGAGGCTGCGGCATCCCCGGGTTGATGGCGAGACTCCCGGACGGAGATCATGGGCACTTCATCCAAGGGACAGTTCGAACGGCATGCGCGGACCGTCACCGGCCTGACGGTGGTGAGTCGCTTCTTCGGTCTTGCTCGGGACGCGACCATGAGCCGTGTCTTCGGTGTCAGTCCACTGATGGACGCCTTTGCCATCGGCTTCCAGATTCCGAACCTCTTCAGGCGTCTCTTCGGGGAGGGTGCGCTGAGCGCATCGTTCCTTCCGACCTTCACGCGTGAGATCGAACAGGATGTCGCCACGGCACGGTTCGTGGCCTGGCTCGTCATCTCGAGAACCATGGTCTTCCTGTCCGCGCTCGTTCTGGTTGCCGAGCTTCTGCTGATCTTCGGGGTCGTCGGTGGTGAACTCGACTCCACCGGTGCACGGATGATCGCGATCATGCTGCCCTACGCACCGATGGTGTGCGGTGTCGCCCTGATCGGTTCGATGCTGCAGGTGTTCGGCCGCTTCGGGCCGCTTGCAGCGGTCCCCGTCGTCTTGAACCTGTTGCTCGTCGCAACCACGTTGGCACTCGAACCTGCGGTGCTTCGCGGCACCATCACGTCGGAGCAGCAAGTCGCCTGGGTCGCGGGGAGTGTTCTCCTGACCGGTTTGATCCAGCTGACCTGGGTGCTCGTCGTGCTGCGTCGGGTGCTCCCTTCCGGAGGCTCGGCAGATCGTCCACGTGCTCGCGGACTCGCCCGTGACGTCGGCATCAAGGCGTTGCCGATGGTCCTCGGACTCGGGGTGCTCCAGCTGAACACACTGCTCGACAGCCTCATCGCCAGCTGGCCGACCCTCGTCGGACCGGAGATTCCCTGGCTCGGCATCGCGTATCCGCTCCCCGAAGGCTCCATGGCAAGCCTGAGCTGGGCGACCCGGCTCTACGAGTTCCCGCTCGGTGTCTTCGGGATCGCGATCGCCACCGCGATCTTCCCGCAGCTTGCGCGGGAGCACGGTGACCCTTCGGCGTTCACATCGACGCTCCGCCGAGGCATTCGGATGACGCTGTTCGTCGGCCTGCCGGCCAGCGTCGGGCTGATCCTGGTGAGAGAACCGCTGACCGCGGTGATTCTTCAGGGCTACAGCTTCACGGCATCGGACACCGAATGGGTCGGATTCATCCTCCTCGGCTACGCCACCGCCATCTGGGCGTACTGCCTGAGTCAGGTCTTCGTGCGTGCCTTCTACGCGCGGGGGGAAACCATGACGCCGGTCCGGGTCGCGATCGCGATGGTGGCGCTGAACCTCGTGCTCAACCTGATCCTGATCTGGACACCTCTGCAGGTCGCAGGCCTCGCGTGGAGCACCGCGATCTGTGCGGTGATCCAGACGGTCGTGCTCGCCTTCCTGCTTCACCGACGACTGGATGGTCTGCTGGACGGTTCGATCCTGCGTGGCCTCTCGACGACACTGGTGGTGACCGTTGCGACCGGGGTCCTTGCCGGAACGGCATGCACCCTGCTCGCGCCCTCGAGCCAGGCGTCGAACTGGTGGTATCAGCTCGTCGTGCTCATCGTGGTCGTGGGGGTTGGGGGCACCTCGGCCCTCGTCACGGCGCGTCTGCTCCGGATGCCCGAGCTCGGCTGGCTGCTCGGCTCGCGTTCCCGCAGCTGAACCGCCTCAGCCGACGCGACCGTCCCCGTCGATGTCTTCACCGATCCTCGACTCGAGCCGCTGCAGCAGTTCAAGCACCAGCTTCCGCTGCTCGTCGAGCTGATCTTCCAGCCGTGCGACACGAACCTCCAGCGTGTCAGCTCGATCCGTCTGCCTCGAAATCTGTCCTTGCTGGATCAGGTCCCAGAAGAGTCCCATCGCTTGTGCCTCCGGATCTCGGTTTCTTGGTTCTTCACCCTGTGGCAGGATCGGCAAGGCGCCATGCACTGCCGTCGCGTTCGACTTCCCTGTAGAGCGTGTCCCGCTCCCTGGGAATGAAGCCCGCTTCTCGAATCGACCTTTGGAGATCGCCGACGGTCGTCTCCTGGTGGGTGCTGGCACCATCCACGTGGGTGATGTCGTACCAGACCACGGTTCCGTCGATGTCATCAGCCCCGTTCTGAAGCATGAACTGTGCCATGTCCAGGGTCTGCATGATCCAGAACGCCTTCACGTGCGGCATGTTGTCGAGCATCAGCCTTGAGATCGCCAGGGTCCTGAGATTCTCGAGACCGCTCGGTCCCGGGAGATGCTCCAGCACGCTCTTGTCCGGGAAGAACGGCAGGGGAATGATCGTCTGGAAGTACCCGGTCTCCAGTCCGTCGTGGCCTGGTTCAGGAAGGCGGTTCATCGGATACATGCTGGCATCGCCGGTGAGGACGACCTCGCCGGGGACGTCGTTGATGCCCTGTGCGACGGCCCAGTCCCGGAGCGTGTGGTCCTGCTGCCTGCGAAGGATCTCCATGTGGGTGATCCGTTCCGCCCGCTGGTCGACATGGCCGTAGAGCATGGTGGTGTTCGAGTTCAGCCCGAGCTCATGCGCGGCCTTGTGGACATCCAGCCATTCATCGGAGCGGATCTTCGTCTTGAAGGCCTCCTTGTGCACCCGGTCGTCGAACACCTCCGCGCCGCCACCTGGCAGGGAACCGAGTCCCGCATCGATCAGGTCCTTGAGGACCTCGATGGTGCCCTGGTACTTGAGCTTGCCTCGCTTGGAGATGCGCTGGAGGTGGACGATCTCGACGGCCGTGAACGCCTTGATGTGCAGCCTGGGAGCGACCTCCCGGATCGTCTGCAGCATCGAGGTGTAGTAGTCGAAGGGCAGCCACGGGTGAAGTCCGCCGACGATGTGCAGCTCGGTCGCCCCTGCCTCCGATGCCTTGATCGCCTCATCACGGACCTGGTCGATCGAGTACTCGTACGCACCATCCTCGTCGCGCTTCCGGTGGAAGGCGCAGAACGAGCAGCTGAGCGCACAGATGTTCGAGTAGTTGATGTGCCTGTTGATGTTGTACCAGGCGATGTCGCCATGCAGACGCCTGCGAACAAGGTCCGCCAGCGCGCACACGGTGTGGATGTCCGGCGTGTCGTAGAGAAGGAGCCCGTCCTCCCTGGAGAGCCTGCGCCCTTCGAGGACACGCTCGACGATCCCCGCAAGGCGTGGGTCGGTGGGGGTCGGGATTCGATCCGGACGGACTGCGGGTTCGGTGTGGAGCATCGACATGGGGGATACCAGTCTAGGACCTCCGCACGCCTCCAACGACGGTGATGGGGCGTGTTCTTCCTCGATTCAAGCGTTTCAGACCGTTCAGCACCCGATTTCCGGCCTCTTGCCCCGGCCCGACGGTTCGAGACCGTTCCGCCGGACCCGGCGACCACCTCCGCGGAGTGGTGGGGAAGCGTCCGATTCCCAGTGCTCGTGTGAAGCCTTTCCGAACATGTGGTTCGATCCGGCCGATAACCGCATGAATGACGCGAACGAGCCGCAATTTCGGTTCAGTCGCCCCTTTTTATGGTCGATGCGACTGCGGGTTTTCGAGTTCACCACTGAATGAACGCCGCAAGGAACGTCCCATGTTCGAGCATCACGATATCGATGATCACGGTCCGGAAGAATCAGGCAATGCTTCGGAGCATCATGATTCCGAAAGCACGACGGAGGCCTTCAACGGCTCCGATGCAGGCTCGACTCCGTCCGTGACGCCGTCCGATGCGGACGGCAGGACCCGGACCAGTGAGGTGCTCGACCTGATCGCCGGTGTCGAGAACCAGCTTGAACAGATGCGCAGTGCGCAGACCGCTTGTGCGGATGAGATCGACTCGATCGAGACTCGTCGTCAGGAAATCGCCGATCGCGAGCAGGAGCTCGTCGATCTTGGAAGGCAGTTCGACGAACGGCGTGACTCGCTGGATGATCGTGCACGCGAGATGGATGATCGGGAGTCCCGATTCGGCGACCGGCAGACGGAACTCGACGCCATTGCTGGTGATCTCGAGAGTCGGGAGCAGGGCCATGAACAGCGCAGGGCAGAATTCGAGCGGATGCAGGAGTCATTCGACGAGGATCGGTCCCGGTTCGAATCAGAACGTGCGGCACTGCTTCACGACCGCGAGCAGTTCGAGCAGGAACGCGAGGTCCTCTCGGCGGAACGCGTCGCCGCCGAGGCGGAAGTCACGGCTCTGAAGGCCAGAACCGAGGAGATCGAGACGACCTTCCATGCCCTGAACCAGGAGCGTGATGCGCTCACGACCAGGGTCGCCGAGCTCACCGAGAGCCGCCAGGAACTCGAATCACGTGCGAACACCGCGGAGGGCCGCGCCAGCACCCTCGAGACGGAGATGATCGACCTTTCCTCGAAGCTCGAGGATGCAGCTTCCGCGATCGAGCGGCGTGACGAGGAGATCGCCGGTCACCGCGCCTCCATCGACAAGGCCCGGTCGGAGACGGAGGAACTCGAGAACCGACATGCCGACCTGACCACCAGGCTCTCCGATCGGGATGCGGAGCTCGAGGATCTGCAGGCCAGTCTGAAACTGGCGACCGAACGACTCCAGTCGCTCGCCGATGCGGTTTCCGAGCAGGCTCCTCGACTCGAGGAGGGTGCGACCGCGATCGCCCTCTGTCGTCAGCAGGAGCAGAGGATGAAGACCCTCAACGAGGAACTGGCTTCCGCTCGCGAGGAGATTCGGAACCTCGGCAACTCGAACGATCCGGACGGCGTCCTTGATTCGACCCGTGAGGAGCTCTCGAGGCTTCGTGCGGAGATCGAGGAGATGATCCCCCTCGACGAGCACAGTCGCGTCGTGAACTCGCTGGAGAGCCGGCTTGCCGACGCCTCCGAGGGAAGCTCCGACGTCGAAGCGGGTGATGAAGCGCTGCGGAGGGAACTCGAGCAGGCACGTCGTGAGTTCGAGGACCTCTCCGCCCATGCGGAAGGTTGCGAGGAGTCGCTTCGTGACGCGGCGAACAGGATCTCGGAACTGCAGAACGAGAACACCCGGCTCGAGCAGACCTCGTGCATCCCCGGGAACGATGCTTCTGACGATGCTGATCGTCTTCGGCAGCAGGCACATCGTCTCGCCGACTTTGCCGTGCATCTCCAGCGACGACGCTCGCGACTCCAGGCGGTCCGATCGGTGATCGGTCGCAAGAGGCGGGGTTCCTCCGATGCACCGGAAGCGACGCCCACTTCCATCGAGGGTGATCGACGCAACAAGGCCGCGGAGGAGGACCTGCTTCGTCGGCGACATGAACTCGTCGACCTCGAGTCCAGGATGATCCGTCGTTGGGCCAGCGAGGGTTCGGTCGGCACCGTTCTTCGAATCGTCGTTCTGGTCATGGTGGTCGCGGCCGCGAGCTGGTTCAGTGTTCGTTGGTTCGCACCGGGCAGCGTCTCCGCTTCCGCGCTCGTCAAGGCGCAGCCGGTCGCCGGCTCGGGCATGGATGACGAACGAGGCATGGCCTGGAACTCCTGGCATGAAGCGATACTCGACGACAAGCTCTTTGCAAAGGCCGTGGCGGCGCGGCTTGCCGCGGCACCCGGTGGCTACGAGGGAGGCACCGACGCGGTTGCTTCGTTCATCGCCGATGACCTGGATGTCACGGCGATTCAGCCCGGGATGCTCTCCTTCCAGCTGAAGGGCAGTGACCAGTCAGCCGTCCTGAACGAACTGGAGGCGGTCGTCAGCACCCTTGCATCGGAATCGCAGCGACAGATGGCCCGTCGTGGTGATGGTGCGCGTGTCGACGTGCAGACCAGGGATGGACGGATCGCCAGTCTCGATCCCGTCCCCGTGACCTCATCCCAGATCCAGTACGCGGGGATGGCCTTCGGCGGCTCCCTCGGACTGATCGTGCTCCTTGGCGCGGTCGTCTACAACAGGCTGTCGAGATCCCGTCGCCTCTTCGACGAGAACCTCGGCATCGAGGAAGCCGAGATGATCTGAATCTCGTGCCGACGGGTCCGGGAATCAGGTTCCGAAGACGCTGGTCGTTCCATCTGTGCGGCAGCACACCCCGCCATACCGTCGAAGAGCGCCTTCCGGACGGAAGTCCGGCTCCTGGTGCGCCGATTCTCTTCAAGGCTCGCAGGGACGGGCCTGGAAGGACGGCACCATGGACTTCAACGCGGAACGAGTCGACCGCACACGTGAGATGAACGGACTTCGTCTGGTCGGTACCGAGTGCGACGGAGGATTCGATCTTCCCATGCCGGGCTTCAGCGAAACGAGCATCCGAGCCCTGAACGCGGTCGAGGAGACGAGCCGTCTCATCAACGACCTCGCCTTGCAGCTTGGATGCCTCGGTCACTTCGACAGGAATGACGGCCCCCGCGCAGCCTGACTGCGCAGGGGAGCTCCCTTTCGATCAGGGAGCAACCTCCATGGTCAGCGGGTCACGCAGCGGGATCTCGGTCGACTGGCCGTCGAAGATGTCGTTCATCGTGGCCCGACCGGTCTCGTCACCGGCGTAGATGTCATCCCAACGACCGATCACGAAGACCTTCATCGCTTCTGGATCGAGGTACTTTCGTGCGACTCGCCGGATGTCATCCGGAGTCACCGAGGCGATCTCGTCCCGATAGCTCCGCCAGTACCCGTCGGGCCGGTCCGTCCATTCGTCATCGACGAAGATCCCCAGCATCGCGTCTCGCGAGGAGAAGTTCTGCGGGAACGTCTCGATGAACGACTGGCGTGCCGTCTCCAGCTCCTCCGCGCTGACCTGTTCCTCCCTGATTCGGTCGAACTCCTCGAAGATGATCTTGCTGGCGAGCGCGACCGTCGGGCTCTTGCTCTGGAAGAACGAGACGAAGACGCCCGGATACTCGACGTCCGGCTGGAAGGCACTGCCTGCGGAATAGGCGAGTCCCTCGTCACTCCTGACCCGGCTGGTGATCCTCGAGGTGAAGGCGCCTCCTCCGAGGATCTCGTTCATGAGGAGGAACGCGAAGTAGTCGGGGTCGTCACGGGTGATGCTTCTCGTCCCGATCATCACCTTGCCCTGGGGAATGTCCTTTTCGACCCGGTAGACACCGGGCTGCATGGTGTTCTCGAGATCGGGAGCGGGTTCCTCGGGAACCGCTTCGCCGGGTTCCCAGCCTTCGAGCGCCGTCTCGAGCTTCTCCAGCATCGCTTCAGTTTCGAAGTCACCGGAAACCGTGATGATCAGGTTCCCGGGGTGGAAGATCCGACCATGCAGTCCGCCGAGCTTGTCCCTGTCGATGTTGTCGACCGTCGCCTGCGTCGCATTCCTGCTCCGGTAGTGATCACCGTTCATGATGGTTCGGAACTCGCGTCGCATGATCGAGTCGGCGTCGTCGTTGCGCTGCTTCATCGCCTCGACCTGGTCCTCTCTCCAGAGTTCGAGACGTTCCTGGTCGAAGGCGGGATTCCTCACGATGTCCATGAAGATGGCGAGTGATTCATCGAGGTTCGACTTCAGGCAGTTCATCTGTGCGGAACTGCTGGTGCGCCCGACGCTGGTCGAGGCCTGGGTCGCCAGGTAATCGAGGCTCTCGTCGACCTCGGAGGGGGACATGCTGCCGGTGCCTCCGGTACGCATCAGGCTGCCGAGCGCGCTGGCCAGGCCGGTCGTCTCCTCGTCGACGAGGTAGCCGCCTCCCTTGAAGGTGAACCCGACGGAGACCAGCGGGAACTCGCTGCTGGGTGCCATGTAGACCGGGATGCCACCGGGCAGTTCATGGCGATAGTCGGCGCTCGACGGGGGCGTGAAGACGAGTTCGTCGAACACGAGCTCGTCCGGATGGGCCGGGATGCCGTCCTGAGCGGTGGCCTGGACGGCAAGCACGAGCATCGAAGTGGTGAGGAGGGTGGTTGTCATGGTGTTTCCGGTCTTCATCAGTTTCCTGCCTCCAGTTCGGCGATGCGTTCCCTGACCTTCTTGAGCATGTAGTCGAGTGCGGGCTTGAATTGCGGGGGCGCCTGTCCGGCCTGCATCTCCATCTGCTGGATGCCTTGCTCGAGCATGGCGATGTCCGTCTCCGCCTCGATCTGAGCGAGGGCCTGCTTGACCATCGCCTGCATCTGCGGGTCGAGTGCAGCGAGTTCCGGGTCGACCGGGGCCGCGCTCTCCGATCGGTAGTAGGACGCCGTCGAGCTGTGCTCCGGGACGAGGTACTTCCTGGCGACCCGCTGGATGTCCTCGGGGGTGACCGCCTGCGCCCGTGCCGGACCATCGTTGATCTCCTCCCAGCCACCGAGGCCCTCGTAGTATCCGAGCTGGAGCAGGAGGAAGAAGTTCTGCTGCAGTCGTCGGAAGCTGTCCGCAGCGACCCGGTTGCGGACCTTCTGCAGTTCGTCCTCCTCGACCAGACCCTCCTGCAGGAGGGCGGCTTCCGCGAGGAGGGCTTCCTCGAGTTCCTCCGGAGTGGAGTCACCCTTGACCTGTGCGCTCATCGTGAACGCTCCGCCGTACTTCCGCGCATCGACGCCCGCACTCGCCGAGGAGGCGATCTCGCTTCCCTCGACCATCGACTTGTAGAGACGTCCGGTCCTTCCGTTGAGGACCTCTGCGAGCATCTCGAGTGCGTACCGGTCGCTGTGCCTGAATGGAACCGCCTGGAACCAGATGTCCACCTGGGGCTGGACGTCGCCGGTCGCGCTCATGCGCTGCGGTGCCATCTGCGGCACCTCGAGGGTCACCACCTGTGGTGGGGTGGTGTCACTGCCCTCGAGTCTCCCGAAGTACTGCTCGATGACCGGCTTGATCTCCTCGATCTCGAAGTCACCGACCACCACGCCGACGAGGTTGTTCGGACGGTAGTAGATGTTCCAGTAGTCCAGGGCATCCTGATAGGTGTAGCTGTTGAGGTCGCTCGGCCACCCGATGACCGGCCACTGGTAGGGGCTGGCGATCCAGAACATCGCCTGGAACTGCTCCTGGAAGATGCCGGTCGGCGTGGATTCCGTTCGCAGCCGTCGCTCTTCGTGAACGACGTCTCGTTCCGACCAGAATTCCCGGAAGACCGAGTCATCGAGGCGGTCGCTCTCCATCCATGCCCAGAGCTCGAACTTGTTCGAGGGGACCGTGATGAAGTAGAAGGTGACGTCGTTGCTGGTGAACGCGTTCATGCCGGAGCCACCCTGGCCGGTGTACACGCGGTCGAACTCGTCCTTCAGGACGCTTCCCATCAGTTCCTGTTCGGCTTCGAGGTCGTCGATCGCCTGCTCGATCCGAGCCCTCGTCTCGTCATCATCGATCGAACCAAGCTGGCCGCGCATCTCCTCGATCCGCATGGCATTGGCCCGGCCCTGCTGTTCGTCCATCAGCGCCTTCAGTTCGGCCCGGAGTCCGGCAAGCTCATCGGTGTCGTTCGCGGCGTCCCAGGGGTCGTCGATCTCGCCGTTGAAATAGCGTTCGTACTGTTCACCCCAGATGAGCTCGTTCATCCGGTCCCGGACCTGGTTCTGTCGATCTCGGATCTCGGCATCCCGTTCGGGTGCCCGCGTTCCGATGGTGTTCGTCCCCTTGAACATCATGTGTTCGAAGAAGTGACTGATCCCGGTGATCCCAGGCCGTTCGTTGACGGAGCCGACCTTGGCCACCCAGCCTGCGGTGATGGTGTTCGGTTGCTCATGCCTCGGCAGGAGGAGGAACTCCATGCCGTTGGGGAGCACGAATTCCTCGACTTCGACCTGCTGTGCGGTTGCGAACGCAGTCGGAACAAGGATGGAGAGGACGCATAACGAGCTTGTGAGTCGGTTCATGCTGTTTGTTTCCGGTCGTTGTGAACTGAAGAACGGAGAGTCTATCGAGCAGCAGCCTTTGTGAGGCACGAGCGACTCCGCGAACCCTTCGAATCCTGACGAACATTCAAAAAACGGCTGTTGCAGCCAGAATGCGGGGGGTACAGTGAGATCAGCCGCCGAATGGAGCAGGACCTTGATTTCGAAGACCGGTTATCCCCATCCCGTGATCATCTGGATCGGTTGCATTCTGTCTCTTGCCGTCGCCTTTCCATGCAGTGCCCAACTTCGTTGCGTCCAGTGGAACGTGGCTCGCCTCTTTGGTGACACCACCGCCATCCAGGAGGTCTTCGAGGCACTGGAGGCTGATGACAAGCCCGGCTATGCGACGGCACCGCACCTCTACATCTTCCAGGAAGTCCGGACCGACGACGTCGACGTCCTCGCGGGCCTTCTGGCTGCCGCTCATCCCGGAACGAACTACACCCTGGGAACCTTCACCTCCTCCAGTGGTGAGGACGGATCAGGCGGTGCGCAGGCACTCTTCTATCGCTCCGATCGGATCACCGAGGTCGGCTTCGCTCACCGGGACATCTACACCGAGGCCGGCCGACGAACCGACCGCTGGCTCCTTCGTCTTGTCGGTTATTCCTTCGATCTCTACGTCTACTCCAGCCACCTCAAGGCGGGGCAGGGTTTCGACGAGGACCGGGAGACTGGTGTCGACGCGATCCGTTCGGATTCCGACAGCCTGCCTGCCGGCTCCCATGTGATCTACGTCGGCGACTACAACTTCTACACGAACAGCGAGTCCGGCTACCAGGCGATGATCGCCCCTGGTGTCGGGCAGGCGGTCGATCCACTCGGTACCAGCAACTGGACCGGCTCTTCCAATGCCTGGAAGCACACCCAGTCCCCACGCCTGCAGACCATCGATTCGCTCGTCGGTGGCGGGATGGACGACCGATTCGACATCCACATGACCACATCGGGTCTTCAGGATGGCGCGGGCCTGGCGATCGATTCCTATCGTGCACTCGGCAACGACGGCAATCACTACAACACATCGATCAACGCCGGGAACAACACCTACTACCCGGGTCAGCTGGCCCGTTCCAACGCCCTTGCCGATGCGATCTACGATGCCAGCGATCACATCCCGGTCGTCGTCGACTACCAGATCCCGGCCCTGATCTCCTCCTACCTTCAGGACGACCAGGGAACGGTGATCGAGGGCGCGAACGTGAACGTGCCCGTTCTCGTGGCGAACGGTGCACAGGGTGACCTTGTCGACAACTGTCCCGTCTACATCGAGGGTTCAAGCGGGATCTTCGGTGACGACACGATCTTCAACGCGCCCCGGCTGCCCGACTTCGACACCGTCAACCTGCTGCTCGACACGTCCACGGTCGGTGACATCGAGGGCAGGGTCAGCATCCAGGGGCTTGGCCAGGACATGGGCAACGCCTCCTACGAACTGTCGACCATCGCCGTCGTCATCGCCCACGCGCGCCCGTCCTTCAGCGGTGCGCAGTTCGTCCAGTCGCTCGCTCTCCAGGAGGACTGTCCGCTTGCGGATGGCGCGCGCCAGCTGAGCGTTGATCTCTTCAACTACGGCTACTCCTCGAACCAGGCACGCATGACCTACGATTCCGTGGAGGGTGTTCCAGCGGGGGTCACCATCACCGGGACACCTGGTGGGCTCATCGGCCCGACCGAGGGACAACTCGAACTCGAGATCGATCCCGCGGTCTTCGGTGTCGGTGATCACCTCGTCGAGCTGACCATCCTTCTCGATGACCAGGATCTGCCTGGTGCCATCGGGCATCAGCTCGATCTCGATCTGCTCGTGGTCGTCGAAGATGATGCCGACATCCCGGGTGACCTCAATGGCGATGGGCAGGTCAACGGCGAGGATCTCGCGGTCCTGCTCGGTTCATGGAGCACGCCCGCCAACGACATCGACGGAGACGGCACCGTGGACGGCATCGACCTCGCGATCCTGCTCGGCAACTGGGGCTGAACTCGATCACCTTGATTGCATTCGCTGAAGACGTCCTTCTGGAGGGTGTGAACACCCCCGGTCGGCGGGAGGGCATCCCTGCACCACCCCAATCCGGCCCTTCTGCATCGAGCGGCGTGCCGAGCTCCCTGGCAGACGAACCGCCCCGACCGGATCGGATCCGGTCGGGGCGGGTCGTAAGTCTATTGT
>JAKVBQ010000040.1 GCA_022447205.1 Phycisphaerales bacterium
GGCCGCTCAGACCGTTCCATTCGTTCGATAGCCTTCCCGCGGTGAGGGTCAGGCGCCGGTTCAGTGCATCCAGCCAGCCTGTGGTCACCGTTTCCGCCTTGCCAAGCGTCGCCTTCCACTCTTCCTCCGCACGTGTCTGCACTGCATCCAGAAGAGCGTCTTCGATCGAGCCTCCTGAAGGCGAGGCTTCGTCCGGACTCTCCTGCTCGCCGGGTTCCGTGGCGGCCGCCATCGTCGTGGGTTCGCCCGGGTCGACCGGTTGGATGAAGCCGCTCCTGATCCCCAGCGTCACGGCCAGGACCGCGACCGCAGCGCAGCTCGCGGCCATGATCGAGGCGACGGTCAGCCGCCAGAGCAGAAGCCCGATGCCCAGTCCGATGCAGCCGCCCAGGAACGTCCAGACGATGGGGGGGAGGGCGTTCGTGAAGGACAGGCCGGCGGCATTCCCGATCAGGCTGCCGATCACCGCCCCCGTGATGCCAAGTCCCACCTTGAGGAGCCTCCGCCCTGCGAGCAGCATGAAGATCCCCGTGATCAGCAGGATCCCTGCCGGCAGGAGGGCCGGATCCAGCGGCATGGGGATCGGCGTCATTGCAGGTGCAGTGACGATCGAGCCGAGGATTGGCAGTGGCAGGTCTGGCATCACCCTGTCATCTATCGGCTTGCCGAGTGTATTTGCTTGGAGAGCCCTGCAAATACGCTCTCTGCCGGCCGCCCTGCCCGGCTTCGGGTACAAGTTCAGTCAGACCGCGTCCCAACCGGATCTCCTTCATGAGCACAGACATGCCCGACCATCCTGAAGAACCGATCGATCTCGACAGCCTGAGGGTGCAGATCGATGCCCTTGACGAGCGCTTGATCAGAACCCTGACCGAGCGGGCCGAGGTCGTGGTGCAGGTTGGACGGACCAAGCGCGATGACGGGTCTCCGATCTATGCGCCTGATCGGGAGAAGCGGGTCCTCGAACGCGTTCTGGGCATGAACAATGGTCCACTGAGCGATCGGACAGTCGAGGCGATCTATCGCGAACTGATGTCAGGTTCGTTCTCGCTCGAGTTGCCCCTGCGCATCGGCTATCTCGGTCCTCCGGGATCGTTCAGTCATGGTGCCGCCGTGCGCTACTTCGGTTCGAGCGTCGAGCTTGCCGAGCTGGGCGAGATCGAACAGGTCTTCGAGGAGGTGGGGACGAAGCGAGCCCAGTATGGCCTGGTGCCCTACGAGAACTCGATCGGCGGCTCGGTCATCGACACGCTCGATTCCTTTCCCATCTACGACGTGACGGTCTATGCGGAGGCCCTGGTCGAGGTGAACCAGTCCCTGCTGGCGAACTGTCCGCCCGACGAGATCAGGCGCATCTATTCGAAGCCGGAAGCCTTCAGCCAGTGTCGCCACTGGCTCATGAACCGTTTTCCCGGCATCGAGCTCGTGCCTCGGGCCAGCACGTCCCGTGCGGTTCGTGACGCGGCGGAGGAGCCGGGATCGGCTGCCGTCGGTTCACCATTCGCCGGTGAACTCTACGGCGTCAATCTCCTCTTCGAACGCATTGCCGACAAGGCGAACAACATCACGCGATTCCTGGTCCTCTCCCGTGAAGCGGCGCTTCCGACCGGTGAGGACAAGACCTCGATCATGTTCACCACCCTGGACAAGCCGGGGGCACTGGTCGACGTGCTCACCGAGTTCCGGGCGGCCGGCGTGAATCTCAGCCACATCGACAAACGGCCCAGTGGTCGTGAGAACTGGGAGTACACGTTCTTCATCGATGCGGTCGGTCATCACACGGAGAAGGCGGTCGAGGATGCGATCGAGGCGGCCAGAGCGCATTGCGTCTCGCTCAAGATCCTCGGTTCCTACCCTCGGGCAAGCCGGGTCCTCTGACCAGGAGCACACCCCGAGTTGATGGGTGTCCGTTTCAGGTCAAGGCCGTCCGAAGATCATTCTTCATCTTGGTTTCGGTCAGGGGGTGATGGTCCAGTTGCCCAGCAGGATCGTGAGATCCTGGCCATCGGTGGTGCCGCTCTTGTTGATGTCCCCGCATGGCTTGCCCCAGCAACCGAGGAGGAGCGTCAGGTCCGCGCCATCGACCTTGCCGTCCTCGTTGAGGTCGCCCTTGAGGATCCTGACGATGTTGCCGACGTGACCCATCTCGCAGTGGAAGATGCAGATGTACTCGAGGTTCGCGGGCATCGTGTCCGGCACCTCCCAGACGACCGAGCGGTGCTGGCTGTCAAGCAGCAGGTCGAAGAACACGTCATCCTTCTCGCAGGAGTCGATCCCGCCGGAAGTCACGCTGTGTCCGCCGTTGTTCCATTCCCACACCACGGTGTCCCCGGGAGCGACCTCGATGGTCTCAGGTTGGAACGTGACGCCGATCTGGTCGACGACGTGGACCACGGAATCGGCTCGCGGGGTGACGATGATCGTTCCGGTCATGCCCTGTTCGCAGTGACCGTAGAGGCTGCAGAAGTACGGGATCTCGCCGTAGGCTGCAGCCGGGACGACCCATTCCGCGGTCGGTTCTTCCGCGGTCAGGGGCATCGTCTCGAAGATCGGTTCCTCGAACTGGTTGCACGGCAGGCCGTTGACCACGTCATGGGTTCCTGAGTTGTGGATCCATCGAATCGTGTCGCCGGGATGCACGTTGATGACCTTCGGTTCGAAGGCATTCTCGCCTTCGGGTTGGGTCACGATGTGGACGTCGGAGATGGCGGTCGTGTTCGCTGCCAGGATGCACAGGATGATCGTGAGAAGCTTCATTGCTCTTGGTGCCTGTCGCTCGAGGTGTCTCGGGCATGCCCGTGCATGGCCCTTCTTTGTGCCTCCATCCTTGCTGATGGTGTGCGATGAATCAAATATGAACCGATCACTTTTGCCAGATGGCTGATAATGGCTCTTTCGCGTCCCCCCGCTGATCGCTCTCGGGGGCGGCACCGTGGTGTCTTCGGGTACGATCCCGTTTCGAATGAATCATGTCGGAGTCCCACTGCTTCTGATCGGCATCCTCGCCTCGGTGTTCGCCGGGAGGATGACCGCCATGGGAGCAGCTGGCGAGGACGATCAGGACGCCAAGATGAACGAGAAGGCAGCACCCAGGCATACCAACAGGCTTTCGCTGGAGACAAGTCCCTACCTCCTCCAGCATGCCCACAACCCGGTCGACTGGCATCCATGGTCGTCCGAGGCGATCGAACTGGCTCGAAGCCAGGACAAGCCGATCTTCCTGTCGATCGGCTACTCGACGTGTTACTGGTGTCATGTCATGGAGCGGGAGTCCTTCGAGGATGAGGCCACCGCGGAGGTCATGAATCGTGGCTTCGTCTGCATCAAGGTCGATCGGGAGCAGAGGCCCGACGTCGACGACATCTACATGACCTCCTGTCAGGTGTTCACCCGAATGACGACGGGCCGGGCGAGCGGAGGGTGGCCACTCTCCGTCTTCATCGATCCCGTCTCGTTGAAGCCTTTCTTCGTGGGCACGTACTTTCCTCCGTCACCCGGGCAGGGCATGCCCAGCTTCACGCAGGTTCTCGAGGGGATGTCCGCCGCCTGGAAGGACCAGAGGGAGGCCGTCGTCGACCAGGCGGACCGGATCGCTTCGATCGTCGCCTCGACCCTGGCGGCTGGTGAAGGCGCCAGGTCCCTCGGTTCTGCCGAGGTGTCCTCCGCGATAGACCGCTTGATGGCACTGCACGATCGGACGCATGGTGGATTCGGATCAGCCCCCAAGTTCCCTCAGCCGGTTTATCTCGAATTGCTGATGGAAGCGGCATGGGACCGGGCTGCGGTTCGTGATGCGATCAAGTTGTCCCTCGACCGGATGGCGATGGGGGGGATGTACGACCACGTCGGTGGCGGCTTCCATCGTTACTCCACCGATGAGAAGTGGCTGGTGCCGCACTTCGAGAAGATGCTCTACGACAACGGACAGCTCGCATCGCTCTACGCGGAATCCGTCGGTCGTACCGGTGATGCATTCCATGCCAGGATCCTGCGGGAGACACTCGACTACGTGCTCCGCGAGATGACCGACGACTCGACAGGCGCGTTCTTCAGCGCGCAGGATGCCGAAGTGAATCGTCGCGAGGGTGAGAACTACCTTTGGACCGAAGAGCAGGTGGCCGAGGTCCTTGGCGAGGCAGGTCTGGAGTCGGACGTGCCGATCGCCCTGAAGTTCTTCGGGCTTGATCTCGGCACCAACTTCCAGGATCCCCATCACCGGGAGCTTGCTCCAAGCAACGTCCTCTTCCTGCCGGTGCATCCGGAGCGCTTCATCGAGGCCGAGGGGATTGATCCTGATGATCTGACCGCCCTCCTCGACAGGGTTGTTCCTGTTCTCTACGAGGCTCGAATGAAGCGCGATCAGCCGGGGCTCGATGACAAGGTCATCGTCGGGTGGAACGGACTGATGATCGCCGGGATGGCTGATGGCGGTCGGGTGCTCGCTGACGAGCGGTACATCCGGTCGGCGGCACGGGCGGCGGAGTACGTGCTCGAGTCCATGCGAGATGGAGACGGTGGGCTCCTGCGAACCTCCAGGAACGGGAAGGCCGCCATTCCTGCGTTTCTCGAGGACTATGCGTTCCTTGCGCTCGGACTCATCGCACTCCATGAGGCGACCGATGATCCGGCCTGGCTGTTCTCCGCCGGCGAGATCGTGGAAGCTGCGCGCATCCGTTTCTGGGGGGACGATGGAGCCTGGTATGACACGCGTGAGGGTCAGGACGACCTCTTCGTTCGATCACGCAATCTCGGTGATGGTGCCATTCCGAGTGGTATCGGGACGATGCTGCTGGTCCTGCCGGAACTGGCCGAGCGGACCGGGGAGTCCTGGTATCTCGATGACTTCCAGTCCGCGATGAGCCGGTTGAGTGGCGCGTTCGCGGCCAATCCGGTGTCTTCGACGTGCGCGATCATGGCAACCTCCCGTGCACTGTCCTCGAATCCGGAACGTCTTCCAAGCGATGATGTCTCGAAGCCGGACCGTGTCCGCGTCTCGCTTGTTCCCGAGTCGCCGGTCTTCGTCGATGGTCGTGCCTCGATGGAGGTGCGTATCGAGGTGGCTGAGGGCTTCCATGTGAACGCCCATGATCCGGGTGACCCGCGCCTGATCGGCCTGAATGTCCGGCTTCAAGATGGCGAGGGCCTGTCTCTCGGCGTCGAGTATCCCCGAGGGGAACTCTATCGAGAATCGATTCGTGTCCATGCACGAACCGTCGTCGTTCCGATCACGCTGGCCATCGAAGGCTCGATCGCGGGTTCCCCGTTGATCGAGGTCCGTTGGCAGGCATGTACGGATACCGTGTGTCACGAGCCGCAGAGCGCTCGTTTCGCGCTCGAGTTCCCGATCGGGGATGAGAAGTGACCGGGGCGACCAGGGACATCGCGATCATCTCGACCGGTGGCACAATCGAGAAGACCTACTGTCAGCATGATGGTTCGCTCCGCAACGAGGGATCCGTCCTGGACCTGCTGCTTGCCTCGCTGGACACGTCAGCGGTCAGGATCCGGCGGGTCGCGCTCCTTGACAAGGACAGCCTCGATATGACCGAGGATGATCACGACCTGATCGCTCGTACCGTGGTGGATCTCGCTCCAACGACGGATGGGATCATCATCGTTCATGGAACGGATCGGCTCGCGGTGACCGGAGAGCGTGTCCATGAGGCGATGATCGCTTCAGGGCGGATGTCCCTTCCCGTCGTCCTGACCGGGGCGATGCGCCCGTTCGAACTCCGAACCAGTGACGCGACCCAGAACATCACCGAGGCCCTCATCGCGGTTCGAATCCTCGATCCCGGTGTCTTTTGCGTGATGCATGGTCGGGTCCTGCCCTTCCCCGGCGTCGTCAAGGATCGAGAGCGGGGAACGTTCATCCCCTCGGGCGAGTGAGCGCCCTCCCCGTTACACTCCTCATCTGGTTACCCCACGTCCACAGACACGACGGAAACGACCGAAAGGCGCTTGATGTCCAAATACCTGACCGCTCCAGTACCCACCAAGTCGCTGCCTGGCGGCATTCCCTACATCATCGGAAACGAGGCTGCTGAACGGTTCAGCTTCTACGGGATGAAGGGGATCCTGGTCGTCTTCATGACCACCTATCTCTGGGTCATGTCAGGCGATCCGAATGCGGCAGCCATGCCGGATGCCGAGGCACGTGCCTGGTACCACCTCTTCACCGGTTCGGTCTACCTCACGCCGTTCATCGGCGCGATCATCGCTGACGCATTCCTCGGCAAGTACCTCACCATCATGCTGCTCTCGATCGTGTATTGCATCGGGCACGGCATGCTGGCACTGATGGGTGCTTCGTTCGGGGACAGTGAGCTGAGTGCGAATCTCTTCCTGTTCCTCGGCCTGTCGATCATCGCGATCGGCTCCGGCGGCATCAAGCCGTGTGTCTCCGCTCACGTGGGAGACCAGTTCGGAGAGTCCAACGGTTTCTGGCTGAGCAAGGTCTTCGGCTGGTTCTACGTGTCGATCAACATGGGAGCGTTCATCTCGAACCTGCTGACGCCATGGCTCCTGAAATGGTACGGGCCTCACTGGGCGTTCGGCGTGCCCGGTGTCCTGATGGCCATCGCGACGGTCCTCTTCTGGATGGGGCGCCACAAGTTCATTCACGTCCCTCCGGGCGGACTGAAGTTCCTTCGTGAGATCTTCAGCCTCGAGGGCCTCAAGGCGATCGGCAAGCTCGCCATCATCTACGCCTTCGTTGCGGTGTTCTGGGCGCTCTTCGACCAGACCGGATCCTCCTGGGTCCTCCAGGCGGAGAACATGAATCGGGAATGGCTCGGGTTCACCTGGCTCGAATCGCAGATCCAGGCGATCAACCCGATCATGATCCTGATCTACGTGCCGCTCTTCGGCTTCGTCATCTATCCCATCGTCGACAAGGTCTTCTCACTCACACCGATTCGAAAGATCGCCATCGGTCTCTTCCTGATGGTTCCGGGATTCGCGATCGTTTCGATGCTCCAGGACTGGATCGATGCCGGCCAGACGCCGTCCATCGGTTGGCAGGTGCTCGCCTACGCGATCCTCACCGCCTCGGAAGTCATGGTGTCGATCACGTGCCTCGAGTTCAGCTACACGCAGGCTCCACGGAAGATGAAGTCGCTCATCATGGCCGCCTTCCTGGCTTCGGTGACCCTCGGCAACTACTTCACCATGGGTGTGAACTGGTACATCCAGATCGACGCCTTCCAGCCCGAGGTCGTGCAACTCGAGTCCTCCGACAAGATCGTTCGGACCGACGAACCTGACGGCGGGTACACCATGAGGATGCCCTGGGTCGGCTTCGTCGGTGATGACGGGGTCGTCGTCCGGTACGACAAGGAAGGCAACCAGCTTTCGATCGACGGCAAGGGTGTCGCCGAGGTGAAGCGGGGCGCTTCGATGATCGAGGCGGCCTGGCGTTCGGCCGATGACGTGCTTCCCTCGCCGGAACGCGGCCAGGAGATCGTTTCCACCGTGACCGACCCGTGGGGCAAGCCGCTCTCGTACGCCTTGCGCAGCGGATCTCAGGCGGTCGTGACCAGCGCCGGCCCTGACGGGCTCCTGCTCTCCGCCGACGACATCCACGACTCGATCACCATCATTCCCGTCGAGACGCCCGATGATGCCGATACCTGGCTTTCGAGGCGCATCGCCGAGCGGCGTTTGAAGTTCGGACAGGAACCGGAGGGAGCTTCCGGGAGCTCAGCCGACGGCCCGACCTTCAGAGAGGCGATCAGCATCGGTGGCGGCAACACCCTCGAGGGTTCCGCCTACTTCTGGTTCTTCACCTGGCTGATGCTGGGTACCGCGTTCTGCTTCATCCCCGTCGCATATCTCTATCGTCCGAAGGAGTACCTCCAGCAGGAGGCCGCCGCGGATGGTGGAGGATCGGCAGCGGAGGCGAACAGCGATCGCCAGTGAACTCGACGGCGGCCGCCTGATTCCCCTCAGGCGGCCGCCGGTACTCAATCTTCATGATGATCCATGGGTGCCCGAGCGGGTGCCCCTGTCCCTCGTCGATGAACGCTGGGGCGCACTCTGTGAGTCCAATCCGAGGTACTTCGACGGCGGCATTCTTCACGTGCTCGGTGTCGTGAGGAACGGCCATGGGGGGGTCACCATCCACGTGGCACGAAGCAGTTACCGCTTCTATGCGGTTCAGCGGACCGGCATCGATACGGGGACCAGGCCGCTCGGGGTCAAGGGGCTCTGTCGTCATGGGTCCCGCTGGCTCATGGGCAAACGGAGCGGGTCGGTGGCCTTCTACCCCGGGCAATGGGAATTCGTGCCCGGAGGCTCCGTGCCAGCGGATGCGGAGCCTTCCGATGTCCTGTTGCGCGAATTGCGGGAGGAGAGCGGGTGGACCCCGGTCGGCCCGGCACGAGCGGTCGCCGTCATCTACGATCCTGATGCCTACAGCTGGGAGATCATCTCGACCCTCGAGGTCGAACCGTCCGATGGAGCGGGAACGGAACCCTGGGAATATGATGAGATCGAGGGCGTGGAAGCCGGGAGCGAACCCGCGCCACTGGCGCCCGTGGCGCGGAGCATGATCCGAATTCGAGATGGATTGAGTGATGAGTAGCGACGAAGCAAGAACGGACCTTCCGGAAGTCCTCCTCGAGCAGGCGGGGACCCTCGTGATCCAGAAGCCTCATGGGGTCTCGACCCAGATGCGCGTCGATGAGCAGGGGGTCTCGATCATCGAGCGAATCCGTCGAAACGGTTATCCCAAGGCGGAGGTGCCTCATCGGCTGGACCGGATGACCGGTGGCATCCTCATCGTCGCCACCGACCATGATTCCCTCCGCTTTCACAACGAGTCGATTCGAGACGGACTCTGGACCAAGATCTACGTGGCCCGGACCCGCAGGCCGACTCATGCATTCAAGATCCTCGGTCGAAAGAAGCTCTACCTGAGGCGCAAGGGGAGGAGTGCCCAGGTCGTTCAATCCGGAGGAAAGACGGCGCGCATGGAGCTGCTCGCGATCGCCGACGTCCCCGGTCAGCACGAGCTCATGGATGTCGTGATCGATCTGGAAACCGGTCGATTCCATCAGATCCGCGCGATGATGAAGCACTACAAGGCTCCGATCGCGGGTGACACGACCTACGGCGACGAGACTCCCGTCACGCCGCTGTTGACTCATGCGATGATGCGACTTCCCCTGCCGGATGGGACATGGCATCTCATCCGGGCCGATCTCGAGTCAGAAGGTGCGGAGTTCGATCAGGAGCTCCATGACTTCATGGATCAACTCGAAGCGCAACTCGCTCCCCGGAAGAAGTGACATTCTTGAGGACCCACTGTGTTCGTCCCAGTCGGTCCGTGACGAGCTGGCTGGCAGCCTGCCTGTTGCGCAGGGTGTTCACCGGATCGAATGGAGCGTTCAACCTGCCGAGGAGCATGACCGGGCTCAGCAGGTCGCGGAAGCCTTCCGTCGAATGCAGCAGGGTCAGGGTCGAGCCGACGATCTCGAGTTCCATCGGGCCTTCGCCCTTGGTTCCGGAGGGCCAGGCGAAGCCGGCACCCCCGTACACACCGAGCTCACCGTCGACGAGGAGTGCGAGCCGAAGGGTGAGGTTCGTTGCCGTGGGGTCGACCGGCGTTGATCCCGGCTGTGGGCTCCAGAGCAGCTGGGCGTGGATGATCGCGGCGTCGGTGATGTCGCCATCGATGAGTCTTTCGAGAGGTTGGTCTGACAGGTAGAAGGAGACTTCCGAGGGTTCGACCGCATAGGAGCCGTTGTCGAAGGCAAGGTCGATGCGAACTGGATTCTCAGCCTTCGAGATCGCCTCCATGCGACCATTGGCGAACCTGCTGGAGCAGGATGCGAGCATGAGCGTGGAGCACGCGAATGCAAGAATCACAGCTCCCGGAGCGGTGCGCAGTCCTTTTCTGTCAGTCTTCGGCACCGAAGGTCCCATCGTCGCGTGTGCTTCCGTGTGGCTAGTCGATCGGAAGGGGGGTGGAAGTCGAATCTGCCTCGCGCACCGCGTGGAAGCTGGCGTTTCCTCGCTCGGAGGCACGGCTGCTTGCGGGCGTTCGGTCGATCCCCAGCTCGGAGAGCGTGTCACGCTCGATGATGGTTCGGATCTCGGATCTCGGTACCGAGGGTTGTCCTGACCCCTGATTGAAGGTGTTCAGGGAGTACAGGGACTCGATCGCTCGGGCAGGCCTGTCAGCAGGCCAGCCGGAGGCGAAGAAGATCTTGTCCATGACGCCGAGTGCGTTGGCGGTCAGGAGTGCGTTGCGGACCAGCCAGGGCCGAGTGGCCATCACGGAGAGGTCCGTGTAGATGTTCTCGTGCTTCTGGACCATGACGAGCGTCTCGTCGATCCAGGGGTAACCGAGGCTGCCGATGACGATCTTGAGCTTCGGGAAGGAGCGTGCGACCTCGTCCCAGCCGCTGGGCCGATCGAACTCGAGAACGCTGCTGGGCAGCGCGATGTCCGGTCGGGACACCATGATCGGGATGCCGCGATCCTCGCATGCCTCGTAGATCCGCATCGCGGTCGAGTGGGTGGGGTGAACACCCTGCATCGATGGGGAGATGGTGATTCCTGAGAGTCCCATCTCCAGGATCTTGCTGATCTCGTTGAGCGATCCGGGGGCGATCGGGTCGATGCCTGCGAAGCCGACCAGCCGGTTCGGCTGTCGGGACACGACCTCGGCGATGTATTCACTCGGGACGTGTGCGTCGAGCATCGAACTTCTGAAGCCATGGACGACCGCGACATCGATGCATTCAAGATGGGCATCAAGGGCGTCGATGCCATGGTCCTGCCGGAGCCAGTGGTCGGCCTGGGTCATTCGGATCCTGGTTGCGGCCTGCTCTCCGAGCTGTGCTGGTGACGTCCAGGTTCGCGTATTGAGATCTATAATCATGAGGTTGATTCCGGTTCCGAAACGAGCCTGTTCGAAGGGGTCGGGACGGATGGGTCTGTCAATCGGGCATCCTAGTGGTCTGGAAGCTGTGATGCACTCATGTGCTCCTCGAATCTCCAGTCCCCATTATCGGCCTTGAGGGGCTCTGGGCACGATTTTTGCCTCTGGACCTCACTGGGGGCCATTCCCGTTCAAACGGATCTCCAGCCTATACTGCCTCGTCCATGGCCTCCCCACGCCCTCCAGTCTCCTCCGATCCGGTCCCGGATGCCCCCGCATGGTCCTCAGGGGACCTGAACGGTGACCCGCATGAGCAGTCTGACAAGGCTGAGCGGGTTCGTCGCATGTTCGGTGCCATCGCCCCCAGTTACGACCTCAACAATCGCATTCATTCCTTCTGGCAGGATCAGCGATGGCGTCGCCGGGGCGTTCGGCTTGCCGATCCGGGGTCTGATGCCATGGTGGTGGATGTGGCATGCGGTACAGGCGACCTTGCCGAGGCCTTCCTCAAGGCAGGTGCCTCCCAGGTGATCGGTATCGATTTCACCCCTGAAATGCTCGATGTGGCTCGTGAACGGGCGGCAAGGGCGGGGCTGAAACGGATCGAGTACCGACAGGGTGACGCCACCCAGCTGGAGCTTCCCACCGACAGTGCAGATGTCCTTTCCATCGCCTTCGGGATCAGGAATGTCAATGAGCCCGCCAGGGCGTTGTCGGAATTCAGGCGCATCCTGAAACCGGGAGGCAGGTTGCTGATCCTGGAATTCAGCCAGCCGACCAATCCCATCATTCGGGTCATCAATGATCTCTACACACGGCGCATCATGCCGTGGACCGCGACAATGCTGTCCGGTGATCGGTCCGGTGCCTATCGCTATCTCCCCCGATCGATCGAGACTTTTCTGCCCAGAGCGGAACTCGAGCAGTCGATTCGCGATGCTGGCTTCGAGACAATTCGACAAATTCCGATGACATTTGGCGTCTGTGTGGCCTACGTGGCCTCATGACCTGACCGTCCGCTGGGTTATCGAACCAATGCAATTCGCCGTTCAGAGCCTCTCAGGTCGCTTTTTTGCTGAAGCGATCGGTTTTCGGCGTCCCATAAAACACTTTCGTCGCCAGAAGATCCTCACCGGTTTCGAATGCATGAATCCGTCGATGTGTTGTCTCACTGGAACGCATGGAGGCGACCAGATCGACCGGACGTATCCGGTCACATCTCAAGGACACACAGCGGGCCGCAATGATGGAGACATTCGGGGCACGACCGATCCGGAGCAACGGAATGAACCAGGACGCCGTCATCGAAAAGCTTTTCCACCTGCTTGTTTCAGGTGAACGTGAATCAGCCAGAACCCTCGTCAACCAGGTCCTTGAAATGGACATCGCTCACGAGGACCTCACGATGTCCGTCTACTGGCCGGTCATGGAGATGGTCGACACGCTTTACCGCAACGATCAGATGACCACGCTCTCACATCGCTACGCAACACGCCTGCTCCGTTCCCTGGTCGAACAGGCCCAGTCCGGCTACGAGCAGAAGAAGCGACGCAATCGAAAGATCTGCGCCTTCTGCGGACCTTCCGAAGGTGATGAACTCTCCGCACAGCTGGTCACGGACCTCGCCGAAGCAGATGGTTACGACATCTTCTTCGCCGGTGGCGGGATCGCCAACGACGAGATCCTGGCTGAAGTCGGCCAGCACGAACCGGACATCCTCCTGATCTTCGCCGCTGCGCCGAGCGACTGTCCTTCGATCAGACAGCTCTTCGACACGATTCGCGAAATCGGAGCCTGCCCGAACACCCAGCTGGTGGTCGGTGGGGGAGTCTTCAACCGAGCGCCCGGCCTTGCCGAGGAGATCGGGGCCGATCTCTGGGCCACCACCCCAGGTGAACTTCTCGAGGTTCTGGGCAATGATCCGACCCGTCGAGCCACGGATGAGCAGCGAACCGTCGGCCGTTCGCGCCGGACCAGCCGCAAGGCAGCCTGATCCAATACCTGAAAATCACGTTCAGCAGGGCGATTCGGCAATACCGAATCGCCCTGCTGCGTTGAATTCAGGCGCAACCGGGGCTTCCTGACTGCGTATGCACCGGTGGCGACCACCTCTGGCTTCCCCACGGACGTCCGTCCCGGGGGTGAGAGGTGGGTTCACGTGTCCCCAGGGCGGTTCTGCCCCTGCTCTCGAGAGGTCCCTCATGGAACAGAGTCTGGAACAGCGGATCATCAGGCGTGCGAAGGAGGGCGAAGCCGAGGCCTTCACCGAGCTGATCCAGGAGCACCAGGGTCGCCTGTTCGGATTTCTGTTCAGGATGTGCCGGAACAGGGAGCTCTGTGAAGACATCGTCCAGGACGCCTTCGTCCGCGTACTCCGCAACATCGAGCGATTCGACGAACGCTATCGATTCAGTACCTGGCTCTTCACGATCGCCAGACGACTCCTCCTCAACGCACTTCAGAAGCACAGGCCGCTCAGTGAAAGCGAGTGGGTCGAATCGTGGGAGAGTCCGACTCGTGGGCAGCTGGAGGCCGCAAGCGCTCGAGAGGGGCACGTGCGTCTTTCCACGCTTCTTGATGATGCGATGGGCGCCCTGTCCCCGATCCAGCGAGAAATCGTCGTGCTCTACCATCACAACAACCATTCGGTCACCGAGATCTCGAACCTGCTGGCCATGCCCGCTGGAACGATCAAGAGTCACCTCTATCGGGCCCGGGGGCGCATGCGGGACTGGATCAGTGCGGACACCAGGATGCGTTCCTGCGTGGCCGAACTCCTGGGGGAAGTGGCATGAGCATCGACACCCGACTGCATGACCCGTCCCATGAGCATCCCGACGTGACCGATGTGGTCATGGAGCGACTTGGATTCGTGCGGGTCACGGCCGGACGAGCACGCAGGGACAGGCGACGGCGGCTGATCCGAAGATGTCTCGGGTGTGCAGGCGTGCTGCTCGTCATCCTGCTCGGGAGCCTGGACCAGCGGGACGCTCGTCAACGATCGGAGGTCCTCGCGAGTTCCGATCGATTCGATCGAGTGATGGACAGTCAAGCCACCCTCCTCAATGGACTTGCCGCTCCATTCAAGAGGCTGGAGCAGTTGGTCGAACCGACTGAGGGCGGTCTTCTCGAGGCCGACGCTGACCAGTCTGAACCGATCCTGATCCACGGCCCGCGGACCGAGGAGGCGATGCGCCCATTCCTCGAGCTGGAAAGAAGCTCGTTCACTCCATTCCCGAGTTCTTGAGGCGGACGGCATCTGGGACGTATGCTTTCTGCAGGGAGACTCTGGTGGGTCGGACTGTTCATGCCATCATCTGTGCCTTCTGCTGCATGCTTTCCCTGGAAGCAGCGGTCGCGGTGCAATCCGACGGCCTTGAGGGTTTTCCGTACGACGCATGCGACTGTGTGATCGAGTTCAATCGTTCCGGCCCGCTCTTCGAGGACGCTGATCGATCGAGCAGTCTTGCCGGACTGATCGAACTTCTGGGTGGCCTCGAGGTCGCCACCCTCCTCGATGAGTCGGTCCTTGAGGGGCCGGCATCGATCAGGCAGGCCCTTCTCTCTGGTGGCGTGATCGGTACCAGGTCCGACCCGGTCAAGCGTGCGTTCGAATGGGTCGCCTTGATTCCGGAGGGCCCGGGCCAGGCAGATGCGATGCATGACATCGTCTCGCACATCAAGCCGGTCCTGGGTTCCGATCGATTCATGGCGCCGGAACTCGGGCTCTCGATCACACCGGTCGAGAACGGGGTTCTCATCAGTTCCGAGCCATCAGGGCGTCTCCGCGCGCAGGTGCTTTCCGGTTTGTCCGAGCCTGTCGAGTCGGAGATCCCGGAAGCTCGACGAATCCTGCCGTCAGAGGCGGGGCTCGTGGTCACCATGAAGCATGGCCCACCGTTCGGCGGTTCATCGGCGTGTGCTGCATTCCTTTCAGAAGGTGATCTTCGTCTCGAGTACCGGGGTCGCTTCGCCAACGGACCCGACATGCCGTCGCCATCCCAGGAGGCACTGGATGTCGAGGTGCTCGAGAGGCTGCCCGACACCGTCATCGCGGCGATGATCGAGCATGTCGATGCATCGTTCCTGCCGGGCGAGGAGGTGATTTCGCGTCTCCTGCCCTATCTCGTCGAGCCCGAGCGTTCCGACGAACGCCGGACTCGTCGACTGGTCGTCGTCGCAGAGGCCGGCTTCGGGGCCATGAACGACGGACTGCGCCTGCCTGCCGTTGCCGTCGCCATCGAGGTCGACGGACCGGGTGCGACCGCAAGACGGCAGGATCTCCAGGTCCTTGCCTCCCTGAACAATCTTCGCAACCGACTGGGTACGAGGGCCGGTCTTCAGCATCTGCCGAATTCTGACGAGCTCCCGGAAGATGGGACCAGGACCATCTACACCGAAGCCCTTCTTGACTCGGCCCTGAGCGGACATCCCATGGCCAGGTGCGTGAGTGTGAACTGGTGCCATGCTGACGGAGAATCCTGCTGGCAGCTCTACGCGACCACGCC
Source organism: Phycisphaerales bacterium (assembly GCA_022447205.1). Classification (GTDB taxonomy): domain Bacteria; phylum Planctomycetota; class Phycisphaerae; order Phycisphaerales; family SM1A02; genus JAKVBQ01. The sequence continues at coordinate 15,397 of JAKVBQ010000040.1, forward strand.
CGAACTCGCCGGAATCGTGGAGCGCTGCCTCAAATCAGAGCCGGGCGTCCTGCAATGCGTGCGAGCCCACCATGCCGGTCGACTCGATGCCGCCAGTGCGGTCACGCATGTTCGTTCCTGGGGTGCGATGGCCGATGCATTCGTCGGCAGGGAGTACATGACGGAATTCGAGGGCGCCATCGACGTCCTTACCGAAGCTCTTGACGGCATCGACAGCCTTGAGTGGACGCTCTCGATTCCCGACGAAGATGCGATCGATGCGAGCATCGTGCTTCATCCGGATTCTGGACCCAAGCGATGAGCGTCACGCGAAGTCGATTCGAGCCTGAAGAGGCCTTGCTTGCAGCAGGTCGGTCTTCGCTTGCCGCTGAAGTCGCCGATGCGTTGCGACATCGTTGCGGCCTCGAGGCAGGTGCTCGCATTCTCATCGGCTTCAGTGGGGGACCTGACTCAACGGCACTGCTGCTCCTCCTTCTTGCCTTGTCGAGTCGCTCCGAAGCGGCCTGTTCGAGGCCCACTGCACTGCACCTGGACCATGGTCTCCGCGATGAGTCCGCTCGGGAGGCGGACCATGCCATGGCCATCTGCGGGATGCTGGGCGTGGATTGTGAGGTGATCCGGCTCGAACTCGACCCGGATTCGAGCGATCTCGCGAGCCGAGCGAGGGACGCACGCTATCGCGCGTTGGAACAGATCGCCGTGCAACAAGGTGTCGATGCCGTCGCCGTCGGGCACCATGCCGAAGATCGTCTGGAAACCATGTTGCAGTCTCTCTGCAGGGGAGCCGGACCGCAGGGACTTGCCTCGCCCAGATGGCAGCGATCTCTTGGAGGCACGCGACTGGTTCGCCCCCTGCTGGGGTCCTCACGTGCGGCACTTGTCGCACTGTGCCGGAAAGTCGGTGTTCCGGTCGTCGCAGATCCGACGAATGAACGCCTCGACACCGCTCGCGGCCTTCTGCGAGGGAAGGTTCTCGATGTGCTCGAGGAGCGGTGGCCCGGTTCGGCGATTCGCGCTTCGGCCGCCGCTGATCGCATCGCTTCCACGGCCGTTCTCCTTGAACGTGAACTCGATGCGATCTTCGGGTCACCGGACCTTCTGGAATGGCCGAGGCATGTTCTTCAGGGACTGGATGTCGAGTTCATCTCGGCAGGACTTCGGCGTTCGGTGCTCGCTCACGACTCCGGTCTGGAGGATGCACTGTCCGCAGGGCAGCTCCTCCAGCCTGCTCGTGCCGCATCCGGCGATGACCGCAGGCCTCGTGTTCATCAGATCGGAGGCGGGTGGGCCGTCGCCATCGATGCAGGGCACGTGAGAGTCGTTCCTCCGGATCAGTCTTCGGCCGGTGGGGCGACGTCCTGATCCGCCTTGGCTTCGATCAGCGTGTTCTCGGGGGGCGAAGGACTCTTGATCCTTCCGAGGACTTCGGGGAGATCGATGCCGGCCTGTTCTGCAAGTTCGTGCACCTGCGGAAGTGATCCGATCATCCCGGAGAGGAAGTTGCTGGTCGTGTTGCCACCATCCGATCCGCGTCCACCATCCCAGACGGTGATCTTCTCGATCTGGAGGTTGCTGATCGCCTTGACCTGTTCCCTGACGAGTTCCGGCATCTTCTCGACGAGCAGGAGGGTGGGAGCGAGCTGGGGCTGGTCGCCGCAGCTTGCGACGAGATTCGCATACCCCTTCGCCTTCGCCTCCAGGACCTTCTGGATGCCTTCGGCCTCGGCGAGATAACGAGCGAGAATCGCATCGGCTTCACCGGAAGCTTCGCGTCGTGCCCGTTCGGCCTTCGCTTCTGCGGCGATCTCGATCTGCTTCTTCTCGATCTCCTGTGGCGCGATGATCTCCTTGCTGAGTCGGGCGATCTCCTCTTCACGTTCCTTTTCGAGAATGGCACGCTGCGCTTCGGCGGAAGCGATCTCCGCGCGCTGCTTGGCCTGGGCGCGGACTTCGGCAAGTCGCGCATTGGACTCGGCGATCTGGGCATTGGAGGTGTTCTCGCCGTCGATCGCCAGCGATTCGGCCTCCGCCACCTTGATGCGCTGCTCTTGTTCGGCATTCTTTCTCGCCGCGATCGTTTCCGCATTCCGCTCGGCGGTGGCGATCTCGTAGTCGCGCTTCGACTCGACCTCGCCGGTGATGGCCTGGGACTCGAGTTCCGCGATCGTGATTCGCTGTGCGCGTTCCGCGTCCTTGCGTCCCTGTTCGGACTTGGATTGTTCTTCGGCGACCCTGACGTCCTGCTCGCGGAGTGCTGCGGCCTCGCCGATCGAGCCGTCACGTTCCTGCTCCGCCACCTCGACCTTGGCTCGGTTGATCGCCTCGGCTGCGGCGCGCTTGCCGATGGCCTCGATGTAGTCGCTCTCGTCCGTGATGTCCCTGATGTTCACATTGATCAACTCGAGACCGATCTTGTTGATCTCCTCGGCGACGTTCTCGTTGATCAGGGCCATGAACTTCTCGCGGTCCTTGTTGATCTCCTCGATCGACAGGGTCGCGATGACCAGTCGGAGCTGGCCGAGGATGATGTCCTGGGCCTGTTCCCTGATCGAGTCCTCGGTCATCATCAGCAGGCGTTCCGCGGCGTTCTGCATCAGGACCGAATCGGTCGAGACGCCGACCGTGAACGTCGAGGGCACGTTGACTCGGATGTTGTTGAGGGACAGGGCTCCCTGGAGGGGGATGTCGATGACGAGGGGTTCCAGTCCGATGTAGGCATAGCTCTGGATGATCGGCCAGACGAATGCGCCACCACCATGCAGGCACTTCGCGGCACGCTTGCCCCCGACCTTTCCGTAGACCACGAGCACGCGGTTGGACGGACATCTTCGGTACTGCTTGAGGAAGAAAACGAGGGCGAAGAGCCCGACCATGAACATCGAGAGCAGTGCGGCGATGATCGGGACCCAGGACGAGGCGTCGGTCGAGATGCCCTGGACGGAGATCAGGTTCGTGGAGAACATCATTTGTATCCCTTCGTTCCTATTCGTTTGCTTCGGACGCAGTCATGGATTCGACCACGACGGTCCGATCGTCATCCATCGCCTTGATGCGCACCTGTGCTCCGCGCGGGTAGCTTCCGCTCTCGCTGCGTGCCGGGTAGTAGCGCATCCTGCCATCGATGATCACCCTGACCCGACCGCGTTCGTTCGGGTTCTCCGGAATGGCCGTGTACACCGCGGCCGAGTTGCCGACGGCCCCGGTGGCGTCGACTGTTCCACTTGATTCGAGTCTGGACATCGACCTGAAGATCATCACGATGATCGATCCCACGCCGATGCCGGAGACCACGCCGACCCCGATCGATGGAAGGAAGCCCCATTCGAAGGATCGGTATGAGATCAGGGCTCCGTAGCCGAAACCCATCATGATGCCGGCCATCCCGTTCAGGGAAAGAAGCCCGAGCGAGGTGTCGCCATCTGCGGCAAGTTCGACATCCCCGCCATCGACGTCGCCGATGCCGACGATCATCAGGAGCAGTCTCAGTGCGAAGATGCCGGTTCCGGCGAGTGCGACTGCCGAGAACCAGATTGCATTGTCACCGAAGAAGATGTCGATCATTGGTGTTCGCCTTCATGGGTCGTCGTGGCCTGACCCGACACATGTTCGCAGAAATCCTGGAAGAGACATGTCTGAATGGGGGCGGTTCGGGACATCCAGGGTCCGGTCATGCCTCCTCGAGGCACTGGAGGTAGTCCTCTGATTCGACGCAGAGGATACGGCCATCCTCGACCAGGAGCATGACGGGAGGGGTGATGAGCCACATGGGGCCCTCGGGCAGGCTCGTCATGACGCAATCCCGGCAGGTCACGTCGTCTTCCCGCCTTCCGGGGGCAAGGACGGCCCCTTCTGCCGGTGGGACTTCGATGGCGATCACCGGCACATGGAAGCCCTCGCTGAAATGGACCTCGAACATGTCATGACAATCCCCGCAGCCCTTGTTGTAGATCACGACCAGTGACCTGCCGTCCTCGGTGAGTCGCAGGAGTTCCGGGACGTACGTGGTCAGTTGGATCTCGCTGATCTCCTTGCCTGACCAGTTGTCCGGAGAGAGGGTGAAGATCGGGACGTCCTCCCCGAGGTCGGGTCCCTGTGCCTCGAGTGGTCGGCCTTCGGCGAGCGTGCGAGGGCTCAGTCCGATGTTGATGGTGACTGCCACGATGAGGATCATTCCGATCACCTGGACGACCGTTCGTCGAGGGTTCCATCGTACGGTCGTTGGTTCCGTTTCCTCGGACCTGTGATCCGTGCCTTCCCCGCCCTTGCGCGCCAGCATGCCTGCAAGCACGAGGCTGATCAGAAAGATGATTCCCGACGTCATCAGGTGCTGGCCGTCATCCCTTCTCAATGATGCGGAACATTCCGCGAGGGACACGAAGCCGGTGCCGATCACCGCAAGCCATGCGATGGCATGCGCACGTCCTCCCATGGTCAGGCAGAACAGTGCGATCGCCAGCTCGATCGCGATCAGGGCTCGGAGGAGGATGAGGTCATCGAATTCGAACTTGATGCTCAGCGTCGCCAGCCAGCTCGGCAGGCTGTTGCCGCCGATGGCCAGTTGGGTCAGTGCGATCCCGAGCATCAGGAGCGGAACGAGCGCGGAAGTTGCGATGGTCCGTGTGGTCATGTCTCTGTTCTTCCGGGGCCGCTACTCGGTGATGTTGCCGGTGATGCAGTTCTCGATCTCGATTTCATCGGCGGACCCGTCGACCGTGGCTGTCACGACACCGTCCTTCATCCTGACGACGACCGGGGTCTGGATCACGTATTCAGGCGGGGTGCCCGGGAGCTCGGTGATTTCGCAGGCGGTGCAGAGGAATTCGAGGGCCGCTTCAGGCACGTAGTCGGGGAGCCCCACGGCAAGGGTCGGGGTCTCGAGCACCGGATCGGACAGGTAGGTGAGGAACATCTCCTGGCAGTGTTCGCAGTCCGCCCGGTAGTAGATCACGAGCCACTCGCCTTCGTTGAACGCCTCGGGGAGGGGCCGCGGAAGCAGGTGGGCGAATGGGATGTCGGACAGCTTTCTGCCCGGCCACTCCCCGAACTGCGGGAAGTAGAAGCCCTCAAGCTGCGCCGGCGGGAGTGGCCAGCCCTGTTCGTCGAGGATGACTTCGGTCGTGTTCGAATCCTGGGTCATGCCTCCTTCGGTGGTGTTGGCGACGACCCGGTCCGGAACCAGGAAGGCGACGGCGAAGCCGACCAACGCAGAGCCGATGATCGCTGGGAACCCGATGCCGGTTGCCGTCAGGGCTCGGCGAGGTCGGAAGACCAGCACGCCTGCAAGCAGCAGCCCGTCTATGAGGAGCATGACCGAAGGCGGGGGGCCTGCACTGCCGAAACAACCGCACTGCCCGCTGAGCAGGCTCGAGAGGCCCTTGTCCGCATCGTAGCCCTGGATCATCAGGGTCACGAGGATGATCACGAAGAGCGTCAGCACGCTGCCAGCGACGAGTCGTGCGAGCTTCGGGACGAAGAACATGATGCCGGCAAGCATGATCTCGACACCGATGATGGTTCGCATCGAGAAGTCGAGCCATGCCACGGGATCCTGGCCGAGGAGGCCGCCGATCCAGTTGCTCGTGTCCTGGACCGGAGGTGGCAGCAGGTTCGGATTCAACTCGGCCAGCTTGAAGATCGCGCCTGCAAGCAGCCATGCCGGAACGACGATCCTGCAGAGAATCATGCCGATCATCGCGGATGTCGCGCACCCGCCGCAGTCGGGATTCGAGTTCCTGGAATCTGTTCGTTCAGTCATGGTCTGCTCTCCGGTTCCTGGTGCACATTCCAGCGTCTACCTTCATGGTTCAAGACAGTTGCAGATGGCATGGAGCGCCACCTGGTGGCATTCCTGGATGGCTGCCGAGTCCTCGCCCGGAGCGATCAGCGACTGGTCGCACAGAGTCTTCGCTTCGCCGCCGTCCCTGCCGAGCAGGCCGATCGTCCGGCCTCCGGATGAACGGGTCGTCTTCAATGCCTCGATCAGGTTCGCACTGTTGCCGGACGTCGAGAAGACGATGAGGATGTCGCCTTCCCGCACGAGTGCTTCGCACTGCCTCGAGAAGATCCGGTCGAATCCGTAGTCGTTACCGATGCAGGTCAGTGCCGTGGGGTCCGCATTGAGGCAGATCGAGGCGATCGGAGGGCGATCCTTCTCGTATCGCCCGATGAGTTCCTCCGAGAGATGGAGCGCCTCCGCGGCCGAACCGCCATTGCCACAGGTGAGGATCGTTCCACCGGAGAGGACGGTGTTGCGGACTGTTTCCGCGATCTCGATCAGTCGGTCCGGAGCATCCTTGAGTGCCTTGATCGCACGCTCCGCCGAGTCGATTCGGTTTCGAACGATGCTGCTGGTGTCGGTCATGTGGCCAGTGCCCCTTCCACGGGGATCTTCACTCGAGATGTACCGAGTGAAGCAAGTGCTTCAAGTGCTTCGTGAACGTCTTCGGGCTGGAGGAAGGGGCCGAGGCTCATCCTGCATGCCCCCGGCATCCGGCCATGCAGGGCGGCGGTGCGCGGATCCGTTCCGAAGGTCTTGTGGGCGAACGGGGCGCAGTGAAGTCCCGATCGAACCAGCAGGCCGTGTTCGGATTCAAGGCGTCCGGCGAGTTCATCGGGTTCGAGCGTTCGATGGACGAAGGAGAAGACGCCGCACCGGAGTTCTTCGTCCGCCGGTCCGAGCAGGTGGACGTCCTCGATCGCCAGGAGTCCCTCGAGCATGTCGGCTGCCAGCATCTTCTCGTGTGCGATCAGTGCCGCCAGCGTCCGCTTCTCGATCCAGCCCAGGGCGGCATCGAGTCCGACAAGGCCGATCGCATTGTGTGATCCGGCCTCGTAGCGATCCGGCATCGAATCCGGGTGTCGATCGGTCTCGCTGATGCTGCCGGTCCCACCCACGCGGATCGGTGCGACATGCTGCTCGATGCCGGGCCGCATCAGCAGCGCGCCGGTGCCCAACGGGCCGAGCAGGCCCTTGTGACCAGGCACGGCAAGGAGGTCGATCGAGCATTCCTGCATGTCCAGTTCGCGATGGCCTGCGGTCTGTGCGCCATCGACGAGGAACGGTACGCCACAGGCACGACAGACTTCGCCGATCCCCTTGATCGGCTGGATCGTTCCGGTGGCATTGCTGGCATGGGCAAGTGCGACCAGCGCGGTGTCGACTCCGATTGCCTGTCGCACGTCGTCAGGCGTGATCCGGCCCGTGTCCGGATCGCATGGGATCCGAGTCACCGTCACTCGCCCCGGATTGCGTTCTGCAAGGAGTCGGAATGGTCGCAGGACCGAGTTGTGGTCGAGATCACTGGTGACCAGATGGGCCCGATGCCCGTCAAGGAGTCGCCTGGTCACGATGCCGTTGATCGCCATCGAGAGGGCGTCGGTGGTGTTCAGGGTGAAGATGACATGGTCCGGACTCGGGCAGCCCAGGAGTGACCCGAGCCTGTGTCGGCATCTCGTGAGGAGCTCGGTCGTCCTGCCGACTTCGCGGTAGGCGCCCCGGCCCGGGCTGGCGCCCAGTTCATGGGCGTACTCGGACATCGCCTGCATGACTTCCGGAGGCTTCGGGAAGCTCGTGGCAGCGTTGTCGAAGTAGCGCCGGATTCCTGATGATGACTGCTCGAACATGTCCTCAGAGTATAGTTTGACCCCACCGATCCTTCCGGAAGCAGCAGGTTTCAATCATGGCAGTCTTCGCCCGATCAGTTTCATTCCAGGAGTCCCGGGAGGAGCTTGCCCGCTGGCATCTCCGCTCGACCGCCTTGCTTCGCCTCGTGCCTCCCTGGTCCGGGGTCCGGGTGGTCACCCTTCCGGATGAACTTGTTGATGGTGCCCTGGCGGAGCTGGATGTCCCGGTGCCTCCCTTCCGGCGAGTCATCTGGCGGTCTCGCATCGTGGATGTCTCTGAAAAGGGCTTCGCCGACCTCCAGGAGAAGGGGCCCTTCAAGTCATGGCACCATGAGCACCGTTTTCTCGAGAAGCCCGGAGAAACCTCCCGTCTCGAGGATCATGTCCGGTTCGAGCTGAAGGAGCCCTGGCCCCTGAATCGCCTGGGGCAGCGCGTGGTCGAATCCGGGCTGATCAGGACGTTCTCCTGGCGTCATGTCCGTACAGGAAACGATCTCCGCCGACACCATGAGAACGACTGGCGTTCAGCCACGGTGCTCGTCACCGGTTCGTCCGGGCTCGTGGGTCAGGCCTTGTGCGCCTTCCTGCAGACCGGCGGCTGCGACGTGCGCCGATTGGTTCGAAGGTCCCCGGATCGGGACAAGGGCGAGTACGCATGGGACCCGGCCCGGGGTGAGATCGATCGTTCCAGCCTGCAGGGTGTCGACGCCGTCGTCCACCTGGCTGGTGCGGGGATCGCCGACAAGCGCTGGACCGAAGCACGAAAGGAACTGATTCGATCGAGCCGTGTCGATTCCACCAGACTTCTGGCAGGAGCGATCGCGGACATGGGAAGCGATGCGCCGGCACTGATCGCGGCATCCGCGATCGGGTACTACGGGGATCGACCCGACGAGGAAGTCGATGAATCGGCGTCTCCCGGAGAGGGCTTCCTCTCTCGAACCTGTGTCGAATGGGAGGCTGCCGCGGATGCGGCCCGTGCAGCTGGTGCCCGCGTGGGCAATCTGCGCATCGGTGTCGTGGTTGCTGGTGGCGGGGGAGCCGTGGCTCGCCTGCGGCGACCGGTCCTGATGGGCGTTGCAGGACCGCTCGGCAACGGACGTCAGGGCATGAGCTGGATCGCGCTTGACGATCTCCTTGCCATCATCCACCAGTCGATCCACGATGAACGCTTTGACGGCCCGATCAATGCGGTCGTGCAGCGTCCGATCGACAATCGGGCGTTCATCAAGTCGATGGGTGGGGTCCTTCGGCGACCGACGATCGCTCCCATGCCGGCCTTCGTCGCGCGCATGCTCTTCGGTCAGATGGGGGAGGAGGCGTTGCTCCAGGGCGCCTTCGTGCTGCCCCGCAGGCTTGAGGACCTTGGGTTCAGGTACGACTTCCCCGAACTGGATGATGCACTTCGATTCGAACTGGGTCTGCTGTCCTGAGCCGATCGGATGGGCTCATCGGGCTACGCTGCAACTGGTTGTCGTGACCGCCACCACGGCGCGATTGCAGGCCAGGCCGTGATCAGGAACAGGGCGATCACGACCCATCCGGTTGCCGCGCCTCCACCGAAGAGGATCGCGACGAGCCCTGCCACGGGGCCTGCCGCATAGCCGACACCGATCAACCCTTCATGCGTGCCTGCGGCATCGACATCGGCATTGCCCAGCGCAAGGACGTAGTAGATCGCCGAGTAGTAGGTCATGCCCTGCCCCACGCCGAGCATGGCGAGTCCGAGCAGCACCCAACCGATCCCCGGACCGGTGGTGATCAGGCCGAACCCGATCAGCATCAGCAATCCCGAGAGTCCGAGCGTGCCCCAGCGGCCGTGCCAGAAATGGATCTTGGACATGGCCAGGACCATCAACACCCTCGTCAGCAGCCAGGTGGCGGTCAACGGTGTCACCCAGGAAAGGCCGACATCGAGGGCATCGAGCCGATACGGCATGATCGGGCCGAGTGCGCCGATCAGCACGTAGCTCATGGGCAGCATGATCCGGCAGCTTCGCAGCATCGGTCGGTACTGGTCCCTGAGTGGGATGTCGGACACTGCACTGTCATGAGCGGCCGGTGATCGAGGGAACCAGAAGACGGTGAAGAGCGCGACAAGGCAGATCGGTCCGAGTGCGGCCACCGCCCACCGGCTGTTGCCTCCGGTCATGAAGAGCGTCATGCCGGCAAGCCCCAGTGCATTGGATGCCATCCAGCAGAGGTTCCACCATCCGATCGTCGATCTCATCGACTTCCCGTGCCGCCCTGCGCTCATGTAGCTCTCGACCATCGACCACAGGATCGCCGAGCAGACGCTGCAGGTGATCGAGACCACCCAGATCGCCCAGACCCCGTCGAAGAATCCCATCAGTGGTGCGATCGGCGTCTGGATCAGGAGCACCATCAGCAATATGCCGCG
>JAKVBQ010000041.1 GCA_022447205.1 Phycisphaerales bacterium
CCGCGAGGTGGAGCAAATCGCTAAAACCTGCCCCAGTTCGGATTGGAGGCTGCAACTCGCCTCCATGAAGTCGGAATCGCTAGTAATCGCGGATCAGCTACGCCGCGGTGAATACGTTCCTGAGCCTTGTACACACCGCCCGTCAAGTCATGGAAGCTGGCAGCGCCCGAAGTCGCCCCGATTCAGGGGTGCCCACGGTGAGGCTGGTGACTGGGACTAAGTCGTAACAAGGTAGCCGTAGGGGAACCTGCGGCTGGATCACCTCCTTTCTAAGGGATAACTTGGACTGGGTTCCAGAGCGATCTGGACCCTGAAATCGTCAACACAACCTCGTTCGATCATGTTTCGGCATGAACGAGGCCTGTGCGGTGACGCACAGAACCGGCGCATCTCGTCTAATCATTATCAGCGGCTGTCCTTCGGGGCAGCCGCTGTTCTTTTTGCATGGCGGGGGGTTTCCCTGTGGATGGCGGGACTCCTCATCTATCATCGGGAGGTCCCGATTCCCGGAAAGGCCTCCGATGTCCGACGAACAGAACGCCCGAACGACCCCATCCCATGACCAGGTGGATCGCCGCGGGTTCCTGGGGACGGTCGGTGCGCTCGGCGCGACGGCGGCCTGGACGCCGGTGCACCGCATCCTTGCCGCGGCGGCACCCGCCGGCTGCCCTGCGCCACCCGATTTTCCGGAAGGCATCGAGCTCTTCCTCCAGGCCTTCGAGAACTGGACGGGTGCCATCTCGATCGATCAGCTCTGGACCTGCCGTCCGGAATCCGCCGAGGATCTCGTCACGCTTGCGAACTGGGCACGCGAATCCGGACATGCGCTGCGTCCCCGTGGCTTCAAGCACAACTGGTCACCGATCCTGGTCACTCCTGACACCACCTGCGAGTCCCCGGTCGTCCTCGTCGACATGGTGACGAACATGTCCTCGATGAGCATGGCGTCTTCGAATCCTCCGGCAGTCACCGTCGGGGGAGGAACCTCGATGGACGATCTTCTTCAGTACCTCGAGGACAGGGGGTACGGCGTCACGTCATGTCCTGCGCCTGGCGATCTCACGATCGGGGGCGTCCTTGCGATCGGCGGCCATGGGACCGGAGTGCCCGCATCCGGCGAGTCCCGGCAGATCGGTCAGACCTACGGATCGATGAGCAATCGCGTCCTGTCGATCACCTTCGTCGCCTGGGACGAGGACACCGATCGATACGTGCTGCGCACCCTTGATCGGAACGACCCGGAGATCGACGGCGTGCTCGTTTCACTCGGACGCACCGTGGTGACCGAGGTCACCCTCCGTGTCGAGGCGAACGAGAACCTGAGGTGCGAGAGCTACATGAGCATCTCGGCTGACGAGCTCTTCGCACCCGCCGGATCGGGTGGACGGACCTTCGAACGCTTTCTCGATGAAAGCGGTCGTGTCGAGGCGATCTGGTTCCCCTTCACCCAGAACCCCTGGCTGAAGGTCTGGACCATCACGCCCACCAAGCCCTTCTGGGCGCGAGAGGTCGAGAGCCCCTACAACTATCCGTTCTCCGACAACCTCTCCGACGATGTCGTCGACCTGATCAATCAGATCCTGGACGGGTCCCCTGGGCTCACCCCGACTTTCGGCAGCCTGATGTGGACGATCACGAATCTCGGCCTGACCTTCGATGGCGCGTGGGATCTCTGGGGCAGATCGAAGAACGTGCTGCACTACATCAAGCCGACCACCCTTCGGACCAATGCCAATGGATACGCGATCCTGACCCGCCGCGACAATGTCCAGACCGTGCTCAACGAATGCATGACCCGGTACCTCCAGTTGATGGATGCGTACGCGGATGAGGGTCGCTATCCGATCAACGGTCCCGTCGAGATCCGTGTGACCGGACTCGAGCAGGCGAACGAAGTGGATTCGGCTGGCGCTCGCGAACCGGCTCTTTCGGCACTGGTTCCGCGGCCCGATCGCCCCGAGTGGGATGTCGCGGTCTGGCTGGATCTCCTCACCGTCCCCGGAACACCGGATGCCGGTCCCTTCTACACCGAGTTCGAGACCTGGCTCTATGCGCGCTACGGGGAGAATGCCGACGCCACGATGCGCGTCGAATGGTCGAAGGGTTGGGGCTATACCGATGACGGTGCGTGGACGAATGCCGAGGTGATGGGGACGAGGATTCCGGAGTCCCTGCGGACCGGTCGGCCGTCTGGAGCTGACTGGACTGCCGCTGTCCGGCAGTTCGACCGTTTCGACCCGCACGGTGTCTTCATGAATCCCTTCCTTGCCCAATTGCTGGTCGATGGCTCCGATGGGGCCTGTCCTGCGGATCTTGATGGCGATGGCCTCGTGGGTGGGGGTGACCTGACCACACTGCTTGGCGTCTGGGGGACCGCGGATCCCGTCGCGGATCTCGATGGTGATGGCACCATCTCGGGAGGTGACCTGACGGCGCTCCTGGGCAAATGGGGCCCTTGCCCGGGCTGAGCCGGGATTCTCGGTCCTGATACCTGTTCTCGTGGTTTTGCCTGGATCGGTCGATTTCCTTGCAAAAAGAGGTTGGATTTCCTCCTTCCCTGCCTAGGCTAGGTGGGTCTCTGGAACGCCAGCCCCTCTCAGGGGCAGACTCCCATTCCGCGTTCCAAGGCTCCATGCGGGAGAGAACTGGATTCGGCAGGTTGTTCCTGCCTCATGTTTGGGTGGATCTAAAGGGGTATTTGCGACGCATCTCGCGAGGCGTCGCTTCATGTTCCTTTCTGGACTTCGCGAATCCAGAAGCAAGATAGAGAGATTAGAGACATGAACAAGATGATGACCCTTGGCGCAACGGTTGCGCTGGCCTTCGCCTCCTCGGCGATGGCAGAATTCGAGATCGCATGGGAGGTTTCGGGCCTTGATCCTGATTCCGCCAACGTGTGGGTCGAAGAGAACAACGCGTACGCAGGCAGAAGCATGCTTCGCGTCGGTTACAGGGACATGGTGATCGAGAACGCCTCTGGTGCAATGACGAACGATTTCCAGGCCGGTTGGGCCATGGATCTTTCGATCCCTGGTTACGGCATTGGATTCTTCACTCTCGCTGCACCGGTTCCGATGGCCTTCGGCGAGAACGCACTGAATGACGTCGAATACGACGTCAGCGTCTACTCCGCGCTGGTTGCTCCTGAAGACTACTGGTTCGGTGGCTACAACACCGGTGCTGGTGTCTTCGGTACGGAGTTCACTGTCACCTCCGGCACGTTCTACATCGTCGTCGAAGGTGAAGAAATCCCGGCTCCCGGTGCGCTTGCACTGCTTGGGCTGGCCGGACTCGCCACTCGTCGCCGTCGGGCCTGAGGCCTGATCCAGACACGTCCGTCCCCGGACGGATTTTCCAGAGTTCAAGACAGGACCCTCGATTCGTTCGAGGGTCCTGTTGCATCATGATGGGCCTCCATACAATGGGGTAGAAGTGCCGTTCAAACGTCATCAGGGGCGATCTTGCCGATGAAAAGCGGTCTTGGGCAAACCTCGAGGCGGGTTCGTGCGAACAGAACTCCAGCCTCCACCGGGGGGGCTCTCCGGGGCACCGTTGAAAGGATCAGAACCGTGACCAAGAGCTTCGTGCGATGCGCATCGCCCCCTCGATTCGTGGCCCTCGCCGCTTGTTCAGCGACGGTGGTCCTGGGTGTTGCCAATGCCTCCGGCCAGGAGGTTGAGGTTCGATTCAAGGTCGATTCCGCCTGGGCAGACGGTTACAACGGCAGCATCGAACTCGAGAACACCGGCGCATCGGCCATCGATGGCTGGACGCTCTCCTACCTCGACGGTCCCGACATCTCCTCCGTCTGGAACGCCGACTGGACCATTGACGGTGAGCGGACGACGTTCACGAACCTGGATTGGAACGGATTGATCCAGCCGGGAACGCTTCGCGTGATCGGATTCGAAGGCATCGGATCCCTGCAGGAGAACGTCAGGGAGGCCACGTTCAACGGCGTGCCCATCGAGGTGTCGTACGAGGGTGCCGGTGATGGTGGTGGCGATGATGGCGGGGGTGACGGTGGCGGTGATGGTGGCGGTGATGATGGCGCCCCGCCCACGCCTGACTTCAACGGTGATGGCATCGTCGATGGAGCGGATCTTTCCATCCTCCTCGCAGCGTGGGGTGGTGATGCTCCGGAGCTCGACCTCGATCAGAACGGAACGATCGATGGCGCTGACCTGGCGGGACTTCTTGCCGCCTGGGGTCCGACCGAGACCGGTGGCGGGGGAGGACCCGACACCGACAAGCGAATCGTTGCGTACTACATCGAGTGGGGCATCTACGGTCGTGACTACCAGCCTGCCGACATGCCCCTCGACAAGGTCACCCACATCAACTACGCCTTCGCGAACATCGGGGACGATGGACGGATCGCGATCGGTGATCCCTATGCCGCGGTCGAGAAACTCTACCCCGGCGACGCCTGGGACCAGCCGTATGCCGGAACCTACAACCAGTTGAACAACGTGTTGCGTGCGGAGTTTCCCCACATCAGGACCCTGATCTCGGTCGGGGGCTGGACCTGGAGCGGTCGCTTCTCAGACGTCGCCCTGACGGATGAATCAAGATCGATCTTCGCGGAGAGCTGTGTCGCCTTCATCCGGTCCTACAACTTCGACGGTGTCGACATCGACTGGGAGTATCCCGGCGGTGGGGGGCTGCCCTCGAACGTGAGTCGACCCGAGGATCGGGAGAACTACACGCTGCTCCTGCAGGAACTCCGGGATCAACTGGACGTCGCCGGCGACGAGGACGGTCGTGAATACCTGTTGACGATCGCGGCGGGCGCCGGATGGGACAAGATCGACAACCTCGAGGTCGAGGCGATCTCCGACATCCTCGACTGGATCAACGTCATGACCTACGACTTTCGCGGTTCATGGGACTTCAGTTCCACCGCCCATCACGCCGGGATGTACGAGAACCCGGACGACCCCGTGGATGGCAACGACGTCGCCGCGAGGTACAACGTCGACTCGGCGATCCAGACGTTCCTCGATCGAGGCGCGGAGCCCGGGAAGATCGTCGTCGGAGTTCCCTTCTACTCTCGTGCCTGGGGGGGCGTCGGGGACCCGCTTGGAAACGGTGGGCTCTTCCAGCCCGCGACCAGCGTGCCACCCGGCACCTGGGATGACTGGAGCAGTGGTGCCACCGGTATCAACGACTTCTTCGAGATCGAGGAGATGATCGCGTCGGGAGACTACGTGCGGTACTGGGACGACTTTGCCAAGGTCCCGTACCTCTACAGTCCCACGCGTCATGGAGGCCATTTCGTCTCCTACGACGACGAGGAATCCATGGGCCTCAAGATGGACTACATCACCGAGTACCAGCTCGGCGGTGCGATGTTCTGGGAGATCACCGCGGATCGGAACGAGACGCTCCTGGACGTCATCGTCGACGGCCTGAAGCAGGATGTTCCCTGAGCGAGTCGATCACTCGACCGCGATCTCGGCGGAGAACATCCCTCGAGGATCGCCTCGTTCCTCGAGGGTCCGGTCAAGCGTGCCGATCGTGCGTTTCGGGATCGACTCGTGGAGGGTCTCGCCTGCCCGGGTCACTCGGACGGGTGCGTCGAGGTCGAACAGTTCGTCATCCAGGCGAATGCGTACCGGGCCCGAATCTTCGTTGAGCGTGACCGTCTGGCCCAGGACCCGCTGGGTGCTCGCCGTGGCAGTGATCGTCTTGCCCCGCTCGGGAGCATCCACCGCGAGCCAGTAGAAGCGGTCGTGGGTCACGTCATCCTGCCGCCAGACGACGTGCTTCGGTCGAAGGTTCCTGGTGCGCTCCGCCATCCAGGGAACGGCCGAAGCGTCTTCTCGATCCATCCAGTGTCCCTTGCCCTCGTGGATCTCGACCCAGTGGTCATAGCCTGCGGGGTCTCCGGCCTTCAGGTCGGCAAGTCGCTTCTTCCAGTCGGCAGCCACTTTGTTCCGATTGAACGGCGTGTCGTTCTCACCCATGTGGAGGGTGAAGGCGGTGTTGCGCAGGGACTCGGGTGCAGCATCGTTGGGGTGGCCGGCCATCATCGCCGCCGCCGCCCAGCGGTCCGCCATGCGTGGGGCGAGCTGGTAGACGCCGTCACCGCCGGCGCTGTACCCCATGACGTACACCTTGTCCGGGTTCACGTCCTCGAGCGCGACCATGTTCTCGATCAAGCGATCGAAGAGGTCGTCGATGTGCCCCCGATGCCAGAGATTCCAGGTGTCGGTCGGTGCGCGAGGTGCGAGGTAGATGCCTTCTCTTGGCTGGTACAGCCGCTTCTGGTTCTCCCACTGCTGGGTGTTGACCCTTGGGGGTGCGCCACCACCTCCGTGCAGCGAGATCCAGAGACTCCACCCTCCTGCAGGCTTTGACCCGTAGGTGGTGTGCCAGAACGGCATGCGCACACCGTCCATGGTGATCACCTCTTCCTTCATCTCCTCGCTTCGTTCCCGAAGGAGGCGGTCGACATGGGCCCGCCACAGCAGCGTGCGTGCCCGTTCGTCGTCGGTCCTGGTGAGCGGAACGTCTGCAAAGTCCTCTGCATCGAGATCGCCGGCCCCCGGGTCTTGAAGCCAGCGCATCAGGTCCTCGATCGCATTCGCCGATGCCTCGGGATCCGGTCCGTTTCCGGGAGGGTCCGCACGCTCGGCGGGGATCTCGATCGTCATCAACTGACCATCCGCCCGGACCGAACCGGAGCTTCGAGCGTCCGCGGTGCCCCAGCTGATCTCGCTCCCGATCGGAAGGATCAATTCCGCGTGATCGTTGGCGTCGAACCGTTCATCACGTGTCTCAAGGGCCCTGGTCACGCCGTCTCCGGTGGTGACGGTGATCTCACGGGCGACCCGCTCGCCGTTCGGATCGAGCATCCGGAACCACACTCTGGCCGAACCCTCCGGAATCGGCTGTCGGTCCACGGTGTACCGATCGGTGACGTCGACCGCGTTGACCGAGGTGTTGCCCGGTGCCCAGACCATGGGGAAGTGGATCGGCGAGCTTCGCCAGGTCGTCGCGTAGATCGCGGTCCGCGGGTCATCGCGGGATGCCTGCGCTGCCCGACCGATGAACCAACCCTTGTCGAGTTCGTCCCCGGTGGGTTCCGCCGCGCCCGTGAAGTGCCAGCCGTCGTCCCAGATCTCCGCCCACGAATGGTTGCCGCTGCCATCCGACCACAGTGCGGTCCCCACGAAGCGTGCGGGCACGCCAACCGCTCGACAGGCATCGACGAGAAGCACGGTCAGCCCGGTACAGGAGGCCATGCCTGCTTCGATCGATTCGTACGGACTCTGGTCCGCCTTGGGACGCTTCGTCGAATACTTCACATCCACCATCGGGAAGACCTTCTGGTTCAGGATGGCGGCAGCCTCGGATGGCGTCCGTGCGGTCGCGACCAACGGACCGAATCGTTCTCTGAAGTCGGCTCGCCAGCGGTCGCGACGCTCGTTGATGCAGGCATAGGGCAGGATCGCATCGAGGAACACGGCTTCATCAACCTGGTCATGCCATGGCGCGGAACGCCAGGCGGCATACGCCTCGGCCGTGTTTTCCAGCAGGAACCCTGCATCAAGGCTCCTGAGATCCTGCTCCGGCATCCGTTCCAGCAACCAGCGCATGCCGGACTGCTGGTCTTCAGGGGTCTTCTCCAGGACGGTCTCGATCTCCGCCCGGTTGTCTCCGGAACGTTCCAGGATCGATTGGATCCCGGAATCCTGAGTCACTTCCTGGGTCTGTGCGGCGTGATTCCCGGAGAGGGCCAGGACCAGTGCGATCGTGGAACATGCGTGCATGGTTCAGTCCGTGAAACCTTCGACCGATCCGGCACCGTCATTCGCGTAGGGGTTCCAGTGTCCGATCGCACTGCCCGCTGGTGCGGCGCCGTAGTAGTGGTGGTGCGTCACGTTCACGCCGGCGTGGTAGACGTGCTGGGGTGCGAGGTTGTACGCCGGCATGCCGGTGAACTGCCGCATGTCGGGATTCTCGTTGTTCGGCACCACGTACTGGCCCTGCTGGTATCCGGAAGGCGGTGCCCCGTTGCCGAGTCCCGCGGCGGCGGCGGAGGCGGCATCATGATGGACGTGATGAATCACGTGGTGGATGTACGTGTGCTGTCCCATCGCGGGGTTGTAGAGCATCCCCGGGTTGTTCGAGTAGCCGACGCCCTGGGGCGTCGCACCCTGCTGAGACATGTCGGGCTTGCCGGCGACCTCGGCATTGCCGCCGACCATGCCGGCATTCCCGGCATTGACGGCGGCTGCCGCCTGCTCGGGGGTCATCTCGACCTGCTGGTCCTGTCCGGGCTGCACATCCTGTCCGCGAACCGCACCGGGTGCCGTCGAGAACCTCGCGGAACCGGTGCAGGCTCCCAGGGCAAGGAGGAGTGTGCAGCCGACTGACGTTGCCGTTGTCTTCATGATCAAGCTTCGCATCTTGGTGTGGTCCTTGGTGTTCGCGTGGAGCGATGATTCGTGTGCCTTGCCCGGTACCGTACCGTGCGGCTGATCCCGGTGATCGGGTGTCCGCCCCGCTCCGATCCCATCGGAGGTGGGTGGTGGTGCCATGATTCTACGCGAGGAAGGGAGCCTCACCTTTCCGGATCCGGTACACGGACCGGTTTCGAGGCCGGTTGCGCGATCCCGGGAGGGAAGTGCGGCATTTCCTCCGGTTTCCAGGCATCGTCCGCCATGATGACTCCCGTTCCTCGGCTATCTTCCACTGGACCTCCGCATCGACGGAGCGGGCAAGAACCAGATCAGGAGAACGACTGGACCATGAAGATCGTCATAGGCTCCGACCACGCGGGTTTCGAACTCAAGAATGAACTGAAGGCACTCGTCGAGTCCCTGGGGCATGACGTCCACGATGTCGGTGCCCTCGAGTACGACGCGAAGGACGACTATCCCGATTTCGCGGAGAAGCTGTGCCTCGAGCTGATCGCAGGTCGTGCCGATCGCGGGATCCTGCTCTGCGGCAGCGGTGTCGGCGCGAGCATCGCCGCGAACAAGTTCCCCGGCATTCAGGCGGCCAACTGCGAGGACTACTACTCCGCACACCAGGGCGTCGAGCATGACATGATGAACGTGCTGGTCATGGGTGGTCGGATCATCGGCGGGGCGGTCGCCTCCGACATGGTTCGTGCCTACCTCTCCGCCGAGTTCTCGGGGGATGAGCGCCATCTTCGTCGTCTCAACAAGGTCAAGGCGATCGAGGAACGGTACATGTCGACCGAGAAGGCCTGACCTCGTCACCCCGTCCCTCGGAAGCGGCATCTCATCAGATGATCTCCTGGATCAAGGCACATTCGACGCTGCTTCTCAGCGGCCTCGGGATACTCAGCGTCGTCACCTTCGTCGGGTCGTTGATCGCACTCCCGATCCTGGTGGCACGCCTGCCCGAGGACTACTTCATCACCAACGCGGCACCGGCCCGGCCATGGCGGACCGAGCATCCTGTCCGGGGCACGGTGGTCTATCTTGGACGGAACCTGCTCGGCCTGGTGCTCGTCGCCGGTGGGATCGCGATGCTCTTCCTGCCCGGGCAGGGACTGCTGGCGATCGCTATCGGCCTGCTCATGATGGACCTGCCCCGCAAGCGTCGGCTGCAGGCCTGGCTCGTCTCATTGAAGCCGATCCACAAGGGGATCACCTGGCTGCGCCGGAAAGCCGGCCAGCCTGCCTTCAGATTCGATCCGACCGGTTCGGGTCAGTCCGCCTGAATGAGCTCGACGTCGAAGATCAGCGTCGCCTTCGGAGGAATCCGCGGGGGGCTGCCCTGGGCACCGTAGGCCAGGTCGTAGGGGATGATCAGCTTGCGCTTGCCGCCGACCTTCATCGATCCCACGCCTTCGGTCCAGCCCGGGATCACCCGGTTCAGGGGGAAGTCGACCGGCTGCCCACGTTCGACCGAGCTGTCGAAGACGGTGCCGTCGACCAGGTAGCCGGTGTAGTGGACCTTGACGATCGAGCTCTTGCCCTTCGGGGTGGGTCCTTCGCCTTCCTCGATCTCGATGTACTGGAGACCGGTGTCACTCTTGACGATGTCGTTTTCAGTGTGGGTTCCGGGGAACCGGCCTTCGACTTCCTTGTTCATCACTTCTCCAGTCACGGCGTTGATGTTGATGGTGGTCCGCTTGTTGTCGCCACAGATCGTGATCCGTACCGCGGGTGGATTCGCGACGAGGTCGAGCCTTGCATCGCTCACCACGCCGGTCGTGTCCGAGAGCGCGGCCTTGATCGCATCACCCAGGTTCATCGCGGGGCAGGTCACCGTTCCGGTGTTGCCATCGACGATGACGCGCCTCATCATGCCGCCCGCATCGACCATCACCTCGTAGCTGACCCCATCATCACCCGGCATCGCGGTGCAGCTGGCTGCGCTGCCTGAACAGGCGGCTTCCGCCTTGCTGATCGCCTCCATGAAGGAGATCTTGGCGGTGCCCAGTGCATCCTCCATGATCTTCGGGTCCTGGGGCAGCGTGGTGAAGTCCGCGTCCTGCGGAATCGCATGGAGCGACGTGGCGCAGGCTGCAGCGGTCAGGGTGGCGAGGGTCGTCATGAGTGCGGTGCTCGAGGGCATGGATTCCTGCTTTCTGGAGCGGGTGATCGAATGGAAGCGATACAATACCTGACATCCACGGCCTTCGGGCAGGAAAGGAAAGCCATGCGCATCATTCTTCCGATCGGTCTGCTCGCCCTTTTCCTGACTGGATGCGAGGAACAGACCGGGCCGCCTTCGGCTGCCGCGCCGCCGACTTCCGAGGAGCCCGGTGAACTCGATGACATCGTCGATGTGGACGCCCTCAGCCGACCGGGCAGTGGTGACTATCTTGGCGCGCTGTCCGGAGCCAAGCAGACTGCCGAGCGTCTCGAAGACAAGATCGGCGACTACAACGACGATCTCGAGGAGGAGATCGACGGTCTCTTCGACAACTGACGCTCGCATGCCCCGACGGGGTCAGACGAGATGCTCCGGGTTGAGCGGCTTGAGGTCATCGGCCGTGAAGATCCCGTCCTTGCGGACGAGTTCGTCGTCGAAGTGCATCTCTCCGCCTCCGTATTCCGGTCGCTGGATGAGCACCATGTCCCAGTGGATGTCGGAACGATTCCCGTTGTCCGCCTCCTCGTAGGCCTGTCCCGGGGTGAAGTGGATGCTGCCGGCGATCTTCTCGTCGAAGAGGATGTCCTTCATCGGTTCGAGGATGTGCGGGTTGAAGCCGACTGCGAACTCGCCGACGTATCTCGCTCCCTCGTCGGTGTCGAGGATCGAATCCAGACGGTCACCGTTCTGATCGCTGCTTGCGGAGACCACCCGGCCGTTCTCGAACTCGAGACGGACGTTCTTGAAGGAGACGCCGTTGTAGATCGTCGGGGTGTTGAAGTGGATGACGCCGTTCACCGAATCCCTGACCGGTGCGCTGAAGCATTCGCCGTCTGGAATGTTGTGCGAACCACAGCAGGGAACCGCCCCGATGTCCTTGATCGAGAAGCTGAGATCGGTGTCGCCGGGGCCCACCAGCCGGACCCGGTCGGTTCTTGCCATCCGTTCGGCCAGGGCATCGGCTGCAGTCTGCATCCTGGCGTAGTCGAGCGTGCAGACCCGGAAGTAGAAGTCCTCGAAGTCCCGGGTGCCGGTCTGTGCCAGCTGTGCCATGCCCGGATTCGGCCAGCGAAGGACGCACCATCGGGTGCGCTTGACGCGTTCCTCGAGATGGACGGGCTTCATGTAGAGGCGCGAGTACGCCTTCATCCGCTCCTCGGGAACGCCCGACATCTCACTCGAGTTCTCCGATCCCCGAATGCCGAGATAGGCATCCATCTGCTTCATTCGATCGAGTGCGATGCCGGCGATCGAGCCGAGCTCCTCGTCCGAGGCATCCTGGAAGAGCGCGCGTTGCACCCTGCTGTTGTGGCACGCCAGGTGGACATGCCCTCCCGCCCGGCGTGCCCTCTCGAGGATGGCGATGACCATGGCTTCCGGGATGTCCCAGGTCTCGACCAGGATGTTCTCGCCGGGCTGCAGTCGTGTTGAATGACCGATGAGCACATCCGCCAGCTTCGTGAATCTCGGGTCCGTCATGTGGTCGTTTCCTTGATGATCTTCTCGAGCCTTGCGTGGTCGATCTCTTCCAGTGAATCGATCACGAGTTCCGCTTCAGACAATTCAGCCCTGGTCCTGCCCTTCGATGCGATCGCGACCGCGGGCATCCCGGCCCGATGTGCCGCTTCGACGCCCGCACAGGCGTCCTCGATCACCACGCACCGTCGTGGATCGAGTCCGAGTCTTCCCGCCGCTTCGAGGAACACGTCCGGTTCCGGTTTGCCGCGTTCGACATCGTCACCGCAGACCACGGCATCGAGCGAGCTCGCGGTACCGAGCAGGTCGATCGACAGGCGCACGTTCTCCGCCGGTGCCGACGACCCGATCGCGACACCCCATCCGGCCTCGTCGAGATCCCGGATCAGGTCGGCTGCTCCGGGCATCTCGGGAAACGATGCGGAGAGCAGTGCCCTGAAGTGTCGTTCCTTCGCTTCCGCGATCTCCTCGACGAGTTCCTTGTCCGGGCTTCCCCGACCGAGTTCGTCCCACAGGCCCCCGATGATCTCTGGATTCCTGCGACCGAAATCACGCCCGAAGGCTTCGAGGTCGTATTCGATCCCATGGTCGGCAAGGGTGTCCTTCCATGCGAGGAAGTGCGCGTCGTGACTGTCGACGAGGGTGCCGTCGACATCGAAGATCGCTCCGAATGTCACCGCGTCGTTCATCTGGTCGAGGTGTCCCCGGGAGCTGGTCGCCCGTGCGCATGCGCGGAACAGACCCGTTTCGCCGCTGCGGCGGCCTTGAGGACGTCATCCTTGTCGACGTCGAGGTGGGTCACGGCGCGGACCCTGTTCGGGCCCATGGCGATCATGCCGACCTCGTGTGCACGCAGGGCGGCGCAGAAGGCGGGGGCATCAAGATCCTCGAGTTCGAGATGGAAGAAGACCATGTTCGTCGGGGTCTCACCGGGCGGGACATCAAGCCGTATCCCGGGGATGTCGGCCAGGGCACCCGCGAGTGTTCGGGCATTCTCGTGGTCCTCCACGAGTCGATCCACGTGGTGCTGGATCGCATGCAGCGCGGCCCCTGCGAGGAGTCCGGACTGCCTCATGGTTCCTCCGAACATCTTCCTGAATCGGCGCGCTCGGTCGATCATCCTGCGTGAACCGACCAGTGCGGAGCCGACCGGTGCGCCCAGCGCCTTCGAGAAGCAGACGGAGACGGAGTCCGACTGGGCGACGAAGTCACGGGCCTCGTATCCGCCTGCCGTCGATGCGTTGAAGAGTCTTGCTCCGTCCACGTGCACGTGGAGCCCGCGTTCATGCGCCTCCGCGGCGACCGACTCGAAGCCCGGGATCGACCAGACCGTGCCGCCGCCCTTGTTGTGGGTGTTCTCGACCACGACCATCCTGCTCACCGCTGCATGGTGGTCATCAGGTCGGATTGAGTTCCTGACGGCCTCGGGACCGAAGATCCCGCCCGCACCATCCTGTGGTGCGATCATGCATCCCGAGAGTGCGGCGGGCCCGCCGGTCTCGTAGTGGATGACGTGACTGTCCCTGTGTGCGATCAGTTCGTCGCCCGGTTCGCAGATGCTCCGGATCGCAAGCTGGTTGGCCATCGTCCCACTCGGCGTGAAGAGTCCGGCTTCCTTGCCCAGGTGTTCGGCGATCGTCTCCTCCAGGGCGAGGACCGTGGGGTCGTCACCGAGGACGTCATCACCCAGCTCCGCGGCCTGCATCGCGGCCTGCATCGCGGGCGTGGGTCTGGTGACGGTATCGCTTCTGAGGTCGATCACGGGGGGGATTCCTGACAGTGGGGGTGCTGGACCCGACTTTAGCAGGCGGACACCGACACCGGCAGGGGTTGGATCAATCCTCCGCGGAAGCGGCGACCAGCCCCTCTTCGGGTGCGTCGAGATCGACCGGAACCATGGTCAATCCTCCCGCACTTTCGGCAACCAGGTCGAAGACCTGACCGGTCCGGACGGGTTTGTAGACCGCTTCGCCCTGCGCCACCCGGACGCCATGCCGTCGGGCGGTTTCCGGATCGCCGGTCATCCGCCAGAACTGGGTCCACATCGCCTGCTCGAAGCGTGCCTCGTTGCTCACGGCGTAGCCGTTCGGGATGCCCCCCGGGGTATCGATCGGCAACCCCTCCGAGGGTGGTATCTGGTCTGAATACACCCGCTTGAAGAGGACCAGTGACTGGCCCGCAAACGGGTCTCCACTGGCGACCTGTTCGTGGTCGAACCGGATCGTCCAGGCGTCGATGAAGACCACTTCCCCGGGGAGGGTGTATTCCCGCCGATCCAGCTCCGCGCCATCCTCATCAAGTTCGACGAATCGGAAGGTGGTGTCCGTGATCACCTGATCCTCGTCCATCGTCTGGTCGAGCACCTCGACCCGTGCCATCCGCGTGGTGCGTTCCAGCCGGCCGATCATGGCGTCACGAAGTGCAACTTCCTCTGCCATAATGGTTTCCAGACGACCTATTTCGTCCAGAAGTGCCCGCTCCCGGCTCAGGAAGCCCTGCCACAGCACGGTCCCCACCACCCCACCGAAAACGATGGTCAGCAGGAGGATTCTCATGAGTGATGCAATCGGGCTTGTCGAAGGGGATTTCATCCGACTCTCTATCGGCAATCTCAGTGCAGGCACCTGAAACGCCGATACTTCTCTCATGATGTTCACCTCCATTCTCATCGCCATGACACTCAGCGGCTCATGGTTATCGGTCTTTCCTCAAGGGCAGGAAGACGCGACCGGATCTCGACCCCTGGCATCCCAGCGTCGGTTGGTTCGAACCTTCGATTTCGAGGCGGCCGGTCTTCAAGGCAGGGTTCCTGCCGCCTGGGGTCGGTTGGTTGATCGCCCTGGCTATCCGAAGTTCGGGACCATCGGGGTTGATGGCACCGTTGCGGCCGAAGGTCGATTCTCGCTCCGCTTCAATGTGGATGGTGGGTCGATGGCGGTTGCCATCCGGACCGGTGAGATCCTGATCTTCCCGCAGAGTCGATACGAACTGACCGCGCGCGTCAGGACGGTCGGTCTTGCGAATGCCGCCGCTCGCCTGGCGGTCAGCCTGCATGACCAGCATGGCAGCCCCATCCCCGGTACCGAACGACTCAGCGACCCCATACGAACCGAAGGCGACTGGGCCACCGTCTCCGTCCAGCCACCGATGGACGTGTCCGAGGCCAGGGATCTCGTCTTCGAGATGCGTGTCGAACAACCTGATGGTTCGGCGACCGGGACCATGCAGCACATCGATGTCTCCGGCACCGCATGGTTCGATGACGTCGAAGTGTGGCAGCTGCCACGGATCGACTTCACGGCCGACCCGCCGTCCGGAATCGCGCGCAGTCCCGAGTCCCCTCGATTGCGCGCGTCCCTGCGCGACCTCGTGGACGGCAAGACGACCGCGACGATCCGGGTCAGGGACATCGACGGCATGGTCGTCCTCGAGCGAAGCGAGGTCGTGACCGGTGGGCGGAGTGACTTCGAGGTGTCGCTCGATGCACTTGCACCCGGCTGGTATCACGGCGAATTCGACGTTCGTGATGAAGAACGTCTCGTCGCCAGCGGACGTCAGCCTGTCGCGATCCTTCCCGAACGAAGTGCGCCCGGTTCCATTGCCACGGCACCGTTCTTCGGAATCTCGCTCGAAGCCGGTGATGACATGCTTCTTGCAAGTCGGCACCAGGCGATGATTCCCCTCCGGCCCGACTACGCGGTCCTGCCTGTCTGGCAGCACATGCGTTCCTCCGTGTTGGATCACGATGCCCAGGAACGGCTCGATCGCATGATCGAAGAGTCACTTGCGGCGAACATCGAGCCGGTGTTCGAACTTGCGGCCGTGCCTCGCGACCTCGCGGACCGCGAGCATCTCGACCCCGATCAGCTGCTGACGTTCCTTGCGACCGCACCGGATGCCTGGCAGTCGGCACTCGGTCCCTGGATGCTCAACTTCGGAGACGAGGTCTCGCGATGGCGGATCCGATCAAGCGACCGGGTGGATGCTCGAGTCGAAGCCGAGCTCTTCGATCGCCTGGCCCTTTTCGCGGATGAACACGTGGCGGATCCGGTGATCGAATTCGACGGCATCACGAATGTTCTTGCTCCCTCGACGGAGTCAGGAACGCCTTCGAAGGTCGTTCGCATTCCCTGGGGCGCGCATTCTGGTTCGGGTACCGCTGCGGTGGTTCCCCCTGCGGTTTCCAGTGGATCGATCCTGCGGTTCGAGCTTCCGGATGACTCCGACGTGTCATGGCGTTCGACTACCGAAGAACTGTCGCGTCGCCTGATCGAGGGCTGGGCCTCCGGTGCCGAGTTGATCGAGATCACCCCACCCTGGACGGTTTCCAGCACGGGTTCGACGGAAGGGGCGACGTCGGGGATGGGACTCGATGTCGCAGGCTTTGCCTTCGAAGAGGTTGCCAGCTGGTTGTCCGGTCGCCCGCCGGAAGCGGAACTTCCCGTCGGTCGTGGGCTGCGTGCGGTTCTCGCCGGTGGGGACGGGCCTCCCGTCATCGTCGCCTGGGCGGAGGATGACTCCAGTTTCGGACTGCCGCTCGGCATGGGTCTGGGCGCCGACTCGCTTCGTGTGCACGACTTCATGGGCGGCACGCGTGAACTGACACCTGCTGAACTCGAGTCACCACTTCCGCTCGGAACGGCTCCGATCCTGATCGAGGGCATCGATCCCGAGCTTGCACGCTTCCGGGCGAGCGCGTCGCTTCACCCTGAGGCCGTGGATGCGGCGACTGGAAGTCATGACCTCGAGATCGAACTCTTCAATCCCTGGGATGAGCCGATCGACCTGAGGGTCCGCCCGACCGGTCCCGGCAACTGGACGTTCCAGCCTCGGAGTCGTCAGGTCTCCATCGGGCCCGGTGAACATGTCCGGGTTCCCTTCGAGTTCAGCTATCCACGCAAGCAGGTCGATGGTGCGGTCGACTTCTGGTTCGAGGCCCGGTTCGAGGAGGAGATCCACGAACCGGTCCTGCTGCTCCTGCCCTCCAGGATCGAGTCGGAGCGCATCCAGATGGAGACCACCTGGAACCGGCAGTTCGACGAGTCCGGTCGCGCCATCGGCGTTCTTGTCACCGTCCGCGCCTACAACACCGGCAGCAAACCCTTGAATCTCGAGGCGTTCGCCTCCGCTCGCGGGTATCCGCCCATGCGCAAGTGGATGCCGGAACTCGACCCCGGTGAGAGTGCGACACGGACCTTCCTTCTGCGAAACGCAGACGAAAGGCTCGTTGACGAGGAGCTCCTGGTGGGGGTGAACGGTTTCGATGACGGGGCACGACTCACTCGTCGACTCCAGGTCACCACCAGTGCAGGTTCCGTGGTCGGGGTCGACCCTTCGGCGGCTCCCTGAGCCTCAGCGCAGGACGTCGGAGGGTGTTCGTCCCGCCAGCGAGGTGAACGCGATCCTCTTCACGTGCCAGTCGCCGTTCGGGGTTCGCTCGACCTGAAATGCCCACGTCGACGGCACCGGGCCCCAGGAACCACTGGTGGTCGTCCGACAGCCCAGATGAACGATCGCTCGGTCCGGGTCCATGGTCCAGCCCCTCAGCTTGCCGATGCTGTTGTCCGTGATCCGGTTGGAGGATTCGAGCGAGCGGATCGAGCTCTCCAACTGCTCGAATGGGCGACCCGGCTGTCTCAGACTCTCCAGATGCAGGGTCGCATCGGGTGCGATGAGTTCGAGGATCGCATCCGGGTCCCCATCCTCGGCGTGGTGAACGATGCGTTCGATCAACGCCTCGGCGTGCTCGCCCGCGGTCACCACCATCGATGCGATCAGGAAGATGAGGATTCCCAGCAGGATAGAGACCCCGGAGGCGATTGCGAGCCGGTTCTCGCCTCGGTTCTGCCAGGCCATGAGGAGCACGAAACCGGTCAGGAGGAGAAAGAGACCCCCCGGCCAGGGATTCTCCAGCAGGTATCGGGTGATCATGGATTCGCTGGGTGCGTCGTTCATTCCAGAAGCTCCGCCGAGAACGCCGATTACGGTAGTCGGAAGCCTTGGTTCGTGCTGCGGAGCAGCAGGGGCATCCGGCAGGGATCTCGCCCACGAAGGATTCGGAGGCACCCCTCACGTGGATTCCCGTGATTCTGACAACCTTCATCCATCGGCACCAACTGGAGTGCTCCGGGCGGATGACGTTCTCTCGCGGAACCTGGCGTGTCTGGGCTCGGCAAGTGAACAGGTGCTTCGTCGGCTTGAAGGGGTCGATCCCAGCCCGATCGAGGTGTCGCGAGCGGCTGACGGCTCCCATGCCGTCAAGTTGCCCGATGGAACCCGACTGTGCAGCCTGCACCAGCCTCGTGAAGAGGCGCTTCGCATGCTCGAGGACTTTGATCCTGCCCAGACCGCCTGCGCCGTGGTGCTGGGTTTCGGGGCGGGGCACCATGTCCGTGCGCTTCTTGAGTGCCTGAAGGGGACCGGCCTCGTGGTCGTGTACGAACCCGACCTGGCCCTGCTCAAGGCCGTGTTCTCCCATGTGGACTGCACCGAGTGGCTGAATCCCGATCGGCTCGTCTTCATCGATGACGAGGAGGATCGAGGAGGCCTCGCTCGGCTCTTCTCCGGCTTCGAGACCCAGCTGGTCGCCGGGACCCGGATTCTCGAACACCCGGCATCCGCCGCTCGGTTGGGGGAGCGATCCGCCAGGATGGGTGCGAGAGTCGCCGATGCCGTCTCCACCGCACGCATGTCGATGTCCACGTTGCTGATGCGCAGTGCGGGCACCGTTCGAAACGAACTGCTCAACATCGACCACTATGCCCTCGGTTCCGGAATCGACGCCTATGCCGGTGTCGCGACCGGGCATCTCGGCGTGGTGGTCAGTGCCGGTCCCAGTCTCCGTCGCAACATCCACCTCCTGAAGGCGGAAGGTGTCCGGGATCGATGCGTGATCGTCGCGGCCCAGACGACGCTCCGTCCACTGCTTGATGCGGGAATCAAGCCGCATTTCGTCGCGGCACTCGACTACCACCACATCTCGAAGCGCTTCTACGAGGGACTCACCGAGTCGGACGTGGAGGGCGTGACGCTCGTCGCACTCCCCCAGGCTCATCCGGTGATCGCCGACAGCTGGCCCGGCCACATCGCCTGGGCACGAGCACTGGTGCTGGAAAAGGTGCTCGGTGCCGCTGGTACCGCCAACCAATCCCTGCCATCCGCAAGCACGGTGGCACATCTTGCCTATCTCTTCGCCAGGCACCTCGGATGCGATCCCGTCGCCCTGATCGGCCAGGACCTCGGGTTCACCGACGGGGTCTACTACGCACGAGGCACCGCGATCGACGAGGTGTGGACACCGGAACTCAACCCGTTCAACACCATCGCAACCATGGAATGGCAGCGAATCGTCCGACATCGCGGGATGCTCCATCGCCTCGAGGACATCAATGGTCGTTCCATCCTGACCGACGAGCAGATGCTGACCTACCTCCGTCGCTTCGAGGCACTCTTCGCTCGCGATGCGGAGCGTGGCCTGACGACGATTGATGCCAGTGAAGGCGGCGTTCGCAAGGCTCATGCCGACGTCACCACGCTCGAATCCGCCCTTGACCGACATGCGACCGAATGCCATGGAGGTTTCCCGGGAGCCGGTGATGCCGTTGATCCGGAGCGGAGGCGAACGGTCGTCGATGAGCTCGTTCGATTCCGTGAAGGTGTGGCACGGCTCGGTGTCTTCTCCTCGGAGACCGAAGGGCTCCTCCGTGACCTGTCTGAATGCATCGACGACACCGAACGATCCGGCGTGATCTTCGAACAGATCGATGACAGGAGACGAGGCGTCGAATCCCTCGGCGAGGTCTTCTCCTTCGTCGACCGTGTCAACCAGCTCGGAGCCTTCAAGCGCTACCTCGCGGATCGTCGCATCGATCTCGAGGCATCGGAGGACCCCGTCCAACGACAGCGCAACCAGATCCGACGGGATCTCGTCAACGTCGGGATGCTTCAGGAGGCCTCTCGGGAGGCGGGGGGGATCCTTGATGACGCCCTCTCCCTGATGAACACCGGGTCCGTCGAGTCCGGCAGTCGGTCGACCGGCTCCGGGACCGTGGCCCAGGAGGCGATCGAGGTGATCGAAGGCGGTGACGTCTCGACCGGCCCGGTGGCGGCACTCGTTCCCGTCGATCCCGCCCGGGGTGGTGCAGGCAGCCTGCGTTCGCTTCAGGAGAAACTCGCCGGCCAGAACGTCCTTCAGCACACGCTTGATCGCCTCGGAACATCCCGTCGTCTCGATCGGATCATCCTGCTCCTGCCCGACGACTGTTCGATCGATGAGGCCATCGACGAGCGGACCATCTCGGTCCCCCTTGAAGTCGTCCGGTGCGGTGAGACGCCCTTCGGCCCCGAGCACGAGGCGATCGTCGCCGCACGCATGTTCTCGGATCGGTCGTGGCGTGGCGGGATCGCGGGCATGACCTCATTCGACGAGGTGCTTGCCGCAGAAGTCATGCTCGAGGTCATGGATCGGTACGGACTTGCCGCAGGCATCCTCTGCGGAGGCGACTGGCCGCTGGTGGAGGTGCTCGGACAGGGTGGGGTCGACGAGCTGATCGACCGCTGGCGGGAGTCGAGCGGCCGACAGCAGTTCGTCTTCACCCAGGCACCCCCCGGACTCGGTGCGTGTCTCGTGGGGCGTGAGCTCATGGCCGGGCTCGCCCCGACCAACCGGCTGGCGACCATCGGTTCCCTCATCGGCTATCGACCGGAGCGTCCGGAACACGACCCCATCGCACGCGAGGGGAACGTGACGATCGAGCCGAGGGTCCGCAGTGCACAGTTGAGGGCGGTATTCGACTCGCCGCGTCGTCGAATGCGGATGCGTCGCTCGTTGGAGCCGATCCTCGTCGAGAGCAGAGGTCGTCACTTCGCAGGGATGGACAGCAGCGTCGTCTTCGACCAGCTTGAGGATTCGCGACGATCCGGCCTGCCGAACTTCGCGCCACGCCACACCATCATCGAACTCTGCACGGGTCGTCTCGGTTCCGGTGATTGCAGTCCCCATGTGATGGGGAGCATTCAGAGGGAACCGATGAACGCCCGGCGTTTCTCGAGGATCATCAATGAACTGGGAGACGCCCAGGATGCATTGATCACGCTCGGTGGGGTCGGTGATCCACTGCAGCATCCAGACTGCCTCGAGTTCATCGCGATGGCGATCGAGGCGGGTGTGCAGGGTGTTCATCTGCGTACCGAGCTCCAGTGTTCACCGGAACTCGCTGCACGGCTTGCGACATCGGGTGTCCAGGCGATCTCCGTCGACATCAATGCCGACACCAGGGAGACCTACCATCGCGTGATGGGGCATGACGGGTTCGAGACCGTGCTTGCGAACATGCAGCAGCTGATCGAATCAAGACGTTCCGTATGCGGTGCCGGGGTCGGTGCATTCGCGCTTCCCTGGATCGTCCCGAGGATCCAGCGCAGGGTGGAGACCTACGAGGACATCGAGAGCTTCTATGAACGATGGCAGCGCCTGCTCGGCACGCCGGTGATCGACCCGATCCCGCCCCTGGAATTCGATGCCCCCGTGGAACGGGATGCGCTCTCCGATGCCGGCAACACCAGTCGTCACATGGTCAACGAACTCTTCCGGCGGATGACCATCCTGAGCGACGGTCGCGTCCCGATTTCCGAGGTCGACCTGATCGGCAGGCAGGATGTCGGAAGTGTCGATGAGGGCTCCATTCTCGAACTCTGGCGCAAGGTCGTCTCGATGAGGAGGCAGGTCCTCCGTGAAGACGGTCCCGAATCATTCGCAATGAGGACATACCAGCCGTGAACAGTTCCCAGCAAGATGCCATCGCAGTGATCATCGGCCGCGCCGGAAGCAAGGGACTTCCCGGCAAGAACTCCCGCATGGTGGCGGGACTTCCGATGGTCGCACACGCCATCGGTCACGCCAGGGATTCGCGTCATGTCAGGAAGATCGTCGTGTCGACGGATGGCGAGGAGATCGCACGTGCGGCCAGGGAGACGGGAACCGAGGTCGTGATGCGTCCTCCACTGCTCGCCGGGGACACGGCATCGGTCGATGAGGCGGTTCGACATGCCGTCGAGTCGCTCGGCGTGTCGCACGGGATCGTCGTGATCCTCTACGCCAACGTTCCGGTCCGGCCTCATGGACTCGTGGATCGCGCGATCGATCATCTCGTTTCGACCGGTGCGGACAGCGTCCAGAGCTACGAATCGGTCGGCAAGAAGCATCCATGGTGGATGAGTCGGATGGATGATGACGGGCGGATCACGCCGTGGCATCGGAACGATGTCTACCGACGCCAGGACCTGCCCGAAGTCTGGTTTCCGGATGGAGGCGTGATCGCCGTGACTCGCGAATCGCTCTTCACCGTCGATCCCGATGCGCCCCATGCCTTCCTGGGAACCGATCGACGTGGCATCCGGAACGGCCCGGGTGAAGTGATCGACGTCGATGATGAGATCGACCTGATGGTCGCCGAGGCGATCCTCCAGCGACAGCAGGCATGTCAGACCGTTTCATGAACGCAACACGTGACAGTTCGAACTTCGCTCCAGGTCTCGCCGATCCGATGGTGATCGCCGAGATCGGCGTGAATCATGACGGGGATCCCGAGCGCGCCCTGCAGCTCGTCGATCACGCGGCAGGATGTGGTGCCGATGCGATCAAGGTTCAGTGGTTCAGGGCGTCCTCCCTGCTCTCGACTGAGGCAGCCCTGGTCGAGTACCAGCGTGCCTCCGGGGAGCAGGATCCTGCCTCCATGCTGGAACGGCTCGAACTCGGACCTTCATCCATGCAGGAGGTTCTCGAACGCGCACGCCACCACGGTCTTCTCGCGATCGCGACCGTCTTCTCCCCCGACCTCGTGGGCGAGGCGGCTGCACTGGACTGGGACATGTACAAGACGGCGTCGCCAGACCTGGTGAATCGGCCTCTTCTTGAAGCGCTTGCCGGTCTCGATCGTCCGATGATCCTCAGTACCGGGGGTGCGACCCTGGATGAGGTGGAACAGGCCCTCGGCTGGGTCGGTGATTCCCGGGTCGCGCTGCTCCACTGCGTGAGCAGCTATCCCACGCCTCCCGAACATGCCGCTCTTGGTGGGATCCGGGCGCTCGCCCGGGCCTTCGACCGGCCGGTCGGGTACAGCGATCACACCCTCGGGTGGGAGACCGGTGGGCTTGCCGTCGCGGCTGGTGCAACGATTCTCGAGAAGCACCTGACCTGGAACCGTTCTGCCATCGGTCCGGATCATGCTTCCTCCCTCGACCCCGAGCTCTTCGGCAGGTACGTCGAATCAGCTCGTCGCGCGGTCGGGATGATGGGTGCGAATACCAAGCAGGTTCTCCCCATCGAGCGTGCCGTGCGTGAGCAGGCGCGTCAGTCGATCGCTGCCGGGAGGGATCTGGCGGCTGGAACGGAACTTCATGCCGAGGACCTCACAACGATGCGTCCGGGGAACGGCATCAGACCGGCTGCAATGCCGGACCTACTCGGCTGCAGGCTCGTGCGTGACGTGAAGCGCGGGACCCTCCTGCAGCCTGGAGATCTCGCATCGGTGGAGGTGTGCCCTTGAAGACGAAACGTGTCCTGATCCTCACTGGAACTCGTGCCGAATACGGTCTGTTGCGACCGGTCCTCGATGCCTGCGACAGGATGAGGGGCATTCATCCGATGCTCGTCGTCGGCGGATCCCATCTCGTGGGCCCGAATCCGACCGTGGACGAGATCCGACGAGAGCGTCGCATCGACGCCCTGGTCCCGATGCAGGTCGAGGACGGGTTCACCCGTTTGGATGACGCTCGCGCATTCGCGCGGGGGGTGGAAGGATGCGCCGACGCGTTCGAAAGCCTGAAGCCCGATCTTCTGGTCGTTCTCGGTGATCGGATCGAGGCCTTTGCTGCGGCAAGTGCAGCATCGGTCTCCGGGGTCCGGATCGCGCACATCCATGGTGGTGATGTCGCCAGCGGTGTTGCCGATGAATCGATGCGGCACGCGATCACCAAGCTCGCTCACATCCACTTTCCAGCGACCCACACGAGTGCGGATCGAATCCGTCTCATGGGAGAGGCTCCCGAGTCGATCCGGGCGGTCGGATCACCTGCGGTCGACGGTCTCGATGCGATGCCTCCATTGAGCGAGACGAAATGGCGTGAACTTGGCGCGCCTCGCTACGCCGTCATGCTGCACGGGACAGGTGGTGAGGAACGCGACGAATTCTCCGGTGCATCATCACTTCTGGACACCGTGGCAAGTCGAGGTCCGACGGTCGTCTTCAAGCCGAACCTCGATGCAGGCCGCATCGCGATCATGGATGCGATCAAGCGATCCGGACTCTTCATGATCGATCATCTCGAACGACCTGCGTTCGTCGGCCTGCTGAGAAGGATCGATGCGCTGGTCGGCAACAGCAGTGCAGGTCTGATCGAATGTGCGGCGCTCGGGGTGCCTGCAGTCGATGTGGGGGATCGCCAGGCCGGCCGTGAGCGACCTCACACCACGCTGCATGTCGAGTCCTTTACCGGACGGGCCCTGAACCGCGCGCTCGACAAGGTCCGATCGGTGGCCGCCAGGGGACGGGATTCGAGATTCGGCGATGGCACTGCAGGACAGCGGATTGCACGTCGGATATCAGAACTGGATCTCGACTCAATACCCCTCAGGAAGTGCTGGGTGGATTCCCGGTCTGGGTAGGACACCTCCTTCTTCGCAATCTCCGGTCCCGTGCTCAAGCAGGGGGGAGCTCTCGCCGAAATCGGTGTTGGGAAGATGTCCTCCTGACCGTACTTGCATTGATCGACTGGGGTAGACCATGGTGCCGCGAGCGAGTGAAGAATCTCAGGCCATAGCGCTGAACATCATCGACGGCATGTCCCACATGGCGACGCTGCCCGAGGTCACGCTGAACATCATCGAAGTCGTGGAGGACCCGACGAGCTCGGCCAGTGATCTTCACCGGATCGTCGCGACCGATCCTGCATTGAGTGCACGCGTCCTCAAGGTCGTCAATTCCGCGTTCTACGGACTGCCGAGGCAGATCGGATCGATCAATCGTGCGATCTCGCTCCTTGGATTGAATGCCGTC
>JAKVBQ010000042.1 GCA_022447205.1 Phycisphaerales bacterium
AAGCCGGACACCTTCCTGCCCAGCAGAATCCAGGTGCTCGATGGCACCGGTGGCATTCGGTTCGAAGCCCGTCTCTCCGGCTACGAACCGATCAGGGCACGTGATCAGCCGATCGGCAGCTGGCCGCAATTCGCTCGGAAGGTCAGGATCAACGATGGGGCGGGGGCGATCGACGTCCGGCTCTTCTTCAACGGCCCCGTGGCGAGCAACGCCGGATTCCGGGAGGCCATCTTCGACCTCGACAGCCTGATGAAGACATTCAGGCCGGGGTCCGTCGAGTACGTCAAGCGTTGAGCGCACTTCGGACCCGGCAGCTGCTTCCGAGTTGTCCGCGGTCTATCATCACCAGCATGATCTTCTCTCCCCGGTTCAACCTGGATCGCATCGGTCGACTGCTCGGCCTGCTCCTGCTGCTGCACGCCGGGGGCGTGGTGCATGCCGCGGATGAACCGCTTCTGACCGCTTCCGCCGGGGAGCATGTCTGGTACGTCACGAAGGATCCCGTTCGTCCGGCGACATGGCGCCTGATGCACCATGCCCGTGGCATGGACGGCCCCTACGCGCGTGTCGCGAGGAGCCTCGACGCCAGACCCTTCGCCATCGCTGCAACGGCGGACCGACTGCTTCTGGCCATGCCCCAGCTCGAAGGGGGCGGCACGTCACTCGACCTGATCGGACTCAGGGTGCGGCGCAATTCGGCAATGGGGAGCTATTTCGACCAGCCGCTCGATGCCTGGGAGGTGCTTGCCAACATCCCCGAGGAAAGTCCCTTGGCCGGGCTCGAATTCACGACGGGGGAAACGCCGCTTGTCTTGCTGCTGCCGGAGAAGCGGGTGTCCGCGGGGGTCCAGCGGTCAGGGGGCAACGAAGCCGAGCGGGCTCCTCCGCTCCACACCCGCCTGCTTCGACAGGTCGCCTTCCAGTGGGCGCCTCTCGAACTGCCCGAGGCCCTGCATTCGTTGGAGGAGCAGTACCTGCTGCCCAATGCCGGCCTGGCCGAGGCTTCGATCCTGGCCGCAGCGGATGACGGCACGGCGGAGCTTCATCGGTTGCAGGACGGTGTCTGGACCTCGAGTGCCCTCGAGATGCCGTTCGCCATGATCAAACGGGTGGTTCGCATCGGTGACCATCTCGCCCTTGCGGCGACGGACGGTTCGAACGGCCTGAAGATCTTCGTCGAGCGGGGGCAGAGTCTGCTTCCAGTCACCCGGATCGAAACGCCCGAGGGCGCGTGGGGGCTCGCGGCAGCGGGGGAATCAATTCTTCTCCTGAGCGTGCTCGATGACGGGGAGAGCACTGTTCGATCGATCGATCCGATGCAAGGCGTGGTCGGCGAGCCCCTGGCCTGGGTCCGTCCGCCCCTTGATGTCTCCGACTGGCTCCACTTGCCGATCATCGGCATGATGGTCGTGGCCGCACTGCTTGCGATCGTGCTCTTCCGTCCGTCCGAGGCTCCTGACATGCCTCTGAGAGCGGGGGTGGTCCCGCTTCCACTGAGTCGGCGACTGTGTGCATTGGCGATCGACTTCGTGCCGGGTGTCCTGCTCGTCCTGGTCCTCTTCGGTCCCCAGCTTTCGCGGGTCTCGACCATTCCGCTCTGGTCGACCGAACTGGCTTTCGCCGGGCCGGGGGCGGTCGTGATCGGCGTCACGCTCCTGCATGAGGCGGTCTCCGAGTTGATCTGGAGGCGGTCCCTCGGGAAGGCGATCATGGGTGGCGAGGTGCTCGCAGCCAACGGAACACGGGCCAGTGCTGTTGCCGTGCTCCTTCGGATCCTGTTCAAGGCAGTGGTGCTCTATGCGCCGATCCTGGCGGTCTTCGTCATCCTTTCGCCCGCACTCCAGGGGGTTCCGGAAACCGTTTCTCGAACGGTTGTTGCTGATGCTCGATCCGGCCAAAACCTGCCGGATCCGAAATGACTCCGCCCCGCCTGGGATTGTCCGGCGAGTGCGGCGGTGTCTTTGGAGGGAATCCCTCTGCTCCGCCGATAGAAGAACCAGGTGCAGGATGCACCGAGCGCATCGTCATTCGCCCAGGAACGGGCGAAACCTTGAGAGGATCTCATGTCGGACGAGCAGCCACAGGCCCCCACGCACGTGGAGCCATCCCTGTCCGCTGATCAAATTGACTCAGAAGCTGTTGCTGTGCAAGAGTTTACTGAGCAGCCTGAGCCGCAGGCTCGCTTGCGGTTTGCGTGGCAGATCCCCTTGCTCCTGGTCAGTGTCGGGCTGATCGGACTGGGCTTGTGGGAGTTCCGGAGTCCAGCCGTCCCCGCAGACGATCCTGCGGCCCTGTTGGCGGCAGCAACCGAGCAGATGGATGCCGGCCAGTACGAGCAGGCTCGCCAGTTGCAGCAGCAGGCATCGATGCTGATCGATCCCGAAGATGCGAGTCTTCGGTCGGAATTGCTGGTCGGTCGAGCCGACCTTGAAGCGCGGCGTCCGTTCGGGCGGCGTGATCATGCACGCATCCTGAAGCACTACGACCTCGCACTCGAACTCGGGCGGGAACTCGAGGTCGAGCAGCACGCCCGTCGAGCGGCCGCACTTGCCGGGACCGGCGCGCACGAGGAGGCCTACGCCATCCTGCTTGACGGGGTGGGCGCCGACTCCCTGGAACGGATTCGTGCACGCGTCCTGGAAACTCTGGTCGAACAGGCTCTTCAGGGTCGGTCGGATGTGGGCGCGACTCTTGCGCCCGCACTCGACAGGTATGCGGCCGAGCCGGGGCGTGCGCTCGAACGGAGCGCCTGGGCAGCCTTGGCCAGTGCGCGCATTCGACTTGCCGCCGGTGATCACGAAGTGGGCATCGATGCCCTGCAACGCTCGATGCGCCGACTGGATGTGAGCGAGTCCGCGCCTCTGGGCGGGGACTGGAAGGCGCGGATGTACTCGGTGTACGGCCTCTTCTGGCTGGAGCTGGGTGATCGGGATGCGGCTCGAGGTCCGCTGGAGGTCGCACTCGAGGAACTGGTGATCGGTGACGAGGACCGACGCAAGGCGGCTGCGGGGCTGGCGTGGATCGACTTCGCGGACGGGCAGCATGATGCCGCCATCGAGCGCTTCGATGAGATCATCGCGTCCAATCCGGAAGTCTCGACCATGGAGCAGGTCCGACTCTGGCGTGCGGAGGCGCATGCCGCGCTTGGCGCGTACGACGTGGCTTCCCGGGACTACATGATCCTCCTGGATCGGTTCACCCAGGTCGGCGATCACTTCGCCCGGCGTCTTCTGGAGTCGGTCGGGGACCGGGTGCGCGAGCTGCTTGCGGTCGCCGATCCCGGTCGCGCCGTCCTCTTCGCGGAACTGGTCGTGGACACCGACATCTTCGGCTTCAACGAGGAGTTGCTCGTCTTCGCGGCCGGTGCGCATCGAACACTCGGCGAGACCATCCTGCGTTCGCATGCCGACGGGGAGGACCTGATGTCGATCCCGGCCGGCGTGGTGCCGGAACAGGACCGTCGACTTGCGTCCACGCATTTCCGCCGTGCGGGTGAACTTTTCGAGCTGGTCGCGAACCATCACCGCGGTGACCCCGATGATCGGCGGGTCTGGGTACGGATGCAGCGGGCCGCTGCGGAGTCCTACGATCTCGGTGCCGACCCCTCGAGGACCCTCGAGGCGTATCGCCTCTACCTCCAGTCCACGACGGCCGAGGATCTCGAGCGCGCGCACGTCGCCTATCGGTACGCCCGGGTGCTGCATGCATCAGGTCGGTTCCAGGATGCCCTCGAGGCCTATGACGACCTGGTCCGCACCCACGAGAGCATGCCGGATGCCGCCAACAAGGCTCGTGTCGATGCCGCCCGCTGCCTGATGGTGCTCGGCCGCGTGCAGGAGGCTCGTGCGCGACTCGAGTCGATCGTGAGCGGACAGGTCGGTGGCCTCTACCCGGATTCGATCGGTTTCCGCGAGGCGAAGTTCCTGCTCGGCAGACTCTATTCCACCGCGGGTGACTGGACGAATGCGATCGGGACCCTCAACGAGGTGCTTCGCCGCTATTCCGATGATCCTCAGGTTCCCGAAGCGGCCTTCCTGCTCGCACATGCTCATCGGGAATCCTCAGGTGTGCTGGACGAGGAACTGCTCGACGGATCGCTCACGCCCTCGCGTCGGCGTCACCTCGATGAACGACGCGCCGCCCATCTGCGCGAGGCTGGTGCCGCCTACGCGCGGGTCGTGGACGCCTACACGGGTCGCGAAGCTGGTTCGCTCGAGCCGGTCGAGTTCGAGCGTCTTCGGGATGCCGCGGTCGCTCGTGCGGATTGCGCCTTCAGGCTCGGTCTCGACGAGGAGGCCGTCGTCCTCTACGAGGCACTCGAGAGGCGCTATCGCAAGGAAGCGATCTCGTTGGGCGCACTGATTCGACTGGTCGAGATCTGGGACCGGCTCGGCAACGCCGGGATGGCCGACAAGGCTCATCGCCAGGCGGAACTTCGACTCAGGCAGCTGCCTGAAAGCGCCTTCGCCTTCCCCGATTCGAACTTCGATCGGGAGAGCTGGCGGGTCTGGATCGAACGACGACCGCTGCGCGGCATGCGCGTGGAGGCGGGGGAATGAACAGGAGATCATGCTCATGAACATCACGCGTCCCATTCGCGAGGAGGACTGGGTCGAGTCCCTGCAGGGCGAACTCGCGCTGCGCACCGACCTGCTCGATCAGCTTGAACGAGCGGTGGCTCGACAGGATGCGCTCATCGAACGGTCGGATGCCTCGGGCCTCAGGGACCTGCTCACCGAGCGGCAGTCGGTGGTCGAGCGGATCGAATCCGGAGCGGAGCGACTCGCCTGCCTGCTGGACAGGTTCGAGCAGGAGGGTGGCCGGCTGGCGGGGGAGCGGGTCGCCACGATCCGGGAACTCGTCGCGAGGATCAGTCGCCGTCTTGATGCCGTGCTCGCCGCCGATGCCAGGACCGAGGAGCTGATGAAGGAGGCGATGCGTCGACTTCGGGGCGAACTCGAGGAGACCGCCGTCACGAACCGGGCGGTCAGCGCCTACCACACCACGCAGCCCAGCGATGCGCGCTTTTCCGATCGGAAGGCCTGACCCGATGACCACCGCCCCGGTCAACCCGCTTGGACAAGGCGCCGATGGTTCGGTCGCGATGTCCGACTTCATGGAGTTGATGCACTCCTTCAACGAGGTCACCCAGCAGTTGGAGCACACCCATGATGCGCTCCGAAGCCAGGTCGCATCCCTTCAGGCGGAACTGGCCGAGGCGAATGAACGACTGCGACGATCCCGCTCGCTTGCCGCCCTCGGGGAGATGGCCGCGGGCATCGCGCACGAGATCCGGAATCCGCTGGGTTCGATCGGGCTCAATGTGGGCCTGCTCCGCGAGGACGTGGCCGACCTGCCCGGTTCGCTCGTTCTCTGCGACAAGGTCGCCAAGGCGGTCAGCGGCCTTGACTCGATCGTCGGCGACGTGCTCAGTTTCGCGAGGGATTCGAAGCTCGTCGTCCAGTCATGCTGCCCACGTGAACTCGTTTCCGACGCACTTGCCGCGAACGAGGCGCTCATCGGGGCCGGTTCGATCCGGATCGCCGTCGACGTGCCGGACGGTCTTGCCGTCGAGGTCGATCGGGGTTTGGTCGTGCAGGGACTGACCAACGTGATCCGAAACGCCTGTGAAGCGCTTGGTTCCGCCGGGATCGAGCAGGCCGAACTCACGATCGTCGTGGATCGCCTGATGGCTCGGACCACGGCGGACGGCCCGAGGGCCGAGCATGTCCGCTTCCAGGTCCGTGACAACGGGCCGGGCATCCCTGAACACCTTCGCGATCGGATCTTCAATCCGTTCTTCACGACCCGGGAGACCGGCACCGGCCTCGGTCTCGCCATCGTGCACCGCATCGTGGATGCCCATGACGGAACCCTCGCGATCCATGACGCATGCCCCGGCGCGCGCGTTGAACTGAGCTTCCCCATCGAACGAACCGAACCTGACGACGGTGATGCGGGGGTCTCCCTGCTTGGCGCCGTTCAGGATCGCATCGACAACCATGAAACCCAACGGAGAACACCATGAGCAGGATCCTCGTAGTTGACGACAAGGAGATGATGCGTGACAGCGTCGCGACCCTCCTTGGTCGAAGGGGGCACACGGTGGTCGCCGTCGGTGGCGCCGAACAGGCCGTGGCGAAGGTCGAGGCGAAGCGTCCTGACGCGATCGTCACCGACCTCCAGATGCCGGGCATGAACGGGCTGGAACTCCTCGAGGAGATCCGGAAGATCGACGAGACGATACCGGTCGTCTTCATGACCGCCTACGGGACGGTCGAGACGGCGGTGGATGCCATGCGCAAGGGCGCCTTCGACTACGTCACCAAGCCCTTCACCGGGGACGAGCTCGAGATCGCCGTCGAACGTGCGCTCGAGCATGCTCGCGTGGTGAAGGAGAACCAGGTCCTCAAGGCAGTGGCGACCCCGGGCGGTGCCCGCAGCGGGGGCACCGAGATGGTCGGTTCCGGTGCATCGATGACCGAGTTGAAGGAGCGGTTGACCCTGGTCGCCGACTCGCACGCGACCGTTCTCCTGAATGGCGAGAGCGGCACCGGCAAGGAGGTCGCCTCGAAGCTGGTCCACGAGGCGAGCCCTCGTGCCAAGGCACCGTTCCTCGCGGTCAACTGCGCCGCGCTCAGCGCGAGCCTCCTCGAGAGCGAGTTGTTCGGGCACGAGA
This sequence comes from Phycisphaerales bacterium, assembly GCA_022447205.1. Lineage (GTDB taxonomy): Bacteria > Planctomycetota > Phycisphaerae > Phycisphaerales > SM1A02 > JAKVBQ01. The sequence continues at coordinate 6,680 of JAKVBQ010000042.1, forward strand.
AGGGGGCGTTCACCGGTGCGGACAAGATGCGCAAGGGGCGCTTCGAACTGGCTGACGGGGGGACGCTGCTCCTCGACGAGATCAGTGAGATGCCACTCGAGCTGCAGGCGAAGCTCCTGCGGGTCCTCCAGGAACGTGCCTTCGAGCGAGTCGGTTCGAGCCGGACGCAGACCGTCGATGTTCGCGTGATCGCCACCACCAACCGGGATCTCGAGGATGAGGTGCGCAAGGGCACCTTCCGCAGCGACCTCTACTTCCGCCTGAACGTCCTGCCCTTCCGCATGCCCGCCCTGCGTGATCGGCTGGAGGACATCAGCGACCTCGCACAGCACTTCCTCGACAAGGTCGCGGAGCGCGAGGGGCGCGCTCCGGTCCGGCTCGGTGAAGATGCCCTGACCTGCCTGAAGCGGTACGCCTGGCCGGGCAACGTGCGGGAACTCCAGAACATCTGTGAGCGAGCCGCGGTCCTCACCCGGGAAGGTGAGATCACCGCTCAGCTCGTTCGTCCCTGGCTTCAGGCGGCACCTGCAGCCGGCGCCGCCGTCCTTGATGCGGCAATCGCCACGCCCACGCCCGGCACCGAGCCGGTGGTTCGTGCGCCTGATGCCAACACGGCAGCCGTCTCGAACGGCCCCTCGCCTTCCGACATCGCTGCGGCCAACGAGGAGGCGGTGGAGCAGGCTGCGGTCGGCGAGGACCTCTCCCGGGTCCGTCGCTACATGGCTTGTGATGGCAGGCTCACGCTCGAGGACATCGAGCGTGAGGCGATCCTCGCCACGCTCGAATTGAACCGCGGACACCGTCAGAAGAGTGCCCGGGCGCTCGGGATCGGGGTTCGCACGCTGGGCATGAAGTTGAAGCGTTGGAAGGAGGCGCAACTGGTCCCGACCGGGACCTGAGGCGCAGTTTCTGCGCGGTTCCTGCGCCTGGATGGAGCAGGAGTTGCGGACGAGGCCTCGGCAGGGTGCCGGGGCCGGCCGGCATGCCACGTGCATGTCTGCAGGCAGGATCGATTTCAAGGAGACGGTGTTCATGAGCATCCAGGGACTCACCGATGGCGGAGCCATCCCCGCACTTGAGGCAATGGCTCGCTTCTCGGCTGCTCGCCAGAGGCTGATCGCGGACAACGTGGCCAACCTCGATACCCCCGGCTATACGCCTCTGGATGCTGATCCGGAGGCATTCCAGGCCCAGATGGGCCGGGCGATCGACGAGCGACGGCAGGGTGCTCAAGGGATCGGTACCGGCCCGCTCGAGGTCGGCTCGCGAGGGCCGATGCGGCAGCTCCCCGGCGGGGAAGTGGTGCTCGACCCGTCCGCCCTCAACGAAAACCTGCTCTTCCATGACAAGAATGACCGCAATCTGGAACGGATCATGCAGGATGTCTCGGAGAACCTGCTCGCCTTTCGGGCGGCGACCGAGCTGATGCGCAATCGCTTCCGCACCATCGAACTCGCCATCCGTGAACGGTTCTAGCCCCTGATCGCTCGAAGGAGTTGCCCGTGTTTGGATCACTCGACATCTCGACCTCAGGCCTCGTGGCACAGCGGACCCGGATGACCGCCATCGCGGACAACATCGCCAACCAGTCCACGCTGCTGGCCTCCGACGGCTCCTACGCACCCTTCCAGGCGCGTGCGGTGCTGTTCGCCGCCGGTGACGCGCTGACCGGTGCCTCGGAAGGGGTGACGGCGACCGTGACCCGCCAGAATGCCTTCCGCTGGGCGGATCCCTCCGATCCTGCGGAGAACATCCCCGAGCACGTGGCCGAAGCGGCTCGCAAGGCCGGCATGATGAACTCGGAAGGCCTGATCCAGGTCCCCGAGATCAACGAGGTGGCCCAGTTCGTGGATTCCATGGAGGCCCTGCGCAGCTACGAGGCGAATATTTCAGTCGCCGATGCCACGAAGCGAATGATCGACGGGGCCTTGCAGCTTCTCGCATAATGAATGATCAATCACTTCTTCAATGGACTCCGGAGGCCCTCCGGGCCGATGAAGAACAAGGAACAGCCCTGACTCGGACGGACCGATGAACGACCCACTTGGACACATCAATGCTGCCGGCGGCCCAGGAGGCATTCGCCCCAACGCCCTTCCCGGGCAAGGCCTCGGCAAGACCCCCCTCACCGGCCCGAACGGGAAGGTGTTCCTGGACGAGCTCAAGGGCCAGATCGCCGAGGTCAATCGTCTCCAGGGCGAGGCCGAGGTGGCTGCCGAGGATCTCGTGGCCGGCCGCCGCGACGATCTCGAGGGTGTCATGATCGCCACCGAGAAGGCCGATACGGCCTTCAGGATGCTGCTTGCGGTTCGGAACAAGATGTTGGATGCGTACGACGAGGTCAAGAACCTGCGCGTCTGAGTGGTTTGTGACGCTTTCTGAAATACCAGGCTCATTCCGTGCTTGTCAGGACGACGCTCTCGAGGATCGGGAGAAGGCACGGGTGAACTCAGTCCCCGACGAGGCATGGAGGCCAGACGTTGGCGGGAATCAAGCAACGATTCGAAGCACTTGCCGAACGACTCTCCGAGTTGTCGGTTTCCTCTCGTCTGCTCGTGGGCAGCCTCATGATCATCGCGATCATGACCCTGTTCTTCATCGGGCAGTATGCAGGCAGCGCGGACATGGCTCCGCTGCGTGTCCGGACCGCGGCCCTGGAGCCCACCAAGACATGGCTTGACAGCGAGGGCATCGACTACGACACCGATACCGCGGGCCGCATCATGGTGGCGAGCGGTGACCGCCAGACGATCCAGGTCCGACTCGCGACCGAGTCCACCGTCCCGCCGAGCGATCTCGACTGGGATGCGATGATGAAGGACGAGGTCGGCGGGACGATCTGGGATTCCCCGGAGGTCCAGAAGCAGCGCGAGCGTCGGTTCACCATGACCTACCTGAAGGTGATGCTCTCGAACCTGACCTTCCTTCGCGATGCCCAGGTCGCCATCGACGAGCCTGACCAGGTTCGCGGTCCGGGGCAGGGGTTCTTCCCCGCCACGGCGAGTGTCACCGTCGACACCGTCGAGGGTCCCCTGACTTCGACTCAGGCACGTGCGATCCGCAACATCGTGGCCTCCGGCATCTCCGGCATGAAGGTCGAGAACGTCGCGGTCGTCGACCAGCAGGGCACGCTCTACGCCGGTGGCGAGATCGGACCGGCAGGCGCCGGCCGCCTCGACGAGACGGCTCGAGGCGTCGAGAACCACTACGAGAACCAGATCATCAACGTCCTCGGGATCGACGGCCTGCGCGTCGCGGTCTCCGCGCTCGCCGAACCCCGAAGCTCCTACGAGCAGGGCCGGGAGCATGGTGAACCCACCACGGCGAATCGACGCACGACGAGCGAGTTCGCGCAGGAGCGCGGCGGGAGTTCCGGCGGTCGACCCGGATACGGGTCCAACGTCGGCCCCCAGGCGAACCAGCCGATGGGCCTGTCCGGTTCGCCCGCACATTCCGAACTCGAGGCCGAGGAACGGGACAACGACGTGATCGTCGACGCCACGGACATGGCGATCGAGAATCCCGGCGGCTACGTCTACAAGCTCAGTGCGATCCTGAACGTGCCGCGCATCTACCTCGATCAGAGGTGGGCCGCCGAGGGTGGTGATGGTGCGCCCGGTGTCACGGAACTGAAGGCGCTCGAAGCCACGGTCCGGACCGAACTCATGGGTGCGATCTCGATGATGCTCCAGACGACCCCGCCCGCCAACGACCTGCAGGGGGATGTCGTCCAGGGTGACGTCACCGTCATCTTCGGCGTCGGCGGGAACCTCGTCGCGAACGGTGGAGCCGACTTCCCGGTGAACGCCATGATCGCCGGCGGTGCCGTGGCCAGCGTGGCCGACGGTTCGGCCGGTGGTGGGGGGATGCGGACCTGGATCCTCGGCGGACTCGCACTGGCCGCGATCGGTTCGATGCTGCTCATCGTCCGCCGATCCTCGCGGAACGTCGAGATGCCGACCGCGGAGGAGCTCCTTGGAGAGCCGCCCACCCTCGAGGGTGAAGTCGACATCGTCATGGGCGAGGCCGAAGAGGTCGAGCCGCCGCTTGATGCCCGAGTCCTCGATGACGAGGAACTTCGCCGCAAGCAGATGCTCGCCCAGTTGAACGAGCTGGTTGTTCGTGAACCTTCCGAGGCCGCCATCCTCGTCAAGCAGTGGATCCGGCAGACCGCCTGAGGAGGCTCGAGAGCAACGCCATGAGACCGGGACAGAAACTTCCCAGCGACCCCAGTGAACTCGACGGCCCCACCAAGGCCGCCGTCCTCCTGCTGATGCTCGACCAGGACTCCGCCGGGGGCCTGATTCGCGAGCTGACCACCGAGATGGTCGAGGACGTGATGCGCGTTCTCGCCTCGATCGAGTCCGTGCCGTCGGAACTCGGCCAGGCGGTGGTCAATGAATTCTACGAGTTGAGCATCTCCTCGGGAGTGCTCAAGGAAGGTGGACTTGACTATGCGAAGACACTCCTCAGGGACTCCCTCGATCCGAAGACTGCCGAAAAGATGTTCGAGGACATTCGTCGCGGGGCACAGAAGGCGCCTTTCGCCTTCCTCCAGAAGGCCGAGAGCGAGAACCTCCTGACGTTCATCCAGGACGAGCATCCCCAGACGATCGCACTGATCGTCTCCCACCTGCCGCACCACAAGGCCTCGGAGATCCTGGTCGGACTCCCCCAGGACAAGCAGATCGAGGTCGTGCAGCGGGTCGCGAGCATGGAGCAGACCAACCCCGTCGTCATCCGAGAGGTCGAGAGCGGACTCGAGAGTCGGCTCTCGAACATGTTGATGCACTCCATGGACCGGGTGGGTGGAACCGCGACCGTCGCCGAGATCCTGAACCTCTGCGATCGACAGACCGAGCGGACGATCATGGACGGCATCGAGTCGGAACATCCCGACCTCGCCGAGGACGTGCGCAGGTTGATGTTCGTCTTCGAGGACATCCTCCTCGTCGACGACAAGGGGATCCAGACGGTGCTCAAGGAGGTCGACAACGACGAACTCTGTCTCGCCCTCAAGACCGCGAGCGAGGAGCTGCAGCAGAAGATGTTCACGAACATGTCCTCGAGGGCGGCGGAAGTCATCCAGGAGGACATGGAGTTCATGGGTCCGGTCCGTGTCAGCGATGTCGAGGCCGCCCAGCAGCGGATCGTCGACATCGTCCGCCGTCTCGAGGATTCAGGCGAGATCGTGATCAGTGGCCGCGGTGGTGCACAGGACGTCGTGGTCTGAACCACGTGACACGAGGCTGGTGAGGTCGACATGCCGGTGATCAGGAACGAACAAGCACGCCAGCTGGCTCCCCGCGCGATCGCGCTGGAGCTCGAGGACATGCGCTCGGAAGCGAGCGGCATCCTCGATGCGGCCCGTGCCCAGGCGAACGAACTGCTCGCGCAGGCCCGTGCCGAGGCCGATGCACTCCGGGCTTCGATTCTCGAACAGGCGCGAGTCGAGGGCGAGCAGGCCGGCCGCGAGGCCGGTCTCGAGCAAGGGCGCACGGAAGGGATGGAACGGATCATCGCCGAGGTGCTGGAGCCGAACCGAGAGCTGTTCGAGCAGCTCGGACCCGCCTGGCGCGAGCAACTGGCGCACTTCGGTCGGGAGCGGGAGCAACTGCTGGATGACGCTCGCCGCGAACTCCTCGGTCTGGCACTGGAGATCGCCCGGCGGGTGACCCGGCGGACGGTGGCGTTCGATGAGTCGATCTGTGCCGAGCAGATCGCCGAGGCGATCGAACTGCTCGGCCGTCCGGCATCGCTTCGCATCTCGGTCTCGCCTCGGGACCACGAACTCATCGAGCGAGCCCTGCCCGGCCTGCTTGAAGAGGCCCGCGTGACCGAAGGTGTCGAACTCCTCGCGACCGACGAGGTCCAGCGAGGCGGTTGCATCGTCTCGACCGGAGAAGGCACCGTCGACGCCCGGATGGAGACCCAGTTGACGAGGATCGCCGAAGCCCTGGTGCCGGGAGGCGAGGCATGAACATCTTCGCGACCGCACGCGAGACCATGGCCGAGCTTCAGACCTGCGAACTGGTCGGGACCGTCTCGAGCATCCGTGGCCTGACCGTACTCGTCGAGCGCATGAGGGTGCCGATCGGTTCGATCGTTCGTCTGGAGAGCGGCATCCGGGGGGGAGCCGTCATGCGAGGCGAGGTCGTCGGTTTCGACGGCGCTCGTTCGATCGTGATGCTCTACGGCGAGGCGGAAGGCATCTCGCCCGGTGATCGATGCATCGGTGAACGGACATCCGCGACCGTCCAGGTTGGACGCTCGCTGCTCGGTCGGGTGGTCGACGGGCTCGCTCGGCCGATCGACGGCCGGGATGCACCGACGGGGACCACCGCGCGACTGCTCAATCCGGTCCGGACCAGTCCCCTGCAGAGGACGACGATCGACACCCCGATCATGACCGGCATCCGGACGATCGACGGCCTGACCACGGTGGGGAAGGGCCAGCGACTCGGCATCTTCGCGGGACCTGGTGTCGGCAAGAGCACGCTCCTGGGCACGATCGCACGCAACACATCCGCCGACGTCAACGTGATCGCGCTGGTCGGTGAACGAGGCCGTGAGGTCGTCGACTTCGTCGAGGAGACGCTCGGTCCCGAGGGTCTGGAACGATCGGTGGTCGTCGTGGCGACCGGAGACGAGAGTCCGCTCATGCGCGTGCGTGCGTGCCTGGTCGCCCTCGCCGCCGCCGAATACTTCCGTGACCTGGGACTCGACGTCCTGCTGACCGTCGATTCACTGACTCGATTCGCGCACGCGCAGCGCCAGATCGGACTGGCGATCGGGGAGCAGCCCGCGACCAAGGGGTTCACGCCGAGTGTCTTCGCGATGCTGCCTCGACTCCTCGAGCGTGCCGGAAGCCTCCGTGATGGTGGTTCGATCACCGGCCTCTACACCGTCCTTGCCGAAGGTGACGAACTCGCGGATCCGATCGCCGACGCCGCGAAGGGCGTTCTCGACGGTCATGTCCTGCTCACTCCCGAGCTCGCTGCGAAGGGACACTATCCCGCGATCGATCCGATTCGTTCGGTCTCGCGTGCCGCCGATCGCCTTGTCGACGAACACGTCCTTGCCGCACGAAGGGACATCCTCTCCCTCATCGCCGCGCACAAGGATGCGGAGGAACTGATCTCGATCGGCGCCTACGCCACCGGCTCCAACCCGGACGTCGACATCGCGATCGCACTTCAGGAGCAGCTGCAGGGATTCCTGCGCCAGGCCTCCGATGAGTGCTTCGACTTCCCCCGGACGTGCCGGTTGATGATCGAACTGCATGGCATCATCGACGCAATGCGTGCCCAGCTCGCCCAGTCGGGCGCTGGTGTCGCCGCTGATCCGTCGAGACTCGGTGGTGTCGAGGGAGCTGCGGCCTGATGGGGAAGTTCACCTTCAAGCTCCAGGCCCTGCTCGACCTCCGGAAGCGCGAGGAGGATCGCATCCGCATGGAATATGCGGAACTCTCCCGCGCCCGCGGCAGGATCGAGGACCTGCTGCGCATGCAGCACGGGCGCATCACCGAGCAGAAGTCCGGCCTGCGGGAGAAACTCGTTGGAAGCATCGACACCGATGCCCTCAGGACCCATGCCCATGGTGTCCTCGGCGTGATGCGCGATGCTCAGGTCGCCGCGATCGAGCTTGCCGGACTGGCCCGCCGACAGGGTCGTGCCCATGCGGAACTGATCGCCGCCCAGGCGAAGCGTCGCGCGGTCGAACTGATTCGAGAACGACGGCTTTCCGAATGGCGGATCGAACAGGAGCGTCGTGAGGTCGCGGAACTCGACGACCTCGTCTGCCGTGGTGCCGGACGGAAGGAGCCTGCTTTATGAAGACGACCTGGAACGTGCTCGCCTTTCTCGCCGTCATGAACATGATCGCGCTGATCCTGCTCGGGAGCTGGTTGTTCACGTCCGGTCGCCTGGACCACCAGCGGGTCGAGGTGATCCGTGAACTCGTCGCCGTTCCCGTCGATGAGGAGAGGCGTGCTGCCGCAGCCGCGGAGGAGGAGGTCCGGCTCGTCGAGCTTGCTCGACTCGAGGAGGAGTCGCTGGTCAGGCTTCCCTTGGGAAGCGATGCCAAGATCGATGCGGTCGAGGATCTCGTTCGCATGGAGCAGCGTCTGCTGCGTCGCATGGAGGAGGACAATGAACGTCGTGTTCGCGCCCTCCAGCAGGTCGAACGGCAACTTGCCGAACGGGAGAAGAACCTGGAGGGTCGGATCGCCGAGTTTCAGGCGATGCAGGCGGAGCACGTCGAGAAGACCGGTCGTGACTCCTTCCTCTCGGTGGTCAAGCTGCTCGAATCGCTCCCGGCCCGACAGGCGAAGGACCAGGTGCTCCTCATGATGGCCTCCGGCGACGCTGACGAGGCGGTCGCCTCGCTCCGTGCGATGCGTTCCGGCCCTCGGACCGAGATCATCGCCGCCATGAAGAGCGAAGAGGAGAAGAAGCTGGCCTCCGATTTGCTTGAACGTCTCCGTGCCCCATCACTTCCGGGGGGCTTGACGGAGATTGCCGATGCAGAGCGCGCCGTTCCTGCTCAACCCAACTGACACCTCGCCATCCCGGCTTCGAAGCGATGCCGGGGGGCATGCACCCGCCCAGGACGCCGCCAGAGGCGATCTCCTGCCTCGGGACTCCTTCTCCAGCCACCTCGATCGAGAATCCGCAGGCGGGTCCGGGGCGGCAGCAGCGGGCACCAGCGACCAAAACAGGTCTCCTGACGAGGCAACGAACCCACCCGCAGGAATCGCCGATGAAGCGCAGGATGCGCCGGTTGCCGATGATGCTGCCGCTTCCGGATCTGTCACCGTCGAGACCTCCGAAGACGTTGATGAACGTCCAGTCGCAGATGGACGGGATCCTGTCGACGGTGCCGACCCTGAAGAGGCTTCCGAAGTCGGCGTTCCCCAGGCGCAGGTGATGGCTCCGGTCGCGGAGCCGCCTCGACAGACTGGGGAAGCCGCCGTGCAGCCTGTGGTTCCGACCGGCCAGTCAGTGGCTGGGGCTGAGCAGCGCCTGGAGGACGTCCGACAGAGCGTCACGACCTTGCGGGATGCCGCGCCCGCGAAGCCGGAGCGACTCGTTTCGACGGCATCCGAGCAGCCGGTGCCAGCTCGATCGACGCCACCCGTCAACGGCAATGCAACTGCCGATGATGAGTTCGAGGTACCCGTCAACCGGTCCGGGGACCGTGTTCAACGTGAGCAGCGAGCGGTGCCATCCGCAGCGATCGCTGCAGACGCGACTGCCACGGAGGAACGGAAGCAGGCCGCGGCACGATCGGAACAGGTCGTTCGTCACGGACGTGGTTCTTCGGAGGGTGGACACGCGAGTCGGGAGCAGGCTCGCCCGGAAGTGAACTCGTCGAGGCAGCAGTCTGCACCAGCGAGGCCTGACGCCCGAGGCCCGGTCACCTCCCTGGCCGCACTGCTTGATGAATATGGTGGATCCTCGAACGGCCCGGGAGATGGCGTCCGTCAGGGAGCGGCCGTGGCTCGCGCCGAGCAGGTCCAGCAGGCGGTCGCCCTGGAGCAGGCTGCCCAGCTGCATCATGGTGCACGGATCACACCCGGGTCGACACAGGTCATGGCACTTGAGGGTGCGTCTGCGGACGCTCGTCAGGATGTGCTGGCTGATCTCACCGCACGCGAGAGTGCCCGGACCGCACTTGAGGACAGGACCGGCAAGCTTGCGGCTCGTGCCCTTGGTGCGCTCGCCTCCCAGCGTGGCGGTGCGATGACGATGCGACTCGATCCTCCCAGCATCGGTGAGCTCGCGGTCCGCATGACGGTGCTCGACGGCACGGTGCGTGCGGAGATGACCGCTTCCTCATCCGCGGCCCGCCTGCTCATCGAACGCAGCATCGACATCCTCCGTGGCACTCTCGAGGCTCGCGGCCTGCGGGTCGATCGACTGAGTGTCCAGGGGCCGGGTTCCGGCGCGGAAGCGACGACGCTCCGTTCCGAAGCCCAGCAGCAGGGGGGGCATTCCAGCGGGTCTGGTGGAGCCAGGGACGATCAGTCGGACGATGGTCGCCGTGACGCGGCCGGTCGTGAGAGTCGAGGGCGTGATGGTGGGCAGCGAGGGCGACGGGACGATGGCGGTGAGGGCACCCGTTCCTTCCACGAGACGATGCAGCAGGATTGATCCCGAGTGGCACGCCATTCGCACTGACAGGGACAGGAAACACGAGGAACTCACATGAGCAGCATTCCATCATCAGCATCAGCACTCACCGGCGGATCCGGTTCCAGCGTGGGTGGTGCCGGATACGGCGACATGACGTCCGAGGACTTCATGAGCATCATGTTCACGGAGCTCCAGAACCAGGATCCGTTCCAGCCCAACGACAGTGCCGCACTGCTCGAGCAGTTGAACTCGATTCGCTCGATCGAATCGGACATGCAGCTCACCCAGAAGCTCGAGGCGATCGTCTTCCAGAACCAGCTTGCTGGTGCCAGCAGCATGATCGGCCGGTACGTGCAGGGCATGGCTGACGGTGGTGGCCGGGTCGATGGCCGGGTCATCTCGGTGGTCCGACAGGGCGACCTGGTCGGTGTCGAGCTCGACAACGGCTGGATCATCGAGATGGACAACCTCGAGCTGATCATCGACGAATCGCTCATTGACGGTGGTGACGGCGGCTCCGGCGACGGCTGGGGGACCGGGATCCCCGACCTGAATGGTGACGGCTCCGTCGATGGTCGCGACCTGAGCCTCCTGCTCGGGCAATGGGACGACGAGGGTTGACCCTCGCGCCATGGGGTTCGACGGAGACCATCTCCTGAAAAGACTGCAGCCGGTGGTTCGGCCGTGCGGGCCTGAATTCAGGCCTCGTGGGCCGGGTTCCCCTGCAGATGCCGATTTCGCGCAGCTGGTTGCGATGGCTTCCCGAGGCGAACTTGCCTCGGGACGTCCCGTTGCACAGCAGGCCGGTGGTGCGCTGGACCAGGACCGACTGGACCGACTTTCCACGGCATGTGATGCGCTGGAAGCCTCCGGGCTCGACCTGGGTGCGGTCCTGATGGAAGGTCGGGCCTTCCTCATGGATGTCCGGCTTCGCACGGTCGTCAGGGAGTTCGGGGCGGATGATGCAGGCAACGTGCAGGAGCTCGGTGGCGTGATCCGCGTGCTGGGTCCCGACGAGGCTGCGGGCGCATCTTCTGCCTTGGAGGGTCAGCGAACGTTGCGCGCAGATCCTGCCGTTCCCCCCGGCGTGCTCGAGCAGTTGGAGCGCGGGAACGGCCCTCAGGTCTCCTGAGCGCGGATTCGCGCTTTGGCACGTGCCTTGCAACAAGCCCCTCGTACGTGACGAACCTTTGGGAGGAGCCACGATGGCATCCACTACATCTCTCTACACCGGTCTTTCGGGTCTCATGGCGAACTCCAACCGTCTGGACGTGATCGGCAACAACATCGCGAACGTGAACACCACCGCGTTCAAGAGCAACCGAATGGGCTTCGCGCCCACCTTCAGCCGGAACTTCTCGCTGGGCACCGCGCCCGGCAGTGCCACCGGCGGTTCGAACCCCGGCCAGGTCGGCCTCGGGGTCTCGGTTGCAGGGACACAGCGCAACTTCTCCAACGGCGCCATCGGAGCGACCGGGGTGAACACCGACCTCGCGATCGAAGGCTCCGGCTTCTTCATCGTCGAAGGTGCGGGGCAGCGCTACTTCACGCGTGACGGTTCCTTCGTCCGCAACCCGAACAACGACCTGGTGAACCAGGCGGGTGCCCAGGTGCTGGGCTTCGGCGTCGACGAGCAGTTCAACGTGATCGAAGGCGACCTTCGTCCGATGAACATCGCCCTCGGCACGATGACCCTCGCCGAAGCCACCCGGAACGTGACCTTCAACGGCAACCTCAACGCGTCCGGCGAAGTCGGGCAGCAGGGTTCGCAGCACATGTCCCGGAGTTTCTACCGGGATGCCGCGGGCACCATCCCCGTCGACGGTTCCGAGGACATCGGTGCCGTGGACATCTGGGTGTCCGATGGTGTCGGTGGGACCACGCTCGCCTTCGACTCCACCTCGGGCGGCCCGGTCGAGATCACCGTGGCCGGCGTCGAGAAGGGTGGCAAGGACCTCGGGAGCCACACCTGGACCTATGGCGTCGACGGTTCGACCCTCGATGACTTCGCAGGTTTCCTCGACAACGTCCTCGGTGTCGACGGCACCTCCGTCGGCGGCGAATCCCTCGGCGGTTCGGTCTCCTTCAACGCTGCCGGACAGCTCGTCGTCAACGGCAACGAAGGCACCGTCCAGGCGCTCGAGATCGAGTCCGCGGACCTGGTGGTCACCGGCAACATCGGCGGTGCCGGTGGCATCGGCCAGCCCTTCATCATGTCCCAGACCCAGCAGCCGATCGGCGAGTCGGTGCGGACCTCCTTCGTGGTCTACGATTCACTCGGCACACCGGTCACCGTCGACCTGTCGCTCGTCCTCCAGGACACCAACCCCAGCGGGGGTACGGTCTGGGAGTTCATCGCGGAGACCAACGACAACGCAAGCGATGACCGCGTGATCGGCCTGGGTGTGATCGAGTTCGATGCGAACGGCCGCTACGTGATGGCCTCGAACCAGTCGTTCCAGATCACCCGTGACAACGGTGCGGTCAGCCCGCTGACCATCAACATGGACTTCGACAACGGCACCGAATCCGTCTCCAGCCTGACCGACACCGTGAGCAACCTCGCGGCCGTCTTCCAGGATGGTTCGGCGATCGGCACCCTGAGCAACTTCTCGATCGGTGAGGACGGCAAGATCTCCGGTGCCTTCACCAACGGTCTCACCCGAACCATCGGGCAGGTCGCACTCGCGAAGTTCTCGAATCCCGAGGGTCTGGTGGATGCCGGCAACAACCTGTTCACCACCGGTCCGAACTCCGGCACGCCGTTGATCGCGAATCCGCTCGACTTCGGCACCGGTCGGGTCGTGGGTGGCGCGCTCGAACTCTCGAACGTCGACCTCAGCCAGGAATTCATCAGCATGATCATGGCATCCACGGGCTACTCCGCGGCAAGCCGGGTCATCACCACGACCGATGAACTGATCAACCAGCTGCTCGTGCTTGGACGCTGACCGACGGTGGTCGGGGAGACCACCCTCGGGTGCGGAGGATCCGCGAACGGCAGCATGACGCCCGTGACCCAAGGGTCACGGGCTTTTCTTCGTCCTTCGGGCGGGGCTGGTCAGTTCCGCCTGCGTGGATTTCGCGGAAGTCGGGTGGAGTCGTCCTGGTCCGGTCGGTCGGGCCGCGCCCGGATCGGATCCTGGTTGGTGGCCGAGCGGCCCATGTCGGCTTCCTGTTCAGGAGCGGGTTGTTCGGCGGTGGGGCGGCCGAAGACGAGCCTGCCGCTCCCTCGTTGCAGGGTGTTGGTGATCTCCACCTCGATCACGGTGCCGATGTGGGCCTCGCCGCCCTCGATGACGAGCATCGTGCCGTCCGCCATGAAACCGACGCCCTGGCCGTCGGCCTCACCCTTCCTGATGATCTCGATGGGCAGTCTCACTCCGGGGATCACGTTCTGTCGCAGGGAGCCGGCGACATCGTTGATGTTCATCACCGGTACGTCCTGGATTCTGGCGACCTTCGTCAGTCCACTGTCCGTCGTCACGATCCGGTAGCCCTCGAGCTGGGCGGTCTGGATGAGCTTCTGGTCGACGCCGTCGTCCCGATCCCCGGTCGAGGAGTCGCTGATCCTGGTGTCCGCGTAGGCCTCCTGCAGTCGGCTGAGCAGGTCAAGACCGCGACGGCCGCGTTCGCGCTTGTTGCGGTCCTGGCTGTCCGCGAGTGCCTGAAGCTCGTCGATCACGTAATGCTGGATCACGATCGGTGCATCGAGGATGCCGGTTCGCGCGAGATCGACCACGCGGCCGTCGATGATCGCCGAGGTGTCGAGGAGCAGGGGCATCACGCCCTGGGCACGCCGTTCGAACTGCACGTATGGAATGACGACCCGGAAGTCGTCCTTCGTGGAGAGGACCACCGACACCGAGAGGTAGACCAGGGAGATCCCGGCCACGCCCTTGGCAAGACCGAGGTAGACGATCGACTCGGGGGTGGTCAGCTCCCAGGCCGCGGCGATGATGTCGATCAGGGCGGCGAAGCCCAGGGCGGCGACCAGGCCGACACTGACCCCGATGTAGATGCCAAGCACCGAGGCCAGGTGCTTCTTCGGAGTCAGGGCGTCGGCGATCAGGACCAGGGTGGCCGCCGCGACCGCCGCCATCAGGGTGCCGATCACGGCGGGGGTGGGGAGCCCGAGCAGGTTCGTTCGTGCCGCGGCAAGGGTCAGGGAGACCGTTCCGATCACCAGCACCAGGAAGGTCGCTCGCAGGGCGGTCGCCAGCAGCGACGCCCCTCCTCTGGAGCGGTCTCCCCTCTTCCGTCCGGGGGGTGGGCCGTTCTTCTCCTGGCTGGGCTGTTCGGGGGTGGGCTGGTTCATGGTCCCTCGATTGTATCCTCGAGCCGGGTGTCGCTACCATATGGGTCGCGATGAAGGAGGACGGCCGGGACCGCAGGGCGGGCGGCTCGTGAACCTGGTCAGGGCCTGACGGCAGCAGCCATAAGCGTCGTTGTCCGAGCCTGCGCCATCCTGGCCGTCTTCCCTCATCGCCTCCGGGCCTCGTATCACGAGTTCACCCAGTCATGCAGGGGAACAATGTCCGAGTCCACTGAACAGAACAAGCGTGGCGCCTACCAGGTCCTGGCCAGGAGGTATCGATCCCGTTCCTTCGAGGAGCTGGTCGGCCAGGAAGCGATCATGCGCACCCTCCGCAACGCGATCGAGCAGGAGCGGACCGCACACGCCTACCTGTTCTGCGGGACGCGTGGTGTCGGCAAGACATCCACCGCACGCATCTTCGCCCATGAACTGATGGTGCATGGACAGGCCCTCCTCGGTGAATCCGAGCCGAGCCAGGAGATCGTCGATGCGATCTTCCGGGGCGAGGACATCGACGTGGTCGAGATCGATGGAGCCAGTCACAACGGCGTCAACGAGGCCCGGGAGCTGATCTCCAACGCAGGGCTCATGCCCGCGCGGATGCCGTTCAAGATCTACATCATCGATGAAGTCCACATGCTCAGCCAGGCTGCGTTCAACGCACTGCTGAAGACGATGGAGGAACCGCCCGGCCACGTGAAGTTCATCCTCTGCACGACCGAGCCCCAGAAGGTCCCCCAGACGATCCAGAGTCGTTGCCAGCGTTTCGACTTCCGTTCCATCTCCGATCGACAGATCGCCGACCATCTCGGGGCGATCCTCGAAAGCGAGGGGGTCGCCTACGACGACGTGGTCCCCCTCGAGATCGCACGGCTCGCCGACGGTTCGATGCGTGACGGACTGACCCTGCTCGATCGGGTGGTCTCGGCCGCGACCGGTGACCTGGATGCTCGCATTCTCGAAGAGGTCCTCGGCCTTCCGGACGACACGCTGGTGGATGCGATGGTCTCCGCGATCGTCGCCGGGGATGGAGGCGCGGCACTCCGTGCCGGTGGGGAACTGGTTGGAAACGGGATGTCCCATGCCCGCGTCCTCGACGTGCTTGCCGAGCGGTTGAGGCGACTGCTGGTCGCCGTGACCTGCGATGGTGACACCGATCTCCTCGGGGTGACGCCGGAAGCGGCGGAACGTGCGCGCGATCTTGCAGGCGGCCTTGATTCCGCGGCACTGGTCCACATGATCGTGTCGTGTGACGCGGGAGCCCGCACCATCCGAAGCTCCTCCGCCTCCCGGGCCATGCTTGATGCGGTCCTCGTCCGCCTCTCGCTCACCGAGCAGTTCGCGAGTGCAGCCGGCCTGCTCGCGGAGCAATCGGGAAAAGCGCCCGCCCGGATGCGGTGAAGCGCGCATCCGGGCGAACCGAGCCCCCACCTCGCAGAACCGAACCTGCGCCGACCGTGAAGGCCTCCGCGCCTCCGGCCCGGCAGTCGACCGAAGTCAAGCCGGCGCCCGCTCCGGCCGTGGCAAGCCGGGCGGAACCGATTTCCGATGAGGTCTTCTGGGAGCGCGTCGTCGACCTGGCCAGTGAACGGACGACCGATGCGGTCCTCATCGACCAGCTCGAGCTCGTCGAACAGCGTTCGGACCAGGTCGTCCTCCGGCTGGTGGATGGTTCGACGAACGGGCAGGGCTGGGTGTCCGACCGGCGGTCCCGGCTCGAGGAACTGCTCGGACGTGTCTCCGGGGCGACTCGGAAGATCGTGGTCCTGGACCCGGTTCATCCTGCACCGCCCGCCGCCAGCGAGGCGGATCACTCGAAGATCCGACAGAACCCGGTCGTTCGCGAGGCGTTGCTGCAGTTCGACGCTACGATCCATTCGGTGCGGGAGCTTCCCGCTTCAAGACACGCCACACCAGGAGCCGTAGAAGATGTTTGATTCCCTGCGCGGGATGGCCGGCATGGCGGGCCTCATGAAGGACCTGCCACGCATCAAGGCCAAGCTCGAGGAAGTGAAGGCGGACGTCGCCTCGCGCGAGGTCGAGGCCTCGACCGGAGGGGGGGCGGTCACCGCGGTCGCGAACGGTCGACTCCGCATCGTGCGGGTCACCTTCGATCATGCACTGCTGGCCGGGCTCATCGATCCGGATGTCCCCGAGGACGGCGCGCTTGCCGCGGACCTCATCACCGGGGCAAGCAACGCCGCGCTCGACAAGGCCCAGGAGATGGTCGCCGCCGCGCTCCAGGAAGCCGCGGGTGATCTCGGTCTGCCGATTCCGGCTGGAGCACTTGAAGGTCTGCTGTAGTGTGAAACGGTGTCGATGCGGACACCCCTGACCACGTTGGAACGAACATGCCCAAGGAGCACATCGCCTATCCGGATTCGGTCGATCGGCTGATCGCCGAATTCGCATCGCTGCCCGGCATCGGTCGTCGGAGCGCGGAGCGCCTCGCGTTCCACATCCTCAAGTCATCACCCGAGGATGCCCTGCGACTCGCACGCGTCATCGAGGAGGTGAAGACGAAGGTCGGCCACTGCTCGGTCTGCTGGAACCTCGCGGATGGTGATCCCTGCAAGATCTGTCAGGACACCCGTCGCGAACATGGCAGCGTCCTCGTGGTCGAACAGCCTCGTGACCTGATCGCCCTCGAGCAGACCGGCATGTTCCGCGGTGGGTACCACGTGCTGCTGGGGCGACTCGATCCCCTTGCGGGCGTGGGAGAGGAGAGCCTGTCCCTGGATGGCCTGATGACCCGGATCT
>JAKVBQ010000043.1 GCA_022447205.1 Phycisphaerales bacterium
ACAGCGAATCGAAGGCGATGCCAGGTAGTCGGTGATGAAATCAAAGAGCTGGGTGGTCGGATTGCAGGTGGTGGTGTCGAAGCCGACGAGCCTGCCGAGGAGCTCACGATCTGAACAGGAAGTACCCATGTCAGGAGAGGATACGAGGACTGACGGCCCTCCCGGTCCCCAACGATCTGGGGAAAGTGCGAGAAAATCGCCATTCTGATGTAACCGAAGCCACAAATCAACGTATGTTGACATTGATCGTGCTAGATACATCTCGTTTCCGGGGCCTCGGGGTCCCGGTCTCGACACGTTCGATCCGGGACCGAGGGCCGTTTCAGGGACCCCGGGATCTCGTTCCCAGCCCATGACGTCGTCATGGGCACTCACGACACGGGTTCCTGAGACATCCCCACTCGATGGGAGCACACAGATGCGTAGCACCCCCACTGCGACAGTCTCCGTCCTGGGCGCACTGGCCGTTTTCTGCATGGCCGTCGCCGATGAACAGGACACCCCCCTTGGAACCAGCCAGTACGCCGATCATTCGATGAGAGCAGGTCTCCAGCAGCCCTGGCAGACGGATGACGGCATCATTCATTTCCTTGGACGGACCTACGATTCGTGGCGTGCCTTTCATGCCGCACGTGAACGTGAAGGTGACTTCACACGCCGTTGCGGCGTGCCCAACTACCACATCGACGACTGGCGTCAGCTCGAAGGCTTCATGTCGCCATCGGATTGTTCGATGACGAACACCAATCCGGATGAGGAATACGATCCGAGCGTGAGTCTCTACAGGATTCCATGCGTCGTCCACGTGATCCGGAACGCGAACGGGAGTCTCGGCAACATCACCGAATCGAAGGTCGAGAGCGGCATCAGGATCCTGAACGAGGACTTCAAGGCTCTCGCCGGTACCAACGGTGCCAACGGGACTGACTGCCAGATCGAGTTCTACCTCGCCGAGGTCGATCCTGACGGACAGGCCACGAACGGCATTACCTATTCGAACAACACCAGCTGGTACAACGATTCCGGAAGCTATTACGAGTCCCTCGCATGGGATCCGAGCAGGTACATGAACATCTACACGAACACCGCCAGTGGCGCACTCGGCTACGTTCCGTGGCTTCCACAGGAAGGATCGATCGGCAGCAACGCAGATCGCGTCGTCGTGCTCTGGGAGTGTTACGGCGAGGATGCCCCGATCGGTCCTCCCTTCAATCTGGGACGCACCCTGACCCACGAGGTCGGTCATTACCTCGGGCTTCACCACACCTTCAATGACGGTTGTGGTGGCAGCTGCTCCTCCAGCGGCGATCTCGTGTGCGACACCGCGCCACAACCATCCCCGACCAGTGGCTGCAACGGCTCCTCCTGCAGCGGCACGCCTCCCGATGACAACTACATGGACTATTCGGACGATCAGTGCATGGAGAAGTTCACGCCCGACCAGTCGCGACGCATGCGCTGCACGATCCTCAACTACCGTGTCGAACTTGCCGAGGAGGGCGAGGGCGAACCCGACTACCTCGAGCTCGTCCAGGCGGGCGACGTCCCTGATTTCGTCGACCCTGCCGGTACGACGCTGCAGGTCAGGATCAATGAACTGGAGACCGGCGGATACGTCGCGGGAAGTGGCAGGCTTCATTACTCGACCGGTTCCGGTACACAGGAGGTCGCGCTCGCTCCGCAAGGTGGAGGGCTCCATGCAGCTTCAACCTCCTCGCTCGAATGTGGTGCGACGCTTGCCTGGTATTTCACGGCCGAGGATGCTGGTGGCACCACCCATCGGCTGCCCACGGGAAACGGCACGTACTCGGCGACCGTCGCCCTTGGGACGCAAACCACGTTTTCGGATGACGGCGAGACCGATCCTGGCTACACCATCGAATCGACGGCGAATGATGGTGCATGGGACCGTGGTGTTCCAGTCAATTGTGATCGTGGCGCTCCATCGAATGACGGTGACGGATCCGGAAGCTGCTGGCTGACCGACAATTCCGACGGAGACGACTGCGACAGTGACGTCGATGGTGGGTACACCAGGTTGATCTCCCCTCCCATGGACGCGACCGGTACCGATGCCGAGATCGTCTACGTCCGTCATTTCAATTCCACACCCCTCGGCAACGGGTGCCCTGCCGGGTTCGCTCCCGACTGCCAGGGCACGTGTTTCCCACAGGCTGTCTATGACGACTGGCAGGGAGACGCGGTCTGCGATGACGGCTCCTACATACCCTCGGACTACGGGTACGAAGGGGCACCAGCCGGTGTACCGATCTTCATGAACTGTTCATCCTTCGGCTGTGATGGTGGAGATTGCTCCGGCTGCGATGAGTCGTTCATCGGAGGCGACGTCGACACGATGACCGTCGAGATCACCTCGAATGGTGACACCTGGGTCGAGATCGATCGCATCGGCACCGGTGACGAGAATGCAGAGGGCGGATGGGTCACCCGCAGGATCCGTGTCGCCGATCATGTGTCACCGAGCACCACGGTGCGTGTCAGGTTCACGGTGCTCGACTCGGGTGAGGACTCGGTCGTCGAGGCAGCGGTCGATGGGCTCACGCTCCAGGGCTTCGTCTGCGACGACACGCCTGCCTGCCCCGGCGATCTCAACGAGGACGGTACCGTCGACGGCACCGATCTCTCGATCGTCCTCGGCTTCTGGTCGCAGTCTGGAGGAATCGCCGACATCAACGGTGATGGTCAGGTCGACGGGAACGACCTTGCCATCCTCCTCGGAGGCTGGGGTTCCTGCGGGAACTGATGCACACGCTCTCAAGATCCTTCGGGGCCCGGCATGCCTGCCGGGCCCCTTTTCATGATCTGGAGTCGGTGTGTTGCGCTCGTTCCATGCCTGGAATGTCCTGTAAGGACTGCCATGGGGCATTGGTGGGCAAGCGGGCTGAATCGTGGTGGATTTCCTTCAACACTCCTCCCGTCTCGGATACCTTGTATCTCTGGCACGACGACGTCCTGCCTGGAAGTGAACCATCCACCGGAGAGATCGATGAGCCCCATCCTCATCCCGACGACCTTGCTCGGCCTGTTCCTCGTTCCCATGGCAATGAACCATGCGGAAGATGATGCGCTGGCTCCCGTTCACGAAACGGAACCGACACGCATGAAGATCGGTCAGGACCGCCCCTGGCAGACCGAGGACGGTGTCATTCATCACCGGGGACTCACGTTCAAGTCATGGCGTGCCTACTTCGACCACATCGAGCTGACCGGAACGAATTCGTATCGGTGCGGCGTGCCCGAACAGGTGATACCCGATCGGGATGAGGTCGAGGGGTTCCTGCCTCCCTCGGACTGCTCCAACAACCTGACCAATCCTGCCGAAGAATACGACCCGTCCAACGGCATCTTCAGGATTCCCTGCGTGGTCCACGTGATCCGGGATTCCTCCGGAAACCAGGGGAACATTCCCGAGGATCGCGTGATCAGCGGCATCAGGATCCTCAACGAGGACTTCCTCGCGATGATGGGCACCAACGGCGAAAACGGAACCGATTGCCAGATCGAGTTCTATCTTGCGGAAGTCGACCCCGATGGCAATCCCACCAACGGCATCACGTATTCGAACAACACCACCTGGTACAACGACGGCGGCGCCTACTACAACTCACTCGCGTGGGATCCGAATCGATACCTCAACATCTACACCAACACCGCGAGTGGTGCCCTGGGCTACGTCCCCTTCCTGCCCGCCAGCGGAAACGTCGGCTCCCTCGCCGATCGTGTCGTCGTGCTCTGGGAATCGTACGGAGAGGATGCACCGATCGGACCGCCCTACAACCTCGGGCGCACGCTCACCCACGAGGTGGGCCACTACCTCGGGTTGAACCACACCTTCAACGGTGGATGCGGCAGCGGATCCTGCTACA
Source organism: Phycisphaerales bacterium (assembly GCA_022447205.1). Lineage (GTDB taxonomy): Bacteria > Planctomycetota > Phycisphaerae > Phycisphaerales > SM1A02 > JAKVBQ01. Next base: position 3,888 of record JAKVBQ010000043.1, read on the forward strand.
GCTCGGGTGACCTGATCTGCGACACGTCGCCCCAGAATTCCTCGACGTTCGGCTGTTCAGGCTCGTCATGCAGTGGTACCCCGCCGGACGACAACTACATGGACTACTCCGATGACCAGTGCATGGAGAAGTTCACTCCGGAACAGTCCAGGAGGATGCGGTGCACCCTTCTGAACTGGAGAACGGAACTGGCTGAACAGGGACCGAACTACATCACACTGACCCAGTTCGGTGACATCCCCTCGAGCATCCCACCCGCCGGGACCACACTCAGGGTCCAGATCAACGAGCTCGAGGAAGACGGATACCGCGACGGCAGCGGTCGGCTGTACTACTCGACGGGCGGCTCCTACCAGAGCGTCCAACTGGAGGACGAGGGCCTCGGTGTCCATGCGGCGACGATCGGGCCGCTCGCCTGTGGAAACACCCTCTCCTGGTATTTCACCGCTGAGGACATCGAACAGAACGAGAAGCGTCTTCCAAGTGGAAGCGCTGTCTTCTCGGCATTCGTGGCGACCGGTTTCGACATCACCTTCAGTGACGACTCGGAGACCGATCTCGGGTACGAGGTGTCCGGTACGGCGACCGACGGCCCGTGGGGCATCGGCGTGCCGATCGACTGCAACCGAGGCGATCCCGGGTCTGATGGTGATGGTTCCGGGCGCTGCTGGCTCACCGACAACTCAGCGGCGAGCTCATGCAACAGTGATGTCGATGGTGGCCTCACGACACTGACGAGTCCCGCCATGGATGCCACCGGTGGAAATGCGTTCGTTTCCTACTACTGCTGGTACGACAACACCGGTGCAGGCCAGGGCGCTTCCCCGGGTGCCGACGTCTTCCTGGTCGAGATCTCCTCGGACGATGGATCGACCTGGTCCACGCTCGAGACGGTCGGCCCGTCCGATTCCAGATCGAGTGGCGGCTGGAACTTCGTCAGTTTCAGGGTGGCGGACTTCGTGGAACCGACCGAGACGACCCGCCTCCGCTTCACGGCCGAGGATGCCGGTGACGGTTCGGTGATCGAGGCCGGTATCGATGGGCTTCGCATGGAACTCATCATCTGTGATGACGAACCCCCCGCCTGTCCGTCCGACTTCGATGGCGACGGACTGGTCGATGGTGTCGATCTCTCGAGGATGCTCGGATTCTGGGGGTCCAGCGATCCGGTCTCCGACATCAACCAGGACGGCCTGGTCGATGGCACGGATCTGTCGATCCTCCTGGGCTTCTGGGGGCCGTGCCCGGGCTGACTCCGACTGGCCGAACCTGCAAAGACTCGACAGGGCCCCGACTCGACCGGTCGGGGCCCTGTTCACTTCCGGACCGCTTGCCAAGAACGATCCCGGGAGGGATGCTGATGTCCCACGAAAGGAACAACGATGAGTCTCAAGATCACCTTCCAGGGGCACGCCGCCTTCACCTTCGAAACAGGGGAGCACACGCTTGCCGTCGACCCGTTCATCACGGGCAACCCCCTGGCTGAAGCTGCAGGCCTGACCCGTGAATCGATCAGCGCCACCCACATCGCGCTCACCCACGGACATGCCGATCATGTCGGCGACACGCTCGAGATCGCCACCCGATGCGGTTCCCAGTTGATCGCGGCGTTCGAGATCTGCGAGTGGGCCTCCGAACAGGGACTCGAGGCAGTCAATCCCGGGAATCCGGGTGGGCGCATTGACACCGATTTCGGGTGGATCGCCTTCACGCAGGCGTTCCACTCCTCGAGTTTCGAAGGGCGCTACATGGGGATGCCCTGCGGTCTCTTGATCAACATCGGTGGCACCACCGTCTACCACGCCGGTGATACCGGGCTCTTCAGCGACATGGCGCTGATCGGTGAGCTGTACAAGCCTGACATCGCGATCCTTCCCATCGGCGATCGGTTCACGATGGGACCGGAGCACGCCTCCAGGGCAGCGGAGATGATCAAGCCCGGACTGGCGATTCCCTGCCATTACGGAACCTGGCCGCCAATCGACATCGACCCGGCACGCTTCCAGCCGAACGGGATCGACGTGCTCCGACTCGGTGCCGGGGAGTCACACGTCGTCGATTGAAGAACGGGTTCCGATCAGCGTTGACGCCGCCTGGTTTCGGCATCGGAGAACGCCTGCAATCGATTCGTTTCGCTCGGGTCGACCGGCGCGCACATGAAGAGCACGTGGGCCGAGCCCACCCTCGCACCAAGGGAAACCACTTCAGGAGGAATCACCGGATTCCTGGGGTTCTCCGTGGTGTTGTCGTAGGTCCAGGAGACATCGATCCTGGTTCCAGCTGCCAGCCGGATCGGGTCCTCGAGGACCAGGGTCTCTCGGTAATGCGGGTTCCAGTCCGCGATGGTGAGGAGCTCGGTGGCCGTGGTCGCATCCGGCGACATGATCTTGATTGCAAGCGAGCGACAGCGCCGCGAAGCTCGTGGGGTCATGGCCACGAGATCGACAGCCATCGGAAGAACGATCGAGGATTTGAAGTCCCGGACCTCGTCGATATCGAGATCGATCTTGCGAACCATGACGTTCAATGGAACCAACTGACGTGAGGGCCGTTCCGCTGGCGTCTCTTCGAGGGAGATGGCATCCGACAACGTCCATGCCCTGCCCTGTGGTCGGAAATGAACCTCGCTGACCAGGTCGCTCCGTTCAGGGACCTCGACATGAAAACCATCCGGGTAGACGAGTCGACCGCCCCCCGGGCCCACCACGCCGAGTGATCCGGCAGGATTGAATCCGATGTCACCCATCATGTAGCTGCCGGGTTCGGCATCCCAGTCGACCATGCGACGGGCCTGACCGGTGTTGTCCGCGGAGATCGCTGTCGCTGCAAGGGCGAGTGACGCCCGGGTCCGGTACTCGATCGACTGGATCCGAAGCGGGCGGTCGTTGCCGAGGGGCATGACGAACGTTCGCTTGTCACGCTCGGCCTTGAACCAACGGACGCCACCTTCCGCAGGCACCTCCCATGGGCTGCGCATTCTGGCTTCATGGCGGACCAACACGTTGTTCGGTGGAGCCACCCGACCGTCCGATCCATCCATGGCATCCTCCAGCGGCGTCCCTTCAGGCGCGCCTGCCTGCACCCAGGCCTCCAGGGTCGCCTTCTCAGCGGCTGTCAGGCGGCGTTCGCCAGAGATGTGGACGCCGGATGTAGGCAGCCAGGGCGGCATCAGGCCCTCCCTGACGACATGCTCGATGAAACGGGATCGACTGGAGACATCCTCGAACGTCTCGAGGGGGAAGGGCCCCGGGCCGTCGGAGTCATGGCAATCCCCGCACTGTGTTTGAATGATCGGGGCGATATCGGCGTGCCAGGTGGGCGGAGGCGGGCGATCAAGTCCATCCTGCTGCATGAACGGGACAAGCGCGAGTGTGCAGAGTGTGCCGATCATCGGCGACGCTCGATCATGCAGCCGACTGCTGGAAAGGACCTGATCTCCATCGGAGCACCGTCAAGCGTGGCGATGGCTGCATCATGCCATGAACGTTCAGTCACGAGATCGCGCCGATTTCCGATCGAGGCATACAGGTCGTTCACTCGACCTGAGTATCGAATCAGCCAGGCATCGTCCGACTCGAAGGACAGGACGTAGGCCTGGGGCGTGATCGTGCCGTCAAGGGCGGTGACGATCCGATGGTCGGGATCAGGAACCTGTCTGGCATCGAGTCGATAGGAAGCTGCATGCGCTGCCATCTGTTCGGCCGTCGTTCCAGGCCGAGGATAGACGAGGTAGCAACGGACCCCCCTCCCTTCGAGCGACTCGATGTCACGGCGAATCTGTGGCGCCATGGCATTCGCGACCGGACAGTCGGTGCTCATCAGGATGAGGGCGACGACATCACCCGGCGCACCTCTCAGCGGTTCAGGTCGGTCGAGATGCTCCACGTGTCCGGGGCTGGACTCCGGCAGATCGACCGTCGCGCAACCGGTGAGAACCGTCGATCCAACGATGTAGAACAAGAGATGCAGTCCGTTGACGGGCATGGGTGACTCCAGTCAATGGTGATGAAGGTCCGGGCGATCGGCGCTCGTGTGCTCCATCATCTGCGGGTGGTGTTTGGATCCGGGTCCGAGCTCATCCGCCACACTGGGAGGCGTATGCGGCGCAGGCGGCATCCCAGTTCTGGCAGCAGTACTCGTAGCCGGGTGTGTTGTGCACGCAATGGCAGACCGGTGGTGGAACCATGTTTGCAGCGCAGCCGGGGCATCCGCCTCCTCCGCCACCGCCGCCGCCGCCTCCTCCGCCGCCACCGCCGCCGAAGTTGGACATGTCCGGCTCACCGCGATAGCAGCCGATCGACCAGGGGAACTGGTTCTGGAAGTGGTAGTGATAGCCGCGGATCGGATCTTCGTGACCACCGCACTCATCAAGATCCGTCGGGGGCGTCCCGCCGATGTCATTGAGACCGTAGACGGGATACCCGTCGAATGCGAAACCGATCAGCCCTGAATGACCGTCCGGGGCCTCGCTTTCGCCAAGGCAGGGAGAATACTGGTGGTAGTGATAGCGCCCATCGGGTGACGGATGCCCCTCGCAGGCGTCCATGCAGATGTTGCCGGGTGCCTCCTGGCCACCACCGTCGTACGCGTTGTAGAAGGCTCCTCCTGAGACGAGGACGCCGATCGGACCCAGCTGGTTGAGGACGTCGATCGCTGGATTGTCGGTGGGAATCGGCACGATCGGAATCGACCAGGTGTCGTTCTGCTCCGTGGGCGTGTTCGGATTGGAACAGCCTGAGGAACCATCGAAGGGACCGATGGGATGATCCGGAAGACCATCGGATATGACGGTTGCCACCTGGGATCCGTAACTGATCTCGATCCCGGCTGCGAACGGGTTGCAGTCCTGGCCCCACTGACCGAGGACGATCGTCAGATCGGAGCCATCAACGAGGCCGTTGCCGTCCAGATCGTACTGGGGTGATGCCGTGTTCCAGTACCCCAGCAGATTCGACAGGTCACTGCCGTTGACGGTGCCATCGACATTGAAGTCACCCGAGCAACTGATGCCGGTGCCCTGGGCTCCAGCGATCGATGTGATGCATCCCAGGAGCAGTGTTGTGATCAACTTCATCGGTCGTCCTTGTCTGGTGTCTGAGGCGTAGTCCATCGAGTCGTGCCCTGATGGTTCCATGACAAGTTTGGCAGAAAGCGCATGGCACGTGCATGAAATGAACGGGATTCGAGCGAAGTATCGGAATTCATTGGTCAAGCAGGAGGAATTTCATGCGTCGTGGCGGGTTATCTGAATGCCGAAATCAGGAAAACGGCCGTTCCCAGCAGGCATATTTCAGCCGAGAAGCCGTTGCCATCGCCTGCGGAGACGCCTCTGGACCAGGAGTTCATAGCCACGGTAGGCAATTCGTTCCGGTGCCGAGAGCAACAGTTCATTGAGATGACCCCTGAGCCGCCAGGATGTGCGCCCACTGCTGGCGGCATCCTCGAGGTCCTCCACCCAATGCGTGACCCGGCCATCAAGGGCGGCATCCAGCCTTCGGACGGGTTCGAGCCATCTCGATGCGATGAACCACCTGAGTTCGTCTGGGATCCTGGCCTCCTGGCGTCTGGCGCCCTCGGGAAGCACCCGACGCTCGATGAGTTCCGAGGGTGGGATCCAGTCTGGATCAGCTCCGATGTGGGCGAAGATCCGTCGCAGCATCTGCGCCGGTTCATTGGCGATGCTGTCGAACACCTCGACATGGACAGCATCGGAGCCGAAGACCGTGCTCCAGGTCTCGATGATCCGTTCGTAGTCCGTGTAGAGTCTGGTTCTCTTCCGGCAGGAAAAGCGTTCGAACGTGCCGATTCCGATCGAGCCGAGGTCACGTCCGCCGTGATGGTGGAAATCCAGGCCTGCGTGCGACCAGATCCGGTCGATCGGATTGCGAATGGTCAGGACGATCCGGAGATCGGGGAACAGCTTTCGGATGTTGCGGACGCTCTCGGGGTGCAGGCGACAGTAGAACGGGGTGATCTCGCCACGGACCGGAGCCGGGTCCTCCCCTTCTTCCGCAGCGAAGTGCGAGCGGTACCAGTCGAGGTCCTCACGGAGGATGTTCTTGTCGAAGAACTGGAGCTGCTTCGGTTGCGACATGCGAACCTCGGGATGCAGGTCGAGGGCGCGGTGAAGCCAGGTCGAACCGCTGCGAGCTGAACCTATGCCGAGGAAGGTCGGTGAGAGTGTCATGGCTGTCCGGGTGGAGTGCCTGGAGGAGGTGTGTCCGCAGTTTCCTCATCGACCGTGCCCTGCAGCTCCTCATCAAAAAAGTCGTACATCATGCTGAACGACCTGAGATTGGCCTCGATGCCGAACCGATGCGATTCACCGGCAAAGGTCTCGAGGTGAACGGGAACACCGGCGGCCAGCATGGCGTCCCTGATCTCGATGCTGTGTTCGATCGGGACCGTGGTGTCCTGGTCACCGTGGAAGAGGAGTGTCGGGGCATCCGCCTGGTCGACATGTCTGATCGGTGACACCGAATCGACGAGACGCTGGTCGAAGTCCATCGTGGGATCACCCTTCAGGGCTCGTGCATACGGGGTGATGTCGGTCGGCGGGAACCAGGCGACGACGGCTGCGACAGGTGGCTCAAGGCTGGTGGTCCCGTCCGGGGAGGTCTCGCCCATCGTTCCGAGCATCAGAGAGAGATGCCCACCTGCACTCAATCCGGTCACGCCGAGGCGACGGGAATCGACCGACCGCTCGGCGGTAGTGCTCCTGATGTGTTCGATCGCCAGCCTGACATCGGAGACCGCATCGACGATCGTGAATTTCGGGGCGCTGCCATGGCGGACGATGTAAAGCACGTAGCCCCGTTCGAGCAGGCCTCGGAAGGGTGTGCCGAGTGGGTTGAGCTGATTGAGAAGTGTCGCCGGATCGAACCAACGAGAGACATACGCACCGGAGACGATGAAGAGGACTCCAGCACCGTTCCTTTGATCAGGCTCGGGCAGGAGGACGTCATAGGTGAGCGCCATGCCGGCCTTGTGACCGTAGACGACGTCGGGAACGATCTCGGTCTCCGCGTGGGCTGAGGCCGAAAGACCAGCGAGAGAGACGAGGAGGAGGGCAAGTCGTGCAGATGGTGAAATTCGCATGCTGCGAGTGTACGGGCTTCGACACTCGGATCACATCTGAAACGCACAATTCATGCTGTGTGTGCTATCGGGATGGACCATGGAGAGCGTCCGCAGGTCAGGGAGTCCAGAGACCGAGCAGGATGGTGAGATCCGCACCGTCAGTCGTGCCGTCGCCATCGAGGTCCGCATCGTTCGTGCCCCATGAGCCAAGCAGTTTGCTGAGATCATCTCCATCGATGCTGCCATCGCAGTCGTAGTCCGCAGGCATGCAGCTGTCGAAGGGAGTCTGAAGGAGCATGATGTCATAACCCTGGTCGGTACCACTTGCTGCCGAGAGGACGTTGAGGAGTCGGTTCGCAGCCAGCCCGCAGTGGCGGTCACTCGTGACCTGCTGGATGGTCTGATCAAGGTCGACGGTGGTCAGTGTCAGGACATCTCCGTTCAGTCGTCCAGCCGGATCGATGGCCTGGGCGCCAAGGAGACGCACTGAATCTTCGATTCCCGGGAGGTCACCGGCCTCGAGTGTCTCTCGGAAGCAGACCATGCGGAGATCGGAACCACCGCAGACGACGACGGGGTCCGTGAGCTCGTTGACATGCGTGAAGGAGGTCTCATGCTCGAGGTCATGATCGATTGAAAGCTGTCTGACGGTGATGGTGCCTGGATCATCCGGGTGCCTGGAGGCGATGAGCACGCCGCCGTCGTCGGATCCGATCGAGAGTGCACTGAAGTAGCCGGGTCTCGCATGGTGCACGTCTTCGGAACCGAAGGCCACCCCTGCTTCATCGATCTGCCTGGAGGTGATCGTGCTGTGCAGGCCCGAGGCATGCCCCGTGTACCTTCGGACGACCTGGTACCAGATGATGGGTTCACCCGCAGCCGTCGTACCGGGGCCGATGAGTCGGCACGACCGGCCCATGCCTTCGATGTTGGCGACCTCGTCCTGAGTGGAGACGGGCACGTCGTCCGAACCGAAGAGGCGATGCATGACGTTGATCCTGGCCAGGCCTCCGGACTCGAACTCGACGAATCGACCCCAGGTGACCAGGAGCCGTCCGTCATCGAGCAGTTCGATCCCGGTTGAATACTCGGGCTGTTCGACCACGTGACGGATTCCGCCCGACGGTGTCCCGTCCGCATTGAAACGACGGTAGACGTACATGTCCCCGGAATCACCGGGCATCAACCATGAGACGACGAACGCGCCTTTGGCGTCCATTGCGATGTCGATCATCGGATCGTCGTCCATGAGAACGGATCCGGCTGGTCGGTTCGGGCCATCAGGATCACCTGAGGCATCATGCACCTGGACGTAGAGTTCCCCTGCATCATTCCGGTGATCCACCCAGGCAACGGCTGACCGACCGGTGCGGTTGCCTGCGACGACCGGATGGAACTGGTTGGCACCATCAGGGTCCTCGGTGATCGATGATGCTTCGGATGACGTGCCGTCATCAAGAAAGATCGTTCGTCCCATGAGGTCCTTGTGTGGATGATCGATCCGGTCGGACCAGACGACAAGGAGTCGTTCGTCGACATCCAGCCACAGTGAATCACCATCGGGAACCTCGGTGATCTCCAGGGTTTCGACGGATGACATGTCATTGGAGAGCAGCTGGACGCTGATGTCCCCCGTTCCCCAGTCTGCGTGCTGGACGAGTGCCCAGGAGTCGTCAGGCCTTGCATCGAGGGAGACGGGATTGCCGATGACTTCGTCACCTGAGAGAAGATCGACCGCATCACCGACCGGCTGCCCGTCAGGGCCGAGCAGATGACCGACGATGGTCAGCTCGGGGTTCAGTCTCATCCATGCGATCATGGCACTGCCATCGGAACGGGCGGCGATCGAGGGGGTCTCGATGAAGACGGCATCCGCTTCATCAGTCAGATCGAATTCAGGACCATCGGGCTGACCGTCCGGACCGAAGCGACGGGCACGCACGATGCTGAAGTACGGAGCGGCCACGCCAGTCCACGCAAGGGTGAACGAGCCATCATCATGGAGGGCCGTGTCGACGTAGTTGCCACCGGTATTGTCCTCGATCAGGAAGGCCGGACCCACCGGCTGGAAGTCCGCGGTGAGCAACCGTCCCTTGAACAGGCCGTCGGCCATGAAGAAGAACACTGTGGTTCCATCCTCGAAGACCTCGAAGGTGAGCTGGGCGGAAGGGCCGAGATCACCCTCGTCCTGGAGGATCTGTCGTTCTTCAAGAAGGATCCCGGTCTTTGGATCGATGCGGGCGATCGTCCGGCCATCGACTCCGACATGAGCCCAGCAGGCGTAGACATCGCCTGAGCGGTTCGATCCGAAGGTGAGTGCGGTGGCTGAGAGTGATGGGAGTTCGTCAAGCTCCAGCTCATGACTCTCGCCGACCGGCTGTCCGTTCGAGTCCAGGGCCTGGGTTCTGAAATGAGATGAGCCGGTCCGCATGTCACGGAAGAGGCAGAGGGAGCCCTCCGACGTCTGGATCAGGGTCGGAGCCCATTGGTTGAATCCGCTTCCCCCTGGTTCGTTCACCGTTTCGAGATCCCCTGCCATGGTGCTCATCGCGATGAAGAGTCCCAGCATGGGTGCCGTGAGGGGCTGAAGGCTGCGCTGGATCTGGCATGTCCGGACAAGCATGGGATCACCTCTTGTTCGACGTGAGGGGGCGACCCTGACCTCTCGAAGGTCGGGTCATACATTTCTACGGAGAGCGTTCATGAGGCGTGCCATGGGATCCATGAAATGGCGAAAATACGTCACCTGGCCGGGTCGGAATCACTCCAGTCCCGGGTTGGTCGCGGACCAGCCACCCCACCGGTAGAATCGGCCTTCAACGGCCGGATCGGGATGTCCGGCTTCCAAGGACTGGATTCGAGAGATCACCATCCCACAGACAGGCTAGAAGGCCCTTCTGGGATCATGCCTGATTCCCGCCGCACCGGCGCTTGATGATCGGATTGGCCCCAGATCGATCACAGACTGGAGATGACCGCACCATGACCCCCGACGAAGCGATTGCCGCCCTCGTCTCCGGCAACCAGAGATACGTCGATGGAGCCACCACCTCGACCAACAAGCCCGAAGCAAGGCCGGCCCTGGCGGCTGGGCAGGCACCGTTCGCTGCGATCATTCGCTGTGCCGATTCCAGGGTCTCCCCCGAAATCGTCTTCGACCAGCCACTCGGTGAACTCTTCGTCTGTGGCGTGGCCGGAAACATCCCGACCATGGAGATCGTTGCCAGTCTCGAGTTCGGTGTGGCAGTTCTCGGTGCGAAGGTCATCGTGGTGATGGGGCATTCGTCCTGTGGCGCGGTTGGTGCCGCGATCAAGTACCGGAAGGACACCAGTCCCCTGCCCGGTTCGCTGCCCGAACTGATCGACCAGATCATCGTCCCCTGCACGGTCGACTCCGATCCGGATGATCCCAATGCGCTTCCGGCTGCGATCGAATGCAATGCCAACAACGGCATCGATCAGCTGCTCCGGAGTTCCAAGGTCATCTCGGAGGCGGTCGCCGAAGGCAGGCTGAAACTCATTGCCGGTGTCCAGGATCTCGAATCCGGACGGTTCACGATCACTCGTCACTGAACGGTTCGGGGCGTCCGGACTTCGGCGCATCCTCATTCCACGTCGAGGCGATCCAGAACGAATGCATTCTGGAAGGCGATCTCACGAAGTCGGTCGTAGCGTCCGCTCGCTCCTCCATGGCCGGCACCCATGTTGGTCCTGAAGATCAGGAATGAATTCCCGGTTGAGTGATCTCGCAGTCGAGCCACCCATTTGGCTGGTTCCCAGTAGTGAACGCGTGGATCGTTCAGACCGGCAAGCACGAGGAGATCCGGGTATTCCGCGTCGAACACGTTGTCGTACGGTGAGTAGGACTTCATGTATTCGTAGTAGACCGGGTCTTCGGGGTTCCCCCATTCCTCGTATTCACCGATCGTGAGCGGGATCGTGGGATCAAGCATCGTGTTCATGACATCTACGAAGGGAACGTCCGCGATGGCCGCGGCGAAGAGATCGGGCCGCATGTTGATGACCGCCCCGATCAGGAGGCCGCCTGCGGAGCCCCCTTCGATCGCGATCCGATCCGGGGATGCCCAGCCGGAGCTGACGAGCATCTCTGCACAGCTGATGAAGTCCAGGAAGGTGTTCTTCTTCTCCAGGAACTTGCCGGACTCGTACCAGGCACGCCCGAGTTCCCCGCCTCCACGGACATGGGCGATCGCGTGGACCACGCCACGATCGAGGAGCGAGACTCGATTGGATGAGAAGTACGGGTCATACGGGGACCCGTAGGCGCCGTATCCGGTGAGGTAGAGAGGATTGCTGCCGTCGGGCCGGACATCCCGTCGATGGACCAGGGAGATCGGGATCAGGGTTCCGTCATGACCGGTCGCTTCGAGGCGGATCGTCTGGTAGTCCTCCGGATCGAAGCCGCCAAGGACCTCCCTGCGCTTGAGTACCGTTCGGGTTCCGTCATCAAGATCGACCTCGATGATCGTCGCTGGTGTCACCAGGGACTCGTACTCGAACCGATATCGGTTGGTGTCGAAGCTCTCGTTCACATCCGGGCCGGCGGTCGAGACCAGTTCCGGCATCTCGAGGACGGTGTCCTTGTCACTTCGAAGGTCGATGACACGAAGGCCCTGGTAGCCTCCCTGCCTCTGCACGAGAACCAGATGGTTCCGGAAGGCATCGAGCCCCGTGATGTACGTGCTCGCGTCATGGGGAACCACCGTGGTCCATTCGCCATCCCGGAGTGCGTCCTCGCTGACCGACATGATCTTGAAGTTCGGTGCCTCCTCATTGGTCCTGATGTAGAACCGGTCGCCACTGTGTTCGACGGAATACTCGACACCACGTCGTCGCGGTGCGATGGGAATGAACTCGCCATCCGGTTCGTCGGCGTCGAGCACGTGGTATTCGGAGGTGATCTGGCCGCCTGAACCGGCGATCAGCCATCTTCCGCTGCGTGAACGAGCAATGTCGACGTAGAAGCGGCCATCGGGGTCCTCGTAGACAAGTTGGTCGAGGCTGGCATCATCGCCGAGACGATGTCGATAGATGCGATCCGCTCGGTTCGCGTCATCCTGTCTTGCGTAGAAGATCGTCCTGTTGTCGTTGGCCCAGGCCAGGGACCAGGGATCGAGTTCCTCCAGCGAGTCGTCGATCAGTTCCCCGGTCTCGAGATCCTTGACGTACAGGCGGCACTTCTCGTAGCCGCTGTGATCCTCGAGCCAGGCCAGGAGGCGTCCATTCGGGCTGACCTCCATCGCCTCGATGCCGCAGTAGTCCTTGCCATCGGCACGTACGTTCACATCGAGGAGCACCTGTTCCGGAGCATCCATGGACCCCTTGCGACGACAGTGGATCGGATAGGGACGAGACTCCTCGGTCCGGGTGTAGTAGAGCCAGTCGTCCTTCCGGTACGGGACATCGACATCGTCTTCCTTGATGCGACCGAGCATCTCCTCGTAGAGCCGTTCCTGAAGCGATCTGGTGTGGGCCATCACCGCGTCGGCGTGCTCGTTCTCAGCCTCGAGGTAGGCGATGACCTCCGGATTGGAGCGCTCCCTGATCCAGGCATACTCATCGACCAGAACATCATCGTGGATGTGGGTGGCGGTCGGTCGTGCCGGCGCATCCGGTGGTGTTGGAGTGGTCGTGTTGCATCCATGCAGGCATCCAAGGAGCACTGCGGTGATGATGGGGCCGATCTTCGTGACGTGCATCTGGTCGTGAGCCTTTCTGGTCATGAAGGTCGATCATCGCAGATTGACCGAAGAAATGGGTGTGCCGGAGACTCGCGATACAATCAGCGGACATGCCGGAACTTCCAGAAGTCGAACGTGGCCGCAGGATCGCCGAGATCGTCGCCAAGGGGCGGACGATCAGGCGGGCTCGCTGCATGGATGACCGAATCGTCTACTGCGATCAGGCCCCCTCGACCGTGGCTCGACGGCTTCGTGGCCGAACCGTGCTGGAGGCATGTCGCCACGGCAAGCAGTTGTGGCTCGAATTCGATGAGGGGCCCGCCCTTCTGCTCCATTTCGGAATGACCGGCGCACTGCATGGAGACGAATCCCCCGTGGACCGACCGCGTTTCTGCCGGTTGGATCTCGAGTTCGAGGACGGCAGGCGACTCTTCATGACCGATCCCAGGCGTTTCGGTCGGATTCGGCTGCGCGATGATCCTCGCAAGGAGCCACCGGTGTCGTTGCTTGGATTCGATCCACTGCTCGAGATGCCGACTCCAGCCGTGTTCCGAGGACTCCTCGAGCGGAGGAAGGTGACGATCAAGGGGCTCCTGCTCGATCAGTCGTTCGCTGCCGGTGTCGGGAACTGGATCGCGGACGAGGTCCTCTACCAGGCCGGGATCGCTCCGGCTCGAAGGTCATGTGATCTCGAGAAGTCAGAGATCGAACGAGTTCGATCTCGCCTGGCTTCCGTCATCCGTCATTCGGTTGCGGTCGATGCCGTTTCCCGACGGTTCCCGACGGACTGGCTCTTCCACCACCGCTGGGGCCGAACAGCGGATGCGAGAACCGCTCGTGAAGAAGAGATCGTCTTCGACACCGTTGCCGGTCGTACCACCGCATGGGTCCCTGCAGTGCAGTCCTGAGTCAAGAAAAAGCCCCGCACCACCCGGAGGTGATGCGGGGCGCATGAAGTCGATTTGATCAGGCCTCAGTTCGACCAGAAGCCCAGAACGATCGAGAGGTCGGAACCGTTGACGACCCCGTCCCCATCGACGTCTGCCGGGCAGTCTGATGGGTCGTTGCACGGACCCCAGAAGCCCAGGATGATCGAGAGATCCTCGCCATCAACGACGCCGTCACCGTTGACGTCCGGACCGTTGCCGCCACCACCGCCGTTGTCGTCTTCGCAGCTCACGGAGGAGATGCTGAAGCCGTCGACGCCGGCCTCGACGACCGAGGGTTCCCCGGTGTCACCTGCGGTGAAGCGAACCTGGAAGCCGCTGCTGACGGAAACATAGTCGGAGATCACGAACTCAAGGGTCGCCCAGCCGGTGTTCTTGCTGTTCCCGAGGTTCAGCGAGTACAGGTTGCTCCATGAGGAGCCCGAGTTGCCGGAGACCTCGATGACGAACGTGTCGTCATAGGCGGTGTTGTTGGCGTTGGTGTTGTCGTACCACCACTGGAACGAGCAGACCGCATCGGAGTTGTCGACCTGGTAGACCGGCGAAGTCAGCACGGTCGTGCCGTCATCGATGTCGAACTCGCACCCGAAGGTCGAGAGCCCGTTGCCGGTGACGAAGCAGTAGCCCGATCCATCGCCGTCCGCGCCGGGTGCGATGCAGTCCTCGACGGAAATCGTGTCGTTGGAGGGAATGGCCCGCTCCCAGTTGCCGGTCGCGGCACCGGAGGAGACGGTCCAGCCGCCGTTCGAGTTGAAGTCGTCCGAGGCGATCAGTTCGAATTCACCGACGGAATAACTGTAGGGGTTGGTGGAACCCTCGGTGGGGAGTGTCGCGTTGCCGGCCTTGGCGCCGGTGAACGAGACGTAGAACTGGGGTGAATCCTCGCAGGCGACCGCGGGCAGCGTGGCACGCCAGCTGTTGCCGCTGGTGTTTGTCAGCGGGACGGAGACCCAGGAGAAGCTGCCGTTGTCGGTCCTGAAGAGCACGCTGGCTGCCGTGAGCACGTCGTCTCTCGGATCGATGTTGACGTTGACGGCGACTTCGGTGCCCGGCTCGACGATCGACGGGACGGACGAGGTCATGGTCGCGACCGGACCCGCGAAGAGGCCCTGCATCGAGGCTTCAGCGTCGATGATGCCGCCGGTGACGACGTCGCCGTTCAGGCTGGAGACCGGGCGTGCGTTGTCAAGGACGATGTCGATGACTTCAACCGCGGTGGCGTTGGTGAGCTGTGACTGGATGAGTCCGACCAGCCCGGCAACGTGCGGCGTCGCCATCGAGGTGCCGCTGAAACTGTCATAGCCACCAGGCACCGTGCTGTAGGTGTCGACGCCGGGTGCGGCGATGTCCACGGAGGGGATGCCGTACTGGCTGAACGACGCGAGGTTGTCGTTGCAGTCGGTCGCCGCGACGGAGATGATGTTGTTGCAGGTGTACGCGGCCGGGTAGCTGGCCCCGCTGTAGCCACCATTGCCCGCTGCCGCGCAGAAGACATGGTCGTACTGGTTGCCTGCGTTCTGGATGATGTCGAAGAACGCCTGTGCGTAGCCGCCGCCACCATAACTGTTGTTCGAGACCCTGGCGCCCATGGTGCAGGCGTACTGGACCGAGGCATAGATGGCGCTGGTCGAGAGCGAGTAGTCACCCACCCGCAGCGGGATCAGTTCGCAGGTCCAGTTGACCCCGGCGACACCGATGCCGTTGTTGCCCACTGCCCCGACGGTGCCGGAAGTGTGGGTGCCATGGCCGTTCTGGTCGTTGGGATTGTTGTCACCGCTGTAGAAGTCCCAGCCGTTCCGGTCGTCGATCAGGCCGTTGCCATCATTGTCGACGCCATCGACCGGGTCGGCGTTGTTGACGATGATGTTGTCGACGAGGTCGGGGTGATCCATGTCGGTGCCGCTGTCGATGATCGCGATCCGCACCGTGGAGCTGCCCGTGCCTTCGTCCCAGGCGGCGGGAGCGTTGATCCGGTCCATGCCGCAGAGCTGGTTCCAGTACTGGTCGTTCGGGATCGTGTCGAAGGTCTCCATGAGGTAGACCGGCTCGACGTACGCGAGGACGTCGTTCCTGAACTCGAGGGTTCCGATCGCGTCGGCGACGGGACGGTCGATGGTCAGGCAGTAGAGGTCGGCGACGAGCGTGTAGGCGTACTTGACGGAGCCACCGACGCTGTCGAAGACCGCCTGTCGCGCTTCCATCGTGACTTCAGGAAGGAAGCGAACGATCAGTTCATCGGCCACGTGGGGGTGGGTCAGTGCGGTCGGATCAGGCAGCAGGCTGACCTGCTTTTCCGGCGCATCGACATCCTGGATCCGATCTCCTTCGGCAGCGACAAGGATGGCGCCACAGCAGGAGACGGCAAGCAGGGTACTGCTGGCAATCATTTTCATGGTCATGTATTCATTCCTCGGAAAGTGTGGGGTTGTGAGGTGTATGTCCGGCTTCATCCTAGGCGATCTGATCAAGGGGTCAACGTAAAAACGGTCATTAGAGGGCCTGAGGGCGGTAATCGTGTGCCAGTCACCCACTTGAGAGGCTGCCGCCATGGATCTTGAGGCGAGTGCCCGTCTCTGGATGAACCTCGATCCCCCAAACTGGAGAGGTGACCATCGGTCAAGCTGGCACCACCCCTCCCGGATCCTCCTGGACCCACTCCCATCAGGCATGACCAGCACCCGTGCAGCTTCAACCAATTCAGTACAGTGTGTCCGCACGTGATGTGCACGCACGTCGCGGGTGTAGCTCAGTGGTAGAGCGTCAGCTTCCCAAGCTGAATGTCGAGGGTTCGATCCCCTTCACCCGCTTTCTGGACAACCATCGCTGAGGACGGCCTGTACCGTCCTACCCATTGGCGTTGGCGATGACCAGAATGATAAAAACCACCGCGCCAAAGATCATGAATGGCAAGGCTATCCAAAAAGCGAGCATATCCGGATTGTCATGCCAACGGACATGCTCTGAAT
>JAKVBQ010000044.1 GCA_022447205.1 Phycisphaerales bacterium
CGAGGGCGGACTGGCTGGTGGGGAGAATCCGTTCTTCGACGACTACCGACGCACCAACGACATCCACGCCTACCTCGAAGGCCTCATGGAGACCTACCCCCTCCTGATCACGCGAGAGCAGGCCGGCACCTCGGTGGAGGGACGAACGATCTGGGCGTACGTGCTGAGCTCACCCACCGACAACGAGAAGGCGGGAATCTGCATCAACGGCATGCAGCATGCACGGGAATGGATCAGCCCGATGACCTGCTGCTGGCTGATGACCGAGTTGCTCGAGAACTACGGTTCGGACGACGAAGTCACCGCACTCATGGATGAACTCGAATGGCACATGATCCCGGTGATGAACCCCGACGGCTACGAACACAGCTGGGACGAGTACCGGCTCTGGCGAAAGAACCGGTTCAACAACGGTGACGGCACCTTCGGCGTGGATCTCAACCGGAACTGGGACGCCAACTGGGGCGGTGACGGCGCGAGTGGCAACACCAACAGCGACATCTACTACGGAACCGCGCCCTTCAGCGAACCGGAGACCCGCGCGATCCGCGACTGGATCAATGCACACCCCAACATCTCAGCACACGTGGACGTCCACTCCTACTCGCAGCTGATGCTGTACAGCTATGGATACGTCGACGGCATTCCCGAGGGTGCGGACGGCACCTGCCTCGAATCGCTCGCCGTCGACATGGTCGACGCGATCTTCACCTCGGACGCGAAGAGCTACACGCCGCAACCGGCACACGACCTCTACATCGCGTCGGGCACCGCACAGGACTGGACGTACGACGGCGCGAACTGCCTGTCGTACACCATCGAACTCCGTGACACGGGCGAATACGGCTTCATCCTCCCCGCGGACCAGATCCGACCGACCGGGATCGAGAACTTCCTCGCCTTCAAGCGCCTCGGCAACGCGGTTCGCGGCCGTCTCTACGTCGCACTGCCCCAGGGCTGGCCTGGTGAACTCGAGGCAGGCAGTCCGACCACGGTGGTGGTCGACATCGCGCAGACCTGGGACCGGACCGGTTCGATCGCGGACGCCTCGCTTCGCTATCGGGTCGATGGCGGTGCCTGGCAGTCCGGCGCCATGGCCGACACCGGCGGCGGTCGCTACATCGCGACGATTCCCGCCATCGGTTGCGGCGAGTTCATCGAGAGCACGATCGAGGTGACCGGGGCGTCCGGAAGCACCGCGATCTGGCCCCCGAACGGCGCAACGCTCGAATCGGTCGGCCAGGAGAGCACCGTGCTCTTCGTCGACAACTTCGAGGACGACCTCGGCTGGAGCGTCGCGAACGATCCCGATCTCGTTGACGGCGCCTTCGAACGAGGGCTCCCGCTCGGCGGCGGTGATCGAGGCGATCCTGCGGAAGACTACGACGGTTCCGGCAACCTGTACGGGACCGACCTCGCGGACGGGAACACCGATGTCGACGGTGGAGGCACCGAACTCACCTCGCCGCTCCTCGACGGCAGCCAGCCGGGATCGGAACTCGTCTATGCACGGTTCTATTCGAACAACAACGGCGCCTCCCCGTTCCAGGACGTGATGACCGTCTCGATCTCCGGAGATGGCGGGAGCAGCTGGAACGTGCTCGAGGTGATCGGCCCCGACGGTCCCGAAGCCGCGGGTGGCTGGTACCGCATGCGATGGCCGCTGGACGAGATCGCAGGCGTGGGCGAAAGCGACCTGATCCGGGTGCGGTTCCGTGCCGAGGATGCCGACGAAGGTTCGGTGATCGAAGCCGCGATCGATGATGTCCGCATCGAGATCAGTGACTGCGCGCCCTCGATACCGGGCGATTTCAATGGTGACGGCACCGTTGATGGCTCGGATCTCAGCACGCTGCTCGGGAACTGGGGACCCTGTCCGGCTCCCTGTCCCGCCGACATCAACGGTGACGGCATCGTCGATGGCGTCGACCTGAGCACCCTGTTGGGCAATTGGGGATGACGCGAACCCCATCCTGACGGCCTGAAACGGGGGTCCGGCAAAACGATGCTGTTGATGAAGCCACGACGACGGTCGAAGCGCGACAATGTCGCCATGACCATCAACAGAACCAACCTCGTCGCACTGGCCGCACTCCTCACCGCCGGTTCCGCCGCCAATGCGGACATCACCATGCCGTCGGTCTTCTCCGATCACATGGTCATCCAGCGCGGGATGCCGATCGACATCTGGGGCACGGCTGAACCGGGCAGCTGGCTGGAGATCAGGCTCGAGGTCAGTCAAGAGACGGAGCGTGGCACCACCAGCGTCAAGTTCCGACGGTACGCCCAGGAGGTGGCCGCCAACGGCACATGGGCGACGAAGCTCGCCCCCATCGAGGACACCGACAAGACCTGGACGCTCAACGTCTCGGAGTACGACCTGAAACCGGGCGGCAGGGAGAAGACCTCGGAGATGACGTTCGATGACATCCTCGTCGGCGAGGTCTGGCTCTGCGGGGGACAGTCGAACATGGAGTGGACCCTCGACCAGGTGCGGACCGCGCCAGGGGTGAAGGCGAAGATGAATCGCCCGGAGATCCGACTGATCAAGGCACCGCACGTTCTCGCCACCGAGCCACAGGACGACATCACCGCGGAGTGGCAGGTCTGCACACCGGAGACGGTCGGCGGCTGGAGCGCGGTCGGGTACCACTTCGGAGCGATGCTCCAGGATGAACTCGATGTCCCGATCGGACTGATCTCGAGCAACTGGGGCGGCACCCGGATCGAACCGTGGATCGAGCGGGCGGATCTCGCGGCGCACCCGCGCTTCGCCGAACGCACCGCGAAACTGCAGGCCGGCATCGACGCGTACAACGCGATGGACGATGCGACCCGACGCAGGATCGTCGACGAGGCGAACCAGAACTACGAGTCGAAGGCGAAGGACTACTGGCGCAAGGTGCTGAACGGTGATCCCGGCATGGAGAACGGCTGGATGTCCGTCGACATCGACGACTCCGGCTGGGGCACGATGGATCTTCCCGGCAACTGGGAGAATCGAGAACCGAGCCTGAAGACCTATGACGGCACGGTGTGGTTCAGGCGCACCGTGAACATCCCTGCGGACTGGGCAGGCAAGGACCTGGTCCTCGAACTCGGACGGATCGACGACTCCGACCGGACCTGGTTCGAAGGCACCCTGGTGGGCTCGACCACCAACCTGCACACCGGCAACCGCGCCTACACCATCCCCGCACGACTCGTCGAGGCCGGGAGGACGCAGGTGACGGTGTGTGCGCTCGATCCCCATGGCGGGGGTGGATTCAGCGGAGGCACCATGGAACTCCGTCGCGCCGACGGCACCGGACCGGCGGTCGCCCTGGATGGTCCGTGGAAGTGGCATGGCGGCAGGGCGACGACCGATCCGGGACCCGCACGGGTCACCGCACCGGTCAATCCCGGGATGACGCCACAGTCACCGGGCACGCTGCATGACGCGATGATCGCCCCGTTCGTGCCGTACACGCTGCGTGGTGCGATCTGGTACCAGGGCGAGTCGAATTCCGGTCAACCCGACGAATACCGGGAGCTGATGCCGCTCCTGATCGAATCATGGCGCGAGGACTTCGGGGAACATCTCGCGTTCGGCATCGTGCAGCTCGCTGCATTCAAGGCGGTCTCTGAGGATCCCGTCGAAGGCGGCTGGGCGTTCCTTCGTGACGCACAGCTCGAAGCGGCGCGCACCGTTCCGAACACCGGCATCGCGATCACCACCGATGTCGGGAATGCAACGGACATCCACCCCAGGAACAAGAAGGCGGTCGGCGAACGACTCGGGGGCTGGGCGCTTCACGATGTCTACGCCGTCGATGACGCGATACCCAGCAGCCCCATCCACCGCGAAACCACCCTCGACGGCGACGGGATCATCCTGCACTTCGATCATGCACATGGTGGCCTGGCGAACCGAGCCGGTGGCGAGGACGTCGATGGCTTCGCGATCGCGGGCGAGGACGGTCGGTTCGTGTGGGCCGAGGCACGGGTGATCGCTCCGGATGCGGTCCGCGTCTGGTCGACGGATGTTCCGGAACCACGCAACGTCCGGTTCGGCTGGCAGAACAACCCGGTCCGCGCCGACCTCTTCAGCGGAGCGGGCCTTCCCGCATCCCCATTCAGGACCGACGGCCCATGAGCACGGGACACCAGGGCACGAACCTCGACGTTGCAGCCGTCACCGAACGTGATGCGCTCTTCGTCGCGAGGAAGCTGGCCGGTGACCCGGAGGGCCTCGCCGCGACGGGCACCGAGGCACCGGAGGACGAGTCCGCACTCGAACGGCTCCTTCGCAACGCACTCGAACAGGGCGGCACGCTGTGGCGGGTTCGGATCGATGACGATCTCTTCGGCGCGGTGGTCGGGGACGACCCCTTCACCGACGGGGAGGCGCGCATGTTCATCTGGCTCGATCCGAAACACCGGGGGAACGACCTCGGCATCAGGCTCGTCGCCGAGACCGTGCGTCGCTTCGGCGAGGAAGGTCGCGAACGCGTCATCGTGAAGCCGCCACGATCGAACTACGCGGCACTTCGGATCCTGAATGCACTGGAATTCATCTACGTCGGCGAGGAACCCGTCGAGCGTGACGGAGAGGAACCGAAGATCAGGTTCGAACGCGGCACACGAGGTGGGCCGGGCACGACCCGGACCTGACCGAGCAACGACTCAACGAGCCTCGACCGCCCAGAGGGCACCGGGCCCCTGCTCGCCGTTCTCGAAGGTGGTCGCGTAGAGTTCGCCGTCGTTGTCCTCGCCGAAGCTCGAGATCAGCGAGCCGGACTTCCGCAGCAGCACCTCGGGTTCCGTCCAGCCGCCGTCGGCCTCCCGGATCCCCCACACGGTGCCGAAGGAATAGTCCGCATAGAGATAGACCCCATCAAGAGCCGGATACCTGGAACCCCGGTAGACATGGCCGCCGGTGACCGAGAGACCCTCGCGATGGTGGTACTCGGCGACCGGGTCGACGAGGTCGGTGGCATCGCCTTCACGCTCCCTCCGGAAGGGATGCGCACCCTCGCGGATGTTCCAGCCGTAGTTGCCGCCGCGTTCGACGATGTCGATCTCCTCCCACTTGTTCTGACCGACGTCACCCGCCCAGAGCCGCCCGGTCTCGGGATCGAAGCTCATGCGCCAGATGTTCCTCAGGCCGAGCGCCCAGATCTCGCCGCGTGCACCCTCGGTGTCGACGAACGGGTTGTCCTCGGGAATGACGTAGGGCTGCTCACCGTCGGTGGCGGAGACGTCGATGCGCAGGACCTTCGCGAGGAGCGAGGACATGTCCTGGCCGTACCCGTGGGGATCGTTCGCAGCGCCTCCGTCCCCGACCGCGAGATAGAGCATCCCGTCGGGACCGAAGAGCACGGTGCCTCCGTTGTGGTTCCAGTAGGGCTGCTCGATCTCGAGGAGGATCTCCTCGGAATCAGGATCGAAGACGTTGCGGGCGTCATCCATCTTGAAACGACTCAGCACGGCCCGACGGGGCTTGCCGTCCCGCTTCCTCTGCTTGGCGGCGGTGTAGTAGAAGTAGACCTCGTTGTTCTCCGCGAAGTCCGGATGGAAGACCATCGAGAGCAGGCCTTCCTCGTTGCTCCGGGCATTGACCCGATCGGTGATGTCCATGACGAGTTCGGTCTCGGAACTCGATCGGTCGGAACCGTCGACGGTCCGCACCCGTCCGAACTGCTCGACGATGTAGAGGACGTCGTCGCGATCCGGTCGGTTCACGATCTGGACCGGACGGCGCACCCGAACTTCCGGCCAGGCGCGGACGAAGCGGATCGACGGGATCTCCTCGACGTTCGCCGAGACGTCCTTCGTCTCGGGGGCATCGTCCTGGGCGACGGCGACGGCCGCACCCAGCAGGAGGCAGGCGAGGGCGAGGGACGCGTGGAATCGGGTGCAGGTCTGGTTCATCTTGATCCTCTCTGGGGTGAGACCACCACGATACCCATCGGAGTGGACGCGTGTTCGAAATCCCTGCCCGGACCGGTCATCAACCGCCGGGAGCTCCTGCCTGTTCGTTCAGGCCTTCGAGGCGCTTCCTGATCGCCATGACGTCCTCGGGTTCGAGTCCCTGCAGGACCGCGGAGGCCAGCGCGTTGCCGACGTCGAGCCTGCCGAGCTCGATGGAACCTTCGGGATCGATCGTGAGTTCGCGGACGCCGAGATCCATGGCGATCTCGAGGGCGGACTCGATGTGCCCGTCCATCTCCGGACTCTTCGGTTGTTCCATCAGGGTGACGACCACCCGGATCGTCGTGATGAGCAGGTCCTCGTCGACGAGGCGGTTCTCGGCGATCAGGTTCATCACCGACTCGACGGCCTGTCGTGAATTGCGCCGGATCGGACGGGGCTCACCGTTCATCAGGATCGAGCGGTTGCGGATGTTGACGATCGCGGCGGTGAAGGCACGTCCGTCGCGCAGTGATGCGAATCCGAAGCAGGAGGGTTCGCCTCGGGAGGTGGCGGTCTCGACGCGATCCGCGATCTCGACGCCACTGCCGTCGGCGGCATCCCGAATGTCGTGCACCCCGAGGTCGTGCAGCGCCCAGAGTCCGGCCTGGATCACGGGGTCCTCGAAGTCCCGACCAGCACCACGGAGGTTCTCGACATGCCGTGCATAAAGGAGCTCGGTGGGCCGATCGTCATCGGGCTCGTCGAAGACCAGTGCGGTGATCTCCTCGAAGGCAGGTCGCTTCTGTGGTCGAAGGTGGACTGTCGAACCGTTGTATTCGATGGAAGGCATGTCGACTCCGGACGGGTGGGAGGTGGTCGTGAGGGAGCCTACTCGACGAGAGCGGCCGCTGCCGGTGAGGAAGCGAGTTCCTCCATGCGTCGGCGCGCATCATCGAGAAGCGTGCCCGTCGCCTCGGACGACTTCGCATTGACGTGTTCCGTGGCCCAGCGATGACCGCCCTGCGAAGCGAGCATGATCCAGGCCAGTCCCTCGACCGGATCGGGTTCGGAGACACCGAGCCCCGCTTCCAGCATCCGACCGAGATTCCACATCGCCTGTCGGTGACCGCGTGCGGCCGAGAGCCGGTAGAGGCTGACCGCGACCAGCTCGTCCTGCTCGACGCCGCGACCGACCTCGTACATCCAGCCGAGGGAGTCGAGTCCGCCCGGCGCACCCTGCTCCGCGGCCCGGCGATACCACCGCACCGCTTCCTCGTCGTCCTGGTCGACTCCATCGCCACGACGAAGCAACCAGCCCAGGGTCACCTGGCTGACCGCATCGCCACGCTCCGCCTTGCGACGGAGGTGGTCGATTCGTGATTCACCGTCCCTGCGGGCGAGATGGTGTCGTGAACGCTCGTGCGCCTCGTAGGCTGCCGTGACTTCCTCAGGCCAGGCGAAGGTCGGACTGCGACCGGGATCCCACCCGGCGAGATGATCGGTGCCGACCCGCTGGAGCGCGCCGACGTAACGCCACTCGAGATCACCGAAGACCTCCTCGACCAGGTCGGCAAGGCGTGGGTCGTAGGCCTTCAATTCCTCTCGAGTGTTCACGTGGTTGTGCTGGTCATCGTTCTCGCGGTTGGTGTCGAACCAGCTCTGGACGCCTTCCGCCCAGTACTCCATTCGATTGGTCGAGGCATAGACACCATCCCAGAGCCCCTCCTCCATCGCGGCGTTGAAGACGTCACCAAGTCGAGCATCGAAGGTGGGATCGACGGAGCGCATCCCCATCTCATGGATGGCATGCGCGAACTCGTGGATCAGGATGTTCTCCGTCTTGTAGGGATCGCCGGGGAACTGCAGCAGGTTCTCCTCCCCGCAACTGACGGCGGGTCGCTCATCGGTGGCGCCGAGTCCGCGGGCTCGTTTGTCCCAGTAATCCGGCGGCGTCAGGTCGGAGTGCTCCGGCACGTCGGTGGTCATCTCGTCAGGGGCCATGATGACGAAGCGAGTGCCGCTCGCGCCGACCGCCTCGATGACTTCGGGCCGGTGTTCCAGCATACGGGTGATCAACCAGGCCGCTTCGAGATGCGCCCGGTCATCGACCTCGGAGGAACTCAGGATGGGCAGCCCCCGGACCATGGTGCACTTGGCATAGAAGTCATCAAGACCCAGACGCTCGACGAGTGCCGCGGGCGGAGGAGACACCACGACCGGCGGGTCGATTCCGGAAGGCTCCAGGGCGGCGCACAGGATGGATGCCTGGAAAATGAGGAGGAGTTGCATGGGGTTCATCTTCGCCTGAAGAATCCTGCTGGTACAGTCCGTGGAAGCAAAGGAGCTGAACATGGCTGGAACCCTGCCGAGACGGTCGTTCTTGAAAGCAACACTCGCCGCCGGAACGACCGTGGCGACCCTCGGGCCGTCGACGGCGGTCCACGGGATCCTCAGCTCGACCGGACGCAGGGTCCGGGAGGAGAAGCTTCGAGTCGCCGTGATCGGGGTCCGGAACCGAGGCGCGGCGAACCTCGCCGGCGTCAGTGGCGAGCAGATCGTCGCACTCTGCGACGTCGATTCGAACCACCTCCAGCAGGCCGGCGACGAGTTCCCCGAGGCGAAACGATACCGCGACTACCGCGAACTGATCGACGCCGACCTCGACCTCGACTGCGTCGTCGTCTCGACGCCCGACCACAACCACGCCCCGGCTTCCGCGATGGCCCTGCGACGCGGCAAGCACGTCTATTGCGAGAAACCGCTCGCACACACCATCGACGAGGTCCGCACCCTCGGCCAGCTCTCCCTCGAACCGGGACGAGCGACCCAGATGGGAACGCAGATCCATGCCGGGGACAACTATCGCCGCGTCGTCGAACTGATTCGTTCCGGTGCGATCGGCGATGTCACTTCGGCCCACGCCTGGGTCGGCAAGACCTGGAGCGACGGACGACTGACCCCCGGCGCAACGCCTCCGCCCCAGCTGGACTGGAACCTCTGGCTCGGACCGAGGCCGGAAGTCGGCTACATCCAGGGCGTCCACCCGGCCAACTGGCGGAAGTACTGGGCCTACGGGACCGGCACCCTGGGCGACATGGGCTGCCACTACATGGATCTCCTCCAGTGGGCGCTGGAACTGGGCGCTCCGACGGCGGTCCGGGCGGAAGGCCCCCCCGTTCACGAGGTCGGTGCACCAAGCTGGTGCCATGCGACCTGGGCGTTCCCCGAGCGAGGTTCGATGCCCCCCTGCACCATCGAATGGTGGGACGGGGGCCGGCGACCGGAGATCCTCTCCACGCTCAAGCGGTCGGACGGCTCGCCGGTCCGCTGGGGGGACGGCCACCTCTTCGTGGGCACCGAGGGGATGCTGCTCTCCGATTACGGGCGATACGTTCTCTTCCCGGAGGAGAAGTTCGCCGATTTCAGCCCACCTCCCGCCTGGCTGCCCCGCTCACGCGGCCACCACGCGGAATTCCTGCATGCCGCACGCACCGGCGCCCCGACCCTCTGCAACTTCCCCTACGCGGCCCAGCTCACGGAGACCGTCCTCCTCGGCACGGTCGCCTACCGGGCCGGTCGACCGCTGACCTGGGATGGTGCCACCGGCCGGACCAACGACCCGGCCGCCAACGCCATGTTGAGCGAGGCCGCCCGGGAGGGATGGGTCCTCTGACCCTCCCAGACGGGTTTCCGGGAAAGGTCCGGAGAAATCGATGAAACGGCGAACCGGGGCCCCAAAGGGGCGTACCCCTGATGTCAGCACGCTGAAACGCGGCTGGCAGACTCTCCTTCTCTATCTCTCTTCCGACTTCAAATCTCTCCAAGCTTCTCTTCTCTCCTCCTGTGCGGGGGGATCCCTGGGGCCGCCGCAAGGCACGTTCCTTTCTCGATGTTCTGCTCTCCGTGGGACCCGAAAATCACACCCCTGCGAATCCCCCTTGGAATCCGTGTCACCCAAATCCCCCCGGGTGGCACGGTTCCTTTTTTGTTCTTCCCGTACCATGGCACCCCATCGGCCGGCCGAAGGCGGAGGCCGAACAGGCGACAACAGCAGGAGTACAAGAGGATCATGAACGACAACAGCAACCCGATCGTCGGCGTGGTGATGGGATCCCAGAGTGACTGGTCAACCATGGAACACGTCACCCTGACCCTGGACAAGCTCGGCATCGAACACGATGCACGCGTGATCTCGGCGCACCGGACCCCGGACCTCCTCGAGGAGTGGGTCGGCAGTGCTCGGGAGCGCGGCATCAGGGTGATCATCGCGGGCGCCGGCATGGCGGCACACCTCGCGGGCGTCACTGCAGCGAAGACCTCCCTTCCCGTCCTGGGCGTGCCACTCGGTGGCGGTGCACTCGATGGCGTCGACGCCCTCTATGCGATGGTGCAGATGCCGAAGGGCATTCCCGTCGGGACCCTGGCGATCGGCAAGTCCGGCGCGATCAACGCAGCGCTCCTCGCCGCCGCGATCCTCGCCATCGGCAACGAAGACATCGCGGAAGCCTACGAGGACTTCCGAAGAAACCAGACCGAACAGGGCGTCGCCAATTCCATCCCGGAAGGCGTGGCCTGAAACGCGACGTGATTCTCGTCGCATCGAGCTGAATCGGCCGATGCAGGGACCGGCAACCGGTTCCGGAATGCAAAGGAGCACACCATGTCCCAGATGACCTACGCCCATCCAGGCCTGATGGCCGCGGAAGCGGGTACTTCCGAACGCATGGCGTTCATTCGCAGGACCTACCTGCACCTCTTCGGGGCGATCTTCATCTTCACCGCCATCGAGGCCATGATCTTCGCGAGCGGCGCCGCCGCATCGATCGCGCAGGCGATGATGGGTTCCTGGATCCTGGTGCTCGTGGCCTTCATCGGGGTGAGCTTCCTCGCCAACTGGTGGGCGACCAGGGAGACCAGTCTGGCCCTCCAGTATGCGGGGCTCGGACTCTTCATCGGAGTCGAGGCGCTCATCTTCCTGCCGCTGCTCTACCTCGCGGTCGCGCAGGGCGGCGGGATCGACGTGATCGTCTCCGCCGGCTCGGTGACCGCGATCCTCTGCGGCTTCGTGACGATCTTCGTCTTCGTGACCAAGAAGGACTTCTCCTTCATGGGCTGGGCGATCAGGCTCTGCATGATCGGCGCACTGATCCTGGTCGTGCTGGCGACCCTCTTCGGTTGGCCGCTCGGCGCGTGGTTCAGCGGCCTGATGGTCGTCCTCGGCCTCGGCTACCTCCTGTACGAGACCTCGAACGTGCTTCATCGGTACCGGACCGACCAGCACGTGGCGGCCAGTCTCGCACTCTTCGCCTCCGTCATGCTGGTCTTCTACTACGTGCTGCGCCTCTTCATGAGCCGCGACTGACCGGTACAGACGGTACAGACCGAACCACGACGGCCCCCTGGCGCACCTGCCGGGGGGCCGTCTCGATTATCAGCTCATACGTCCTCGTGAAACGACCGATTTCATTGGACATGGGAACGCTCGATCTCAACCCGAGGGAACGCCGCTTCATCACCGCCTCGCTGCGGCGGGGCGCGGCACGCTCCCGCATGGTCAAGGCATTCAGCTTCAGCACGATCTGCTGCTGGATCGTCGCCGGGATCGCGATGACGGATTCGCCGCATTCCATGGAAGCGCGTTTCGCGATCGCACTGGGCGGAATCAGCCTGCTCTGCGGCATTCTCTCGCTGCTCTCGAGTCGCCAGAGCGAACTCCGCAATGCGCTCCTCGCCATCGACCGCTGCGGCGAGTGCGGACACCATCTTCGAGGCAACGACAAGCCGATCTGCAAGGACATCAGCAGCAAGACCTGCAACGAATGCGGAACGGTCTGGACCGATCTCGACCGCCGGGACTCGATCAGCCTCATCTACGAATGCGCCTGAATCCACCGAAGGCCGTCAGGCCAGGAGACCGTCCACGATCCGACCGTGGACATCGGTCAGCCTGAAGTCCCGACCCTGGTATCGATACGTCAGCTGCTCGTGGTCGACGCCCATGAGATGCAGGATCGTCGCGTTGAGGTCGTGCACGTGGACCGGGTCCTTGACGATGTTGTAGGAGAAGTCGTCGGTCTCGCCCCAGGTGATCCCAGGCTTCACGCCACCACCGGCCATCCACATCGTCCAGCATCTCGGATGGTGGTCACGACCGTAGTTGGTCGTCGTCAGCTGTCCCTGACAGTAGATCGTGCGACCGAACTCCCCGCCCCACACCACGAGGGTGTCATCCAGCATGCCGCGCCGTTCGAGGTCGTTGATCAACGCCCAGGAAGGCTGGTCGACGTCACGACAGGAACCACGGATGTCCTTCGGCAGACTGCCATGATGGTCCCAGCCGCGGATGTAGACCTGGACGCAGCGCACGTCGCGTTCGACGAGGCGGCGCGCGAGGATGCAGCTCGAGGCGAAGGTGCCGGGCTTGCGCGCATCGGGTCCGTAGAGCTCGAAGGTCTCCTCCGGCTCGTCGGAGAGATCCGCGAGTTCGGGCACGGAGGACTGCATGCGATAGGCCATCTCGTACTGCTCGATCCGGGCGAGCGTCTCGGGATCGAACATCTCGTCGTGATGATGCTGGTTGAGCCGGGCAAGACCGTCGAGGAGCCGACGTCGAGTCGAACGATCCACGCCGGGCGGGTCGGAAAGGTAGAGCACCGGATCACCCTGGGAGCGAAGGGAGACGCCCTGGTACTCGCTCGGCAGGAAACCGGTCCCCCACAACCGTGAATACAGCGCCTGCGCCTCGGCGCGTCCCGTCCACGTGGCATGGAGCACCACGAACGCTGGCAGGTCGTCGTTCTCGCTGCCGAGTCCGTAGGACAACCAGGATCCGAGGGAGGGACGACCCGGCTGCTGGGTGCCGGTCTGCATGAAGGTGATCGCCGGGTCGTGGTTGATCGCCTCGGTGTGCATCGACTTGATGATGCAGAGCTTGTCGGCCATGCGCGCGGTGTAGGGAAGGAGCTCACTGAATTCGGCGCCCGATTCACCGTGGCGTGCGAACTTGAATCGACTGGGTGCGACGGGAAAGCTCGACTGACCGGAAGTCATCGTGGTCAGGCGCTGGCCCTGTCGGATCGATTCCGGCAGCTCCTCGTTGTAGCGCGCCTCCATGCCCGGCTTGTGGTCGAAGAGATCCAGCTGACTGGGTGCACCCGACATGAAGAGGTAGATCACCCGCTTCGCCTTCGGGGCATGATGCGGACCGCCGAGCGAACCGAGGGCATCGGTCACCGGTCCCTTCGAACCACCGTCCGCCTGGAGCAGCGAACCGAGCGTCGCCGCGCCGAGACCACCGGCCAGACCCTGCCCGAAACGGGAGAGGAACTGACGTCGATTGTGCATCAAGGCTCGGTCGATGAGCGGGTCCATGGATCGGTTCAGCCCTTCGTCAGGAATTCATCGAGGTTCATGAGGAGATTCGCGAGGTTGGTCCACGCGGCATGGTCTGCCGCATCGAGGGCGTCGTCACGAGGCGCCTCCCCCACCGAGAGCAGCTCGAGCGCGGCTTCGTCGCGACCGACGTAGTGGTCGCGCTCCCCGGCAAGAAGGTCGACGAGTACCTCGAGCTCCTCGGGTTCGGGATGCCGCGAGGTCATCGATCGGAAGCCCCAGACCAGCGCGGCCTCGTCACCCTGTTCCTCGGCGTGCCGCATGAGTCGTTCACCGAGGAACCGAGAGGCCTCGACGAACTGGATGTCGTTCATGGTGACCAGCGCCTGCAACGGGGTGTTGGTCCGCTCTCGTCGGACCGTACAGGCCTCGCGACTGGGTGCGTCGAAGGTGGTCATCGATGGCGGAGGTGCGGTCCGCTTCCAGAAGGAGTAGAGCGTCCGCCGATAGAGTTTCTCGCCGTGATCCTGCACGAAGTCCTTGGTGTTCGATCGGGTGTAGCCGACCGCTTCCCAGATTCCTTCCGGTTGGTAGGGCCGGACCGGTTCACCACCCACCTCCTCGACGAGCAGTCCGCTGGTGAAGAGCGCGGAATCTCGAATCGACTCGCCATCGAGACGGTAGCGTGCACCGCGAGCGAAGAGCCGGTTCTCCGGATCGCGTTCGATGAGTTCCGGGGTGGTTCGCGAGGAACGACGGTAGGCCTCCGACAGCACCAGCTGCCTGACCAGGCGCTTGATGTCCCAGCCACCCTCGATGAAGTCGACGGCAAGCCAGTCCAGGAGTTCGGGATGAGTCGGTGGTTCGCCCTGTGAACCGAAGTCCTCGCTGGTCCTGACCAGGCCGGTGCCGAAGAACTGCTGCCAGAAACGGTTGACGGTGACCCTTGCGGTCATCGGATGCGCGGGATCGAGCAGCCACTCGGCGAAGCCGAGGCGATCGGACCTGAGCTCCTCGCCGAACGGCGGCAGTGCGGACGGCGTGCCGGGGAAGACCTCGTCCTCCTTCTGGTCGTATTCGCCACGAGCGAGCATGTAGGTGGGTCGACGCTGCGCACGTTCGGCCGCGACCAGCGTGGTGACCATCGCGGCATCGAGATCCATGCGTTCGGCATTGATCTGGTCGCGTTCTCCACGAAGCTCGCGTCCTCGCGGCCAGACCTGCTCCCGCCAGTGATCGGCGAGCAGGTCATGTTGTCGATCGGTCCTCGCGTCGGGTGCCGTCCCGAGCGCGAGCTCGACGTCGAACGGCTCCGACCCGCCACCGGCATCACGCAGCTCGAACGCGTATCCGGACAGACCGCCGAAGTTCACGACCTTCATCACCACCAGGTTGGCGCCGGGATCGAGGTCGACCTCGACGAGGTCCTGCGCCGCGACCGCTCCGCGAACGATGTTGTTGCTGTGCACCAGGCGTCCGTTGACCCAGATCTTCACCGCATCGTCGGAGCCGATCGCGAAGATCGCCCGCCGTGCGCTCGGACTGTGGATCGTCCTCGCCAGGTAGTGTGCGGCGTAGTCGCCCGCAGGCAGGATGATCGCGGTCCCGTCGACATCACCCGAACGAGGCGTCCATTCAAGCGTCGATGCCTCGAGGGAGGTGATGCCATCGGCACCCTGGTCCTCGGTGAAGGCACGGCCACCGTCACCGACGATCACCGGTCCGTGGTACAGCCAGCCGTCCCCCACTGCCGGAGCGCGTGCGGGATCGGTCGAGGCACTCACCTTGAAGCGGCCGATCGAATGCGATGCATACGGCGAGAGGAAGTGCATGCGCACCCGGAGCACACGCTCATCGGGCAGGGCCTCCCCGCCGATCGATCGTTCCGGCACGAAGAGCGCGCTCTGCGCCTTCGATCCCGCGGGCCCGTCGAGGATCGCCCAGCCCTGGGCGGGATCGAGTGAGCCGTCGACGGCCTCGGTGATCGGCCAGTTGGGCTGGTCGTGGGTGCTGCGTGCGCCCGCCACCGGCACGTCGACGAAGTCCTCCGAACCGGTTTCGGATGCGACCGCGAGTTCAAGCTCGGTCAGCACGAAGTTCCCGTTGGCGGTGCCGCCACCGGGGCCGCCGTAAGGCAGCGACGGATCCTCGAGACAGTCGAGTCGGATCGCGGTGAACGGTTCCGATCCGTCAAGCGGCAGCAGGATGTCGACGACGTCGGTCGCCGCGATCGGGAGCGTCTGCAACCAGGAACCGTCCGGTTGTCGCTGATGAACCGCGCCTTCCCGAGACGAGATCGACAGCGGTTCGACCGGCGACCAGTCGCGGAGACGGGTGTCGGTGCGACTCACGACCCACGCCTCGAGCTGTGATCGAATGCCGGCATCGTCATCGGCGAGCGCCGTCTCGACGCGCTGGAGTTCGAGGGCGAGCTCCTCGGCCCGCCTGTTCTGGAGTTCGGTCCCCACCTTCACCACCGGCGGGGTGTCGGCGACGTTGCCGTCCATCGCCGCTTCCGAGGTGTTGTTGAAGAAGGCGAGCAGTTCGTAGAACTCCCGGCGACTGATCGGATCGAACTTGTGGTCATGACAGGCCGCACAACCGACGGTGAGTCC
The DNA here is from genome assembly GCA_022447205.1 of Phycisphaerales bacterium. Taxonomy (GTDB): domain Bacteria; phylum Planctomycetota; class Phycisphaerae; order Phycisphaerales; family SM1A02; genus JAKVBQ01. The sequence goes on from JAKVBQ010000044.1 coordinate 15,843, forward strand.
CATCCAGATCGTCCCGGCGGTCTCGGTGCGGTCGACCGCGTACTTGAGGACGTACTCCTCGCTGATCGCGCCACCCTCGCTGGTGGTCACGTGGGCACGGATGAAACCCGATGCGATGCGATCCTCGATCGTCGCGTCGGGCAGGAGATCACCGGCAAGCTGTCGCCGGGTGAAGTCATCGAACGGCTCGTTTCGATTGAAGGCCTCGACCACCCAGTCGCGGTACTTCCACATCGTGCGCAGGTTGTCGAGGTGAAGACCGTGGGTGTCCCCGTATCGGGCCGCGTCCAGCCAGTAGCGCGCCATGTGTTCGCCGTAGCGTTCACTGTCGAGCAGCCGATCGACGGCCTGCTCGTACGCATCGGGAGCATCATCCGAAAGGAAGGCGTCCAGTTCCTCGACGGTGGGCGGAAGACCGGTGAGGTCGTAGGTGATGCGACGAAGCTGTCGCTCTCGCGTCGCTCGAGGACTGACGGGAAGGTCCTCCTCGACGAGACGATCCTCTATGAACGCGTCGATCGGGTGAGTGTCCGCGGGAGGATCGTGAAGAACGGGCGGGATGAAGGACCAGTGGGGTTCGTACTCCGCACCCTGTGCGATCCACCGTTCAAGGAGTTCGAGTTCACCGGGTGTCAGGGGTTTCCTGATGATCGCGGGCGGCATGACCGAATCCGGATCCTGGTCATGAACACGCTTGAGCAGTTCACTCCCCGTGGGGTCGCCGGGAATGATCACCCCACCGAGCTCGACCGCGCCCTCCCGGGAATCCAGGCGAAGCCCGGCCTTGCGCGCCGCCGAGTCGGGACCATGGCACTGGTAGCAGTGATCGGAAAGGATCGGCCGGATGTCGCGGTTGAAGCGGACCTCGTCGTCGCCGGAGACCGCACCGGTCAGGAGGAGCGCGGCGACGGTGGTCGCGAATCGCATGCCTCTGCCGATGTCCGGGAGTCGCTGCTTCACGTCTTCCAGTGTAGACAGAGGGTCGACGATCTTCGAGAAGAAGCTCGATGATCGGCTGCCAGCGCGCCGACGGGCGGAAGCGCGACGCTCAGCCGGTGTTCAAGGACAGCTTGTTCAGGTCGAGGACCCGCTCTCGAGCGATGCCGACCGCATCCTCGGAGCGATCACAGCCGAGGTAGCGACGCCCGGCGGCAGCCGACGCGACGAGGGTGGTGCCGCTGCCGCACATCGGATCGAGAACAAGACCGTCCGGGGGACAGCAGGCCCGGACGAGCAGGTCGAGCAGTGCGATCGGCTTCTGGGTCGGCCAGCCCGTGCGTTCATGCGCCATGTTGTTGATCGAGGGCACGTCGAGGACGTCGGTCGCCTTCTTCATCCGTCCTCGCAGTCGTTGCGAGGTGGCGGGAATCATGGGCGGGTCGAAGTACCAGTCCTTCGCGCTGACGGTGTAATAGAGGATGTCGTCATGCTTCCGGGCGAAACGCCGTGGCGAGGATCCGCCGAGGCCGTACTGCCAGACGAGGTGGTTCTGGAATCGATCGACTCCGAGGAGATCGTCCAGCAGGAGCCTGACGTGGTGGGAGGTCCGCCAGTCGCAATGGACGAGGATCGCGCCGGTGTCGGAGAGGGTGGCGATCGTCGCCTCGAGTCGTGGACGCATGAAGTCGACCCACGCATCGATGGAAGGCCAGCTGTCCTCGTAGGCATGGCCGGCTCGACCGGTCTGCCTCTTGCCGGTTGCGAACGGTGGATCGAGGTAGGCGAGATCGACGGCATCACCATCCCGTGCAAGGGTCTCGGCCATGGCTGGAAGCCGGTCCAGGCAGTCACCATGAAGGATGGAGTCTCTGATCGACATCGGGTACATGTCCTACGTCGATCCGATCCTCGTGCACGCACTACTTTTTCAGCTGCGGCCATCTCGTGGAACGGCAAGACCCCCACTGGGGACCAATAGGGGGCTTACCAATGAAAATAGGCGTGCATTGGCATTATCGGTCGGTATTTTGGTGGCACCCACTTCGGTTCTCATGGTGGGTGTTCGTCCGGACCATGCCGTCCGGTATCGTGTGGAATGCGGCCCGCCACCAGCGGATTCGCATGCATGGAGACAGATCGAGATGAAGAAGATGCGAACGAGCTTCGGCGTATGCCATTGCCTGGCGATGATCATGGGCCTTCTTGCCGCAACCGCGTCCGTCCTTGCGCATGACGATCGTGCGATCCAGCCGCGGGCCGGCGAAGCACTGTCCGGTCTGAACGCGGACGAGCAGGCTCGCTTCAATGCAGGTCGCATCGCCTACTTCGGAGAGATCACCACGGAGCAGGGCCTCGGACCGATCTTCAACGCCCGCAGCTGCGTCACCTGCCACGGAGTCGATGGGGGCAACGGCATCGATGCCGTCGAACAGTTCGGCGTCTTCGATCCGACGACCGGATTCGACCCGTTGGTCCATCTCGGTGGTCCCGTCAAGCAGGCCGCACGCATCGAAGGCTGTTCACTGGACCTCGAATCGATTCCCGCCGAGGCGAATGTTCTCGTCAACCGCCGCACGATCGGAACGACCGGTTTCGGTCTGGTTGAGGCGATCCTGGATGCCGACATTCTGGCCAACGAGGCGAACAACGGCGGCGACGTGAGCGGTCGGGCGCACCGGGTGGAGTCACTCGAGGAACCGGGTGTCGAGCGGATCGGTCGCTTCGG
>JAKVBQ010000045.1 GCA_022447205.1 Phycisphaerales bacterium
TTGATGAAACCGGCCTGAAACCGGTCACCGAGCTCCCGCCCCATGCGGGCGTTCATGCCCGCCTGGAAGGGTTGAAGCGCCCCGAAGGCGAAGACCAGCAGCATGAGGATGATTTTCATTGCCAGAGACTAACGCATGACGGGAGGCAGGAACCCTCGGGAGGGCATGATCCCGGCGCGGGCCGCCGGGTCGATCAGACGTTGAAGTACTTCGCCTGGGGATGGTGGACGATGATCGCACTCGTCGACTGCTCGGGATCGATCTGCCAGTTCTCGGTGAGTCGACAGCCGATCCGATCGGGCTGGATCAGGCGGAAGAGCTTCTCCTGATCGCTCATCTCGGGACATGCCGGGTACCCGAAGGAGTAGCGGCTGCCTCGGTAGGTCTGCGTGAAGAGCTCGCGGATGCGCGGGGAATCGTCGTTGCCGATGCCGATCTCGGCACGCATCCGCTTGTGCCAGAGTTCGGCGAGGGCCTCCGCACACTCCACACCGAATCCGTGGACGAAGAGGTACTCCTGGTACTCGTTGTCCTCGAACAGCCGTCGTGCCTCCTCGCTGACTCGATTGCCCATCGTGACGCAGTGGAAGCCGACCACGTCCCGTTCTCCGGAATCGACGGAGCGGAAGAAGTCGCTGATGCAGAGTCGAGCTCGCTTGGACTGACGGGGAAAGGCGAATCGTTCCAGTTCACGTCCGGGGTCTTCCGGATCCCACACGACGAGGTCGTCACCGTCGGACTGGCACTCGTACCAGCCACAAACGACCTTGGGCTCGAGCACCGACTCGGCCTCCGACCATGCGACGAGTCGCTTCAGGATCGGACGGACGTCGTTCTCGATGTGCTCGGCATAGGCGTCCGCGTCCATCCTCCCCTTCTTGAACCCCCACTGCCCCCGGAAGAGCGCGAGCTCGTTGATGAAGGGCACGATCTCTGAGAGCGGTACCGACTCGATCACCCTGCTGCCGAGCCAGGGTGCCGTCGGCACCTCGACATCGGCACGAACGGTCTTCTCCTCGAGCAGCTCCACTCCCGCTGACTCCGACCGCTCGACGCCGGTCCCGGAACGGGTCTGCGCGCGCGAGGCGAGCACCTGCTCCTCCACCGCGGCACGCTTGGCGAGCCGCTGATCGATCTCCGCGTCGAGCTCTCCGTCACCACCCTGGGCGATCAGGTCACAGACCCGGAGGCCGTCGAAGGCATCACGTCCGTAGAAGAGCTTGCCTTCGTAGAGTGAACGCAGGTGTCCCTCGCAGTAGTAGCGACTCAGCGCGGCGCCTCCGAGGATCACCGGAGGCTTCTCGGGGAGCGAGTTCATGGCCTTGAGGTTCTCCTCCATCACCATCACGCTCTTGACCAGGAGCCCCGACATGCCGATGACGTCGGCCGAAGTCTCCTCCCAGGCGGCGAGGATCTCGGTAAGCGGCTTCTTGATCCCGATGTTGTGCACCGTCCAGCCGTTGTTCGAGAGGATGATGTCGACCAGGTTCTTCCCGATGTCGTGGACGTCCCCCTTGACCGTCGCAAGGACGATCGAACCACGCGCCTCCCCATCCACTCGTTCCAGGAACGGCTCGAGATGACCGACCGCGGTCTTCATCACCTCCGCGGACTGGAGGACGAATGGCAGCTGCATCTGACCGCTGCCGAAGAGTTCCCCCACGGTCTTCATGCCGTCGAGCAGGTGCTCGTTGATGATGTCGATCGGCGGCATCTGTTCCATCGCCTCGTCGAGACGCTCGATCAGCCCGCCCTTCTCGCCGTCGATGATGTGCCAGCGAAGCCATTCCTCCATCGTTCGGTCGACGGCCTCCTCTTCGACATCCGACTGTTGGACGTCGGCGAAGAGTTCGATGAACCTGGCCAGTGGATCGAAGTCCTCCTCGGTGATCCCTTCCGGAAGACCGGTTCCGCCGACGGCGGTGGAACGCCGGTCGTAGACCAGGTCGAGGGCGGCACTTGCCTGGTCTTCGGGAATGCGGGCGAGCGGCACGATGCCGCCGGCGTGCACGATCGCACTGGTGAGGCCGGCCTCCATGAGTTCGTGCAGGAACACGGAGTTCAGGACCTTGCGTGCCGCGGGCTTCAATCCGAAGGAACAGTTCGAGAGCCCGCAGGTGATCTGGCACTCCGGCATGCGGCGGGAGATCTCCCGGACCCCATCGACGAGTTCGAGCCCACTGCGTCGGTCGGAGTCCATGCCGGTCGAGATCGGCAGGACGAGGGGGTCGAACATCAGGTCGGCGGGATCGATGCCGTGGACATCGACGGCACGTCGGTACGCACGTTCGGCGATCGCGACCTTCCGCTCGCAGGTCCGCGCCATCGCGGACTCCTCGTCCTCATCGATCGAACCGATGACCAGCCCCGAACCGTAACGCCTCGCGAGGGTGCAGATCTGGTCGAACTTCTCGTCGCCGTCCTCGAAGTTCGCACTGTTGATGATCGACTTGCCGGGTGCGTTGCGCAGGCCCGCCTCGAGGGTGCCGACCTGGGTGGAGTCGATCATCAGGGGCGCGTTGACGGTGGTCGCCACCTTGCGCACGATCGTCTCCATGTCCGCGATGTTGTCGCGTCCGGCGTAGTCGACGTTCACGTCGAGCACGTTCGCTCCGAGCCGCATCTGGTCACGAGCGAGCGTGACGATCGCATCCCAGTCCTCGGCTTCAAGCAACTGACGGAAGCGACGGCTTCCGGAAGCGTTCATCCGCTCCCCGACGATCAGGAAGGAGTTCTCCTGTCGATAGTCGACATGCGAGTAGCCGCTCGAACAACCGGGCAGTGCGATCGGCTTCCGCTCGACCGGCCGTTCGCCGCCGTCCGCGATCGCATCGATCGTCGCACGCATTGCAGCGATGTGTTCGACGGTGGTGCCGCAGCACCCGCCGACCAGGCCCACGCCGAGTTCTCGCATGTAGCGTTCGAGTGCATCCGCCATCGGGTGCGCGCCGAGCGGGAAGCTGGCCTGCCCGTCGACCAGGACCGGGAGCCCCGCGTTGGGGACGACGGTGATGTGGCGATCCCAGTGTCGGGAGAGATGCGCAACGTGATCGGCCATCTCGATCGGGCCGGTCGCGCAGTTCAGGCCGAGCGATGCGATGGGATACGGCTTCAAGGCGGTGACCGCGGCGGCGATCTCCGCTCCGAGCAGCATCGTGCCGGTCGTCTCGACGGTGACACTCACCATGATCGGCGTGTCTTCCGGACTCCGGCCCGCTTCATCAAGCGCGGCGAGGCAGGCGTTGATCGCGCACTTCACCTGGAGGAGATCCTGACAGGTCTCGATCAGGAAGGCATCGACACCACCATCGAGCAGTCCGCGGGCCTGTTCCCGGTAGGACTCCAGCATGCGATCCCAGGTGATCTGCCCGAGGGTGAGCAACTTCGTGCCCGGTCCCATGGAGCCGAGGACGAAACGCGGGCGATCCGGAGTCGCCACCTGTTCGCAGGCCGCACGTGCCAGTTCCGCGGCCTCTCGGTTGAGACTTCGGGTCCACGTGACGAGCTCCTCGTCGAACTCACCAAGGACATGCTTGCTGGCACCGAAGGTGTTCGTCTCGACCGCATCCGACCCGGCCTCGAGGAAACCACGGTGGATCCCCTGGATCAACTCCGGACGGGAACGAACCAGGACGTCGACACAGTTCTCCCGGCCAAGGTAGTCACCATCGACGCTCAGATCGGTCGACTGAAGCGTGGACCCCATCGCACCATCCAGGAGGAGGATGCGGCGATCAAAGGCGGTCAGGAGGGCACTGGGCATGCAGGAACCCTATCGGGTTGCCAGAAAGGCATCAACTCTTCATCCGGATGAACGGATGAAGGAGCCGGCGACTCGCTAACCCCATGCAATTCAGGGATGATGCGGAGATGACCAGAAATCGAATCCTGCGATCACTTCTCCCCCTCTCCTCCTCCGCTGTCATCACCCTGCTTGCCCTGCAAGCCTGTGGTTCGAATGCCGCACACCAGCATGCCGAGCCGGAGGTCCAGCAAGCCCCCCAGGTGACGGAGGAGGCGACGGAACGGACCCTGTCCGCGGAGGAGGCACTCGCGCTCTTCGATGACGCGATCGCCAAGATGGAATCCGCCGGGGCTCTCTCCGACATGGACGAAGAGGACTGGCAGGCACTGAGCGAGCGGTTCAGGAAGCAGGCGGAAGCGGCCGGAGACAACCAGGCCCTGCGAGCGGTCCTCGGCGAGATGATCGATTCCCTCGGGAAGTCGCACTTCGCGATCATCCCCCAGGAAGCGGTCGCCGAGACACCCTCGGATGCCGTGGGCCCTGCCACGCTCGGGCTCACCGCACGATACGCCGACGGCCTCGCGATCATCACCGAGGTCGACGCAGGTTCCGCCGCCGACGAAGCAGGTGTTCGACCCGGCTGGTGCATCGACACGGTCAATGGACGAGAGATCGCTGACTTCTTCGCGCGATTCGGGGAGATGGACCCGTCATCGATGGGTGGCTACCAGCGCAACGCCGGACTGAATGCGATGCTGACCACCCGACCGGGCAATCTGGTCGAGCTCGAGCTCCTCGACCTCGACGGCGTAGCCCGCGAGTTCGAACTCGAGGGCCGCGAGCAATCCCTCCAGATGATCCGGTTCGGCAACCTCCCCCCGATGTCGGTCAGCACCGATTCGAGCATCCTCGGCAAGGAGGAGCTGAAGGCCTACGGCGTCGAGGTCGACGAGGGCTACCAGGTGGGTCTCCTCCGGTTCTCGGTGTGGATGGTCCCGATCATGCAACCCATCCTGAAGGCGGTCGATGACTTTCGAACCGCCGGCGTGGACGCGGTGATCATCGACCTTCGAGGCAACCCCGGTGGCGTGGGCGGACTCGCCATGGGTGTCGGCGGGCACTTCTTCGAGGAACCCGTCAGTCTGGGAACGATGTACAACGACTTCGGGGAGATGCAGTTCAACACCAATCCCCAGAGACTCTCACCGGACGGAAAACTGGTGAAACCGCTTTCGACACCGCTGGCGATCATCATCGACGAGATGTCCGCATCCACCAGCGAGATCTTCGCCGGTGGCATGCAGAGCGCGGAACGAGCCACGATCGTCGGACGTCGGACCCCGGGGATGGCTCTGCCAGCCGTCGCCGAGGAACTTCCCAACGGTGACATCCTTTACCACGCCATCGCGGAATTCGAGCGTCCGGACGGCCGGACGGTCGAGGGCGTCGGCATCGCTCCCGATGCCCCGGTCCTGCTGGAACAGGCCGCATTCGGGACATCATGCGACCCGGACGTCCGGACGGCGGTAGAGTTGATGCTCGAGATGACGACCCCCACCGCCGAATCGACGGCGACCGAGTGATTCCGGAAAGAAACGAAAGGACCGCCACCATGCGCAACCTCAAGACAGTCAACGTGATCCTCGCGGCGTCGATGCTCGCCGCCAGCCCCTTCCTGGCCCCCTCGACGTTCGCCCAGGACGCACCCGAGAAGTCGAAGACCGCTGACGACAGTCTCCCGACCCCGCGGGAGATCATCGACCGGTTCATCGAGGTCACTGGCGGCATGGAGGCGTACAAGAAGCACACCTCACGCACCTCGAGCGGCTACTTCGAGATGCCTGCGATGGGCCTGCGCGGACCGATGACGGTCAAGCAGTCCAGTCCGAACCTCATGCTCGTGTCGATCGAGTTCCCAGGCATGGGCTCGATGCAGCAGGGCTACGACGGGACGATCGCGTGGAGCATCGACCCGATGTCGGGAGCACGGCTCATCACCGGGAAGCAACTCGACCAGATGAAGCGCGAGGCGGACTTCTTCAACTCGGTCGACATCCTCAAGAACTTCGACACCTCGAAGACCGTCGGCATCGCCGACTTCGGTGGCGAGAAGTGCCACCAGATCAAGCTGACCAGCTCCGACGGCATCACCAACGCGTACTACTCCGTCGAGACCGGACTGGCCAGGGGCAGCAAGTCGGTTGCGGCGACGCCGCAGGGCGAGATCCCGAGCATCACGACGATCTCCGGCTACAAGGACTTCGGCGGCGTGATGACGCCGACCCTGACCGTGGTCGAGGCGATGGGACAGAAGCAGCAGATCGTGACGGAAAGCGTGAGCTACGACGACCTGCCCACCGAGGAGTTCGCACTCCCCGAGGCGATCAAGACCCTGGCCGGCGCCTCGGCACCGGCAGAGGAGACCGAATCGGCTGACGAGAAGACGAACGAGGGCGCATCGGGATCGTGATCCGGACCGCACCCCTGACACTCACCTGCATCGCCCTCCTGTCGTACGGACCGGGACTCCTCGCGCAGTCCGAGGTCTCCCCTTCGACCGGCGACGAGCAGGCCGTGGTCGTTCCGGCGATCCCCGACGACGCCCGCCTCATCCTCGATCGCTCGATCGAGGCGATGGGCGGGGCGGAGGCAATGGCCTCGTTCCAGTCGTCACGATCCACATGCCATCTGGAACTCGGTGAGCTGAAGACGACCCTCGTCATGCTGACCGGGAAGCCGAATCTGTTCCTCACCAGGCACGAGATCGAAGGACTCGGCGTCATGGAGATGGGATTCGACGGCACGCAGGGCTGGCGCAAGGATCCTCCCGACGGCACGCTGACGAAGATCGACAAGGAAGAGGCGATCGACTTCGCGGAACGACTCGACCTCCAGGCGATGGTCAGGCATCCGGAACGAACCTACTCCGAGATCTCGGTCCTCCCGCAGGAGACCTTCGAGAGAATCCCCTGCTCGATCCTTTCGATGAAGAACGAGGACCGGTCGGCCAAGGCGTACTTCGACCAGGAGACGGGGCTCCTCAAGGCGATCGAACTCGTCGATCCGAAGGCGCGTGCGAGCAACCGTCGCGTGGTGATCGCCGAGTGGTCGGACCCGGACAAGATGATGCCATTGCGATGGGTCAGGGCCTTCAGGGTCGAACAGCCTCGTGAGACGCTGATGGTCACCTACGACTACATGACATTCGATGATGTCCCTGAATCGACATTCATCGCTCCCGCCGAACTCCAGGAAGACCGAAGGGATGCGGACGGTTGAGCGACGCGATCCATGTGGCAGGTGTCTCCAAGGCGTTCGGTGATCTCCGGGCCGTCGATGACATCGAGTTCAAGGTCCCGGTGGGCAGCCTTTGCGGCTTCCTCGGCCCGAACGGCGCCGGAAAGAGCACGACGATCAGGATGATCATGTCGATCATCTACCCGGACTCGGGATCGATCACCGTCCTCGGAGGCTCGGCGCTCGACCGCAAGGATGCCATCGGCTACCTGCCGGAGGAACGAGGTGTCTACCGGAAGATGCCGGTCGCCGGGTTCATCAGCTACATCGCCAGACTCAAGGGTGTCTCCTCGCGGGGACTGGCGAGCAGGATCGACGAGTGGCTGGAACGGATGGAACTCCCCGGGGTCCGGAAGAAGAAGTGCCAGGAACTCTCGAAGGGCATGCAGCAGAAGGTGCAGTTCATCGCGTCCGTGATCCACGAACCGGAACTGATCATCCTCGACGAACCGTTCTCGGGACTCGATCCGGTCAATGCGATGCTCCTCGGCAGGACGATCCGCGAGATGAACGAGGCGGGCCGGACGATCATCTTCTCGACCCACGTCCTGCACCAGGCCGAGCAGCTCTGCGATCGGGTCCTGATGATCAACAAGGGCCGCATCGTGCTCGACGACCAACTCGACACGATCAGGAGACGACACGATCCAAGGACGCTGCTCGTGAGAACCAGCGGGAACCCCGACGACTTCAAGCGGCATGCGGAAGCCATCGAAGGGATCCGATCGATCCGAGAGGGCGAGAGCCGGGAGCTCCTCGAGATCTCGCTGGATGATCAATGCGACCTCGGCGGGGGCATCCCTTCCCGACTGGTCACCGAACTCAATGCCGCCGGGCCGATGCGATCGATCGAGATCCGCATGCCAAGCCTGGATGACGTCTTCGTCGAACTGGTCGGCACGTCGGTCGAACGCGTGGAAGAGGAGGCGATGCCGTGAGTCGCTTCTCCAATGGCATCAGCAAGATCTTCCACATCGCCTGGCGGGAGGTCCGCTACACGGCGCTCACCCCCGCCTTCCTTCTCGGCGTGGTCGGTGTCCCGATCGCCATGCTGGGGCTGATCCTGGTCTATCCGATCCTGCTCTCCCAGGAGGCCCGACCTCTGGCCGGCACCCTCGCGATCGTCGACCCATCGGGACGGATCGGGCCACAGGTCGTGGAGATCCTCGAGGAGGATCGACTCGGGGAGAAGACCCGGCAGCAGGTCGCGGATGCAATGGACGCCCTCCCCGTCGACACCGGGCTCGAGGAAGGTGCCGGCGGCATCTCCCTGGTCCCGATCGAGATGTTCAGGACCGAGATCGACATCCAGATTCTCGAAGTCACGGACATCGAGGAACTGCCGACGCTCAAGGAACGACTCCAGGCCGGCGAGCTGGTCGGGATCGCCGTGATTCCCGAGGAACTCCTCGACATGTCGCTCGAGATCGAGGATCTCCCCGAGGACCGAGCGTTGCGCGCAAGGCACGAATCATTCGAACTCTTCCTGACGCAGGACTCGGCACCCAACCAGACCAAGGCGCTCGAGGACGTCCTGGGACAGGCGGTCATCGAGACCCGGGCGAAACTCGGGGGCATCGACTACGAACGAACCCGGTGGATCCTCAGCTGGCCCGACGTGATCGCGATCCGGGTGAGTGCATCCGGCGAGAACCCCGAAAACACCAGGATCAGGATGATCCTTCCGATCATCCTCATGATGCTCCTCTGGGTGAGCACCTTCACCAGCGGCAACTACATCCTCACCAGTACCATCGAGGAGAAGTCCAACCGAGTCATGGAGGTGTTGCTGAGCGCGGTCAGTCCGATGCAGCTGATGACCGGCAAGATCCTCGGACAATCCGCGGTGGCAGGCTTCATGCTGGTGATGTACGGAGGCATGGCCCTGGCAGGCCTCTTCGTCCTTGCGATGTCGGACCTCGTGTCGATGAGCCTGGTCGTCCTTTCGGTCTGCTACTTCATCATCGCGTACTTCACGGTCGCCTCGATGATGGCGGCCATCGGCAGTGCGGTCAGCGATCTCCGGGACGCACAGTCCTTGATGGGCCCTGCGGTCCTGGTGCTGATGCTGCCGCTGATCCTCTGGATGCCGATCTCGAACAACCCGGACTCGATGCTTGCGATCAGCACGGGCTTCATCCCCCCGCTGCTCCCGTTCGTCATGATCCTCAGGGTCGCCGGGTCCAGCGAGGCGCTTCCGGCCTGGCAGATCGTCCTGAGCCTGGCGATCGGCGGGGCGTCGATGATCGGCATGCTCTGGATCTGCGCACGGATCTTCCGGGTCGGCGTCCTGATGCAGGGCAAGCCGCCTTCACCACTCGAACTGATTCGCTGGATGCGCTACCGCTGATCCGTGATGCTGATCGACACCGACGCCAAGATCATCATCCTCGTCATGACGATCATCGTCGGCGCGATCGGACTCGGACTGATGCTCACGGGCATCCGCGGACGGAACAAGGGCATCCGATCCTGTCCGCACTGCCGACACCTGCTGACCACGGAGAACGACCTCCGCTGCCCGGAGTGTGGTCGGCACGCTGGAAGCGAGAGACGTGCCCTTCGAGCGAACCGAAGGTTGGTCAACATCCTCTGGGGCATCCTGCTCATCGGCGGAGCGATCTTCTGCATCCAGCAGCTTGGGCTCGATCAGGTCAACATCTATCGAAGGTTGCCCGATCGGGTGCTGACCATGATGCTTCCCTACTCCAGCGGGCAGGGTCGGGTCGGGCCGCAGCGTGAACTCTCGGAACGACTGACGAGGGGGCGACTGGATGATGCGACACGGGCGGCACTCTTCGAACGGCTGACCCGGGGAGACGGACAAGCTCTACCCGGAACCCCCCAATGGCGACGCAAGTACGGGATGCTGATACAGAGTCTGCGAAAATCGGTCGCGGGCGACGACCCCCTGTCTCAGCGGTTCAACGAATTGAAACCGGTGGTGGACATGGAACTCCCGAGGTTCTGGCCGGAGGATCTTCCGCTGTTCGGCATGCTGCGCATGACCCGTTTCGATCGAGGATCCGATCCCGCGGAAGTCAGGATCGAAGGCCTCGAGAAGAATGCATTGACGTTCATCCACCATCAGGCCAACCGTTCGCCGAACCCCCTCGGCCTGCCACTCCCGGAAGATCGCCCCGCCTCGATACCCGTTCGGATCATGACCACCGACGAAGACGGCGATCGAAGGTTCCACGAGGTCGATGTCGATCTCCAGGCACGTTCGCCTCGAGCGATCACCCTCGAACCACGGTCCACGTCGGAGATGGAGACCGCACTGCGAACCGGCGTCTTCGCGTACCCGGTCAGTTTCCACCCAACGGGCAAGCCACCCTGGAGCCTTCGGTTCCAGCCGCGGGCGACCAGAAGAGCCGGAGCCTTCCAGGACACCCTGGTCGGGGTCGAGGTCGACCTGCTCCTGGAGGACAAGATCGCGCGAAGGTCCTGGATCTGGTGGACACCGAGAGAAGCCGATGCCGCCTGGGAGACGATCCATGAACATCCGGAACTGCTCGAGGCCATGAGGACGAGACCTGATGGCTGGTCACTTCGGATCACCGGGCGAAGGGAGATCGCGGCAAGGGCTCTCGTCGGATCCCACCACCCGCACCGGCACTACTGGGAAGGCACCTTCACCATGCCGATCGAGACCGCGGTTCGTTCCGGCGTGATTCAACCGAGGGAATGGGAACGCGCCCTCGAGGAGCCGGACCACAAGGACCAGGCGACCACGGGATCAAGCATCGAGAAGTGACTAGGATCGGACCCCGAAGACCCGGCACCGGATCGCTTCCGGAGAGCGGCACCGCGCAGGCCTCGCTGTCACGAGGACGGAACCACGAGCAATGAGTCACGCAAACATCTGGGCACCATGGCGCATGGCGTACCTCAGGGCACTGAAGGCGCAGGCACCTGAGGACGGACAGCAGGATGCATCGACCAACTTCTTCCGGAGGTACTGGCTCGAACCGGAACATGACGAGCAGAATCTGGTCATTCACCGCTCGGAGCTCGGGTTCCTCGTCCTGAATCGCTACCCCTACGCGAACGGCCACATCCTGGCCGCGCTCGGTGAACCAGCACCCACCCTGCTCGAATACGACAGCACGCAGCGAGCGGCATTCTGGTCACTGGTGGAGGATGCCTGCAGACTGGTTCGACACGCCCTCAACCCACAGGGCGTGAACATCGGCACGAACATCGGCGATGCCGCAGGTGCCGGCGTACCGGAACACCTGCATGCGCACATCGTGCCCAGGTGGTCGGGCGACACCAACTTCATGACGGTGGTCGGCACCATCAGGGTGGCCCCGGACGCACTGGAGTCGGTGGCGATGATGTATCGGGAAGCGATCCAGCAGGGTGCACTGACCGGCGAGGACTGATCCTCGGAACCCCAGGGCGGCCGGAAGGTGTGCTGGTCAAAAAAAGGTGACGGTGCCGGGAACCCGCCGGAGCGAAAACGCCTGTTCCCCTCCCTGACCCGAGGGCCTGAATGAGGAAGAATCAGATCCGGCGATGCATCGAACCCCGACTCAAGGTGGGCTCGCCTGCACCCTGTCCCGGCCTTCCACTCCGTGCTGAACGCACGTGAGGCCTGACCATCGCTGGGCGTGGGCGATCCCTGGGGGTTCCGAAAGGTTCAAGCAAAGAACCGGAACCAACCCGACGAGATCCCGACACCGTCGATTCGAGTGTACCCCCTCTCGGGAGTCCGTCCAATCGGAAGGTGCAGGTTTGACGCAGTCTCAGGGGGTCGTTAGCCTCATGGAATGCAAGAAGGCAGCGGCTCCGGGCCTCCGGATACGCTCCTTGAAATTCGATGGAGTTCAACAGCATGAACCGCACCCGAATCGCCTCAGCCGCCCTCCTTGGATCGATCACGCTCCTTGCCGCCACCGGCTGCAAGTCGAGTACCGATCACTACAGCTACAGCGCGATCACCGCGAACCTCACCCCGGAACTCCAGGGCATCGCCGAACGTCCGGTCGACGTGCACACCAACGTGGCCGTCGCCGAGAACGTGAACTGGCGACTGATGTGGGGCGACCTCGGCCGTGTCTGGTACATGGACCGCCCGAGTATCCTCAGCCCGTTCCCGACGGTTTCGACCAGCGGCCAGCCGCAGTGATCGGGACGTGACACGGCGGAAACCAGACGCCGGACCACCTGACTTTCCCACGCTCCGGACCCTTGGTCCGGAGCGTGTTGCATTCACGGACGGAATGATCCGGCATCATGAGCCCGATTCGAACGGCACGATCCACGGTTGACCATGTCTCGAAGTTCGTCGGCAGCTTCCATCCCAGGTCGCTTCGCCCGATGCTCAGGGGCAACTACGCCCGGGAGCTGATGGCATGGACCTTCATCCCGGTGATGCTGGCCGGCCTTCAATCAGGGGCGATGGCCATCATCCTGATCAAGACCTTCGCAGGACTGCCCGGCACCACGGAACAGAACCTCGGCCTCGCGGTCGGGACCATCGGTGCATCCGCGGCAATCGGCAACCTGACGAGCAGCCTCTGGGCCACAGTCTCCTGGGGCCGGCAGAAGGTCAGGTTCATCGTCTGGCTGATGATGGCATCGGCGCTCTGCGTGGGGCTGATCGCCTTCGTCCCCGCCAACGCCACCGGCGCCTGGATGATGGTGCTCCTGGTCCTGATGGGATGGGTGTTCTGGAGCGGCGTCATCACGATCCGGACCACGGTCTGGCGAGCCAACTACCCGGGAAGCGATCGCACCCAGATCGCCGGCAGACTTGCCAGCGTCCAGGCGCTCGTCCTCGCCGGGGCAGGCTTCATCATCGGGTGGCTCCTGGATGAATTCTCGAACCAGGCAGGTCCAGCGGACTGGGCTGCGCGATTCGCCACCACGATCGGCATCGAGGACATCTCCCCCACGGGACTCGGACAGGTGGCCTTCAGGTCGATCTTCCCGGTACTCGCCCTCTTCGGGATCGTCGGCGCGATCATCTATGCCAGGGTCCGGCTTCGAGGGCAGAGCCGCCTCGCCAGGGCGGAACGGGCCGGCGAGAAGCACGACCGCCCCTCGTTCAACCCGCTTGCTGCATTCACGGTGCTTCGAAGGGACCGCCCCTACCGCTGGTACATGCTGTGCCAGTTCGTCCTCGGCACCGGCAATCTCATGCTGGCCGCTCCGCTCGCATTGGTGCTCACCGAGCAGTTCGGCACGAGCTACCTCGTCGGCATCCTGATCACCGGGATCATCCCGCTTCTCCTGATGCCGCTTGCCATCCCGGGCTGGGCTCGGCTGCTGGCAAGGATCCACGTGGTGCGGTTCAGGGCGTTCCATTCCTGGTTGTTCGTGATCTCGGGACTGCTCTTCTTCACCGGGACGGTCCTGGACATGATGCCCCTGATGGTGCTCGGTGCGATCACGATCGGCATCGGATACGGCGGAGGTGTGCTCGCCTGGAACCTGGGACACCAGCACTTCGCACCCGCCCACCAGGATGCCCTCTACATGAGCGTGCATGTGACCCTGACCGGCATCCGTGGCATCATCGGCCCGTACATCGGGGTCCTGGTCTACGAATGGCTCAGGCCGACCGGTGATGGTGGCTGGGTGTTCGGGGTCTCTGCGGCACTGACGACCATGGGTGCGATCGGTTTCGTGTTCCTCGACCGCGCCCGCAGGCGAGCGACCGAGGGCGGGATGCCCGGTCCGGTTCAGTGACCGCCGTCCGCGTCATCTCCAGCGGTCGTCACGGCCTGGTCGGATGGAGACCCGGTCGTGTCTTCAGCGGGCTCGGGCTCGACCTTCACGGTGATGGTGGCCGAGCCACGAAGCTGGGACGCCGTGATGTCCAGAGTCGCCACACGCTGCATGCCATCGCCGGGCCAGGGCGCGGTGAAGATCGCGGTCGCTTCCTGGGGGGTTCCGGTAAGTGACTCCTGGGTCCAACCATCCTTGAGGAACCCCCGGCCCGCCCAACGAGCTCGTTCCATCGCGTCGTAGATGGAGCCACTGAAGGTGGCCTTCCCGGCCTCGACGGATCTCCCGGAGCTCTTGAAGGAGCTCTGGACGAGCTTTGTACCGGGAATGTTGGGTACGTCGGTCCCGCTGATCCGGTGTGAGGGGGTGGAACAGGCTCCGAGCAGGCAGGCGAGCCCGAGCAGGCAGATTGATCCGATACGCATCCGATGACCTCGCAATGGGTGTGACAGGAGCCCGGATCGTACCCGATTGTCCTCTGGGAAACGTATCTTTTGGGCTGCTGGAGGCTATACTCGCCGATTCGCCGTGGAGACATGGCGGACCGGATCGTACCTCGGCATGTTGTCGAGGCCGGGTGAACAAGTCCCCAGGAAGCCGAGCCGCTCGTGTGCTTGGTGGAAGACAGTGAAACACACATGGTCGATTTCAATCTGATCGAAGAGATCGGGCTCGAAGAGAGCCTGGCAAACGAGATGATCCGTGAAGCACTCGGCGCGGAAGCAGCCGAAGGCGACATGGACGTGGTGCTTGGCAGCGCCATCCAGAAATTCAAATCCGGCGAGATCCTTCAGGGAACCGTCGTCGGTCTCAACAAGGACTACGTCGTCATCGACGTGGGCCTGAAGTCGGAAGGACAGGTCTCGAAGACCGAGTTCGAGGACAGCGGCGATGTCGCCATCGGCGACGAGATCGAAGTCCTCCTCGAGTCCCTCGAGGACGGCGACGGTTCGGTCGCGCTCTCCAAGCGGAAGGCTGATCGAATCCGTGGCTGGGAGAAGATCCTCCACAGCAGGAACGAAGGCGACGTCATCGAAGGTCGCGTCATGCGCAAGATCAAGGGCGGACTGCTCGTCGACATCGGCGTGCCGGTCTTCCTCCCCGCTTCCCAGGTCGACATCCGTCGTCCGAGCGACATCGGCGAGTTCATCGGCCGAACCATTCGCGCGCTGGTGCTCAAGATCGACGAGGAACGACGCAACATCGTGATCTCCAGGCGACGCCTCATCGAGGACGAGCGTGAAGACGCGAAGATGAAGCTGATGACCTCGGTGAACGAAGGCGACCTCATCCGAGGCACCGTCACCAACATCGCCGACTTCGGCGCGTTCATCGACCTCGGCGGCATCGACGGCCTCCTCCACATCACCGACATGAGCTGGGGCAGGGTCAACCACCCGAGCGAGATCGTCAGGATCGGGGACGAGATCGAGGTCAAGATCCTCAACATCGACCGCGACAAGGAGAAGATCGCGCTCGGCCTCAAGCAGAAGGAGACCTCCCCGTGGGAGGAGATCGAGGGCAAGTACCCGGTCAACTCCAGAGTCAAGGGCAACGTGGTCAACCTCATGTCCTACGGCGCGTTCGTGCGTCTCGAAGAGGGCATCGAGGGCCTCGTGCACATCTCCGAGATGTCCTGGACACGCCGGGTCAACCACCCGAGCGAGGTCACCAGCGTCGGCGACGAGATCGAAGTCGTCGTCCTGGACATCAACAAGGAGAAGCTCGAGATCTCCCTCGGCATGAAGCAGATCGAGGTCAACCCCTGGGAGCTCGTCGCCGAGAAGTATCCTCCCGGCACGATCATCGAAGGCACGGTCAGGAACCTCGCCAACTACGGCGCGTTCATCGAGATCGAGCCGGGCATCGACGGCCTGCTGCATGTCAGCGACATCAGCTGGACCAAGAAGATCGCGCATCCCAACGAGGTCCTCAAGAAGGGCGACGACATCAAGTGCGTCGTCGTCGACGTCGACCAGGAGAAGCAGCGCGTCGGACTCGGGCTCAAGCAGCTCGAGGAGGACCCGTGGCTGGAAGCGATCCCCAACGCCTATCGTCCGGGCATGATCGTTCGCGGAACGATCACGAAGATCACCAACTTCGGTGTCTTCGTGCAGCTCGAAGAAGGCCTCGAAGGTCTGCTCCACATCTCCGAACTCGCCGACGAGAAGGTCGAGACTCCACAGGATGTCGTCACCAGCGGCGACGAAGTGGATGTCAAGATCCTTCGCGTCGACACCGACGATCGGAAGATCGGCCTGTCACTCAAGCGCGCCCAGTGGGGCGACTCGGGCGACGAATCGGGCACCGATCCGATGCCCGGTGATGGCGACGGCGAACCCGGAACGGACCTGCCCAAGCGCGGCGGCATGGACGACCATGGCGCCATGGGCACGGACAAGATCGAGCTCTGAAGAGCTGATCCATGATGCAACAACACGACGCCCACGGCGCTTGCCGTGGGCGTCGTTCATGGACCGGACGACGAAACTCCCCAGTCGCCGACGGACCCCGATCATTTGTTTCTGCTGTTTCTGCGGTGGTTCTCGCTCAGCACATCGCAATGAAGGAGAGCAGTGCGAGAATCGCGATTCGTTTGCGGTTGTCGGTCATTGATGCGAGGGCGTGGATCATCATGCCATCTCCAGGTCTGTTCTTCGATTGTGGTTCCGGATCGATCCGGCTGGTCGAGTAGCATGTCCACTCGTCCATGCAACAAGGGTGCCACCCTTGTGGGCACGGTCAATCAGGAACGCCCCCCGAAGCAGAATCCATGTTGAATCGGATCGCACAAACCACACTCAGGGACGCCACGACCCTCCTGCTGGCAACCACCCCACTCCTTTTCGGACCCGCCTGCCCCTCCCTGCAGGCGCAGGAGCCGGCCCAGGAGACAACGATCGAGCTTGCGATCGACGCCTGGCTCCACATCCGACCCTGGATAGACGACCTGTACGTGCCGACAGCCGAACGCATCACCTCGGATGAGGCGCTCGGACCGGAAGTCGAGGGTGTGAGTGTGATCCTCCGATTCGGAGGCAGGATCCTGGGGGTCGGCGATGCCCGGGACCGTGGGCCTGACACCCTTCGGCAGGCGACGGCGGCAGCGGTACGCGACGCGCTCGACAGCAAGCGGGTGCAGGACCTGCCCCTCGACATGATCGAGTCGATCGGCCGATCGACCACGATCGAGCTTGAACTCCAGCACCCCCCCGTACCGCTGCTCGGTGGGACGTTCGAGGACATCACGGGGATCATCCGCCCCGGGATCGACGGACTCGCCGTCAGGCGGGCTGATGCATGGAGCATCGCCTTTCCAGGACGCATGCAGGCGTTCGGTCTGGCCGAACGCCCGGACCGGGTACTCATCCGACTGCTGAGAGAGCTGGGGCTCCCACCGAAGACACCTGAAGAACTCAGGCGGATCGATGATGTCGAGTTCTATCGATTCGAGGTGACGGTACTCACCCAGCAGACCGCTGAAGGCATGCCATTCGAGTCGGTCCGAGGGGCCGCGGTGATCGCCCCGTCCATGGAACTGGAGACTCAGGCATCAGAGATCGCCAAGGGCGCTGCGGACAACCTCGTGGCCAGGCTTGCCTCGGACCCACTGAAGGAAGTCGGCGAGATCCCGGGCGGAAAACGGCTGGATGCCCTGGGGATCTTCGGAGACTACGACACGATGGCCGATGCCTATGATCCGCTGGTCGCACCGCCGGCGGACCAGGCGCTCGTGGCATGGGCACTCGGCCGCTACACAAACGAGGTGCCGGGACTGTCCGATGAGGAGCAGGCCGAATTCCGACGGATCGGGAGGCTCATCGTCAATCGGCTGGCTGTCGTCGATGATGTCGAGGATGACCCCTTGTCCGATGACCGCTGCATCGCCCTGATCGTCCTTGCCGACCTGGCCCTCCGGAACGGGCAGGGAGCGCCGCCCACGAACACGCCACTCGTTGAGAAGGCACGAAATCGACTGCTCGAAGAGGTCGCCGGATCGAAGGACATCCCGGATGGCGAGCAGTCACAGGCCGGAACCCTTGCCCTGACCGCCCTCGCTGTGTGCAGGCTGGCATCGGTCCATCCCGATGTGGTCAGCACGGAAGAGGCCCACGCCCTGCTCGAAGCCGCATGGCGGACCCCGAACGTCAACACCCTCGTGGGTGCCCTCCATTTCCTGATCCTGGCCGATCGCCATCTGGATCCGAATCCTTCCGCCAGCAGCCAGCAGGATGCCGCACACCACCTGATCGAGGCATCGATCGCCAACCAGATCGGTCACTCCGATTCACTCGCCGCCCCGATCCCTCCGGTCACGGATCTCGGAGGCGGGTTCGTACTCAGTGGCTCCCCGCGCCCGACCGCTGGAGCCAGCTCCCTGCGGCTGGCCCTTGCGCTGGCCGCAGCGGCACGCACCGACTGGTTCCCTGCTGCCGACCGGCGGGAGGCATGGGAGGAGGCGCTCCGACTGGCACTCAGATTCGCTCGACAGCTCCAGTTCGATGAGAACCAACTCCATCGGGCCCCATCCCCTGTACGAGCCCTGGGAG
>JAKVBQ010000046.1 GCA_022447205.1 Phycisphaerales bacterium
TTTCATCGAGACCACCATCAAGTCCGCCCAATGGTCGAGGTCCCTCTTGAGGAGTACATTCAACTGGATTGAGTTGACACATGGCATGTTCCGGTCGACCCCATCCAGGTGCTCGAAAATGTCCTCACGTGTCATGAACCCGTGCTGGAGTCTGACCCGGTCGGTCGGGCGACCATGGTGCGACTTCTCGATCCAGACCATGGCCCCGCACCGCGGGCCGAGCTCGCCGTAGATGATCCGTTGGAGGTCGAGAGCCTCCTCCTCGGTGATCCAGACGTCGCTGTCGAGCACCATGCGTGCGTACTTCCGGCCGCGGCGGATCTTCTGCTCACGGGTCTCCAGGTCATTGTCTTCCCCGGCGGTCACCGCCATCTGCTCCAAGAGCAGGACGAGCTCGATCCGGTTCGAGGTCCGAATGCGCATGAGTCAGTCCTTTCCATGCGTGCACCCCATCGTGCACAGTCGGGGGCTGCGGCGACTCACTTCGCCGCCTTGCGACGGGCTGCCGCCTTGCGATCTGACCGCAACTTCGAGCCGTAGCTCTTGAGCAGACGACTCGCCCAGGGCTCACCCCGCCCCATGGCCACCTGACCCATCACCCAAAGGCCGATCTCAAGGCTCAGGGGGATCTCCCCAGGCCCGACCGAGGTGATCGCACCATTGCAGAAGTAGTGCAGGGGTTGCAGATTCAGGATGCCGTCCGTGCCGCCCTTGCTGAACGGGTGGATGTGGTCCTTGGCAAGAGCCACCCCAATTCTTCGACCTTCCTCATCCGACCGAATCTCTCCACCACACATCGCACAGATACCGCCCGTCCGGGCCAGGATGTCAGCCGCAGGCAGCAACGTCTTTCTCTCTCGTGGCGCATCCCAGGTCCTGTAGGCCGGCATGAAGAGCTCACGTTTGTAGACCTTCCAGGACATGACTTCATCCCAGACCGGGACCACCTGGCCGACATTGCTCCACTTGGGCACCTCACGCTCGAAAAGGTAGAGGTGCCGCGTGAATCGAACCAGTTCATCATGGCCATCGATCGACGAAGACGTCGACCATCCGTCGACGTTGGGCGCACTGATCAATGATCCAGCGACTGCGCCACGCTCTGCCACCCAGGCTTCAATGAGCGGAACGCGCCAGGAAGGGTGCTCCTCGTGCTGGATCCGCATCATCACCCAGAACCCGAACTTCAAGGCGAACATGATCGATTCGGAGGTCGCACCAGAACGAAGTTCATGGCACCCTCGGTGAACGGGCATCGAATGCTCGAGATCGTCACTGAAGCATTCGATCTCCAGGTCATCAGGTTCGATCGGACCACTGCACACATGACACCTGCGGTCACATGCATCCCAGATCGATCGAGCGTCAACCGACCCGGTCACGATCCGGGCCGGACCTCCGGCTGAAGCACCCGTCGAACAACCCTCGATGAGCGCACGAACGTCCTCCCCATCCTCGACGGACTTGAAGCGTTCGATCATCTGCTGCATGGTCATTGGTCATCCCTTTCGGACTGGCTCGGTGCATCGAGAAGCATGACACCAGGCATCGTCGACATTCAATCCGTTTCATCCCAGACGCGCAACCGGACCGCACGCAGACGTGCCCACTGGTCGTTCACCACCCGCATCAGTTCGCGCAACTGGACCGGTTCGACGACCGGCAGGTTGGTGTCGACCCCCTTGAGATGTTCCAGGATGTCGTCCCGAGAGGTGAACCCGTCGGCAAGACCGAGCCGTTGCGGGTGACGACCGTGATGCGACTTCACGACCCAGATCGTCGCACCACCGCGCGGCCCCAGTTCGCCGTGAATCACCCGCCGGACATCGGTGTCACGCATGCGGCCCCAGATCGAGAGCCGTTCGTGGACGACTCCGGAACCAAGCACCCGGGCATGACAGCCGATCAACCGATGGCGGCGTCCGAGATCACCCGTGAGTCGGATCCCGAGATCACGGACCAGGCCGCCCTCGCCAGCCCGACGTTGTTCGGTGCCCCATGCCATGACCTCATCGAAGGTCATCGGCTCTCCGCACCGCCAGATCCGATCGACCGGCTGGACGTCGATCGTCCAGGCCAGGAAACCGCGGTACTCGAGTCGGTAGAGGCGACCATCGTTCCCCTTGGCGAAGGTCGGTTCGTAGTGCGCGGGGTCATTCATGTGCATGACTGCTCCTTCAGGACTGCCGGGAACCCGGAGTGCGCGGACAGCGGAAACCGGTCGGTCCCGATGCCGTTCGTCATGGTCCAAAAGCGAAGCAGACCCGCTTCGTTGCCTTCTGGCCACATCTGGAACCCGAGGCCTCGTGCGACCGAGGGGTTCCGTGCCACCTTGCCCGGGCAGGCAGGTTGGCGAGGGCGTGCGCCCTGCTCTTGATGCTGTACCGCGATCGACCATCGAACGCGGTTTGTTGGACTTCATCATACCGACCAGAGCCCTCGACGTCTCGACCAGGCTGATTCAACGAGGGTGTCGCCATCCTCCAGCGGATCCGGATCATCGTCCGTGGGGTGGCCGCTTTCGAACAAGGTCGCGCCGAGCACCCCATCGATCCACACCTCGGACCAATCCGAGAATTCGAGACTCCACATCACCTCGACGAACGGGGCGATCACGACCTGCAAGTCGACCTGCGTCAGGTGATCCATCAGCTTGAGCACGGTTCGTGCCCGCACGACCGGCTCACCCGAACAGGCCTGATCCGTGAAGACGCCGTACAGACCACGAGCAACGTAATCGACATAACAGAACGGCTTGCCGTCCTCACCGATGGGAAAGTCCGCGTCCAGGAGATCGGTTCTTCGTGACATGAGGGCTCCTTGCTCCGGTTCACTGACACGCCGGACCGGATGATCTGACCACACAATCGATCCCGTCCTCGTCGTGATCCTCGTCCTCCTCCTCCACGCGGTCGTGGCCGATCGAACGGATCATCGCGAGGGTCTCCGGGTTCACCCGCATGAAGCGGACCTGGCGGACATCGAGGATCGAGGGGCCGTTCTCGGCACCACCCGGCTCGATGACCATGCAGTAGACGTACGGCAGGTTCACCGCGGCGATGCGCAGCGGAACGCCGTAGCACGTCCGGTCCGGCACCGGCTCGCTGATGACCATCGGCAGCGTGGGCTCCTCCCCCGCTTCCTGGGCCATCGCCATCCGACGACGAGCGGTCTCCCGCGAACGGTCGAGATGGGAATGAACGGTGACGAAGAGGTCTGGACGCAGGTCGTCGGTGGGCAGGATGGTCGTCATGTGGGTGCTCCTTTGATTCATGCTCGAGTGCTGCAGTGTGGGGATCCGTCCGGGTCAGGTGTGATCAGGATGGGGCCTGGAGTCGGCCGGCCCGGCACCTTGCGGGTGCCGGACCGACCGCTGGTGGTGGCCCGGTCAGGAACCGTCGTCACGGCTGCGTGCCGCTTCGCGCTCCTCGTCGGTGAAGGCGAGCATCGCCCGCTTCGCATCCATCGAGGCGCTGCGCGGTGCCATCCGCATCCGGCGCACCTTGCTCCCGACCAGGTCCTGGGCCGCCTCGTACGCTTCAGGGCTGTCGCCCATCGCGAAGACGCGGTCCTCGTCCACCCCGAAACGCCTCGCCTGGAGCGCCGCTTCCTGGGTGGTGCCCATGAAGAGGAACGTCCAGTCGTGCTCCTTCTCGAGCCGGGTGATCATCCGCTCGATGTGGAGCTCGGAGTACGCCCGGCTCGCGTTTTCGAAGCCGTCGGTGATCACGACGACGAGGACATCGGGGGCGTCCACGTCCTTGCCCTTCGCCTTGCGCTTCTCGGCGCGGCGAGCGAGCCGTTCCTCGGCCTCGCTCACGGTGCGACCGATCGCATCGAGGAGCGCAGTCCGGCCGCGAGGCTGGTAGGTGCGCTCGTCGAGCGATGGGGCCTCGGCCAGTTTCCGACCGGCGTAGACCGTCTCGTACTCGTGGTCGAACTGGATCAGGGAGACCCTGGCCTTGCCCTCGACCCCGCGCTGCTCGCTCAGGAAGTCGTTGAAACTCGTGATGACCTGCCGCTCCCGGGCTCGCATCGAGCCGGATCGGTCCAGCACGATCGAGATGTCGGTGCGCTTGCGGTCGTCGGTACGGTCCTGGGTCCCAGTCTGCTCGTCAGTCATGCGTCGTCTCCTTCTGGCAGGGTGCTGCCGTGTGGTGCTGAGGGGGGCCGGTGCCTCCCGACCCTCTCCCCTCACTACGTGAGGGGGGAGAGGGTCGGGAGCCCCCTGGTCAACGGTCGGGTCGCCGAAATCGGACAACCTGCCGCCACTCGTGTGGTCCTTCATCCCGTTCTTCAACTGTTCAAGGACCGCCGTTCCAGGGCGGTATGGGCTCCGATGAAAGGGAAGACACGCCCGATCAGGGAATCTGACACCACTGGATATCGAAAGGCGAAAAAAGCCGGGAGACCCGCGGAGTATGATCCCCCAACCCGAGGGGCCATTCCGGGCCAGGAACCAGGACGAAGAGACCATGACCACCCCACCCACCAACGACGCACCCACCCTCACCCTCGAACTCCGACCACTGGCCGACCCGCCGGCCGGCCTCGACGACGTGCTGCAGGCCCGGGCCTCGGTCCTTCTCAACTGGGTGGCGACCGGAATCCTGATCGCCTGCCACCGCACCGATGACCGCGAGCCCACTCCGCTTCAGTTCATCGGCGAGGCGCTCCCCCACCAGCGACTGCTCGACCTCGCCCATGCCGGCGTCGCCGCGATGGCACTCAACGCCTGCCGCGCCGCCGGCGAAAGCACCCCCGAATTCGAACGGGAAGTCATCGCCCAGGCCCTCCACCGGGAGACCCGCTGCCCACTCGAACCGGCGCGAGCGCGTGCCGCGGTCTTCGTGGAACGGGTCGAGGCGGATGATGACGACCTCGAACTTCTCCGAGCCACCACCCGAGAAGGCTTCACCCACCTCGCGGAAGCACTTGCCTCGGATGATGACCGAGCAGGCCGCGACACCGAAGCCCTGCGCGAGATCGCGATCGGCGCCCGCCTCATGATGGGGACGGTCCTCGAGGTCCTGGTCGCGGAACTGGACTCGATCCTCACCGACCTCGGGGTCGACACCGACCCCGCACGAACCGCCGCCTACCGGAAGACGCTGCTCGGGATTCTGGAGAACATCAGGGGCGAGGACGAGGACCTCAGGAGTCAGACGGATCCGCCGCAGGCGTGATGATCGAGTCGACCCAGTTCTCGATGACCACCAGGTGGTTCGAGAGTTCGTCCTCGAGGCCGGGTGCGATCGTGTAAGCCACGCCGTGGTTGTCCGTGGTGGCCGAACCCAGGATGGTGTTGTTGTGGACCCAGGGCACGGCTTCCTCGTCGCCGATGACGAAGCTGCCGTCCTCCGCCAGTTCGACCGGTGTCCGCCAGAAGGACAGGTCGTCATCCCAGTACACCACCGCCATGGAACCATCAGCCTCGTCGACGTACCAACGAGCCATGCGCACCAGTCGGGTGGAGACCGGCGCGGTCCGACCGGTCACGGGATTGAAGACGTGGATCTCCGGCTGGCCGGTCTCGAAGGTCATGAAGGCGATCATGGAGCCATCAGGTGACCAGTAGGCTTCAGTCGCACCGCCGACGCGGGTCAGGAGATCGGTCGCCTCGCCGGTCTCGATGTCGATCTCGATCAGCTTCCGACTGCCGTTGTTGAGCTCGGGATTGATCATGTCGGCAAGGAGATGGGTGCCTTCGTGGTTGAAGCAGCGAATCAGGAGCTCGCCTCGCTCCTCGACGTCCCAGACCAGCTTGCCGGGCTGGGACCCGTCGAACGGCGCCACGACGAAGGAGAAACTGACGTTGCCCTGGGCCGTGTTGTGGATCCGCGCGGCGAGGACCTGCTCGCCGTCCTGACTCAGCAACGGACCGAAGTGGTCGATGTCATTCGCATAGAACAGCCTGCGAAGCCGGGGCGGATCGAAGGTCCCCGCCCAGATCTCCCAGAGGCCGTCCTCGCGGAGACGCGTGGTGCAGATGCGTGACCCATCGCCGGAAACCGACAGGCTGTTGTCGTACGGGCCGTCCGGGAGACCGGTGTGCTGTGGCCCGCTCCCGTCATTGAACATCAATCGACGCTTGCTGCCCTGGAAACCACCGGGAAGGTAGATCAAGGCACCGTCATCGGTGATCTCGAAGGAGGCGTGCACGCTGTAATCGGTGTAGAGATCCTTCTGGACCGGTCGGCCGGCATCAAGAAGCGTCCGGTTCACCGGGTCGAACTCAGCGACGTACAGGGTGTCACCACGGGTGAAGAAGAGATGATTCCCGACCAGCTTGCAGTCACCCGATCGCTCGACGAGGACCTTGAGTTCACCGGTCGTGAGGGAGATCGTCGCGATGTTCACGCTGAACCCGTCGTCCCCGTAGCGGGACACGTACATGAGGACGTGATCGTCGTCGAAGGCACCGATCAACCCGTCAAGGCGATACGGCACCGAACCCATGCGCAACGGCAGTCGCTTCCGCTCCACTCCGGTTCGGGCGTCGGTGAAGACCAGCTCCGGCTGGCCCTCCTCGCTCACGCCTTCGAGGATGATCGTCTCCTCGTCGAGCCAGATCGCACCCCGCTTGGCGGGAAAGAGCAGGCCGCCGGCGGCGGGCGCTTCGAGCCTCGGAAGGCGCGGCATCTCGACCGGGTCGATCTCCGAATCGACCTGCCCTCGGTAGGCGGCGTCGGCATACCGGATGTAGTAGCTCTCGGAATCGGGCGAGAAGTCCATGGAGGCCATGCCTCGGAACTGATGGATCGATCGCAGCTCGGGGTCGTCTTGATCACGCACGTAGAGGTGGAACTCCTGCTGCGGCGTGCTGCTCTCGGAATCGCTCTCCAACGGTCTCGACGCGACCACGTAGACGCGAGAACCGTCCGGAGCGGAGAAGAAGTGCCAGACCTTCACGTCCTCTTCAAGGGTGATCGCACGGTTGACCAGCGGGCGGGAAGCCGGCTCGGGAGCAACCTCTCCGGGCGGCGTCAGGAACGCAAGACCGGATGCGATCAGCGCGACGAAGAACAGGAACACGGCCGCGACCTTCCAGAAGCCGCCACCTGAGACGACCTGGGGCTCCATCGGGGCACCACGTTCAGGCTTCCCGAGTTCGCTCAGCTCCAGGCGTGCATCACCGATGTCGCAGAGTCGATGCTTCAGGTCCTTCGCGAGGCATCGCTCGAGCAGCAGTCGCAAGCGAGGCGGCAGCCCATCGGGCAGTTCGTCCCACTCCGGTTCCTTGTGGAGCGTCTTCCCGAGCGCGTCGGCAGCGGTCTCCGCCGGGAAGGGCGGGCCGCCGGCCAGCATCTCGAAGAGGACGCAGCCGAAAGAGAAGATGTCGGTCCGCTTGTCGACGCCCTTCCCACGGGCCTGTTCGGGGGAGGCGTAGCCCATGGTGCCGATCAGGACACCGGGAAGCGTCGAACCGGGACCGTCGCTGGGCCCGCTCGGGTCGGCGATCGTCTCCATCTCGGCGGAGGAACCGGAAAGCGGCGCCTCCGAGGACTCGTCGTTCATCACCTTCGCGAGACCGAAATCGAGCACCTTCGCATTGCCTTCTTCGTCGAACTTGATGTTCGCCGGCTTCAGGTCACGGTGGATGACGCCCTTGCGGTGGGCATATTCGATGGCGTTGGCGACCTGGATCGCGATCGGGACGGCGTCCCGCCAGGGCATCGGACCGGCGCCGGTGCGTTCGGCAAGGGTGTCGCCCTCGACGTATTCGAGCACCAGGAACGCGGTCCGTTCCTCCTGCTCGAGCCCGTAGATCAACGCGATGTTGGGGTGACGCAGGGAGGCCAGCAGCTTCGCCTCGCGTTCGAAGCGCGCCATGCGCTCCGGATTGAAGGCCACCATCTCCGGCAGGACCTTGATCGCGACGTCCCGGTCGAGCGATTCGTCACGGGCGTGGTAGACGATGCCCATGCCGCCTCGGCCGGCTTCACCGATGATCACGTAGGACTTGATTCGGTCGTCAGGTCTCATCTGCTCCCAATCCGGAGTGGAGTGTTCCGAACAAGCGTACACTAGTGGCGTCCGACCGCAAACCACTGGGAAACCTTGATGGGCAAAGTCGCACCAGCCACCCCGAAGGACTACCTCGACGCCCTGCCGGAGGACCGCCGCAAGGCGCTTGCCAGGCTGCGGACGACGATCCGCAAGCACCTGCCCAAGGGGTACAAGGAGGGCATCCAGTACGGGATGATCGGGTACTTCGTGCCGCATTCGATCTACCCGGACGGATACCACACCGATCCCTCGGAGCCGGTCCCCTTCGCCTCGATCGCCTCGCAGAAGAACCACATGGCGCTCTATCTCTTCTGCCTCTACACCGACAAGCGCGAGTCAGCCCGGTTCGAGAAGGCCTGGAAGGCGAGTGGCTGCAAGCTCGACATGGGCAAGTCCTGCGTGCGGTTCAAGTCGATCGAGGACGTGCCACTCGACGTCGTCGGCGAAACGATCAGCCGGATCCCGGTCGCCGACTTCATCAAGGCCTACGAGGCCGGCCGGCCGAAACGCCGCTGACAACCCGCGGATGATTCATGACGAACCGACGAGACTGCCGATCAAATGGGAGTCAACATATATATAAGGTTCGAAGATGATCGATGATGTCCTGGGATGGACGATGACGGCCCTCGCCACGGTTGCGTTGCCACTCGCACTGTGGTCGATCTACACCCTGCCCGCCGGCCCCTACCGGCGTTGTCGTGGTGAGCGGCGCCGTTGGTTCCACTTCTCGGGTCTCTTCCTCCGGGGGAACTGCTGGCATGACCTGAGTGGACTCCATTCGGACGGGGAGGAGGGCATCCGCTGTCCGGAATGCGGGGCCCTCGCGAATCAACGGCACCCGATCCGTGACGGACGCCGGTTCCGATCGGGGATCATGAGCCTGCTGATCGGGCTCCTTGCCATGACGGCCGGCGGAACCGCCTGGCAACGTGGTTCCTCCTGGTGCGGGGCGATCCCCACCCTGCCGCTGGTCCTGCTCTCGGGCACCGCGGTCGGGGAACACGACACCACGATCCGGGACGAGGTCCTTGAGCGAGCCAAGAACGGGCGGATATCCGGCTATTCCGCCTGCTACCTCGCCGAGGAACTGATGAACGACCTCCGCGATGATGATGTCCGGTGGAACGCGACGGCAGCGCTTGATTCGCTGTGGTCCCTCTGGCCGGAAGCCCGCCCCGCACTGGAAGCGGCCCTGGTGAGCGACGACATCCAGAAGCGCGGGATCGCGGCACGCATCATGCGGAGAAAGGCTGCGAAACCCTCGCAAGCATTGCTCGAAGCCTGCGTCGAGGATCTCAAGGACGATCGAGAAGGACCCGGATACTGGTTCAGGCAGGGAAACGCCCAAGACTCGGGCCATTGTCTGATCAAGTGGTACCACCATGCCGGGAGCATGGTCCGCGATGCAATGGCCTCCAATGACATGCAGCAACGGATACTCTCGGCAGCGGTCTGTGGATTCAGCGGGGACCGCGATGCGATGGAGGAGGCGGTGCCGATCCTCACCAACATGCTCCGTGACAACGAGACCTACGGCGACGCGAAGATCGCGGCACCAGCGCTCTACAACTTCGGACCGGATGTCATCCCCCACCTGCGCCCGTACACCCTGAGCAAGGACCCGCAGCTGGGCGGAGTCGTTCGACACCTGATCGAACGGCTGGAGAACCCGGGCAGAACGGTCCATGAATGCACCAACCGCCTGCCCAGGATCACGTCGTTGTCACACGACCCGATCAGCTGGAACTTCGAACGCTGCATGGAGAACTACTGGTGATCCGCCGTCCGGGCGGCGGGCACGATCGTGGTGCCGGGAATCACCCTGCCTGCACGGCATGAAGGTCGATCTCCGCCGGAGATCGAGACTCACCGCTTGAAGACCGCCGCTGACCACCTAGACTCGGAATCATGAGAAGGATGACCACCACCGCGACAGGGCTCGCCGCCTGCCTCGCCACCGGGCTCGCGAACCTCGGCCACGCCCAGCAATGCCCGTCCCCGCCGTTCCAGCCGATCCCGGATGGCGACGCCTACGTGCAGACCTACGCCGATTCCGTGCCCGCCTCGGAATCGATCCACCTGACCCCACCGAACCAGATCCCCTTCGACCGACTCCGGGTGATGGACCCCGACAACGCGGGGCCGATCGAGTTCATGGGATGGTCGGTCGATCCGAAGACCGGACAACTCGAGGAGGTGCCGGTCACCATCGAGCATCCGGTCCTCGTGGTCACCCTGGTCGCGATCAACTACCAGGGCATCTGCATCGACGGCAACTTCATCTGGCCCCGACTCCGACCACTTGAACGTTACACGTGCCGATGCGATGCCAACGGTGGCAACATCTGGTTCACCATCGATGGCAACATGCGCGAGTACCTCTCCGAGGACATCGGCCTCGACCTCGCCTGCCTCAACCCCGGCATCGACCCCGAATTCGCTGAGCTCCCCTGCAATGATGCCATCGGCTGGGCGGTGCCTTCGGTGGGCATGCCCTTCGGATTCGGTCCGCTCGAACCGAACCCCTGGGTGAACCCGGGTGCGGGTGCGTGGTGGCAGCAGCAGGTCGTCGTCGCGGTCGCGGATCGCAACGCCTTCGTGCGCCCCTCCTACAACCCGACCGTCGGACCGGGCACCAAGGACATGCCGACCGACGGTGGGCTCCCGATCTGGGACGACACCCTCGATCCGCCAAGCTACCGACTGGCCGTCGAAGGCGAACCGACCTACGCCGCACAGCAGGCGATCCTCGAGGACTTCGTCGGCTACATCTACGTCGACTTTCCGGAACCGCCCGACTGCCAGACCGGTGTCGGCGGCTGCAACGGATCCCTCCCCTACCTCGGAGCGGATGGCTTCGAGGAGTGGCTTGGACAGTGGCAGGCGAATTCATGGGGCACCGAGGCCGGGCCGGACCCGAGCCCGTTCAGCCTGTTCCCGTTCACCGGCGTCGGCCTGACCGGCGACTGGCAGAACTGGGGTGTCTCCGACGCACCGACCAGCCTCTCCCTCCCCGCACTCTCGGAATTCATCCTCAAGGGTGAACAGGACGTCTGGATCCTCGGCAACTGGCCGGTCGCCCAGTACCTCGCGGATGTCGAGGAGGACCAGGTCCCCTGGTGCGACAGCTGTACGGGTGACCTCAACCTCGACGGTCGGGTCGACGAGATCGACCTCGACATCCTGCTCTCCCTCTGGGGCACGCCGAACACCTGCGCCAACCTCGACAAGACCGATGCCTACATCGGCGGTGGCTCGCTGCTTCGTGTCCTCGCCAAGTGGGGCGACTGCCCCGAGTGGCCACTGCCCGAGCTTCGCCCGTCCGGCTGCGAGTGATTCAAGCGCAAAGCGCCATTGGCCCCGACATCGACCGCCTTTACACTGGTCGCATGTCGACCCGCCAACGCTCACGATGGACCCTGACCGCCCTGTTCGGGCTTCTCGGCAAGTGCCTGATCCCGGGCTGTGCCGCGGAAACGGTCACCACCGGCACGCCGCACGATGCCTGGTTCGATGACGTCCGCTGGGAACACCGACTGCTGGTGATCACCGGTCCGGAAGACCGGGTCGCCGACCAGGCGGCCGCCTGCCACGCGGTGCGGGGTGGCATGCTCGACCGGGAGCTGATCGTGGTCGATGCCTCGACCGAAGAGGTCAGGCTGATCGCGGGCGCCCGGGAGGATCTCCCGGCTGCCGGAAGCTTCCGGACCCGATTCGATCTTCCAACCGACACCTTCGAGGTGGTCCTGGTCGGCAAGGACGGTGGCGTGAAGGAACGGCGCACCGAACGCTTCGAGACCGAGGAACTCTTCCAGATCATCGATGCCATGCCCATGAGGATGCGCGAGATGCGCGAGCGCAACGAACCCTGAGCGCATGGAAACCGGCCGGGGACGGGCGCACCGATCCTCGGAATCACGGTAGGGTGCACGCATGCCAGGACTCTTCACCATTCTGTCACCGGCCAAGACCCTCGACATGGAGGCGGACGCCTCGACGGCCGGGATCACCAGCACCAAGCCACGACTCGCGGGTCAGACCAGGACCCTCGCCGGGGAACTCCGCGACTACTCGCCGAAACGGCTTGAGCAACTCATGTCGATCTCCACCAAGCTCGCGGGACTGAACGCGGAACGCTGGCAGGCCTTCGGCACCCGGAGCAATCCTCGACACGCTGCGGCACTCTGCTTCCGAGGCGACGTCTACCAGGGCCTCGAGGCCTGGACGATGAGGTCCGCATCGATGAAGTGGGCGCAGGAGCGACTGCGCATCCTGAGCGGGCTCTACGGACTGCTGCGTCCGCTCGATGTCATCCAGCCCTACCGACTGGAGATGGGCACGCGCCTGAAGACCGACCAGGGCGCGGACCTCTACACCTTCTGGGGGGACCGGATCAACAAGCTCCTCCGCGCCGACATGGCCGATGCGGGCGCGACCGCACTCGTCAACCTCGCCAGCGACGAATACTCGAAGGCGGCCCGCCTCGACGAGCTCGACGTACCGGTCGTGCACGTGAAGTTCCTGCAGGTCGACAAGGGCAAGGCGAAGTTCATGTCCTTCTACGCCAAGCAGTCACGCGGGCTGATGGCGCGCTGGATGGCGGACACCCGACCGAAGACGGTCGCCGCGCTCGCGGACTTCGACGCTCAGGGCTACCGACTGCAGAAGAAGGACAGCACCGAGGACACCCTGGTCTTCAGTCGACCGAAGCCGGCGCCGGCTTCAGCCCGTGCCGGGTGACTCCGCGGCGGACCCGCTTTCCAGAAGTTCGATCTTGCGGTTTTCGAGCAGTCTGCCCGAGATGTCCCCGTACACGGACGTGTCCTTGAGCTTGAACCAACCGCTCTTCGTGTTGAAGGACCCCGAGACCTCCTCGAAACGACCCGCAATGTGATCGTCCCCGGTCGAACCGGCTCCATCGCTGGTGACCCATGCGATCCGGCCGGTGACACGCCCACTCGGGCGGCAGAGGAGGATCATGTGATCCACGCTCTCGTAGTCACTCGCGTCCTGGATCGAGAGGTTGTACGTCATCGGGCCGTAGACCCCGTTGAGTTCCCAGGTCTCGAACTTCTCGCCGCAACAACCGACGGAAAACGAGCAACAGAGAACAAGCAAGATGAAACGAACCATCATGGGAGCTCCTTCCTGCAGGCATGCCCCGTGACACGATGGTAAATGAAAGCCCGCGAGGAGCAAGGCTCCTCGCGGGCGGAGATCAGCAGAGCTGTCGCTTCAAGTCACGAACGTCGGCGACGTCCGGCGATGAAGGCGAGCCCGAGTGCGGGAAGCGCTGCGGGCGTGGGGACGAGGTTGTCCTCGACCCATTCGACGGAGGCTTCGTACTCTTCCTCGTCGAGTCCGAGGTTGAAGACGATCCAGAAGGTGTCACTGTCCTCAAGACCGTCCATCTTCGCGGTCAGTTCCATCAGGTAGGCGCCGGGATCAGCGCTTTCGTCGATGCTGTAGATCGGGTGGTTGTCGTAATCCTCGGTGACGAGGAAATCGAGTGCACCACCACTCAGGGTGTCCACGGTCGTGGTTCCATACTCCACGGTCATGAATGGCGACGTGGTCGGGGAGAAACCGTTGCCGTTCCAGGCACCGAGACCGGAGGCGACATTGAGGCTGAAAGTGCCGCCAAGCGCGAGTCCGAGTTCGGAGTTGCCGCCGACGCCGGGCTCATCGGTCGAGAAGGGGAACATCGAATCCTCGCCGAAAGTGGCCTCGAAGACGCGAAGGTAATCGACCTCGAGGGACTCCGTGTCGTGATCCCAGCCACCGGTCTGGAGAACGCCGTTGTTGTTCCAGACACCGATGTCGAAATGTTCTTCTTCGTGATCGTGATCGTCGTCATGATCGTCGTCGTCCGCGAGGGCGGAGGTGGAGACTGCGCACACTGATGCAATCATCAACGCACGCAGCGAGTAACGGGAAATATCTTCAAAATTCATCTTCTACTCTTTCCAAAACTACTCAGGGTAAAGAAACAAGGGAACGGGAATGAGTGCGTGCAGCACTCGACAAGGGAAGTTCATGTCGATCAGTCCGGGCACGGCCCCCAACCGCCAAGGAGCACCGTGAGATCCTGCCCGTCGACGACGCCGTCTTCGTTCAGATCCGCGAACACGCCCTCGGTGCCCCACTCACCAAGAAGGACGCTGAGGTCCGCGCCGCTGATCGAGCCGTCACCATCGAGATCGCCGGTGCAGGCGTCCTCGTACATCGAGGCGATGGCATCCGTGACGTCCTGCGGATCCGCCTCGTAGTCGAAGAGGATCGTGAACGGCTCGCTCTCGGCGAGACCCATCGTCGAATACAGGGCGAGATCCAGACGGTAGACCCCCGGGAGGCGAATGCCATCCTCATCCGGCATCAACTCGAAGTTCACGTGTCGATGCCATCCTCCATCAGGCTGCACCGCCAGGTCGAAACCGGCGACCGGTTCATCAGCGACGATCGTCTCGAGGGTGATGAAGGAGATGCTGAGTCGCTCATCGACCTCCAGCGGGTCAAGCCAGATCCCTTCGACCGGATCCCAGCGACCGAGACCGGCCAGGGCCATGAAACCCACGCGCCCCTGGGGCAGGGTGCCGGGTGCGGCATCGAAACCGGGGTTCGATGTGTAACCGGGGAAACCGGTGTCACCAAAGGTGCCGAGAAAGACCCCTTCGGTATCCGGAGAGCCGATCGGCCCGAAGACCTCAAGCTGGTCATCGGTGACCTGAAGGCCGATGTCACCGGCATGCTGCGCCTGAAGCGCGGCGGAAACGCCCGCTGCAAGACAGGTGGCGGCAAGGGCGATGAGTCGCGTTCGGTTCTGATGAAGAAGCATGCCGGGTCTCCGGACGATTGATGCGATCAAGCGAAACTCGAGTCAGGAACCACCTGTGAGGGAATGGGAGGCGTCGGGATCGAAGCAGTTCTGCTGGACGTCGACATAGACCTCCTCGAAGCGACGGGTACCGGTCGAACCGTCGACGAATCCGTAGTTGGACTCGGAGAGGGCACTCATGGAAGGCGTACCTTCGGCCGCCCAGATCGAGATCTGTTCGTCCGCCAGTCGCCAGGGCTCGGGGCCGAAGGACCAGTTCTCGACATGCGGGTGGTCGCTGACGGCATACGCCCCTTCGGGGGTCATGTGCAGGAAGCTGACCACCTGGTCAGGATGCCTGACGCGCGAGAAGCGATCGGCGGCTGCGCCGGGTCCCTCGAGGGCCACCAGCGGAGAGTAGTTCCTGGAGAGGTAGTTGTTCATGCCGTAGCTGGTTCGCCTGCGAACCGGCTCGGAGTCCTCGGACGCCGAGAAGGCACCATCCCAGTAGGGACTGCGATCGAGCGGGGACTGCATGATCGCCGTACCGATGTAGGGCTCCAGGACCTCGACGAAGCTGCGAGCGGAATCCCCGTAACCGCCATGGGGGAGACCCACGTCGACGAACCGGTCCGAGTTCACCTGCTGGTACGCGAGATGCGCCAGACCGAGCTGGCGAATCTGGGACCGATCCTCGGCGTTCCAACCGGCGAGGCGGACACTCCGAATCGCCGGGAAGGTCAGGGCGAGCAACATGCCAACGATACCGATCACCACCAGGAGTTCGACAATGGTGAACCCCCTCGGACGAGACCGCGGAGCGCCTTCCAAAGGCATCGTGGAGCTATCGATAGCCATGAATCGGGATCCAAGGGAAGGGAAGATCGGGAGAACAGTCAATCCTAAGCATTGGCATTTGATTGTCAATTGTAACTGGCAATATTATGCCAATAAGGGATGGGAGGCCGTCAGAGGGTAGAATTCAGCTCCCTAAAGAAGAAACCAGCCTGATGCCTGAACAGAGAACCACCAAACAGCTGATTGCCATCCAGGACGCGCTCAAGGGAGCCGAAGGCCCCCTCACGATTGAAGAGATCCACTCGGCCGCATCGACCCAGGTCAGGACCCTTGGACTCCGAACGGTCTACCGGGTTGTTCGCCGCCTTCAGGAGCGCGGAGAGATCGTGAACATCCCCGTGCCCGGGGGGAGCGATCGCTACGAGACCGCTGCCGTCGCAGCCAAGCACCACCACCACTTCCACTGCACCACCTGCGACCGGTTCTTCGACATCAAGGGTTGCGTGGGTGGTCTGGAAGCGCTGCTGCCAGAGGGCTTTCGGCTTGAGCACCACGACCTGACCTTGTCAGGTCGCTGCCCGGCCTGCGCCTGAGTGCCGGGCCGGGAATCCGGTCTGGACAGCGCCAGACCCTGCCCGCATCCCCGTACACTGACGGGTTCCATGAGGACCGCCCGGAGACGGCGGCCGACTCCATTCGAGCATCTTGAGCACACACCAGGGAAGACCGATGTCAGACACCCCGACCATCATCTACACCCACACCGATGAAGCCCCGGCCCTCGCCACCTACTCCTTCCTTCCGATCATCAAGGCGTTCACGGAACCCGCGGGCGTCACGGTCGAGACGCGCGACATCTCCCTGAGCGGTCGGATCATCGCCCACTTCCCGGAACGACTCACCGAGGATCAGCGGAT
This sequence comes from Phycisphaerales bacterium, assembly GCA_022447205.1. Classification (GTDB taxonomy): domain Bacteria; phylum Planctomycetota; class Phycisphaerae; order Phycisphaerales; family SM1A02; genus JAKVBQ01. The sequence continues at coordinate 16,543 of JAKVBQ010000046.1, forward strand.
CGACGACCACCTCGCGGAACTCGGTCGGATCGCGAAGACCCCGGGTGCGAACATCATCAAGCTCCCGAACATCAGTGCTTCCGTCCCCCAGCTCAAGGCCGCGATCTCGGAACTCCAGGCGCAGGGCTACGACCTTCCGGACTACCCGGAGGAACCCGCGAACGACGACGAACGTGCGACGAAGGCGACCTACGACAAGGTCAAGGGCAGTGCGGTCAACCCCGTGCTGCGCGAAGGCAACTCCGACCGACGCGCGCCGGAAGCGGTCAAGGCATACGCCCGCAACAACCCCCACCGCATGGGCACCTGGTCCGGCGACTCGAAGTCCCACGTGGCCACGATGTCCGCGGGTGACTTCCGTTCGAACGAGCAGTCGGTCACCCTGCCCGCAGCGACCACCGCACGGATCGAGCACGTCGCGGGTGATGGCACCGTCACCGTGATGAAGGACGGCCTCGAACTGCAGGCCGGCGAGGTCATCGACAGCACCTTCATGAGCCGGAAGGCGCTGGTCGCCTTCCTCGAGGCGCAGATCGCGGACGCGAAGGCACAGGGCATCCTCTTCTCGCTCCACATGAAGGCCACCATGATGAAGGTCGCCGACCCGATCATCTTCGGCCATGCGGTGAAGGCGTACTTCAAGGACCTCTTCGAGAAGCACGGCGCGACGTTCGAAACCCTCGGAGTCGACGTGAACAACGGCTTCGGCGACCTCCTCTCGAAGATCGCGTCGCTGCCCGACGCGCAACGGACCGAGATCGAAGCGGACATCCAGGCGATCTTCGCCGACCAGCCGGACATGGCGATGGTCGATTCCGATCGTGGCATCACCAACCTCCACGTACCCAGCGACATCATCATCGACGCTTCGATGCCGGTCGTGATCCGCGACTCGGGGAAGATGTGGAACCCCGCCGGTGAACTTCAGGACGCGAAGTCGGTCATCCCCGACTCGAGCTACGCCGGGGTCTACCAGGTGATGATCGAGGACTGCAAGGCCAACGGCGCCTACGACCCGACCACCATGGGCAGCGTGCCGAACGTCGGCCTGATGGCACAGAAGGCCGAGGAGTACGGTTCACACGACAAGACGTTCGAGATCCCCACCGACGGCACGATGCGCGTCGTCGACGGTGACGGCAACACCCTCATGGAACACGCGGTCGAAACCGGCGACATCTGGCGCATGTGCCAGACCAAGGACGGCCCGATCCGAGACTGGGTCAAGCTCGCGGTCAACCGCGCCCGCGCCACCGGCGCACCGGCGGTCTTCTGGCTGAACGCCGATCGCGCCCACGATGCGGAGCTGATCAGGAAGGTCGAGGCCTACCTGCCGGAGCACGACACCGACGGACTCGAGTTCCACGTCCTCGCCCCGGTCGAGGCCACTCGCTTCTCCGTCGCGCGAATCCGCGAGGGCAAGGACACCATCTCCGTGACCGGCAACGTGCTGCGCGACTACCTCACCGACCTCTTCCCGATCCTCGAGGTCGGGACCAGTGCGAAGATGCTCTCGATCGTTCCCCTGATGAACGGTGGCGGCCTCTTCGAGACCGGCGCGGGCGGCTCGGCACCGAAGCACGTCCAGCAGTTCGAGAAGGAGAACCACCTCCGCTGGGATTCCCTCGGCGAGTTCCTCGCCCTCGGCGCGTCACTCGAACACCTCGCGAACGTCTGCAACAACGAG
>JAKVBQ010000047.1 GCA_022447205.1 Phycisphaerales bacterium
CAGGGCGATGTAGGCGAGATCGAGGTGTCCGTCGATCCAGCTGATGGGGGTGTTCGGAGCGGCCATTCGATGAGTCTACACCCTGTTCAGCGGCTGGCAGCGGGAATCGACGGGTGCGTCTGGCCCGGATCCTTGGTGTCCGATGAACCCGCCGGGTATCCTGTCCGCGATGGACGCGTCACTTGCTCCAGATCCCGGATGCTCGATGGTCGAGCGCGGCACCCGCGTGCGACGTCGTCTCGTGGCATCGATCCTCATGGTCGCGACCGGCTCCCTGCTCCTCGTCGCTGCCTGGTTGACGCCTGCCTCCCATGGCCATGGCACCCACACCCAGATGGGGCTTCCGCCTTGCGGGTGGGTGGTCTCGATGGGCATTCCCTGCCCCTCCTGCGGGATGACCACCTCCTTCGCCCATGCGGCGGACGGTGACTTCCTCGGGGCCCTGAAGGCACAGCCTGCCGGTGCCGTTCTGGCCCTCCTGAGCGCGATGGTGTTCGTCGTCTCGGCCTGGGTCCTCTTCACGGGCTCCGCGATCGGCTCCTTCTGGATCGAGCGCATCGGCAAGCGTTTCCTTCTTTTTGGCGGGCTCCTCTTCCTCGGAGCATGGATCTACAAGATCATCACCTTCTGACCCCTCGCACCCACGTGCATGCGGAGATGTTCATGCCGACCTTCCAAAGACTTCTTCTCCTGCTGGCCGCCGGTCTCCCGGCCCTGTTGCTTCAGGGTTGCTTCGTCGCCCAGCTTGCCGGCGCGGTCGGGCAGAACATCGAGCGCTACAAGAAGATCGAGGTGCTGGCCGAGTACGACGGTCTCGAGAACAAGACCGTCGCGGTGGTCGTCCAGTGCGAACCCTCGATCCTGTACGAGCATCCCTCGGTCTCCGGCACGGTCGCGATGAACATCTCCAGGCGGATCAGCCAGAACGTCACCGGAGCGAAGGTCCTGGACTACCGGCATGTCATGCAGTGGCAGTACCAGACGCCGAGCTGGTCGATGCTTCCCTACGGCGAGATCGCCTCGGAACTGGGCGTCGAGCGGGTGGTCTTCGTCGAGATCTACGAGTTCCGCCTGAACCCCCCGGGGAACCGCTATCTCTGGGACGGTGCCTGTTCGGCGACCGTGGGCATCATCGAGAGCGACGGCTGGGACAACGATGCTTTCGCGAAGACCTGGGACATCTCGGCGAAGTTCCCCGACATCCAGGGAGTCGGTCGTGAGAGCGCGTCGGAATCATCGGTGCAGATGGGCGTCCTCGCGAAGTTCGTGGACGAGACCGCCTGGCTCTTCTACCGCCACATCGAGGACAAGTATCCGGATGCCGTCTGAGGGTGTTCGAGCATTGATCGAAGGGTTGGTCATCTGATGCGGAAGTGGATGTTCATCTTGCTCGGGAGCCTGTTCCTGGCCTTTGCGTCGACCGGCTGCAACTACATCGTCATGGCCAACTATGCCCTCGAGGGAACGGGCAAGACACCTGCCGAGCATGCCCTCGAACCGTGGGAGACGCTGGTGTTCATCGATGATCCGGCGAACATCCTGCCCCGGACCGTGTTGCGAGCCAACCTCGCCGAGGAGATCTCCACGCAGCTCGTCACTCGCCAGCTGGTTCCGCTGACCGTGGAGCCCACCGATGCCATGGCCATGGTCCGCTCCCGGGAGCGCAGGGGTGATCGGATGTCGATGGAGCAGATCGCGAAGGAGGCGGATGTCCCGCAGTTGATCTTCATCGAGATGGAGAGCTTCTCCCTGACCGAGAGTGAGTGGGTGCCACGTCCCAATGCGAGCTGTCTGATCAAGGTCCTCGACTTCGAGCAGGGTCGTCGCGTCTACCCCCAGGGTGATATCGGGGACTACGGTGGTCGGCGCATCTCCGTGAGCATGCGTGAGATCTCCCCCGAATCGATGCGGTCCACTTCCGGCCGCAGACAGGCCGAGCTGAACCTGGTGTCGAGACTCGCCAGGGACATCGTCAAGCTCTTCTACGAGTACGAGACCAAGGACCTCGGAGAGAATCTTGGCACTCGTTGAGGAGCATCGAGCCTCGAGCCCGCTGCTCCACGTGGTCGACGGACGTGGTGCGGAAGGTCGGATCCGCAGGGCCGAGCGACTTCGACGGGATCATGGCGGCCATGCCATCGTCCTTGGCGGTCTCGACGAGGAATGCTTCTGCGCCGGGATCGGTCTCCATTCGATCGGGTCCGCTCCCTGGCGTTCGATCGCGATGACGGTGGCACGAGCCTGTCGTGGATTCGACGCGGCCGGCGGACCGATGCCGGTTCCCACCGCCTGGTCGAACGAACTCGGCATCGAGCTGACCCGGACCTGCTCCAGGGTGATCCTGGTCGCGGACGGTCCACCGCCTCGTGCAACGGGTGGGTTCTCGATCGACCGGGCGATCAGTGACTTCGGACTTCCGGTCCGGCCCGGCTGTCTCGAGGTGATCACGCCGGACGGTGGACTCGCCCGTGCCTGGGCCCGCTTCGGTGTCGCCGACACGCGGATCGTCGAACCCTGCGGCCTGCCGGCCGCGGCACACATCACCACCGATCGGACCTCGAAGACGTACATCATGCTGGTGCCGCAGGAGCACGTCGGTCAGCAGGCGATCAACCTCTATCGCAAGGTCGGTCTCGCCCATCTGGGTGGGGCGGACGTCCAGGCCCTTCTCGATCCTCGTGATCCGGGGTTCGCGACCACGAACGAGTACGTCGTGAAGGTCGGGATCGACGATACCTTCGCATCCCTCCGCCGAGCCGATCCTCGTCCCCAGATCGCACTGGTCTCCTGTGATTCGGACGTTCGCAACGACGAGCGGATCCTGGACCTGACGGCTCGCGGCATCGGCGTGTTCGCCTTCGTGCCGAGCTCCCTTGTCGAACGATCCTCGCCCCTGCCGGGGATCGTGCTCACCCCCCGGGAGGATGTCAATTCCGGGGCCAGCGAACTCCTCGAGATCTGTCTCGACCCCGATCGTCGGACCGAGTTCCAGATGGCGGCCCGGGCGTTCTCGGCGACGCGAGCACCGCGGACCTGGTCTTCCGTGATGGGGGTCGCCACGTGCGGGCGCTCGACGGTGGGTGGTTAGCCGAGTCCGATGCGCCTCATCAACCCGGTCACCGAACCTCGATAGAGCATCTCGAGATCAGCCTGCTCGAAGGCATGGCATCGAACCGTCGGTGCATCATCGGGGCCATGGTTCTCGGGGTCGACCATGTGGAGATCCGGATCGACGATCGGGGAGTCGTAGGTGCCGCTTGATTCGAACATCGACCTGAGTGCCCAGTACCGACTGGCGTAGAGGTCGAACGCCTCCGAACGGCCGCTGGCCTTCGCGCCCATCGGACTGGCACCGGGGGTACGGTCCAGGTGGGATTCCATGCTCACGATGTCGGAGCCGAACAGCAGTCGACCCCGCCACTTCCGGAAGAAGCCACGGACATCCTCGGTCTGGTGACCACCGAGTTCCCTGATCATCCACTTGCAGGCACTGGTGTCCAGGTGCAGGTTCGGATGTCGTTCGAGCAGACCGTCGAGGTGATCGAGATCCTCTGGTGAACCGCCCATGTGCGCGGCGATCCAGGGAAGGTCGAAACGGTCGAGCATCCGTTCCAGTGGGACGTACTGCTCCGCCTTCGTGCCGTAGAGCGAGGCGTCCCGGTACTTCGCCTCGAACCAGGTGTCGGGGTCCGCGACGTGGGTCATGATGCCCATGCCGAGTGACTCGGCGAGGCGTGCCTGTTCCATCCGGATCGGGCCGTCCAGGTCGAGCATCCCCGGCTCCCCGACCTCGCGTTCCAGGTCCCGAGTGCGTGGGGCCTGGAAGAACTTGATCATCCGCGCACCGAGTCCGTGGAACCGCTCGATCGACTCGAGGAAACCCGCGCCCTGCGCGTGCCGGCGATCCTCCGCATACCAGTCCGGCACCGCGATGAAGTGGACGCGATCACCGAGGATCTCGCGGACTCGAGGGACTTCCTCGAGGCGGGTCATCGAGAAGACCTGCTCGATGCCATGGAGGTCCGCGACCTCCAGGTACAGGCTCGCGGCCTGGTCGCCACCGATGTGGGCATGTGCGTCGATGATCGGGCAGGGTGGGGCGCCCAGTGCCAGCGCCTGGGCACGGAAATCGACCCCGAATCGATTGTTCGGGTCGAGACGTTCCTCCAGGTCACCCTGGCCGTCGGCATTCGAAGGAATGGTCATCCCACGATGTTAGCTGGACTCGGCGAGCACCGATCGCGAACGGGCCATCTTCTTGTTGCGCATGTGCGGCTGCGGCTTGCAGTTCGGCGCGGTGCTGATCGGATGGGTATCGGGAATCAGCTGCTCGTACTCGCGCTCCATCTGCGTCGTGACATGGACGTTCTCGACCGTGCCGACGTACAGCTCGCAGTCCGCATCGATGTCGAAGTGCCTGACCAGCTCGCATTCGAACCATGAACTGGTTCTCGCCAGGATCGGGATGCCCCGCGGGGTCGTCTCGGTGGGAAGCCCGATGAACGGGTCCTCGGTCTCGACGTTTGAACGTGAGAATCGACGAGCGAGCGGCCGGGTGGCGTCGGTGATCACGGAAACCACGAAGCAGCGGCTGTCGCGGATGAGGGGGGTCAGGACCTGCCCCTTCGCAGTCGCGATCACCAGCATCGGCGGGTCGTTCGCACATTGCCCCACGAAGTCCACCAGGACCCCGTTGCTTCGGCGGCCCGAGGCCGCGGTCAACATGAATTCACCGTGTGAGATCGACTCCAGGGCCGATCTGATTCTTGCTCCGTTGGTCATCCGTCTCCTGCTCATTTCTCGAAGAAGAGGTGCGCTCGCCCAGGCTTCAATAAAAAGACACCCGTTGATCCCGACAGGCGGAGTGGCGGCATCTCTTCGTGCTGCAAAGGTTTATGGAGATCCAGTTGATCACGGAAACGCGATTTTTCTAGCCCTGAGGGGAAAGAAGGGGGGAAAGTGGGGGAAAATGTTGAATGGTGTTCCATTGTGGGTTATTCTCTCCAGCGTTCCCGGACTGTCTGCCTGGAGCGCCCCAAGTCCCCCGAGGCACTGATGCGTGTTGTTTCTTGGCGAATACGAGCATGTGATCGACGCGAAGCAGCGCCTGGCGATTCCCGCCGAGGTACGCGATGTGTTCAATCCCGAGCAGCACGGGAGCGCCTTCATTGCGGTCCCCGGCGGCGACGCCTCGCTGTGGCTCTGGCCGGAACGCACGTTCCAGGCGATCGCCCGGGAGCTGCAGGGTTCGATGCTCGGGGACAAGGAGCTCGGCGCCTACGAGCGGCGGATCTTCTCCCAGTCCGCACGAGTCCCGATGGATTCGGCGGGGCGGGTGCGCATCCCGGAGCGACTTCTCAGGGAACACGATCTGGCTGGCAAGGCGATGGTCCTGGGCGTGGGGGATCACCTCGAACTCATCGCGCCGGAACGCTGGGCCACCGATCGCGATCAGCTCGATCCGGTGCGCAGCGACATCTGGAGTCGTGCCCGCCAGAAGGTGGCCGATCGCGGCAGGGGACACGAATCATGAACCACACGGTGATGCTCCATGCGAGCGCCGTTGGTTCGGCGTTGAACTACATCGGTACCGCCCTCAAGGACGAGTGCGGCTGCCGGTCATGGGAATGGTCGAAAGCAGAAGCGCTGAACGCGTCGGAACGGATTCCGGTTCCCAGCCATGGACGGCTGCTTCTTTCGGCTCGAGCTCGGTCGGGCGAGCAAACGGTTGAGTGTGCACCGCGATACCCATGACTCCGAGAGGGGGTCCAGGGACGGACCCCCTTGAAATCCTGTTGGAAGGCAATGGACGGCCTTTCGACATGCGGGCACATGCCCGCGGTGCGTATGTCTCCGCTCCGGAAACGGAACGGAGACAATTCTGGCCTCGAGCCGCTCCCGTGCCCTTTCGGGCCGACCCTGATTGATTCGGTGCCCAGCCACCACTTCGCCGGATCACGCCAACGAACTGCAGCCTGCCGCGTCGGAGTCGGCAGGCTGCGTTCATTTTGCGGTTGCTCGTCCATGAAAGACGCCACCCGTTCGGGTGGCGTTCGTCTGAATGCATCCTGGTCCTGGAGGTGGTTTACTGGCCGTCGCCGGCAGCGGGGCGGATCTTGCCGACCACCGGACTCTTGCCGGTGTCCTCGCCTTCGACGATCTGCTTCGCGACCTCGCGACGGTGGACATCGATCTCGCGGGGGAACTCGAACGCGATGCGCACTCGATCACCCTTGATGGCGGCGATGCGAACGACACCCAGTGGTGTGCTGGGGTCTCCGATCACGACTTCTTCACCTTCGCGACGTGTGATGACGAGCATTGGTCGGACCTCCTGCCCTTTTCCGGTCGCGATCAATGCGACCGGTCGAAGCGCCATCCGGTCCTGCTTCGTCCCGTACCTTGGACGGGTGACCTGCAGTGCCGACGGCCCGGCGAACGTTCTGCCGGGTCCGAGAGCGTACCGGATATGCGCGGTCATTTTCGACTATCGGGATCGGGAATCAAGGGCCGATCGGTGATGTTTGGGCGTCTCGGGGCCCATGATCCACGGCACTCCAGCCCCGCTTCGACCTGGAATCCGCGATGCCTCGCCATGGAGGCGTGTTTTACCGAGCACTTGGTGTCGGGAGGAGCCGTCCCGAGTCAGGTACCAGCCGACTGAATTTTGTGGTGCCCTCGGCCCTCAAGCCTCGGATCAGTGCCCTTCGATCGCGGTGACCCCGGTCACTTCGGGAACCCGTTCCTTCAGCAACCGCTCGATCCCCTGGTGGAGGGTGTGCGAGCTGGAGGGGCAGCCGATGCAGGCGCCGAGGAATCGGATCTTGACCACGCCATCCGGCGAGATGTCCACCAGCTCGACATCGCCACCATCTTCCTTGATGGCGGGTCGCATCAGTTCGAGGACGCCTCCAACCCTGGATTGGAGATCCTGTTCTTCTGGTCGTGGTTCCGGGGTATCCATCGAATCGGATCCTACTGGCGTGTCGGGGGGAGTGAGCACGCCCAGATGATACGCATGGGATTCCGCTTTCGCCAACACGGCCCGCTTCTCCGCGTAGCATGTGGCCTGGAAGGGGTTCCGGCCTGATGAACACGATGCCCAGCCCAGTTCGAATCACCACCTGCCTTGTCCTGCTCGGGATCCTCTGGGCGGCGGTTGCCTGCACCAGCACCCAGTCGCGCGAGGATCCCATGGGAACCCTTGCCCAGCCCCGGAGTTCCACGAAGTCCCACCTTGAAGCGATGGCGCGTCTGGACGGCCCCGTGCCCTCGCCGGCCTATCTCAAGCTCCTCAAGGACATCGTCATCGGCAACGACTACCTGATTCCGGTCCGCAAGGCCGCCTATCAGCGACTGGTCAAGGCCGATCCCAGGTCACTGGTCTCCGCGCTCGACCTGGTCCTCGGTCGTCTCGAACCCCCGGAGTATCGTGACTGGGTCATCATGCAGATCGCTCGCGAGGATCGTACCGAGCTCACCAAGGCGATCATCCGTTCCTGGGCGATGCCGGTCCGGCTCTGGGAACGGGTCGATGACCGGCCCGAGCCCCGCGCCCTCGCGATGATGTACGGCAGCGACCAGGTGTCGACGGTGCTCATCAGGACGATGCTCGATGCCAGTCCCGCGATCGAGGCGAACCTCCGTGCTCGCTGCTGGGAGCTGGTGGTGGCCGGCGGTGACGAGGACAAGCTCGTGGCGCTGGTGCATGACGACACGCTGGTCGGACGGGACGGGCTCCTGGTCGACATGCGTGCGGCGATCGACGACTTCGGCATCGTGCCGCGGAACCGGGAGGAGATCCTCTGGATCCGTGAACTTCGCAGGCCGGAACGACGTGCGTACTGGGATGGTCTCGCGAAGGCGCTGGAAGGCATGCCGAAAGCACGGCGGAGAACGCTCGAGCCACGCGATCTCGCGGTGGTCGCGGCGGCATCCCGGCATGTCCCGGAACTTCTTGTCGCCGACGAGGACGCGATGTTCGAGAAGCTCGAGTCGGAACTCCGTTCGAACGGGGATCGTCACACCGCCGATCTCACCGGATGGGCGATCAGGATCTCGGAAGGGATCCGTGATGACCGAGCCAGGCTCACCTGGGGTGATCTCGCCGCGATGACCCTTGCCCGGCAGGCGATGCAGGCTTCGAGTCTTCGCGAGCACCTCTTCGATTTCGCGGAACGCGATCTCATGGACAAGACCACCGAGTACGGGGGAGTCATCCGTCTTGATGACGCAGGCCGCTTCGAACTGGTCGAACACATGCCACGGGTCAAGGTGGCCGACGACCGCTACCACGCCCCCCAGTCGCTCTTCGACGACGGGTACACCTCGCTCTTCCACATCCACAACCATGCACAGCGCTATCGCAACGCACGCTACGCCGGTCCCCATGTCGGGGACATCGAGTACGCGGACGAGACCGGTGCGAACGGGCTGGTCTTCACCTTCATCGACCCTCGCACCATGAACGTCGACTTCTATCGACATGGCGCGGTGATCGTCGACCTCGGAACGATCTCGCGTCCTGATTCCGGTTGAGTCGCTCCCTTCCCGGAAGTACGGCATGCACCTGCTCGTCCTGCTGCTGATCTTCACCGTCCTGCTGGCCGACTCCGGACTCGGGGAGGAGGATCCCTCCGCCGGAAGCTGGCGCTGGATGCCGCTCGCGGTGGCCGTCCTGCCGCCGTTGATCGCGATCCTCGTCGAACTGGTCCTCGTCCGCCGGACGCTGCATGCCGCCTCGAGCGGTTCGATGCAGGCGATCCTCGCTGCGGGCCGTCGCCTTCGCTACCTCCACTGGATCCTCTTCGGGAGTTCGATCCTCGCGATGCTGGTCTTCGGCCTGCTCGAGCTGGTTCGTTCCCTGACCGGCGACCTCGTGGTGCTCGATGAACTGCTTGCGGTCCTGCCCTGCCTGCTGCTGCTCTGCGTGCTCTGGCTGGTCCAGTGGCCGGTCGAGCGGATGATGCGCGAGTCCCTGGTCATCCGACGTCTCGACCATGGACTCCCGGTGCATCCGATTCCGACGGCGTGGGAGCATCTCCTCAACCAGGTTCGCGGGAACCTGCTCGTGGTCCTGGTCCCGGCCGCGATCGTCCTCGCCGCCGTCGAGAGCGCGCGGCTTCTCCTCCCGTTCGTGCTCGCGGCGGATGCGCCCTCCTGGGCTTCGGACCTCTTCATCGGCAGCGCGGCATTCATCGCGCTGGTGGTCTCCCCGTTGGGTGTTCTGGTCGGGATCAACGCCGGTTCGATGCCGGCGGGACCGACGCGGGAAGGGTTGGAAGCGGTCCTTGCGCGTGCCGGGGTCCGGGTCGCTGACATCAGACTCTGGCCGACGTCGGGCAGCATTCTCAATGGTGCCGTGATCGGATTCATGCCTCGCTTTCGCTACGTGCTGCTCACCGATGCACTCGTCGAGACCCTGCCGGAAGCGGAACTCGAGGCGGTCATGGCCCATGAGGTCGGCCACCTGCGACATCGTCATCTCCCCTGGACGGCGGCGGCCCTGGTGGCCCAGGTCTGGTTGTACGCCACCCTCTTCGAGTGGGTCTTCCACTGGCTTCATCCGGTACTGGTGGATCTCGGTATCGAGCTGGTCCCGCTGATGGACTCGGTCCACGTCATCGCGACGGCGATCGTCATGCTCGCCGCCTTCATCGGCTTCGGTTGGATCTCACGTCGGTTCGAGCTGCAGGCTGATGCCTTCGCAGCCTCATCGCTCTCTCCCGAAGGCGGGATCATCGAACCTGCGGCGACCGGGGCGATGGCGGGGGCCCTCGAGTCGGTCGCCCAGGTCAACGGGCTCGATCCCGATCGTCGCACCTGGCGCCATGGTTCGATCCGCTGGAGACAGGGGCGTCTGCACCGTCTGATCGGATTGCCGGGCGATCGGCTGCCGATCGGACGGGTCGTCCACGGCATCAAGCTGGTGGTTGCCGTGATCCTCGTCGTTCTGGGGGCACACGCCCTGTTCGAGACTCCGCTTGATGCGGGCCGCCCGGACATGGACACTGGAGCCCGCGAACTCCAGCCTCCCGCCCTGTCCGGCCTTCCGTCGGAAAGCGAGCACGAACCCTCATGACGAGCACACTCCTCCGATTCACCAAGATGCACGGGATCGGCAACGACTACGTGTACGTGGATCTCTCCAGCGAGGCGGTCCCCGATCCGGGATCGGTCGCGCGCCTGGTCTCCGATCGGAACCGGGGCATCGGTTCCGACGGCCTGATCCTCGTCGAGCCCATGCCTTCCGATGCCGAGGCAGACGTGCGCATGCACATGTTCAACGCCGACGGCAGCGCATCCGAGATGTGTGGGAACGGCGTCCGCTGCGTCGCGAAGTTCGCCGTCGAGCGAGGGATGGCCACCGCGCCGATGGTCCGGGTGGCGACGGGAGCGGGGGTCCTCGCGATCGAGACGCATCAGGAAGGGGAGGAGGTGGTCGCCGCGACCGTCGACATGGGTCGTGCGCGCACCACGTGCAGGGCGCTGCCCGCCGAACTCCCGGGGCTTGATGAAGATGCCTTGACGATCGGCGTGTCCGTCGATCTTGATGCCTTCGTGCCCGGGCATGCCGAACACCTGCGGGCATGTGGGGTCGAACCGGTCATCTCCCTGGTCTCGACCGGCAACCCGCACCTCGTCCTCTGGACCGATGCACTCGCGTCGGTCCGACTCGAGGAGGTCGGTCCCGTGCTCGAGCGACATCCCTGGTTCCCCCGACGGATCAACGTGCACTTCGTCTCCGTCGACACGCCCACCAGGGTGTCGATGCGCACCTGGGAGCGCGGCAGCGGTCCGACCCTTGCCTGTGGGACCGGAGCCTCCGCGGTCTGCGTCGCCGCGGCACTCGAGGGTCGAACCGAGTCCTCGATCACCGCCTGCCTGCCGGGTGGGATGCTGGATCTCGCATACGATGCGACCAGCGAACACGTCTCGATGCGCGGTCCTGCGGTCGAGGTCTACAGCGGAGCGATCGATCTCGATCGTCTCGAGGAGCCGGCATGAGTGCATTGAACGAACTTGATCCCGTCGAGACACGGCTGCGTGACGGCCTCTTCGCCCGGCAGGCGACGCTCGAACAGGAACTCGCCGACCTCGTCGCGATTCCGACCGGCATGGGTCATGCGGACGGCCTCGAGACGACGCGTGCGATGCTCGTTGAACGGCTGCAGGCGATCGGCGCGACGACGTCGCTCGCGACCGGCGACGAACGGCCGGATTGGTTGCTCGGTGGCTGGTCGAACCAGACGCCACCGCCCACCGCGACCTGCACCCACCCCGGGAATGGTCCCCGCATCCTGCTGGCAGCACACCTGGACACGGTGCATGATCCGGAGAGTGACTTCGACGCCCTGCGTCACGAGGCCGACGGGATCTCGCGCGGGCCGGGCGCCGCCGACATGAAGGGTGGAGTGCTCGTGGTGATGGCCGCCCTCGAGGCGCTTGCCGAAGCCGGTGTCGACGTCAATTGGACGGTGCTGCTCACCAGCGACGAGGAGACCGGTTCCTTCTGCTCCGAACGGCATCTCGCGGAGGCGGCTCGTTCCGCCGATGTCGGACTGGTCGTCGAGCCGGCCCTTCCCGACGGTTCGCTGGTCGTCGAGCGGATGGGCTCGGGCCAGTTCATGATCCGGGTCGAAGGTCGATCCGCGCACGTGGGTCGGGAGTTCGAGCGGGGGATCTCCGCCGTGAAGACCCTCGCGGAGGTCATCATCGAGGTGCTCGCCCTCGCGGATCCGGAGGCCGGACGGATCGTCAACATCGGCCCGATCGAGGGTGGTCAGGCCACCAATGCCGTGCCGGATCATGCCGCCTGCTGGGGCAACGTCCGGTTCAAGGATCCCGACAGCCAGGGCGTCCTCGAGGCGGCGTTCGATGCCCTCGAGCAGCGGTGGTCACACGACGACTCCGGTACCCCGCATCCCGAAGGGCATCTGCCCAGGGTTCATTTCGAGCGGACCTTCAACCGTCCGGCGAAACCGATGACGCCTGCCGTCGAGCAGCTCGCCCTGGCCGCCCGTCGTGCCGCCGAGTCACTCGGTCAGTCACTGCCGTTCGCGAAGACGGGTGGGGTCTGTGACGGGAACGTGCTGCAGTCCGCGGGGCTCCCGACGATCGACACCCTCGGGGTGCGCGGCGGCAACCTGCATCGGGAGGATGAGTACGTCGAGCTTGGCTCGCTCTCCGAGCGTGCAGCACTCCTGGCGGTACTCATCAAGCGGATCGCCTCCGGAGCGGAGTCAATCGGCGTTTAAACCCTCTGAACCGGGTTCGTGAGTTCTGTCTGCACTCCTGATAGAATCAGGGGCATGACCACCAACAACGACCCCTGCGCCACGCTCGGCGCCGCCTTGGCTGGGGATTCCAGCGTTCAGGCGTCGATTGAGGCGATTCTTGACCAGCTTCGTGCCGCCCAGGCCACCATCACGGAGGCCCGTCCTCCCGAGGCCGACCTCGTCGAGTCCTACCAGGCGCTCCTCGACCGGGCTGCCGCGGTTCGTGGCCGACAGTGCCTCTATCCCTATCTCGGCTCGGGTCTCGGCAACGGGGCTCTGGTCCAGCTCGCCGATGGCTCCGTCAAGTGGGACATGATCAACGGCATCGGCGTCCACATGTTCGGTCACTCCCATCCCACGATGGTCCGTGCGGCCCTTGAGTCCGCACTTTCCGACGTGGTGATGCAGGGCAACCTCCAGTTCAATCCGGATTCGATCCTGATCGGTGAGCTGCTCACCGAGGAGGCCGCCCGTCATTCGTCGATCAAGCACTGCTTCATGACGAATTCCGGTGCGATGGCGAACGAGAGCGCCTTGAAGGTCTGCCAGCAGAAGACCAACGCCGCGCCGCGCGTCATCGCGTTCAACGACTGCTTCATGGGTCGCTCGACCACGATGGCCCAGATCGGTGATTCCGCCGGTGGTCGTTCCGGCATTCCGTTGAACACCCACGTCGACTACATCCCCTACTGGGACGAGGCGATGGGGGAGGCCTCGATCGATCGTGCGATGTGGCATCTCGACCAGGCGATCAAGCGATACCCGAACCAGCATTCCTGCTTCATCTTCGAACTGACCCAGGGCGAAGGCGGTTTCGTGGTCGCGCCGCGCGACTTCTTCGTTCCGCTCATGGAGCGGTGCCGGGAGGCGGGCATTCCCGTCTGGGCCGACGAGGTCCAGACCTTCGGTCGGACCGATTCGATGTACCGGTTCGCCGGACTCGACCTCGGCGAGTACGTCGACGTCGCGACCGTCGGCAAGATGAGCCAGATCTGTGCGGCCCTCTACACCGAGGAGTTCAACCCGCGGCCGGGTCTCCTGAGTGGCACGTTCATCTCCTCCACCAGTGCGATCCATGTCGGACTTGCCGCACTGCAGACCATGCGTGACGGCGACTACTACGGTCCGGACGGTCGGATCAACCGGTTGCACGCCGCGTATCGCGAGCATGCGGGTCGTTTCGTCGCCGCCCATCCGGAGTGGTTCACCCCGGTGACCGACTCCCTGGGCCAGACCACCACCGACTACGTCGCCGGTACCGGCGGCATGATGCGACTGACCCCCTTCGGAGGCGACCGTGCGAGGGTGATGGATCTCTGTCACCACCTCTTCCGCGAGGGCGTGATCGCCTTCATGTGCGGGCACGGCCCGTTCCACCTGCGGTTCCTCGCACCAGTGGGCGTCATGCAGCCGGAGCAGTTCGGTCCCGTCTTCGAGATCATGGAACGTGGTTTCGCCGCCGCCGAAGCGGCAAACTGATCCACCCGTTCACCCAAAGGAGCATGCAACGATGTTCGTCGTCAGGCCGGCCATCATCGATGACCTCGGAAATCTCTTGAAACTGGCGAGGACCGTTCACTTCGTGAACCTCCCGCCGGACAAGGACATCATCGCGAACAAGATCGTCCGATCCCGCAAGTCCTTCGCGGGTGAGTTCGACGACGATCCTCGCGAGCGTCTCTACATGTTCTGCATGGAGGACTCCGAGACGGGCAACATCGTCGGTTCCTCGATGATCGTCTGCTGCGTCTCCTGGCCGGGACATCCGCACACCTACCTGCGCGTGCGTCGTCGGGAACTCTTCAGCGACGACCTCCAGACCGGACAGGTGCACCTCACGCTCGAGTTCGACGTGGACGAGACCGGCCCCAGCGAACTCGGCGGCCTGATCATCGCGCCCGGCTATCGCGGCCATCCCGGCAAGCTCGGGAAGGTCATGAGCATGATTCGCTTCCACTTCATGGGGCTCGAGCCGGAGCGCTTCAGTGAACGGGTCATCGCGGAGATGATGGGTCGGATCTCCCCCGACAACCGCAACCTCCTCTGGGACTACCTCGGCCGCCGGTTCATCAACCTCTCCTACAAGGAGGCGGATCTCTTCTGCCAGCACTCGAAGGAGTTCATGACGAGCCTCTTCCCGCCCGGCGAGATCTACGCCTCGTTGCTTCCTCCGGAAGCCAGGAACCTGATCGCGAAGGTCGGCGAGGAGACCCGTCCCGCCCGAGCCATGCTCGAGAACCAGGGCTTCCGCTACGAAGGGACCATCGATCCGTTCGATGGCGGTCCCTACCTCGAGACGATGCGGGACGACATCCCCCTCGTGAAGGCGACCGGTTCCTACACCCTCAACGGTGTCGATGGCGGCTTCGATCGCATCGGGATCGTGAGCTGTACCGGCGAGGTCGGATTCCGTGCCGTCCGTTCGGAATACCGCGTCGATGGAGAGCACATCGGACTGCCTCGGGCGAGTGCCGAGGCGATCGGTGCGGAGGATGGTGCGAGCGTCGGCGTGACTCCGCTCGACTGATCATGCCACATGGTCCTGGTCAGGTCCGGACTTTCGAACCAACGATCACCGGAGAGACAGCACCGTGGCAGATCAGGCGGCATCGTCCTTTCTCGCGGGCCCCCCGGCCGACTTCATCAACGGCAGTCCTCGGGTCCTCGCGCAGGGTGCCGGCGGCATCGAGTCCCGCGACCCCGCGGACCCGGACACCCTGGTCTACGCCGCGGTGCCCGAACCGAGCCACGTCGCGGAGGCGGTGGCCGCCGCGCGTCATGCGCTCCCCGCCTGGAGCGCGACGTCGCTCGAGGAGCGGGTGGCCGTCCTTCGACACTGGCAGGAACTGACCCGGGCCAACGTGGATCGGATCGCGGACCTGATCATGATGGAGATGGGCAAGGTGCGTTCGGAGTGCCTCTTCGAGGCGAACGCCCTTGGTGGCAAGGTCGACATCACGCTCGGTCCGGAATCGCTCTCCCGGGTCACCGACTACACGGTGGCGGTGAACGACTCCCGGGACGGGCACTGCCGCTTCAAGCCCCACGGGGTGATGGCGGTGATCGGTCCGTTCAACTTCCCGGCACATCTTCCGAACGGTCACTGGGTGCCGGCCCTGCTCATGGGCAACACCATCGTCTTCAAGCCTTCCGACAAGACCCCGGCGACCGGTCAGCTCCTCGCGGAACTGATGACCGAGGCGTTGCGGGCGGGTGGGGCACCGGACGGCGTCTTCAACATGGTGCAGGGTGGGGCGGAGGTCTCCTCGAATCTCGTCTCCCACGACGGCGTCGACGGGGTCCTCTTCACCGGCAGCTGGTCGGTGGGGCGACGGATCCTCGAGGGCAACCTCGATTCCCCCGGCCGCATCGTCGCACTCGAACTGGGTGGTTCGAATCCCGCGGTGGTGATGCCCGGTGCGCACCTGCGCCAGGCGGTCATCGAATGCGTGCGGGCCTCGTTCGCGACGACCGGCCAGCGATGCACCTGCACGCGTCGGATCATCGTGCACGAGTCGATCGCCGACCGATTCATCCCGGCGTTCTGCGAGACCGCTTCGACCCTGCTGGTCGGTCCCGGCAATTCGCCGGAGCCGGTCTTCATGGGGCCGTTGGTCACCGAGGCGAGCGCACGCGACGCTCTCGACTTCCAGTCGGGACTCATCAAGGCTGGTGGTTCGATCCTCGTCCAGGCCACCGAGCTTGATCGACCCGGTCACTTCGTGACCCCGGGCGTGGTCCAGGTGGACCGCTTCTCGGTCGAGACCGATCGGGAATGCTTCGGCCCCATCGCACAGGTCGCGGTGGTGCCCGATCTCGACAGTGCGATCGAGCAGGCGAACGCGACCCGCTACGGCCTGGCTGCGAGCATCTTCACCGACGACGAGTCCGAGTACGACGCGTTCTTCTCCGGGGTGCGTTCCGGGTGCATCAACTGGAACACCGGGACTGCGGGCGCCAGCAGCAAGCTGCCCTTCGGCGGGCTCGGTCATTCCGGCAACCATCGCCCGGCCGCGGCCTTCAGCGTCGACTACTGCGCCTATCCGGTCGCCAACATGGTGGAACGCGGTTCGGATGCCGCCGTTCCACCGGGGATGCGGGTCGAGCTCTCCTGAATCTTGATTTCAGGCCGACTGGGGGACTTTGGCCGGTACTGAAAGTCCTTTTCCAGCAATGCCTTCTGGCGGCGGCTGGTGAATCTGGGGTGTTTACCCCATCCCCAGATCGGGGTTGGGAACCGAATATCCCATTGCCTCGAGGTCAGTGACGGGCACTCTGCACCGGGATCTTTCCGGGGGGTCCTGCGCGTTCCCGAACGGGAATGTGAGTACTCGCCTGACTCGCGCGCCTCCCGTCGGCCTCCATCTCTTGGCCGGCAGGGGCAGCCGTCTGATTCGGGGTCACGACGCCGCGCCATGCGCGGCGTCGTGTGTTTGAGGGGTGCAGCCTGCGCAGACCCACGTTTCTGCCGGTTCTTTTGTCGAGAAGAGTGGCATCCCGCTGTTCATGGTGCATGTTTGATGCATGAACCCCGGTCTTGTCATCATCATCGCCGGCGTGATCCTGCTGGTCATCGGGCTCGCTGCCCAGGCCGAGTAGTCGCAGATCCGTCGCAGCGCCACGGCCCCAAGGTGTTCCTGCACCTGCATGACATGCCTGCATCAACTCATCGCGTGGTCGATTGACTTGCGCCGGGGCGTCCCGACTGTCATCGTGCCTTCATGAGCACGAATCCTCCGGTCGGACTCCGTCACAACATCTCCTTCATCACCCTCGGAGTCCGCGATCTGGCCGCGAGCAGGCTCTTTTATGCGACCATCGGTCTCGAGGAACATCCGAGCAGCAACGACCACGTCGCCTTCTTCGACATGTCTGGGCAGGTGTTCGCCCTCTTCCAGCGAGATGCGCTCGCCGAGGATGCCACGCTCGCGCCGGGCCTGGATCCCGATGACGGTCGCATCACCTTCGCACTCGCCCAGAACGTCCGTGAGCAGTCGGACATCGCGGCAGTCCTTCAGCGGGTCCGGGAAGCGGGGGGACGCGTTCTCCGTGAACCTTCCGCGCCACCCTGGGGCGGGATCCGTGCGTACTTCGCCGATCCCGACGGATTCGCCTGGGAGGTCGCCTGGAACCCGCACACCCGGATCGATGACGCCGGCCGGGTCCACCTCGGAGGCGATGCTCCTGCGGTCGATTGAACCATTTCATGGCGCTTTGATCACCAATTCAAATGATTGATGGCTTTTTTATCCGGACCTTGTCTTAGACTGGCGCTTCGGTCATTGACTGGCCGTTTCCAGCTCCAACATGTCGGGTTGAAAGGTTTCACATGCGCATTTCGATCATCGCGATCTTCACGTCCCTGCTCATGGTTCCGGTCGTCCTCGCGGACACCATTGAGGTCCCGCTCGGTGGTGACATCCAGGCGGCGATCGATGGCGCGTCGGACGGTGACATCATCCAGCTCGCGGCCGGCACCTACAACGCCTACCAGATCAGCCCGGGCGGTCGGGCGATCACCATCCAGGGGTCGCTCCATGAGGACGGTTCCCTCGCGACCACCATCGATGCCCAGCAGCAGGGTGGGCCGGTGATCCGGATCGTCAGTGGCGAAGACGATGGCACGGTGATCAAGGAGCTCGTGATCACGGGCGGCGAGGGGAACGTGGGTTCCGGAATCACCTGTGGTTCCGGAACCAGTCCCGTCATCATGGGCTGCAGGATCTCCGGGAATTATGGCGGGTTCGCTGCCGG
>JAKVBQ010000048.1:0-9286 GCA_022447205.1 Phycisphaerales bacterium
CGAGTACGACGAGGGAAGCGACGCGTGGGTGCCATCCGCCCATGGGGCGGCGAATGGTCTCGGCATCGACGATATCGAGGGCACCGAGTATCTCTTCTTCCGTTACGACGACCAGGGGCCGTACTGGGATTACGGTGGTCCCGAAGGCGCGGGTGGTGGCGCACTGATGGAGCCGGTGGACTGCCCTGGTGACCTGACCGGAGACGGCGTCGTCGACGGCGCGGACCTCACGGTGCTTCTCGGGGCGTGGGGTGCGTCGAGCGGACCCGCCGACATCGATGACTCCGGGCTCGTGGATGGGGCGGACCTTTCGATGCTCCTGGGTGAGTGGGGCCCGTGCACCTGATCGATCGTCGGGTCGTACGCTGGCCCACCGACTAAGATGTCGACATGGCAACCTCGACCGAGAACGACTCCGCCGGCGTGGCGGAGGGTGGCACCCTCTACCTGATCGACGGCTACGCGCAGTTCTTCCGCGCCTACCACGCGATCCGGACGCCGATGTCGAGCCCGGTCACCAGCGAACCGACGCACATGACCTACGGCTTCGTGGGCATGATGCTCAAGCTCCTGCGCGACTACCGGCCGGACCACCTTGCCCTCGCGCTCGATGTCTCTGGAGACAAGGGCACCTTCCGCAGCCAGCTCTACCCCGAGTACAAGGCCAACCGGGACGCCCCGCCCAGTGATCTCAAGCCCCAGGTCGATCGTTGCCTCGAGCTGCTCGATTTGATGAACGTGCCGATCTACGGGGTCGAAGGTGTCGAGGCGGACGACGTGATCGCGACGATCGCCCGGCGTCTCCGTCGGGAGCAGCCGGACGTCGAGATCCGGATCATCTCGAAGGACAAGGACCTCCAGCAGCTTCTCGATGAGAAGACGTCCCTGGTCGACGTCCACAAGGACACCGTCAACGACGTCGCCGCCCTCGAGGCGAACGCGGGGATCACGCCTGACCAGGTCGTCGACATGCTCACCCTCATGGGGGACACCGCCGACAACGTGCCCGGGGTGCCCGGCATCGGGCCGAAGACCGCGGCCCAGCTGATCAGCGAGCATGGTTCGATCGACGGCATCTACGAGCGCATCGAGGCGGATGCCGAGCTGCCGAAGTCGAAGCAGGCGATCAAGGGCAAGCGGCTCGAGAACCTGATCGCGGCTCGCGAGACGATTCCGCTCGGACGTGAACTCATCACCCTGAAGGACGACTGCGACGTCGACTTCGATCTCGAGGCGACGCGGGTCGACCTGGCCTCGATGGAGGTCGCCGAACTCGTCGAGTCGATGCGCGTTCTCGGGTTCAACCGCCTGCGCGACGAGATCGCCGGGCTCCTCTCCAGCGATCAACCGGCTTCGGCCGCCGAAGCACCAGCGGGGGAGGAGGATGCCGACGCCGATCCTTCGATGCTCGGCGGGCTCTTCGCCGGGACCGAAGCGGTCGACCCCACACGTCCCGTCGCCGGTGACTACACGATCATCCGGACCAAGCCGGAACTGGAAGCACTCGTCGAACGGGTCCGTGCCGCCGGCCGCTGTGCGGTCGACACCGAGACCGACGGCCTGTGTGCCCCGACCGTCGCCCTGGCCGGCGTCTCGATCGCCACCGAGGCCGGAGCGGGGTACTACATCCCGACCAACTCTCCGGATCCCTCGAGTCACCTCGATGAGGCCACGGTGATCTCGGCGCTCGCTCCGATCATGGCGGACGAGTCAATCGGGAAGATCGGGCACAACATCAAGTTCGACCTGAACGTCCTGCGCAACCACGGCGCTCCGATCAGCGGGGTGGCCGCAGACACCATGGTCGAGAGCTACGTCATCGACGCCACGCGAGCCAGTCACCGGATGGATGCGCTCGCCGAGAGCGAGCTGGGTCGTCGCTGCGTCTCGATCACCGAGGTGATCGGGAAGGGTGCGAAGCAGATCGTCTTCAGCCAGGCGGACCTCGACACCGCGGGCCCATACGCCGCCGAGGATGCCGACGTCACCCTCCAGCTCGAGTCGCGCCTGCGTCCACAGGTCGATGGGATGGGGCTCGACACCCTCTACACCGACACCGAGCTGCCGCTGGTCGAGGTGCTCGCCGAGCTCGAGTTCAACGGGATCACCGTCGACCCCGACGAACTTGATCGCCAGCGGGAGCGACTCGCCGGTCGCATCGAGACCCTTCGCCGGGCGGTGATCGACGCCGCGCCGCATCCCTTCAACCCCGATTCGCCGAAGCAGCTCGCAGCGGCCCTCTTCAACAAGCCCGATGACGAACCGCCGGGACTCGGGATCAAGCCGCTCAAGAAGGGGAAGACCGGTCCCTCGACCAACGTCGAGGTGCTGACCAAGCTGTCGGAGGATCCCGCGGTCGAAACCACGATCCCCGGGAACATCCTCGAGTACCGCCAGCTCACGAAGCTCGTGAACACCTACCTCGTCGCGCTCAAGGAGGCGATCCAGCCGTCGACGGGACGGATCCATGCGAGCTTCAACCAGGTGGTGACCGCCACCGGGCGGTTGTCTTCGAGCGATCCGAACCTCCAGAACATTCCGATCCGCACCGAAGCGGGGCGGGAGATCCGCAAGGCGTTCGTCGCCGCGCCCGGACACCTGCTCCTCGCCGCGGACTATTCGCAGATCGAGTTGCGCCTGCTCGCGCATCTCTCCGGTGACGAGGCGCTGATCCAGGCGTTCAAGGACGGGATGGACATCCACACCGCGGTGGCCGCGGAGGTGATGGGTGTCGCGCCGGAGGACGTCGACGGCGACATGCGTTCGACCGCGAAGATGATCAACTTCGGGATCGTCTACGGCATCACCGCCTTCGGACTCGCGCGTCGTCTTGGTGGTGATGTCTCGAATGCGGAAGCGGCCGAGATCATCGACGACTACAAGGTGCGCTTCCCACGGATCACCGACTTCCTCGACGCCTGTGTCGAGCAGGCGCAGACGAACGGCTACGTCGAGACGATCCTCGGCCGTCGTCGCCTGATCCCGCAGATCGATGCCCGCAACCCCAACGAGCGTCAGCTCGGGGAGCGCATGGCGATCAACACCGTGGTGCAGGGCTCGGCGGCCGACCTCATCAAGCTGGCGATGCTGGACCTCCATCGTGCGCTGCCGGATGCTGCACCCGGCACCAGGATGCTCCTCCAGATCCACGACGAACTGGTCTTCGAGGTCCCGGAAGGGGAGATCGAAGCGGTGACCGGTCTGGTCACCGAGCGGATGGAGGGTGCCATGGACCTTGCGGTGCCCCTGGTGGTCGACGCCGCCCACGGTCGGGACTGGTTCGCCGCGAAGTAGTGCTCGAACCGGCGTGCATGGCCTCATTCGGATGCCGCACGGCGGTTCCAGCAACGATTCGAGAAAAAATCGGATTGCGTGGGGGGTATCTCGACGGAAAGCGCGTACCTATCCCTGAGGGGTCATGCTTCCCCTGCTGAGTGCTGTTCCTCACAGTCTCCTGCATGGCACCGACGAAGTGGCCGTTCTCTTTCCTGACACATGCAAGGAGCAAACTGTGGACACATGTCTTCAAGGTTGTCTGATGCCACGAGATAGCGTGCGCACGAATCGTCCGACACTTCGAATCGCCAGCATGGTTCTTCTGGGGGCCTGCATCATCGGCCTGCCCGTTGGTGGATCGAATGCCAACGCGCAGGTGCCCGGTGCCGAACTCCCCGACGAATGGCCGGTCCTTCACGTCCGTGTCGCGCAACAGTCTGATTTCGAGAACCTGCTCCAGGTGCCCGAGCAGGGTGGCCTGGGTGCCCAGCTGCTCGCCGGCGCGGTCTTCGAAGCGACGACCGCGGGCATTCCCGACGCCTCGATGGAGCGGATCCTCCAGCGCACCCGGGAGGCGACCGGACGTGAACTGCTCGACCCCCGCCTTGAAGGTCAGGTCCGCCTGCAGCCGGGTGTCGATCTCGAAGCGGCAAGCGCGCTGCTTCGCACCCGTCCGGGTGTGCTCGAGGTCTCGCGCGCACCCCGACCGGTGAGCCCGCCGGTCAACCCGCCGAACTACCAGCCCAACCAGTCCTACCAGAACAGTGGGGGCGGCGTGGGCGCGGAACGGGCCTGGTCGGAGCTCGGTCTCTCCGGTGCCGGCGTCGCGGTGTGTGACGTCGAGTACGACTTCAATGAGGAACACTGCGATCTTCCCGAGGTCCAGGTGCTCGGCTTCGAGCCGGTCTCGCCCTTCGGTGACAACCACGGGACCGCGGTGCTCGGCCAGATGGTCTCCCTCGACAACGACTCTGGCACGAAGGGGACCGGGCACGGTTCGACCGAGGTCTTCTTCTCGCCCACCTACAACGGAATGAGCTACAACGTGGCTGGTGCGATCTACCGTGCGATCGATGCCCTTCCGGAGGGTGCAGTTCTGGTGCTCGAGGTGCACACGCCCGGTCCCAACTCGCCGGGTGGGTCACAGGTGGGGTATGTCCCGAATGAATGGCGCCTGTCCGACTACAACGCCACGGTCGCCGCGGTCTCGAACGGTCTGGTGGTCGTCGCGGCGGCGGGCAACGGTGGTGAGAACCTCGACGACCCGATCTACTCGACCGACAACGGCGGCCACTGGCCCTTCCTGCCGGAGAATGATTCCGGTGCGATCCTGGTCGGCGCTGGTGGTGCCCCGGCCAGTTGCTACGGCAACACTTTTCGGGGCCGACTCGGCTTCTCCAACTACGGCCAGCGCGTCAATGTGCAGGGCCACGGGGAGTGCGTGTACACCACGGGGTACGCAGATCTCTTCGACGAGGCGGGTTGTGACTACACCGCCTACTTCAGTGGTACCAGTTCGGCGACCCCGATCGTCGCCGGTGCCTGCATGCTGATCCAGGAGTACGCTCAGGACACCTTCGGTCGTCCCCTGACCTCCTGGGAGATGCGCGAGGCGCTGATGGCCAGTGGAAACGCACAGGCGGGGAACGCCAGCGAGCACATCGGGCCGTTGCCCGACGTCCTCGAAGCGATCGCCGCCCTCGACATCGCCCCACCCTGCATCGCGGACATCAATGGTGACGGTCTGGTCGACGGCATCGATCTCTCTCGGATCCTCGGCTTCTGGGGGCGCTCCGGCGAGGCGGACATCGACGGTTCGGGCGTCACCGACGGCACCGATCTCTCGATCGTCCTCGGGGCGTGGGGAGCGTGCGCCGAATAGCGGCACCGGCATCAAATGATCCTTGACTTGCCCTCGCACCCCAGATGGGGTGCGAGGGTTTTTCGTCGTGGTCGGGCCTTTGTTCTCCAGCGCCGATGATGCCCGGTTCGGTACGGTGCTCTCGCTCGATCACTCTGTGGACTGCAACGAGACCGGAGTACCGGGCCCCAGCGAACTCACGATCATGCTCGGATACTGGGGCCCCTGTGGTTGAGGTTCGATCAATCCGACCGATCCCTCGCCACAACTCGGACCCTCCTCCACAAGCCTTTGTCAGGCCGAATCTTCGGTTCGGTTGACCCCTGCACGGTCGCTGGTATACTTTCGACTCGCTTCATTCTGGGGCGGTAGCTCAATTGGTTTAGAGTACCGGCCTGTCACGCCGGTGGTTGCGGGTTCGAGTCCCGTCCGCCTCGTTCCAGAAGATCACGTTCATGCGCCTGCGGCTCGCCGCAGGCGCTGTTCTTTTTGGACGTTCGAGAAGGCCGGTGCGTGTCGATCGGAGGGCATCGACAGCAGCAGGTCGACCTGCCATGGGTTACGATCTCGGCACACATCTGGAGACATGACATGACCTCAGGCCTTTCACCCGATGCCCTGTCCGAGAAGCAGCGAAAGCTCCTCTTCGCCACCTGCTTCATCGCACTCATCGCGACCTCGTTCGGATTCATGGTCCGAATCGCCCTCCTCAACGACGTGTGGAAGCCTCAGTTCAACCTGAGCGATACCCAGGTCGGTGAGATCTTCGGGGTCGGCCTCTGGCCGTTCGCGATCTCGATCGTGCTCTTCTCGCTGATCATCGACAAGATCGGCTACAAGGTCTCCCTGTGGTTCGCGGTCATCTGCCACGTCATCCAGGCGCTGATGCTCATGACCCCGGCCGCCGGCTTCCTGCCCGAGAGTCTCCAGGGCTACTGGTGGCTCTGGATCGGCTCCTTCTTCGGGGCACTTGGCAATGGCACCGTCGAGGCAGTCATCAACCCGGTCATCGCCTCCGTCTACCACCGGCAGAAGACCAAGTGGCTCACGATCCTCCACGCCGGCTGGCCGGGTGGTCTGGTCCTTGCGGGACTCCTGGCCCTGTTCCTCGGCAACCAGCCAGCCACCGTCCAGGTCGCGGTCCTGCTCTTCCCGGTCGTGATCTACGCGTTCATGCTGGTGAGCACCGTCTTCCCGCTGAACGAACGCGTTGCTGCCGGCATTCCCTACATGACGATGCTCAAGCAGGCCGGTTTTCTTGGTGCGCTCATCATCATCGTGATGATCGGTCTCGAGATCTCCCGTGTCTTCTGGGGTCTCGACTGGTCCTCCCCCTGGCCCTGGTGCGGCATCGGGGGGGTCACCCTGATCTATGCGGTCATGGTCCAGGGTGCCCCCGGGCGGGTCCTCTTCATCCTGCTGCTGCTCCTGATGATCCCGCTGGCGATCACCGAACTCGGCACCGATGCCTGGATCAAGGACCTGATCGGTCCTGCGCTCGCGGAGTACGACCTTCCGGGCATCTGGGTCCTCATCTACACCGCCTTCATCATGACGATCCTGCGCCTCTTCGCGATCGGCCCGCTCTCCAAGAAGTTCAGTCCGGTCGTCATCCTCGCCGGGTCCTCCGCCTTCGCTGCTGCCGGCATCTTCCTGCTCGCAGGCGCTGAAGCGGCGATCGTGATCCTCGTCTTCGCGACGATCTACGGGATCGGCCAGACGTTCTTCTGGCCGTGCACCCTGGGTCTGGTCTCCGAGCAGTTCCCGGAAGGTGGCGCCCTCACGATCAACTCGATCGCCGGCGTCGGCATGCTCGGGGTCGGGATCATCGGAACCCCGTTCCTCGGGAACCTGCAGGACAGTCACATGCACAGCAGCCTGCAGGCCAATCCTGCGATCTACGAGAAGTACGTGGATACCGAAGGTGATCCGAAGACCTCGATCTTCGGCGAGTACCGATCAGTCGACCAGGATGCCGTGGCCGAGCTCGACATGCAGCTGGCCGAGCTGGAAGAGACGCACCCGGATCACGCGCCGCTCGCGGCGGAACGGGCGGAGCTCGACCAGCTGACCGTCACCGCGAAGAGCAACGCCCTCCGGGCCGCGTCCGGGCCCCCGGTCTTCATGTTCCTCTGCTACATCCTCCTGATCCTCTGGTTCGCCTCCAAGGGCGGCTACAAGCCGGTGGAACTCGGCGGCAAGGACGGTTCCTGAGGCGCTTCCTCCGGCCGGGATTCGGACCTGCAGGTACAGGCATCCCCCTCCGGTCGAGGAGGGGGTATTTCCCATCCAGAGGATTGACCCTGCCGGACGGGGGTGCAATGGTGTATCTGGAGGTCATGTGATTCACCAGAGAGCAAGCAGCCAGCGACTCCGAACGCGGGGTTCTTCGATGCTTCGAGGCGTCTGTGCCGGCGTTCTGGCCTCGCTGTCGGCGCTGTCCGCCGGGGCTGATGATGATCGGACCAGCGACCTCGTCGAGGACGTTCCGCCGGTTCCCGTCGAAGGGGACCCGCACTTCGTGGAAGATCCCGTCCTGCGTGAGATCGCCGATCGCATCGTGAACGGGCGGGTGAACCTCAATCTCGTCGGTGACTCGATCACGCACACCGACATGTCGGCGGCCTACGTGGCGACCTTCCGTCCCAAGGGCGGGATTCGCGGCTATGCGGTGACCGGCCGCATCTTCAGCACGGTGTTCTGGTCCTCCTACACCAATGCCTGGGGAACCATCACCGAGGAACTTCGGGCGATGGAGGATCGTCTGGCCTCGATCGGCCTGTACTGGTTCACCTACTCCGATCCAATGAGCCCCTGGGTGGCTTTGTCCGCCCCGACGAACATCAGACGGATCAGTCCGCTTGGCGATCTTCCCGACGATCTCGTCCTGATGGAGCTCGGCTCCGGCAACTACTACGACCTGATCTGGGCGGATGACGACGCCCTCACGGAACCTGGCGCGCGACTCCGGTACCGATTCCTCTGGTACGACCACCCGGATGCGATGCCATTCACCCTGCAGGGCATCTCGACGGTCTCCGAAGAGGAGGGTGGAGCCACCAGCAGGTTCCAGATCGAACCGCAACGACCTGAAGAGCTGACCATGAGCTGGCTCGAACTGCCGGAGGTCGTCGAACTCGGGCCTGGTGACCGCGACTTCTCACGGCGCACCGCGGTGTCGCTCCAGGTCACTGAAGGCCACGAGGAGACACCCGGTGAATCGCTCATCGTCGGTGGTGCCCGAGTCTGGGATGAAACCAGGGACACGGGCATCCAATGGGGTTGGACCTGTGCGAGTGGTGCGCAGGCCTATGCCTTCAACCAGGTGCCCCTCGATGCCTGGCGGAAATGGATCGAATTCCAGCAGTGCGACACCTATCTCATTCATCTCGGGGTCAACGACCTGCTCAATTCCGGGGTGACGGGGGAAGTGACCGCGGAGCGGATCCGGACCCTCGTGGGACGCATCGAGCAGGCGCACTTCGAGGCCCGTTTGAACGACCCCTCGATCCGCGAGGCGAGATTCCTGCTCATCACGCCCCATGACTGCTTCAATCCGAACTCGGGTAACTACTTCAGCAACGAGAAATGGGTCGCCCTGGCCGAGGGCCTGCATGAGGTGGCCTCTGATCGGGATGACACCGCAGTGATCGATCTCCGAGCGATGGTCGAGGAGAGTGAAGGGGCCTGGCGGGATTGGCGTTCCCTCCACACACGCGACGGCGTGCACGTGAAGGGACCGTACTGGCATGCCAGTGGAGCGATCAACTGGGAATGCCATCCCTACGAGCATGGTGCGATGCAGTTCGTCGGCATGATCTGGGACACGCTGGTCAAGCACGCTCCCGGGCCACCCCCCGAGCGTTCCTTCGACTTCTGCGCACTGGACTTCGACTGGAACTGCGCGGTGGATGGTGGCGACCTGAACCGCCTGCTTTCATCGTGGGGACCTGCCGAGCCGGATACCGCCGAGGACATCGATGGAGACGGCATGGTCGACGGGACCGACCTTTTCCTCTTCCTCGCGGAATGGGAAAACTGTCCCTGAGTGGACCGACGGCCGTGCGCCCCCGGAAGAACGCCCGGCCGTCGATGGAGGCGTGGTCTCTTCCATGCCACGCTCGAGGCATGGACGCTGCGCACCGTGAT
>JAKVBQ010000048.1:9296-17637 GCA_022447205.1 Phycisphaerales bacterium
GCCACGGGGGGCGCGTACGACATGCCAAACGGTGGTACGCATCACCGCGGGATGGGTTCGTCAGCTCGGGGGAAATTCCACTTCAAGTGGTGGTGGCGAACCAGTCGGGTTCCTGCCCCGGGATCCACTTGATGCTGCAACCAAGCGAAGGCGTCTGCGCCTCGAGCGGTGGTTCACCGGAGAGCAGCGCGGCAACCGCCTTGCGAAGGTCCGCCCCATCCGGGGTTCCGGCATCCGGACGGGTGTCATCAAGCTGGCCGCGGTAGACGAGTCTGCACTCGCCGTCGAAGAGGAAGAAGTCAGGCGTGCAGGCGGCGTTGTACCGATGGGCGATCGACTGATCCTGGTCCAGGAGGTAGGGGAACGTCCA
Source organism: Phycisphaerales bacterium (assembly GCA_022447205.1). GTDB lineage: Bacteria > Planctomycetota > Phycisphaerae > Phycisphaerales > SM1A02 > JAKVBQ01. Next base: position 9,667 of record JAKVBQ010000048.1, read on the forward strand.
TCCGTTCTCCCGGGCGGTCTCGATCATCTTCTCGGGCCCGTCATCCGGGTAGCGTTCGATGTCGTTCGACATGATCCCGACCATGCCGACACCCTGGGCCGGCAGGTCGTTGCCGAGTCGGGTGAGTTCCTCGAAGACGTGCTTGACGTAGGGGCAGTGGTTGCAGATGAATGCGACCAGCACGCCCGATGGGCCGACGCAGTCCTCCAGTGAGTGGACGGTTCCGTCCCCCGAAGGCAGCGAGAAGGCGGGTGCGGTGGTTCCGATGGCGAGCATGGTGGAATTGACTGGCGGCATGTTCGGGCTCCGATGGGGGAGGTGTGATCGAACCGAGTATAGTCGGGGTCATGCCGAGACGATTCGACGAAGATGAAGGCCCCACCCAGGAGGATGTCCAGCGCTTCGGTGGAAGCGCCCCGACGACCGGTTACTGCCCGGACTGCGGGGCCGAGGTCTCGGATCTGGCGGACATCTGTCCCCATTGCCATGCGTGGATCCCGGAGGGCGCGGCTCGCCGCCCGCCTGCGGTGACGGAACTGATCCGCAGGTGGTACGTCTTCATCGCCCTCGCGGTCCTGGCGGTCTTCCTCTACCTCTACGCGTTCTGATCACGACTCGGAGTTCGTCATGAACACCAGCGACCTTGCGGATTCCTCTTCACCCCGCACTGCCGACGAACGACCGGAAGGTGACTTCCTGCGTGAAGTGATCCAGCCCGGTCTGGCCGGACTGATGGACGGCTCGGTGTCGACACTGGCGCCCATCTTCGCCGCGGCGTTCGCCACGGAGGATTCCTGGAAGGCGTTCCTGATCGGGCTCGCGGCAGCGGTGGGGGCGGGAATCTCGATGGCGTTCGCGGAAGGACTCTCCGACGACGGCAAGAAGACCGGACGCGGACGACCCCTGGTCCGTGGCGTGGTCTGTGGGTTGATGACGTTCCTGGGCGGGATCGGTCACACCCTGCCGTTCCTGATCGCCGATTTCCGCGTTGCGATGGCACTGGCCACCGCGGTGGTGGTCGTCGAACTCGTCCTCATCGCCTGGATACGCAAGCGATACATGGACACGCCGTTCCTCAAGGCGTGCTTCCAGGTCATCCTCGGCGGGGGGATCGTCTTCGCTGCCGGCATCATCATCGGTTCGAGTTGACCCCGAGGCATCTCGAGGTCACTCCGGAATGTCCCGTCCGTGGGGATCCCTTTTCGCCGCACCGAGTTCATCGGCAAGTTGCTTCTGCATCGCCTGATCGGTCACGTGTTCAAGCCGGTTCGCGGAATCGTGCACGTGGTCGGGCGCGATGCCGGCGGCTCGTGCCAGCCACGATTCCCAGAGTCGATGCGAGCGGATCAGGTTCTTCGCCGACCCGCGACCATGTTCGGTGAGTCGAAGGCCTTCGCCCTCGATCCTGAACGAGCCGTTCTGAAGCAACCGCTTGAGCGCCCAGCGACTCTCGAAGCCGGAGACCCGTCGTGCGGTCGTCAGGTCGTGGCAGAGGATCGACGAGGTGGGCAGGGTGCCGCGCTCCTCGAGCCGCCAGGCCAGTGCCAGGAGGTCGTCACGTGTGGTCTGCAGCCGGAAGCGCAGCGTGCGCAGTGCACGAGGGAGAAGTCCCTGTCGGGGATTCAGCAGGATCGCAAGGAGCAGCAGCACTCCGATCACGCTCGCGATCATGCCGGAGGTTGGAACCGATCCGTAGCCGATCAGATGAGGCAGTTCGACCGCGCCGAGATGCCCGAGTCCCGCCGAGAGGATGCCGACCAGGCAGGCGATGAGGAGCATCGAGACGAGTCGACCAGCGAAGAGCCTGCCGATCACGGCAGGCACCACCAGCATCGCCACCACGATGATGCTTCCGACCGCCTCGAAGGCGGCCACCGTGGTGACCGCGGTCATCGCCATCAGCACGTGATGGACCAGCTCCGGTCGCATCCGCTGGGCACTGGCCTGCTCCGGATCGAACGCTGAGATGCAGAATGCCTTGAAGAGGAGCAGGAGGACCGCGAAGTTGAGCAGCATGACGATCGAGAGCACCACGAACGCCCTCGGCACCTGGAGGTCGATCAACGGAAGGGTGACCAGGTCCAGGGGTGTGAACTCCAGGGCTCCGTAGAGGACGCAGCTCGGATGGAGATCCACGGTGTCCGCGCCCTGGACGATGAGCAGCAGGCCCAGGGCGAAGAGGATGGTGAAGACCACGCCCATCGCGGCACCCTCGTCGACACGCCCGAATCGCTTCAGCCACTGGGAGCAGAACGCCGTGAGGAAACCCGCGAGGATCGCCCCGACGAACATGATGCCATTGGAACGAGAACCGGTCACCAGGAAGCCGATGGCGATCCCCGGAAGGACCGCATGGCTGATGGCATCTCCCATGAGGCTCATGCGTCGAAGGACGAGGTAGCAGCCGGGGACGGCGCAGGCCACCGCGCAGGTCGCGGCGGTCGCGATGATCCAGCCGTCGAAGAAGAGGCTCCAGTCACCCATGGGCGCCCCCCGCGTGATCGGGCCTGAGCGCATGCGGGCTTGGCAGCATCGCCAGGGTCTCCGCATCGAGTTCCTTCTCGAGCTGTTCGAGGAGTCCGGTCGGCAGCAGGTGTTCGAGTTCGTCAGCGCCTCGATCGACGTGGTGTTCATCGAAATCGGCTCGACGCATGAGGTAGTGCTCCCAGAGGCGATGTCGTCTCACGACAGCGGCGGCCTCCCGTTGTCCTTCCTCGGTGAAGGCGATTCGTTCTTCTCCCGCTGCCGGTTCGACCACGAGGAGGCCCGCACGTTGAAGTCGATCAACCGTCTTCAAGGTCGCCCAGCCCCAGCGGAACCCGATCTGGCCCGCGAGGCAGTCGGGTTCACCGGTGTGTTCGAGGCATTCCCAGATCGCTCGCAGTGCATGATCCCGATCCATCAGGAGGGCCCTGCGTCGATGTCGGAGCATCCGTCGGGCCAGGCCCTGTCGGCGTCCGAAGAGCAGGCTCACGATGAAGAACCCGCCGAGCGTGAGGACGACCATCGCGCCCGCGGGGAGTCCGGGTGCGATCGCGCTCAGGATCGTGCCGATCCAGCCGCCCGCGCCGCCGATCGCTCCTGCGATCAGGAGCATTCGTCCCGTCGAATGTGTCCAGAACCTCGCCGCAGCGGCCGGGATCACCAGGATCGCGATCACCAGGACCAGTCCCACCGCCTGGAGTCCGACCACGACGATCGCCATGACCAGCGCCATCAGCAGGAAGTCGTAGGCCGTTGTCCGCAGGCCACGACCTCGAGCGTAGTCGGGGTCGAAACAGACCAGGCGAAGCTCCTTGAAGCAGGCGATGCACACGCCGATGGTGATGACCGAGGTCGCACCGATGAGTGCCGCATCACGCATCAGCATCGAGGCGGTCTTGCCGTAGATGAACGCCTCGAGCCCGGCTGCACTGGCGCTCGTCTCCTGCTGGGCCAGGCCGAGCAGGGCGGCGCCCGCCCCGAAGAAGGTGCTGAGGACGATGCCGAGAGCGGCATCCTCGCTCATGCGAGCGGAACGCGTGAGCCACTGCACCGTCACCACGCCCAGCAGGCCGGCCACGAGCGCACCAAGCAGGAGGACCCCATGACTTTTCGCGCTCAGTCCGAGGGTGGAGGCGAGGAGGAAGGCCATCGCGATCCCAGGGAGCGTTGCATGGCTCAGTGCGTCACCAAGGAGTGCCCGGCGACGAAGCAGCATGAATGCCCCGACGACGCCTCCGGCAACCCCGAGCGCGGTCACCCCCAGCACCACGACCCGCGTGTTCCAGTTGCTCAGGAGAAACACTTCGAGCAGATGCCCGTCATCGAACATCGAGGCCAGGCAGGTCACCTCGGCACTCCGCGCGTCTGCCCTGCCAGGGCCTGCGAGGCCTGGTCGAGGAGAGTCAGCTTGCCACCGTAGGTCGCCTCGAGGTTGGCGGGCGTGAAGACCTCATCGGTCCGACCGAAGGCCACCACGCGGGTGTTCAGGAGAAGCACGTGGTCGAAGTAGTCCGGGACGGTCTGGAGATCGTGGTGGACCGCGATCGTGGTGCAGCCTCGAGACTGGAGCGTGCGCAACAGCGACACGATCGTCTCCTCGGTGGCAGCATCGACCCCGGCGAAGGGTTCATCCATGAGGTGGAGGTCCGCCTCCTGCACCAGGGCCCGGGCAAGGAAGGTCCGTTGCTGCTGCCCGCCCGAAAGCTGGGCGATCTGGCGATGAGCGAGCTCCTCCAACCCGACTTCGGCAAGGGCTTCCATCGCCCGCTTCCTGATTCGTCGATTCACGCCGCGAAAGAGACCGAGGGTGTGGTAGAGACCCATGCAGACCACGTCGAGCACCGTGACCGGGAACTCCCAGTCCACTGATTCCCGTTGCGGTACGTAGGCCACCCGTTCACGCTGGACCGTGTAGGGACGGCCGAAGACCTGGACATGCCCGCTGAGTTTCGGGACCAGGTCGAGTGCGGCCTTGATCAACGTGCTCTTGCCAGCACCATTCGGGCCGACGATGCCCACCAGGGCGCCTCGCGGGATGTCGAGATCGATGTCCCAGAGGACCGGTCGACGCTCGTACGCCACGGTCATCGCGTGGATCGAGAGCGGCGAATCCGGTGAGTGCTCCGAACCCGGGGGGCGTGTCGTACCGGGGTCACTCATGAAGGCTGGTCTTCCTGTACCGGTTCGGTCACCGTCACGGTCCCACCGAGCGCTTTGGTCACCGTCACGATGTCATGGCGGACCATGCCCTCCCAGGTGCCTTCGGGGGTGCCTGCGGGGCCCATCGAATCGCTGTAGAGCTCGCCACCGATGACGACGTCGTGTCCTCGTGCTGCGGCACCCTCGACCAACGCTTCGATGCTGCGGCGGGGGACACTGCTCTCGACGAAGACCGCTGGAACCTTCCGTTCAACGATCAGGTCCACGAGTGCTTCGATGTCGGCCAGTCCGGCCTCGCTCTCGGTGGAGATCCCCTGGACCGCGACCACCTCGATGTCGAAGGCCTGGCCGAAGTAGTTGAATGCGTCGTGGCTGGTGACCAGGACCCGGGCATCGGGGGGGATCGAACCGATGGAACGCACACCCAGTTCGGTGAGCTCGCCGGTTCGTGCCGTCCAGGCCTCGAAGTTCGACTGGAACGTCTCGGCCTGTTCCGGGGCGTGCCCTGCGAGGGTGGCGCGAACCGCCTCGCCGCATGATGCCCAGCGGTCCGGTGAAAGCCAGACGTGCGGATCGACATGTTCCTCCTCCTCGGGATGGATCAACTGCGTGGTGTCGATCACCTCGGCCACCGCGACGACCGGTCGGTCCTTCCCGGCCTGATCAAGGACGTCGCCCATCCGGCCTTCGAGGAAGAGCCCGTTGTAGAAGATCAGGTCGGAGTCGAGCAGGGTCGCGACGTCATCCCGAGTCGGCTGGTAGAGGTGCGGATCGACACCCTCGCCGACGAGGGTGGTGACGGCGACCGAGTCACCGCCGATCGAGCGCACCATGTCCGCGATCATGCCGGTCGTCGCCACGACCGTGATGCGTTCCTCGGTCGAGGTTTTCGGGGTCTCCGGGGCCGGGCCGCATCCTGTCGGCACGAGGCCGATGAGAAGGCTGAACAGGAGGGCGGTCATGATGGTCGGTCGTGTCATCGGGTCTTGTCCTTGTCGAGATAGGTCTTCATCGCCTTGAGTGTGGCGGGGGAACAGTGGTGTTCGATGCCCTCGGCGTCGTCGGCGGCAACGGTCGGCGACACACCCAGGGCCAGGAGAAACGACTGGACGAGCTCGTGGCGTTCCTTCGACCACCTTGCGAGTCTTCGTCCCTTCGCGGTCAGTTCGATCGGTCGATACGGGGCGGTCTCGACCAGCCCTTCGGCCTTCAGCCGTTGCACGGTTCGGACCACGGTGACGTGGGAGATCCCGAGACGACGGGCGAGGTCCATGACCCGACAGCTGCCTTCACCCTCGATCAACCCCTGGATCGCCTCGACGTAGTCCTCTGCCGTCTCCGAGGCATGGTCGTGACGGGTCTTGCGGTATTGGGTGGATGGCGTGGTTGATTCGGGCATGGCATCTGATCCGTAGCTTGGGCTACGGTCCGTAGTATACGCTACGGATGACCTGGTTGCCAGCCCTCGATTCCGGGGGCCATGAAAACAATGACGGCCGACTCGAGGTCGGCCGTCGTGTTCGAACAGGTCCCCCGGAGAGATCCGTTCGAATGAGTGAAGAGAAAGAAGAGAGCCTGTCGGGGAGCTGCTCCGCGTCCATGGCCGCCTCAGGCGGTCATGCTGCCTTTCAGCCGTTCGCCAGAGCGGTTCGGCTGTTCGACGTACTTGCGGAGCTTGGCGAGTCCCCGGTGTTTCCAGTTGTTGATCGTGGTCACGCTGACGTCCAGGCTGGTGGCGGCGTGTTCATAGCTCTTGCCTTCCCACACGATGAGTCGGATCGCATCCTGTTCATCACGGGTGAGGCTTGCCATGGCATCCTGGAGCTGGGGTGATTCGATCTCCCGGGCGGTGGACTTGGTGGAAGTCCGGTCCGGACGACCGTGTCGATCGATGTGGTCATCCCGGACTGCCGTTGCGAGGAGCTCGCGGAGGCGAACACTCCTCGAGTGTCGGCGTCTCAGGAGGTTGTGGGCGATCTTGATCAGGTAGCTGCCCGAGAGCGTCAGCTCCTCGAGGCGAGGATGCTGGAGAAGTCGGATGAAGACTTCCTGGGTGACGTCCTCGGCGACATCTGCGGGGGCGGACTTCCTCGAGAAGGCGTAGACCCGATCGTAGTACGACTCGAAGAGGCGCATCACGAAATCGGCCCTGGTTTCGGTGGTGGACATGTGCATGGTGCGTGGTGCTCCCGTAGGGGGTTCTCCCGAATGCCAGCCCGCATCCGGGTCCAGCTCGCCTTGACAGTCTCAAGGCCGGGCTGCTGGCGAACGTTCCTGCTGCGTCCGCACATGAATAAAAGCAATTCAGGAGACGAATCACCATGGGGCGAATTCCCCATTCAGGCTTCATGCTCATTCGAACCCCTCTGGGAGGCTTGAAATCCCTGTTTTGTGGCCACCGACCTACCCATACCGGTGTTTTTCCACGATCATGATGCCCGCTGGGGGACATGCACGGACGTACGGAGCCATTCCGTACGGATGACTTTCCACCAGATGCCCGGAGCGCCTGTTCCCATGTCTCAGATCCGTACGGTCATTGCCGATGACCATGACCTGATTCGAAGTGCCCTGATCCCGATCCTCGAGGATGGTGGGAGGATCAAGGTCGTCAGCTCCGTGGGGAACGCCGCAGACGCCATCGACGCCACCGTGGACCATGCGCCCGATGTCGTCGTCATGGACATCCAGATGCCTGGACTCGACTGCTTCCACGCCGCCGAGGAGATCAGGCGGATCCAGCCGGACGTCAGGATCGTGATCCTGTCCGGTGACTACAACGATCGATACATCGAGTCCGCTCTTCGAGTCGATGCCCGGGCCTATGTCACCAAGGCGGACCCCATCGATCACGTCGTGAAGGCGATCGAGACGGTCATGCGCGGGAAGCGCTACTTCTCACCCTCGGTGCAGGAGCGGGTCAACAGTGATCGGGTCGGCCAGGTGACACCGCTCTTCAACAAGCTCTCCGACCGGGAGCGGGCCACTCTTCGCTACCTTGCCGAGGGCTGGTCGAAGAAGGAGATCGCCAACGAGCTGCACGTCTCGGTCAAGACGATCGAGAAGCACACCCAGAGCATCATGGACAAGCTGGAGGTCCATGACCGTGTCCGCTTGTCGCTCTGGTACGTCGACTACATCTACAAGTCCGACAATCCTGATTGACGGAACACCCGGTCGATCACGACTGTTCCGCGCGATATTGCTTCACCAGAAGCCGGCATGTCGCCTCGAGTGTTTCGATCGGGAACGGCTTTCGCAGGAGTCGTACGTTGTCCAGGTGCGTCGGTGGTTCACTCAGGCCGCCCGTGATCAGCACGCATGGAG
>JAKVBQ010000049.1 GCA_022447205.1 Phycisphaerales bacterium
CCAGCCGCCGATCCTTACGAATGGAAAACGCCATCCACGCCGCCCACCGCGCCCCAGTGGCACGGTCTATCAGCGCCATATTCCCTGGCTCGATGCCACGGTGAGCTTTCGCGTGCTTGACCTGGCGCTCGACCTGGAACGCTTCACCCGCACCCTCACCGCTGGGAAGGAGATCGCCACCAGCGGTCGCAGCACCGGCCTCGGGCAACCTGACGTCGGACCAGCGTGATGCGACCGGTGCAGCATCCTGCCCCGTCGCGGCCACGACCGCACTCTCCGCATCGTTCGCCGAAGGCGCGGGTTCCGAGGTCCCTTCAGTGACCGGGATGTTCTCCGACGGGACATCCTGGGGCAGGGGCACCGTCATCAGTGCACTCGACGGGCCCACCTCCGGGACTGGAGGTGACTGCAGGTCGAGAGGCAGTTCTGCCCCCGTGAAATCAAGCGGCCCGAGCGCCGCTCCTTCCTGCACCCCGAGGGATCCCGCCGTTGAAGTGATGAAAAGCACGAGGGCTGCCGTCAGGCAGGCACGTTGTCCTGGTCGCTGCTGCATGGCCTTCCTGGCCTTTCCGTCCCGAGCATCCCGCTCGAGCCCTGGTCACCGGATCCTCCGGTGCCAACCAATCCTCAGGCAGTCCGAGCCTGGGGATCCACGATCTCACTCACCCGCACACAGAAATTCTCATTGAGGACGAGCACCTCGCCACGAGCGATGCGACGTCCGTTGACGTAGATGTCGACGGGGTCCCCCGCAGCCTTGTCGAGTTCCACGACCGCACCCGATCCGAGCCGCAACACGTCCTCGACGAGCATCCGGGTCCTGCCCAGCTCGATTCGAACCTGAAGCTGGACGTCCTCGAGCAGGCCGATGCTTTCAGCGCCCGGACCACGCGTGGTCTCACCGAGATCGGGGATCTCCGGTGCAGTGGCCTGGTTCATCGCATCAGTGACCTTCAGCGCAGCCTGCTCGGCCCCGCTGAACGCCTGCTCGGTCCGTGCGACGGCATCAGGAACATCCGGCGGAGGCGTAAAGGCCTCCTGCTCCGTGGGTTGTTGCATGCCTGGTGTCGGGGGCTGACCGGGGTTCGGGGTTCCGAAGGCCGGGTTGGCACCCTGATCGGGAGGGGTGTGGTCTGTCATCGAATCGGCTCCGCCTTGTTACCCGGCATCCTGCCGGGGCGCTTCCCTGCGCATCGAGAAGAATCGGACGCATGGGTCCGTGCGCTGCAGAGAATCCTCGAGGCGGCGGTGTATTTCAGGGATCCGAGAAAGGAATCCTCAGCCGCGGACCCGGAATCCGGTCCCTGAGACGATGACGACCTTCCGGATGCGGGGATGCTCGGGATCGGCCTCGCCCTCGAAGCGCTCACGAAGCATCGAGGCCACCCGATCGGTCACGACCTCCATCCGAGGATCCTGAAGCGCCGCAGGGTCGGTCGAACGCCACAGGGCGGTGACCTCGGCACGGATCTCGTTCTGGAACTGCCCCACCTGGTCGTCGAACCAGGACTGGGCGCTCTCCGGAACATGGACGTAGATCTCGACGGGGTAGACGTAGACCGAGCCGAGTCGGTCATTGGTCAACTGCTCGTCGATCAGCATGATCTCGGCGATCCGCTCGTCCTCCACCACCACGGGAGCGAACTCCCCTTCGGCAGCGACCTCGTGCGGGCCGTTGAGGAACATGAAGACCGCCACCAGGACCCCCGCTTCCGCGAGCATCGCCATGGCGGCCATGAGCATGACCTTCATGCGTCCACCTCCCTTGGTGGAAGGCACTTCCGTCGTCGAGTCGTCATTCGTTGGGTGCTTGGGCATGTTGCTTTCTCCCCGGCCGTGTTCCAGGAGTGGTTCTTTGGCGGCCGGCCCTCGAGCATCGGCGCAACAGCTGGCGTCCTTTGATCGGATGCCTCTCTGATTCCGAGGAAATCTTCAGTCGGCCCGCATGACCGGACAGGTCGCTCAGCCGGCGGACCTCGAGCCCGATTCTCGGACCGGAGGCGGCAGGACCTGCAACGCTGCCGGCTCCACCACCACCCTCAGGAGCTCACGGGGAGCACCATCGAAGGCGGGATCACCGTCGATCTGGACGGTGCTTGGTCGATCCGAGCGAACCACGACCGAAAGCCCTCGCGCGTGCCGTGCCTGTCGACTGCGAAACTGCCGACGCAAGCGACACCTGATGATCCAGACCAGCAGTCCGAGCAGGGTTCGGGCAGGCAGCTGGACGACATCGATCGCGCCATCGAGGTGGTCCGCCATGTGGACTGGATCAAGCCTCAGCGCATACTGGCGGGAATTGGCCACGATCACCAGACCCGAGGTCGAAGGGCCGAGAAGGCCTCCATCCACTTCGACCTCGAACGCCGGAGGGCGCGCACGCCAACGCCGCACCTGCCTCAAGAGCGGCGGCAGGTAGCTGAGGTGACTGATGCCTCCACTGCGGTGCTCGGCGAGATCGCGGGAGACCTCCGCGTCAAGCCCGATCGAGGCACAGATGAGAACGAGCTCGCCATCCGCCCAGGCCACGTCGATCGATCTGGTCTCACCCTCGCGGATCGCCGAGAACAGTGCTTCCGGCGTGGCCTGCATCCCGAAATCACGAGCAAAGAGGTTCTCCGTGCCGCCCGGGTAGTGGTAGACCGGAACCCGGCATCGCATTGCTGCCGGTGCCGCCAGGCGCATCGCACCATCCCCGCCCACCACCACCAGGAGTTCGATCGAGTCAAGCCGGGCATCCAGCCAGTGTTCGGCGGGCTCCGGGCGGGTCTCGGCCTGTTCGATCTCGAGTGGACACCCATCCTCCTCGGCAAGCCGCTCGAGGGTGACCGCCAGCTCGCTCGCCAGCCGAGCGGATCGTCCGGAGCCGGAAATGGGATTGAAGAGGATGAGAACCCGCACGACGTCAGGCACGGTACCATTCATCCCGATGCAATGGTTGCCCTCCAAGTCAAGGACGATGACCGGGCCGCTGGCCCACCTCGCAGTGGTCCTGATCCTGCTGCCCGTTGCCGGCCTCGCCGCGCAGGAGCAGGAGTACCGGCTCGGACCCGATGATGTCTGGACCAGGGACAAGGAGATCCCTGTCGGAAGCGAACGGGGGCAGCTGCTGCTGGCCCGCAGGGCCATCATCGAAGGCAACCCACGTCGGGCCCGCGACCTGGCAACCGCGTTCATCGACCGCTATCCGAACTCACCGCTCCAGGCGAACGCCTACCTGATCCGTGGTGACGCCTACATGGCGGACGGAGATGAGTACAAGGCGCTCTTCGACTACGAGGAGATCGCCCGAGGCTTCCCCTCCAGCCCGGTCTTCGTCACCGCGCTCGAACGTGAATTCGAGATCGCCAAGGTGTACGCACGGGGCATGAGACGAAAGCTCTTCGGGGCGTTCCGGATCGTCTCGACGGATGACGAGGCACAGGAACTGCTGATTCGGATCCAGGAACGTGTTCCGGGCAGCCAGCTCGCCGAGGAAGCGGGCATGGAACTCGCGGACTTCTATTTCCGAACCCGCGATCTCCGCATGGCGGCCGAAGCCTACGACCTCTTCGTCGAGAACTACCCGCGTTCAGCCGACGTCAACAAGGCCCGGCTGCGACTGATCTATTCCTACCTCGCCGACTACCGGGGACCGAAGTACGACGCCAGCGGACTCGAGGAGGCACGGCTTCGCCTCGAGGACCTGCGGACCCGCGAAGCCGGCCTCGCCCAGCGGATCGGTGCGGAGGCACTCCTCGTCCGGATCTATGAATCCGATGCACGCAAGCTGCTGGTGACGGCGGAGTGGTACCTCTCGATCAACGACCCGATCTCCGCGGAACTCACGATCCAAAGTCTGGTCCGGACCTACCCGGATTCGATCGCCTCCCTCGAAGCCCTGCGCCGCATACCGGCGATCCTCGACCAGATGCCGGAAACGGTGGTCGCCACCGGACCGGACTACCGAGCCCTGCGCGAAGAGAAGCTGGGCATCCCCTGGGATCAGGACATCGACCTCTCGGGTGTCAAGGACCCCGCCGTCAGCCCGGAACCGGAGTTCCCGGAAAGTACCGGGCAGCTCACCGCACCGGACCAGACCGGGGGGAGCGGTTCATGACCCGAAGGCTCACGAGACTGTTCGCAGGCTGCCTGCTCCTCTGCGCACTCGGCTGCGCGTCGGGCGAGGGCGGTGGCTGGACCCATGGCTCCACCTACGACACGAACCTGAGAACGATCGCCGTCCCGGTCTTCGGGAATGCCACCAGCGACCGAAAGCTCTCCCAGAACCTCACAGAGGCGATTGTCAAGGAGATCGAAGGAGTCACGCCCTGGAAGGTGACCGGTCAGGGGCGGGCGGATACGATGCTCAGGGGCACGGTCACCCGTTATCGGCTGATCATGCTCTCCAAGGACCCCACGACCGGTCTGGCCAATGAAATGCTCGTCGAAGGGACCGTCGATTTCGAATGGATCGACCTCCGAACCGGCGAGCCGATCCTTGCCAGGGCCGGTTTTGCGGCCTCAGCCCTCTTCACGCCTTCAAGGCCTTCCCAACAACCGGTCGAACTCGGCCGCTTCCAGGTAGTACAGGTATTAGCACGGGATATCGTGGATACGCTCCAAGCAGAGTGGTGAAGCGCCCCCGAAAAGCCGATCCGACAATCATGAGCAACCTTCCAAGCAGCAACAGTCCGGTCCCCTTCAGCTCGAATCCCACCCCCCAGGGAGACGGTTCTCGAGGCCAGGGCCCCCAGCAGACACCCCCCGGTGGTTCAGCGCCCGTGCCCAAGGGTCGCCAGAAGATGACCGGCTGGATCATGCTGCTCTTCGTGTCGATCATGCTCTGGGTGACCTTCTTCTACGCGAGTCCGCAGGAGAAGCCCATCAACAGCTGGTCGCAGTTCATCGCGTACATCAAGGACGGCAAGGTCGTCAAGGATTCGGTCAGGATCGAACCCGGCTACGTCTACGCCGAGATGAAGGAAGGCACGCGAGGCTTCGAGAAGACCCCCAACGTCTACGTCAAGACCACCGATGCCACCGCGCTCTACCAGAAGCAGCTCGATGAACTGAACGTCGCCTACTCGGCGAACTCCTGGATCCAGAGCTTCTGGTCCCAGTTGCTGGTCGGCCTCGCACCGATTCTCATCATCGTGCTCCTGCTCTGGTTCTTCATCAGCCGGTCGATGCGTTCCGCCGGCGGTGGCCCGGGCGGCATGATCGGCAGCTTCGGCAAGAGCCGCCACAAGGTGAACACCGGTGACTCGGTCGCCGTGACCTTCGACGATGTCGCCGGCATCGATGAAGCGAAGGAGGAACTCACGGAGATCGTCGAGTTCCTGAAGAACCCCTCACGATTCACGAAGCTGGGTGGACGCATCCCACGCGGTGTCCTGCTGGAGGGCCTGCCCGGCTGCGGCAAGACCCTGCTCGCGAAGGCGATTGCAGGCGAGGCGGACGTCCCCTTCTTCTCGATCTCAGGTTCGGACTTCGTCGAGATGTTCGTCGGGGTCGGCGCCAGCCGGGTCCGCGACCTCTTCAAGCAGGCCAAGGAGAACTCCCCCTGCATCATCTTCCTCGACGAGATCGACGCGGTCGGTCGTCGACGAGGCGGCGGTTTCACCACCGGCGGACACGACGAACGGGAGCAGACCCTCAACGCGATCCTCGTGGAGATGGACGGCTTCGAGGCCAACGACCAGGTCATCGTGATCGCCGCCACCAACCGTGCAGACGTCCTGGACCCGGCACTCACCCGACCGGGACGCTTCGATCGCCAGGTCGCGGTCAGCCTGCCGGACGTGGTGGGACGCAAGCGGATCCTCGAGGTTCACGCACGCAAGGTGAAGCTCGGACCCGACGTCGACCTCGAACGTGTCGCCAGGGGCACCCCGATGTTCTCCGGTGCGGACCTTGCCGCGATCATCAACGAAGCCGCGATCATCGCGACGATGTCCGAAAAGGACCACATCGAACTCTCCGACCTCGAGGAGGCCCGTGACAAGATCCGCTGGGGTCGCGAGCATCGCAGCCGCAAGGTCGAGGAACAGGACCGCATCCTGACCGCCTACCACGAGGCGGGGCACGCCGCGGTGCAGGCACTGCTCGAGGATGCCGACCCCCTCCACAAGGTGACGATCATTCCCCGCGGACCGATGGGTGGCGCGACCTTCAGCCTCCCGGAGAAGGACCGGATGGGCTACGGACGCCGTTACCTCGACGCGACCCTGCGAGTCCTCTGCGGAGGGCGCATCGCCGAACTCAAGAAGACCGGCGAGACCTCCAGTGGCGCATCGATGGACATCAGGATGCTCACCCGCTACGCGCGTTCGATGGTGCTCGACTGGGGCATGTCGAAGCGACTCGGGTTCGTGAACTACTCCGGTGACGAGAACCGCGAATCCTTCGTCGCCGACAAGGAGTACTCCGAGGAGACCGCCCGCATCATCGATGAGGAGATCAAGTCGATCATCGACGATGCCTACGCGGACACCGAGCGCATGATCGAGTCGAACTGGGACAAGGTGGTCGCGATCGCCGAAGCCCTGCTTCGATACGAGACCCTCCAGAGCGACGATGTGGATCGCATCATGCGAGGAGAACGCCTCGACAAGCCGACGGTCGCCGACCTCCTGAGCGCTGAAAGCGCGCCACCGCAGGACCAGGCACCGACCGGCAAGCCGAACGCCGACGAGGAACCTGACGCCGATCTCGGCGGCATGATGCCGCATCCTGCGTGAGCACGTTCAAGGGGATCCGATCCTGCACTGATGGTGTCGAGATCGACCTGAAGGTCGTGCCTGGTGCCCGTGGTGACTCGATCAGCGGCCGGCTCGGCGACCGGATCAAGATCCGCGTGAGCGCACCACCCGAGGACGGCAAGGCCAACAAGGCGATCATTCGATTGATGGCCGATCAGCTCGGCGCACGGCCAGGGGCGTTCACGATCAGCTCCGGCACCAGCTCAACCGAGAAGACCGTCAGGGTCGAAGGCATCGGGACCGCAGATGCATATCGACTGCTGCTCGACCGAGCCTGACCATCCGGGAAGTCACCACTTGATCTGGTCACCATGCTGGCCGTGTGCCCCGGCACCACCCTCGAGATGACGGGAAGCAGCCCGCGCCTTCATCGCGAACAGCACGAAGAAGACGATGTTGAGCAGGGTCGCCAGGATCCCGATTCCCTGGGAGACGTAGATGAGGGGCGATGTCGTGACATCTCCCTCCATCGCAAGCTCTTGAATCTGCACGAAGGAGACCAGGAAGGAAAGAGCGAATGAGAGGGCCGTCCCGAGCGTGAACCACACGGCATAGGTCAGCCCGATGCCACGACCGGTCTTCACGCCGGAGATGCCCCGCTCCCGCAAGGCTGCATCGAGACTTCCCGGGATCCAGATCGCGAGGAAGTACGCCCAGACGATGTTGAAACACGGGATGAGCGAGAGCCAGACCAGACCGGGAGCGATCTTGCGATGGTTTTCCGGTACCGCGGCCTGTGCCCGCATCAGCATGAGGAGGCACCAGATCGAGACGAGGAAACCCACCACCGCGAGGCCGCACCCCATGAGGATCATGGAGGGGTCCTGGTTCGGGAACAACGTTTCGAAGTCCAGTGTCGGAGGTGAGTCGAGGTTCGACTCCTGTCCGAGGTATGCCATGGCGAGCTCCTTTGGCTGACGGTCTCTTCTTCAAGCAGGATCGTGCGCTGCCTGCAAGGTGTCAAGCATTCTCGGTGTCCCCCGAAGGCGCGTCGCCGAGAACGGATTTCCTGCGAAGGATGTGGTGGTAGTGCTGGGCGAAGCGGTGCGCCTCGTCACGAATCGACTGACAGAGTTTCAATCCGAGGTTCTCCCGTCCCAGTCGGATCGGCTCGGTGCGCTCCTGGACATGGATCAGCTCGTGCTTCTTGGCAAGGGAGACGACCATCGGCGGTCGAACCGCCAGCTGCTCGAACGCCTCGAGGGCCGCGTGCAGCTGCCCGAGGCCACCATCGATCAGGATCACGTCGGGATAGAGCTCGTTGCCGGCGCCGGCTTCCCGGTAGCGCCGACTGACGACCTCTCGGATCGCCATGTAATCGTCGTTGTCGACCGAGCGGATCCGATAGCGACGATACGCGTCCTTGAAGGGACGCCCGTCGATGAAGCAGACCTTCGAACCGACGGTCTCGTTCCCGGCCAGGTGCGCGATGTCGATCCCCTCGATGCAGCGAATCGGCTCCGCCATGCCCAGGGTCTTCTGCAGGGAACGCAGGCCCTTCGATGGATCCCCGGAGAAGATCGTCACCTCCGGCTGCCAGTCCGACTCGCCATCGAGGGAGCGTTTCTCGCGATCGTCGAGCCGTTCGATCGCCTTCATCTGGTCACGCAGGACGGCTGCCTTCTCGTAGTCCCGTGATTCGCTGGCCGCGAGCATCTCCTGTTCGAGCTCCCGCAGCATCGAGGTGCGCTTGGAGGTCACGAATCGCAGGAATCGATCGATGTCGACGCGATAGTCCTGACGGGCCACGCGATCCGCACACGGCGCGCTGCACTGCCCGATCGCATGGAGCAGGCAGGGACGGAAGTGACGGTTGCGGGGATCCCCCTCCCGTATGGTCAGCTCACAGGTACGGAAACGGAAGACCCTTTGCAGGAGCTGGACCGCGTTGCGCAGCGATGATGCCGAGGTGAACGGCCCGAGGACTCGTGCCCCCTTGAACCGTTCGTCCCCCGGGGTTCGTGTCACGTAGACGCCCGGGTAGTCATCACGCATCGTGACCACGAGATACGGGAAGGTCTTGTCATCGAGCAGCCGCACGTTGAACCGGGGACGGACGTCCTTGATGAGACGACTCTCCATGAGGAGCGCCTCCCACTCACCTTCGCACTCGATCACCTCGAACGACTCGACGAGGTCGACCATCTGCCGGGTCTTGGGTTCGAGTCGAGCCGATGGCTGGAAGTAACTCGAGACACGGTTCCGAAGGACCGCTGCCTTCCCGATGTAGATCACCCGACCCTCGCCATCCTTCATCAGGTAGACCCCGGGCTTCCGAACCAGGGCGCGGGCGGCTTCGGCGAGACGCTGCCTGCATCCATCCGAATCAGGATCGGTATGACCGTTAACCTCCAAGAAGACCTCCAGAACGCAATTGAAGGGCCGAAAATGGCCCTTGTCGACCCTTCTGGCCCCCTTTTCGAGGATCTGCGTGCAGTTTCAGACCGATCAACTATGATGTGACCCCCACATGTGGGTCGACCAAACGACAGACAAGAGCTTTATGAACAAGCTCATACCGTTCAAGGAGAGTTCACCATGCGTACCCTGACCACACTTGCCGCCGCTGCCCTGCTCAGCGTCCTCGCTGCCTGCGGCGGCAACCATGCACATGATAATTCTGCTGCACTCGGCGGAGTTTCCGGCGGATCCTGCTGCGGCACCGATGGCTGCTGCAAGGAAGCCACCCCGGGCGCCGTCAGCGGTGGATGCGCCAGCAGCTGCAGCGAAGCCGCTGAATGCCCCGCCACCGGCAAGAGCGCTGCTCCCGGTGCGGTCAGCGAAGGCTGCGCCTCCTCCTGCTCCTCGAGCAAGAGCAAGACCGCCGCACCCGGCGCCGTGAGCGAAGATTGTGCTTCCTCCTGCTCCTCGAGCAAGAGCAAGACCGCAGCACCCGGTGCCGTCAGCGATGACTGCGCCTCCTCCTGCTCCTCCTCGAAGAAGAGCGGCGGCTGCCCCTTCTCCTCGCAGGGCTGAACAGAAGGCATTGCTTGACAGAACTCGACCGCCCGTGCCACTTCGGCACGGGCGGTCGTCGTTATGATTGTCACCATCACCCCCCCGGAGCCTGTCCATGCGATCAAGCCTCACCATGTCAGTTCTCACCGGCTGCGTCCTCCTTGCCGGGTGCGCAGCCCAGAATCCTTGGTGGGAGGCATCCAGGTCAGGATGGGCGCTCTATGGGATGAACGCGCAGGTCCCACGCAAGGCGAAGCCGGTCCCACTCTCCCTCATGCTTGAGGTGGCCACCTGGAACCAGCCCGTCTACATCGAGGCCTGGATCGACAGCGTCGATGACGGCGAAGGGGCATGGATGACCGTGAGCGACGGCACGAGCCCGCCGGTCATGGTCCTGCCGAACGGCGGGTTCACGCTTCCTCGCAACGCGCGCGGCAGGCGAGTGATGGCCTGGGGACGGCCGATGGTCGCGACCGGTTCCGTCGATGATGCACGAATCTCGACATCCGTCGACTTCGTGGCGGACACGGTGATGATCCAGGGTTACTACGGACTCGAAGCACCGCCGGAATCCTCCTTCGTGCCGATCCCTCCGCCGCAGATCATCGAAGAGGTCGCCCCCCCGGCGGCCCCCGAACCCCCGACGGACCCCGAACCAGCGGAACCTGCTCCCGCTGAACCTCAAACCGATGACGCAACGGAGGAACTCGCACCACCTCCGATCGTCGATCTTCCGGAACGTTGAGCCAACCATGAGCGATCTCCTCATTCGATCAGGACGCATCCTGGACCCGGCCTCAGGCCGTGATGAAGTCGCCGACCTCCTGGTCGAGGACGGACACGTGGTGGCGGTCGAAGCGAACATCTCCGGTGTCGCCGTGAAGCACGAGCTGGATGCCGAGGGCTGTCTGGTCACACCGGGGCTCGTCGACCCGCACGTCCACCTGCGTGAACCGGGACAGGAGGGCAAGGAGACGATCGCAACCGGTACGGCGAGCGCTGCTGCCGGTGGTTTCACGACCGTCTGCTGCATGCCGAACACCGCGCCCGCACTCGATGACCCCCAGGTCCTGGAGTTCATCCGGCTCAAGGCTCAAGAGACCGGCAGTGCCCGGGTTCATGCCGTCGCGGCGGCCACCATCGGGCGCAAGGGCGAGGAGATCGCCCCCATCGGTGCCCTGACCCGAAGCGGAGCGGTCGGCTTCTCGGATGATGGCGACGTGATCGCGGATGCCGCCATGATGCGCATGGTGATGCGCACCTGCAAGACGCATGATCGCGTCTTCATGCAGCACGCGCAGGAACTCACGCTCACCCGCGGCGCAGCGATGAACGAAGGCCCCACCGCCACCCGTCTGGGACTCGGCGGATGGCCGGCCCTCGCCGAGGAGCTCATCGTCGAGCGTGACATCCGAATCGCTGCCGAAACGGGTTGCCGCTACCACGTCCAGCACGTCTCAAGTGCGGGGACGGTCGAACTCATTCGTGCCGCCCGACAGGCAGGTCTTCCGGTCAGCGGAGAGGCCTCTCCCCATCACCTCCTCCTCACTGACGAGGCATGCGACGGCTATGACACGAATGCCAAGATGAATCCACCGCTGCGTTCATGGTCGGATGTCGAGGCCCTGCGTGCAGGTGTCGCCGATGGCGCGATCAACGTCCTTGCAACGGACCACGCACCGCACACTGAAGCCGACAAGAACACGGATTTCGCCAGTGCCGCCTTCGGTATCGTCGGTCTGGACTGCGCGCTGCCGCTCTACGAGAAGGCGCTGGTCTCGACGGGCCTGATCGACTGGCCACGTCTGATCGCGCTGCTCACGATCGAACCCGCACGCCTGGTCGGCCTCGACCGCCAGGGCGTCGGAAAGCTCGAGGTCGGCGGCGTCGCCGACATCACGATCATCGATCCGGAGCGGACCTGGAGCATCGACCCCGATCGATTCATGTCCAAGGGTCGCAACTGCCCCTTCAAGGGCTGGGAAGTCAGAAGCAGGGCGATCGCCACCATCCTCGGCGGCGACATCGTCCATCAGGCGAACGACGCACTCGTCGAAGCCTGAGCCTCGTCCTCCGAAGAGGCATTCGAAGCATGCTCTTCAGGGCCCCTTCACTCAGGGGCAGGACTCGTTCCAGTGACTGATGACGAGTGCCAGGTCGAGTCCGTTGACGACGCCATCTCCATCGATGTCGGCGCGGCAACCCGGGCAGAAGCCCCAGGCACCAAGCACGATGTTCAGGTCGATGCCGTCGATCAGGCCGTCCTCGTTCATGTCCCAGGGGCAGAGATCCGGGGGCAGCCAGTAGGACTGGGCCTTCTCCCAGGCCTGCGGTCCGATGAGCTGGCCCATCTTCCGGCCCGGGATGTCGTCGACACGCGGGTGGATGCCGCCCCAGATGCGTGAGAGCGAACACTGGTCCGAGGCGTCGTAGTAGCTGGCCCACTGCAGGGTCACCGTGACGCTCGGACCTTCCTCGAACACGAGGTACTCGTTCTGCGGACAGACGAATTCACCCAGTCCGTTCGGGTACCAGGGTGAGCCGGTGAAGCTGTGCATCATCACGGCACCGGCACGCGAGAAGGTGGAGTGTCCGGAGACGTAGCCCGCGAAGTTCGGGGTGACGAACGTGGGTCGCTGGTAGGGGTACCACTCCTCGGCGAGGATCCAACCGACACCGGCGGCGTCGATCTCGGGGTCGATGATGAAGTCGGGACCGCGCCAGGCGTAGACGGCCACCTTGCCCTGGCTGGCGGCGAGGTGTTCATGTCGTTCGCCGACCTGTGAGGACTCGGCGGTGACCAGCTCGATGTAGCCGGGCATCAGGTTCAGTCCGTTCTCGTCATAGCTGGGCAGACCGGGATCGGAGCACTGGCCCTTCTCGCCCATCCAGCGGATCGCGGAGACCGGACGGATGAAGTCGTAGTACCCCTTGACGCTCCAGGCGGAGATCGCACTGTCGTGCATGGCGCCGCCCATGGCGAAGTAGAGCTTGACGTCCCACTCGGTTCGATCGACCGGGGGATCCACGCCACCGATTCGGAGCTGGGCCTGATCCATGTCATCACTGACGGAATTCGCCATCAGGAACCACGTGCCCGGAGGCAGTTCGGAGTCCGGTCCATCCGCCCAGAATTCGGCCAGGATGCGGGCGTAGTCGCCGCGCGGCACGAGCTGCTCGGGATAGGCTTCGCCGGTGACCGGGTTCAGGTCGTAGCCGGTGCCCCAGTCACCACCATCGAATTGGTTGTAGAAGGCATCCCATTCGGAGGGATCCTCGGGCAACGGCGCGTTGCCGATCGTGTTCGGGGAGACATCCCACATCACGCCGTCATCGGGTGCGAGGTGGCTGGACCAGATCGCGACCGCCTCGAAACCGGTCTTGTATTCCAGTTCGGTGTCCGAATAGAGCGCAGCCGGTGGTCCGGGGTCGAAGGCGACCGGCCAGAGCTGGCCGTCCCGCTCGAAGACCGTGACGTTGTCCTCGGTGATCGAGAAGCCGTTCACCAACCCCCATTCGGGGGAAAGGAAGGGTGGCGTGGCACCTGGGATGACGTTGCCGGACTGATCGACGAAGAAGTCCAGGGTCAGGGGCTGCCAGCGGTTGGGGTCCACCAGGGTCGGATTCCCCGGTTGTCCCACGATCAATGGTTCGTTGACGGGCTCGTAGTAGAGATTCTCGAAATCACCTGCCTCGTTGCTTCCGTCATTCAGTCCGTACCAGAGGTAGTTCAGCGCGATCCGGTTCCCCCAGGCCGCCGGTGAATCACCGACGGTCCCGTAGAACGACTTGTCGTAGCCGAGTTCATCCATGAGGTTGTCGTAGAGCTGGAGCACTACCTCGGCGCCGGGCGACTTCGAGAAGCGAGCCTGCATGATGCGGTAGACCGCGAAGGACAGCGCCTCCTCCTGGTCCGCGACCTGGTCATCCGAGGGGAGGTCGTAGTCGACGAGGAACCCGAGGGCCCGGTCCTCGTAGAGCGCCCAGGCGTCGTACATGGCGGCCGAGATGTGGTGCAGGTTGCGCGCGTGCACGGTCGGGCGTGCGAAGTCGTTCCGAATCGACTCCATGGCCAGCTCGCACCATTTCCGGGGAACGGTCCAGTTCTCCTCCTGGGCGGACGCGAGCGGAACGAGCACCCCGACCCCGATGGCCAGGGCGACGAGATGTCGAAGGCCACCAAGACCACCGACCACGCGGAAACCGGAGCAGCACGCTCTTGTCTTCTTTTTCAGCATGGGATCAGTTCCACTCCATGGACCGGCACAACCAGGAGACGACCGATGACGGTCGCCATCGGTGCCGGATCCGGCTTTCGAACCGGACCGTGCACACATGACTCTATCCCTCCTGACGGTGAATACAGGCCAAAAACTGATTTTTGATCCATCAGCCCCCCCTCTGGAGCGATTGCGTTGGCTGGTCTCATAAATGGCCCTGAATTCGGGACCCGACGATCGGCGTCCCTCCGATCCATCAGCCGGGCTCGACGATACGCTTTAGCCTGATGAATCAGCCACGCGACCGGACAACCCCCACCCCTCTGCCCGAGGGACACCCGACGAACGCGCGTGGCAGGCTGCTGGCATGGTGCGCGGAACTGGTGACACGACGACCTGTCGCGATCATCATCCTCGCATCGCTCCTCGGGGTGCTTGGAGCGGTCCTTGCCGGGACGGCCCTCAGGATCGATGCCGACACCAATTCGTTGATCTCCGACGACCGACCGTTCATGCGGACCTACCGCGCGTTCATGCAGGAGTTCGGTGACCTGGAGTACATCTACGTCGTGGTCGACGCGGGCGTGCCCGGGGACCACGAGGCGGCACGATCCGCAGTCGATGCGCTCCTCGCAGGCTTGCGGTCTGCTCCCGACGTCCCCGAGGTCCACGGCGTCATCACGCCCGAGGAACGATGGCGACTCGCACCACGCGCGATGTCCGACCGGGAGCTTTCAGAGCTGACGGCAGCCTCGGGAGCATTCGAAGTCGTCTGTTCCGGCGCCTCACCGGCCACCCTCCTTGCAGGTGGAGAGGAGGCCCTCGCCCGACTGAGCCGTGCTGCACTGTCCGGCCTCTCGGCCGAACCGGATGAGAAGGCGCGTCGTACCGGAGCCGAAGCGATCTTCCTCCTCGAGACGATCGCTGCCGCACCACCCCGCCGGGGCGAGGATTGGAGTGACTTCGAGTTCGCCCGTCCGGGGAGTCCCGACTACCTCCGCTCGGAAACAGGCCGGATGTACTTCATCGAGATCATGCCGGAGAAGGACTACGGATCCCTGGCGGTGATCGAACGCCCCCTGGAGGCGATTCGAACGGTGATCGAGGAAGTCAGGACCTCGCATCCCGGCCTGTCGATCGGAGTCACCGGCAAGCCGGTGCTCCAGGCGGACGAGATGGCGACGACGGAAGTCGACATGACCAGGGCATCGATCATCGCCCTCTCGATCATCACCATCCTGTTCATGATCGTGCTCCGAGGAGTCCGGTACCCCCTGCTCATGGTGCTCGCCTTCGCGGTGGCCTTCGGTTGGACCTACGGGGCGGCGACGCTGCTGGTGGGTCGGCTCAACCTGCTCTCCATGGTCTTCATGCTGGTGCTGGTCGGCGTCGGCCTCGACTATGGCGTGCACGTGATCTTTCGCTGGCGGGAAGCGAGACGGACCCGCCAGGCAGGTGAGGCCGTTCACGAGGTGATCCACCATGCCGCGACCGGCAACCTCACCGGAGCCCTGACGAGTGCGGGGGTCTTCCTCCTCGCATTGCTGACGAGCTTCCAGGGGCTGCGGGAACTCGGGACGATCGCGGGGATCGGACTCCTGTTCTGCCTCGTCACGATGACCCTGGTCCTGCCGGCACTGCTCTTGCTGCGCGAACGCCATCGAACGAAGACCACGGCAAGGCCTGCAACCACACCCGTTCCAGACCGAGGGCTCGCCGAAGGTCGAGGTGGGTTCCGGATCCTGATGCTCCTTGCAGTGACCGCAACCAGTGTCTGGTTCGTCTTCGTGATCCCGGAGCAGCTCCGGTACGAGAGCAATCTCCTCGAACTCCAGGCCAACGGTCTGGAATCGGTCCAATGGGAACACCGTCTGTTCGAGGATGACAGCTCGGCGAGCTGGTTCGGTGCGTCGATCGTGGACACGATCGAGGCTGTCCCCGAGATCATCGACCGGGCCGGAGTCGAACCTGCCATCGGAGGCACCCTGAGCGTGCTCGACCTCGTGGAGATGCCGACGCCGGCTCGAGATGCGGAGCTGTCGGCCCTCAGGGCATCGATACCCGAGGAGACGTTCCAGTCATCAGCTGATGGAGGGCTCGACCCGATCAGGTTGAACCGAGCCGCCGGCAGGCTTCGAGGCCTGGGGACCCTTGGAGGCGAACGCCTCACCCCCGCAGAGACGGACCGCCTCTCCAGTCTTGCCGATCGCCTCGAAGCACAGGCGACGGTGCTCGAAGGCGAGGACCCCGAAGCCGCCGCTGCGCTTCAGGCGCGCATCGAGGAGGCCGTCAGCCAGACCGGTCGGTCACTTGTCCTGATGGCGGAAGGTGCCACGGGACCCCTTCGGGCATGCCTCCCTGCCGCCCTTCGTGCTCGATTCATCTCTCCCGGAGGGCGTTTCCTGGTGATGCTTGAACCTTCGGAGAACATCTGGACTCAGGAACCCATGGCAACGTTCGTCGCCGCCATTCGACGCGTCGACCCGGAGGCCACCGGGGTCCCCATCACCCAGTACGAATCGATGAACGACATGGCGAGTGCCTTTCTCGTCATGGCAAGCGGTGCGGTTCTGCTGGTCCTGTGCTTCGTCTGGTGGGACTTCCGTTCGATTGCACTGACCCTGGTCTGCATGGGCACCCTGGCGCTCGGGATCCTGTGGACGCTCGGCATCCTCGGACTGTGCGGGATCCCGATCAATCTCGCGAACTTCTTCGCGATCCCGATCCTCATCGGACTTGGCATCGACAGTGCGGTCCATGTCGTTCATCGATGGCACGAGACCGCACACCGGGACGCTCGGTACGGCACCACGCTCAAGGCGGTCTGCCTGACGGCGGTCACGACGGCGATCGGGTTTGGCACGCTGTTGACAGCGGAACACCGTGGCCTGGCAAGTCTGGGCTGGGTCATGCTGATCGGAAGCCTCTGCTGCCTGGCCGCGAGTGCCATCGTTCTCCCACAGGTGCTGCGACTGCTCCCTCCACCAGCACGCGCGCAGTGATGCGGACCATGCCGATGGCCACCACGCAGGCCAGAAACCCATCCAGAAGCCTTCAAAATGGGAAAAAGCCGGGAAAAAGACTTGCGGAATCGCAGCACTCCTGACAGTATCAACGTGCGGACCATTCCCTCATGGTCCAAGAGAGAGATGGGCTTCGGCCCGACAGTTTTTAGAGAGACTTCCCAAATGTCCAAAATCCATGCTGCATTTGCCGCTACGGCGACGTTGTCGTTTGCTGCGTCACTGGCACACGCCGAGATCTACACGGATCCGGTCGGTGATCAGGCATCGGGCGTGGATGTCGTCCCCGTGCATCCCTTCGCCGCCGGCTTCGTCGGCCCGTCCGGGGTCGCACCCGAGGATCTTCC
>JAKVBQ010000005.1 GCA_022447205.1 Phycisphaerales bacterium
GAGACCATCTCCACCGTCGGGCGCATCGTTCCGCACGTAGGCGACGTCGGCCGCTGCGGAGCAGGCACAGGCCAGACCAAGTACGACCAGGAGGAACCTGTGCATCAGGAGCAGCCTCCCCACAGACCAAGAAGCAGAGAGAGATCCGCACCGTTGACACCAGGGGCCCCATCGAGGTCGACTTCGGAGTCCACGCTGCCCCAGGAGCCGAGCAGGCGTGAGAGATCGGCACCGTCGACAGCACCGCTCTGATCGAAGTCGCCGGCACAGGCGGCATCGCCGCATTCGTCGGGAACACCGTCACCATCGCCGTCTTCGGCGCCGTCAGCGATGTCGCAATCGTCAGGACGAAGATTCCCGTTGCAATCGTTCTCGACCGGCACACCCGGGATCATGCGAATCTGCCAGCACCCCGGCAGGTTGTAATCACGGATCCGGCCCAATTCACCCTGCTCGCCGAGGTTTTCGGGAGAGGTGCCTCCGAAGGCGATCCAGGCCTCGGGCGAGTCGATGCTCTGGTCGAGGGGCACGGGGTATTCACCCGGCTGCTGGTCATAGACCACGCCGGCGAAGACGATGTCTCCGGGCGAGAAGGTCAGGGCTTCGTCAAGCCAGGCGCGGGTGTACATGTCGTTGGCGGGCCAGCGAATCACGCTGGAGGTCAATGCGAGCAGTTCGGCATTGGTGGGATCACGATCACCATCGGAATCCAGCCAGATCCCGACCGAGCAGTCGCCGCCCCCGGCGGCGAGGCCCATGATGTACTCGACCGCACCGATCGTCTCGCGTCCCTCCTCGATCTCGAATCCCTGGAGCCAGATGATGGTCGGGTCGGTGTTCTCGGCAATGAAGAGCTCGCTACTCCCGTCGCTGATGCCGTAGACCGCATCCTCCGGGGTGATGATCTCGCACTCGTCGGGGACCCCGTTGTCGTTGCAATCCACCGAGAACCCGACCGAGATGTCGAGTGTGTCCGGACGTTCGTTGTCGTTGCAGTCGGGCTGACAGGAGTCCGGAACCCCGTTGCCGTCCCGGTCGAGGTCTCCCCGGGCGACGTCGGTCGCATCCAGGATGCCGTTTTCATTGCAGTCCGGTTCGTCGCCCGCGAGGATCTCGCAGATGTCCGCGACACCGTCGCCATCCCAATCGAGCTCGCACTCGTCGGGAATCAGGTCCCCGTCGCAGTCCGGTGCACCGGCCTGGATGTCGAGGATGTCCGAGATGCCGTTTCCGTTGCAGTCATCGTCGAACTCATAGGCGCCACGATCGAGCGCGATCGGGTTGAAGGGATCTGGTGGCCCCTGATCGGCGACGACCGTGGCATCCACGAAACGGGCCCGACCGGAGCAGTCGAGGGGGACAGGCTCGAGGTAATCACCGTCACGATCGAGATCGAACTCGTCCGCAGGCAGGTACTCGGGGTTGGCGGAGTCGACCGCCGGCGAAAAGACCTTGGGAAACGTCCGTTCCGGGCTGTCATCGAGTTCCGGATGCAAGGAAAGGGTGCTCACGCCTTGGAACTGATCCCAGTCCACGATCGACCAGTTGTAGACAGGGGTGTTTTCCGGCGGATAGTAGCCATGCTCGGGGAAGGGATAGGCCGAAGAGGCAACGGCGCCGGTGTTGCCCCAGACGATGCAGTTGTCGAGCCGACAGTCGCCTCGGTAGTCCATGATCGCCGAGCCGGAGTTGTAGCCGTCCCCGACGTCGCTGCTGATCTCGTTCCTGAACAGCGTGCAGTTGATGAGATGGGGTCCGTTCTCGTAGACGGCGATGGCGCCCCCGGAGCCGTTGGCCTTGTTGTTCCGGAACCGGCAGTTCACGAAGGTCGCCAGGCAGTCATACCAATCGATGGCGCCACCGCTGCCCCCCGCTTCGTTGCCGCGAAAGTCGCAGTTCACGAAGAGTCCTGCGCCCTCGTAGATCCAGATCGCACCGCCATCGCCACCGGTGGCGATATTCCCGCGGAAATCACAGTTCACGAAGATCGGATTCGCGTCGTAGGCGTAGAAGCCACCTCCCTGGGTCGCTCGCCCACCGGTGATGACGAAGCCGTCGACGAGAAGCTCGCCGAACGCCCAGTCACCACCGCCCTCGAGGACACCGCTCTGGCCATTGGCATCGAGGGTGGTCTGATTGAGGTGGGGATCGCGCTCCGACCACTCCGTCTCGACCCCTGTGAAGCCACCGTACATCGGCACGCCCCGGGGCAGGAGGTAGGCCGATCCACCACACGGGTAGGTGCCGGCGGCGACCCAGATCTCGGTCACGTCGGGGTTCGCCGTGGCGACGTTGATGCCACCACGAATCCCAGGCTTCGCGGTCGCCCAGGAGAGACCGTCCCCTCCGGGAGCCGCACCCGCCCGAACATAGGCAACATCCCCACAGGCGACGCCAGAGGCGAAGACCAGAACGAAGCAGGCGATCAGGCAGCCACGCATCGTCACGGGCAGGCACCCCAAACTCCGAGCAGGAAAGCGAGATCCGCACCATCGACACCCGGCTGACCGTCGAGATCGACTACGGGATCATCCGTTCCCCAGGAACCGAGCAGGCGCGAGAGATCGGCGCCGTCGATGGATCCGTTCTCATCATAGTCACCCGAACAGTCCTCGGCGGGCGGGCAGTCCTCGACCGACGTCGTCCGATCAAGCATCGCGTGCATCGGCAGGACACCTCTGATGAGTCGGAGTTCGTCGATGTTGCCGTCGAACTCCTGATCGATGGCACCGCTTGATGTGCTGTGCGCACCGATTCGGAGCGCGCCCTGACCCGGCACGTGCCCGAGACCGGGCAGGTCCTGCCACTCGATGTCGCCATTGACCTCGAAGCGGACCCGCTGGTTCTCCTGGTCCACCGCGATGCTCATGTGCTGCCAGTCGGCGCACTTGAGAAGCTGGAGCCGGCTGATCAGGGTGTAGGAGATCGAACCGTTGCCGAATCGGATCGCAAGCTCGTTGCCGCCACGGTTGCCGGGCTTGCCATACCAGTTGCCGGCGGCGGCGATGTTGCCGCATTGGGCGAGGATCTGGAAGCCTGCGTTCACGTCACCACTGGCGTTCTTCTTCTGGAGGAGGTACTGACGCTGGTCCGCGCTGTCGGTGCTTCCTTCCCCATCAATCCGAATCCAGGCCTCGACGGTGAAGCTCTGGTCACCGATCGCGAAGACACCGTCCGGATCGGGATAGCGCAGATGACCTGAATTGCGGAAGGCAGCACTCCCGAAATTGGGTTCACCGGTCCGGGGGATCGAGCTGACGGCTCGGTCGACGCTGAAGACGATGTCATCACTGCCGATGAGGTGACGGTCGTTGCCGGAGGAGTCGATCACCAGCAATGGGTTGCTCTGGAATCGGTACCAGGCCAGCACATCCGGCTCGAGCGGGTCGCAGTCGTCCGGGACGCAGTTCCCATCGCAGTCCTGGGCAAGGCCGGTGCCGATCTCCACCGCATCGGACATGCCGTCTCCATTGCAGTCCTCGACATCATGGTCGGGATACCCGTCACCATCGATGTCGGTGCTCGGAGCGAAGGCCGAGGATGGAATCGCGACGTAGTCGTCGTCCTCCCCCGCCGAAGGCTTGCGCCACTTGATCTCGCAGAAGTCGCTGCCGCCGTTCTCGTAGTAGTCGGCGAGGATCATGACCGGGACCCCGGCCTCGAGCTCGATCGTTGCGAGCAGCTGGTCGCTTCCACTGCTGTCAGCCCAGTCCTCGATGACGTATTCACCGTTGATCATCAGGCGGAAGCCATCATCACTGCGGGCCCGAAGTTCGTGCGCCCCGGTTTCGTCCGAGGTGAGCGTTCCCGTCCAGCGAACCACGAAGTGGTCACTGGGGACGCCGGCCGGGGGGAAGTCCGGATCGCTCTCGAAGTCGATGTTCGCATCGATCTTCGAAAGGAGGTACTGCAGTCGATACTCGCCTCCGGGAGGCGCGCTGTCGCAGCTTCGGTAGTACATCCCGATCAGGCCGTTACCGAGCGTGGCGACGTTCTGGCAGGCATCGGTGACTCCGTTGCCATCGAAGTCCTCACATGGGCCGGGGGAGAAGCAGTCTCCCTGTCCCGAGAGGGAGGCCCCGCAGAAGGAGGCCAGAACGAGGCCGGTCATGGTGGCAAAGCGAATGTCCATGTCTCTACTCCAATCTCATGGTTCATCGGCCGGCACGAGGGCGGCCGAAGTCCTGCATCAGCGGCACTGCCCCCAGTTGCCGAGCAGCAGCGTCAGGTCACCTCCGTCGACGAGGCCGTTGCCGTCCAGGTCGAAGTCGGGGTCATCACTGCCCCAGGCGCCGAGCAGTTCGGTCAGGTCCGCGCCGTCGATGCGGTCGTCACCGTTGCTGTCACCGGTGCATCCGCCTCCGGTACAGTCGTCGGGTATCCCGTCTCCGTCGGCATCGTTGTCACGGGTGCCGTCGAAGACCAGTGCGTCAAGAAGATAGTTGGCGTCAGCGATGAGCTCACCGAGCTTCGTGAAGACCTCGGCGGTCCCTGAGATGTCCTCGGGATCGATCTCATCGACCAGGTCGTAGGCGAGCCAGGCGAGTCCACGGACATCGGTCCGGTCGAGCGAGATCGGTCGATTCCAGCCGGGTGTTTCGTCATAGAACTGAGCACCGATGTAGTACGTGGTCCCCACCGTTCCGATGAAGGTGTCCGGCAGATCGATGTCGATCGGTTCACCGACGCTCGTGACCAGCCGGTCCCCGATCGAGAGGATGTCCAGCTCGCCCGGAGTCCCGTCACCACCACCGATGTCGCCTCCGTCCACAGGGACACCGAGGAACAGGTTGATGTCGGAACCGACCGGCACGGAGGGGATCGTCAGGCGAACGCCGTCGAGGTACTGTCCGCCGGCCTCCACGGTGAGACCCTCCATCCAGAGGATCCACCCCGGCTGACCGATGGTGAGGGACCCTTCCTCGGTCCCGTCATTGTTCCCGACCGCAATGATGTCCGCGGCCCCGAGTTCGCAGGAGTCGGGAACGAGGTCGCCGTCACAGTCCGGTTCGTCACCGTTGGGAGGAACGTCGAGACCGTCGGGGATGCCGTTGCCGTTGCAGTCCTCGCATTCGTCGGGCACGCCGTTCCCATCGATGTCCTCGGCCTCGCCGGATGCGATCTCGCAGTCGTCGGGCAGGCCGTCACCATCGCAGTCCGGCACGCAATCGTCCGGGATGCCGTCGGAGTTGCAATCACCCACGAGGATCTGGCATTCATCCGGCACGCCGTCGGGCTGGCAGTCGAGACTGGTGCCGTCGGCGATGTCGAACCCATCGACGATGCCGTTCCCGTTGCAGTCCTCGCACTCGTCGATGACCCCGTTCTCGTCGATGTCGGCGGCCTCACCGGCCTTGATCTGGCAGATGTCGATCCTGCCATCGTCATTGCAGTCACCGGTGGGCTTCAGCGTGATCGCCTGGATGTCCCAGTTGCCCGAGAAGATGATCTGGTCGATCGGTCCGAACTCGGTGGAGTTGGCGGAGACGTCGGCAGGATCGAGCGGTCCTTCGGTGCTGATGTGCCATGAGCGACCGTCATACGTCGGGGGACTGATGTCATAGGCGGCCGGGAAGTCGTCGGGAATGCTGAACCGAAGCGATGTTCCAACGAAGTAGACGCTTCCGTCGGGACCGAGGTCGATCGGCTCCGGGAAGGTCACCAGCTGTCGACGCCAACCTTCCGTGAGGTCGGGCATGTCGACGACCGATGACAGCGCCGCGATCGGGACCGCATCGGTCGGATCGAAGTCACCGGTCGGATCGGCCCAGACGTAGATCGTGGCCGGTGTGTTCCGGGCGATGTAGACGTAGGAGATCTCCATCGCGACCAGCTTGTTGGCGCCGTCCACGACCCGGTACCCGTTCATCCAGGTGTAGTGCGTGCCCGAATCGGGCCGGACCCCGTACTCCGGGAAACCGTCGGTGTACTCGTACGTCACGATCTCGTTGAGCTGGCAGTCGTCCGGGATGTCGTCTCCCTGACAGTCCTCGACGGTTCCGCTGGCGATGTCGCAGCTGTCGACGACACCGTTGAAGTTGCAGTCCTCCTCGGGAACCTGGCAGTCGTCGGGGATGCCGTTCTGGTCGCAGTCATTGCCCACGAGATCGCACTCGTCAGGAAGCAGGTTCCCGTTGCAGTCGGGTGCGAGACCCAGTTCGACCTCGTACTCGTCCGGAAGTTCGTTGTTGTTGCAGTCCTCGCACTCGTCCGGGACGAAGTTCTCGTCCACATCGCTGCTGGTCCCATCGAGGATGTCACAGCGATCCAGCTGTCCGTTGCCGTTGCAGTCGATCGCGCCGAACTGGTGCAGCAGCCTCGGGAAGCGCTTGAAGCCCCTCGAGATTCGAACCTCGTCGATGCTGCCCTTGAGGACCTGATTGATCAGTCCGGAGCTGTTGCTGTGACCGCCGATGCGCAGGGCGCCAGAGCCGATCGCCCGATCGAAGTCGTAACAGGTCACCGTCTCGATGCGATCGTCGAGCACGAAGCGGGTCTCGGCAGCCTCCTCGTCCCAGGCCACGCTGACGTAGTGCCAGTCGTTGTCGTTGATCTCGAGCGAACTGGTGACCGACCAGCTGCTCGAGGAACCACCGCCGTCGCCGAGGCCGAAGCGAAGCACGAGCTCGCGCCCGCTGAACCCGGACTGCTTGCCGAAGTTGTACTGGGAGACCTGCGCGATGTTCCCGCCCTGGGCCATGAAGGCGTAGCCGAGCTCCGAGTCGAAGGAAGCCAGGGGCTTCTTCTGGAGGATGTACTGTCGCTGACCGTTGTCGTCGGAATTGGTGCTGAGGACGTCGATGCGGATCCACGCCTCGATCGTGAAACTTTCGTCGGGGAACCGGAGCAGTCCCCCGGGATCGGGAACCGAGACCGTGTCGTCCTGCATGGCAATGGAGGTGGTGTTGGTCTCCCCGGTCTGCGGGATCAGGCGACGATCGACGTCGAGCTGGCGAATGGCGTCACCCGTGGTCCCGACCAGGCCGAAGGGCCCGGAATCGACGGCCACCCCCTCGTACTCCCCTTCGAAGCGCCAGTAGCCGGCGATGTCCTTCGGATACTCGTCACACTCGTCGGGCGAACAGTTTCCATTGCAGTCGTCGACGAGGCCGTCACGAATCTCGACCTGGTCATTGACTCCGTTGTCGTTGCAGTCGGCGTAACAGGCGTCAGGGAAACCATCTCCATCGATGTCGGTGTCGGGGCGAAGCGCGGACTGGGGGACGGCGGAGAAATCGACCTCCCCGAACAGTCGCCACTCGAGACGGGCGGTGGCCTCCCCGCCGTTCTCGTAGTACTCCATGCGGATCGGCACCCGCTCGCCAGCCGTGAAATCGTAGAGTCCGATGTTGCGGGTACCCGACTGGTCCTCCCAGGCATCCACCACCAACTGCCCCCCCACCCAGAGTCGTGCACCATCGTCGGAGTAGGTGGCGATCTCCTGCAGGCCGGACTGGGGAACCTCGATGGTGCCGGTCCAGATCACGGCGAAGTTGTCGGTAGGAAGACCGAATCCGGGGGAGCTGCCACCCCAGTTGAAATCGACCTGCGCATCCACCTGGATCAGGAGGCGCTCATCGAACCGCTCCGAGCCATTGGAGCGGAAGTACTGCCCGATCAGCCCATCAGGCAGGTCGGTCTCACAGACATCCCGGACCCCGTTGAGATCGCAATCACTGCAGGGTGGCGTGTACCCGTCGAGATCACAGTTGTCCCCCTGGGCGATCAGCTGCGACGAGGGCACCACCAGCAGGCAGGCCGCAAGCTGAAAGAGAAAAGGCAGACGCCGAGGACGTCTGCCTTCATGGATCATCTGAGTGGTCAATTGCGTGTCCCTTCCATGGACCGACGCTGTTCGACAGGACCTGGAAGTCGCTAGATCAGGGCTCGGGTCAGGAGCAGGGGCCCCATTCTCCAAGGACGATCGAAAGATCGGCACCGTCGATGAAGCAAGCACCACCAGCGAGGTTGTAGTCGCAGTTGTCCGTTGCCCAGGCACCGAGGATCAGGCTGAGGTCAGCGCCATCCACGATCCCGTCATTGTTCAGGTCAGCAACGCAGGGGTCAGCACCAGTGCCTTGCTGCATCATGCGATTGCCGGAAGATCGGAAGTCGTCGTTCGGGGGGGAGGTGAGGTCACCACCACCGGAGAAGCCGCCGTCACCCTTGGTATCAGCGATGAGGATGGCCGAAGCCGCGCTCAAGCCCAGCACAACGGTCATTCCGATTTGAAGCGTGTTACGTCGCATCTTTCTTCTTTCCATATATGCAGCTGAGTGCCTGCAGATGCCCCTAAGGAGCCGTTTGCCCGCCAAGAACAGCTGCCGGGCTGAAGTTTCTGGAAATTCAAGAATACTGCGTCACCATGCGATGTCAAGACACTTATCTAAAATGTTGGTTAGGCCTAAGTTCTTATAATTCAGATTCTTAGGTGTAATAATGCCGGTTCTGGCGAGCCAGTTCCTCAATGAGGGACTCCGCCTGAAGGTCGGCATTGTAGGCACGCTCGACCAAGGCCCTGCCCGCCCGCCCCATCGCGATCCGCCGTTCCCGATCCTCACAGAGGGTTTTCATCGCACCCGCCAAGGCGTCTGGATCCCGTTCAGGAACGATCAGGCCGGTCTCACCGTCGATGAGAATCTCGGGAATCCCGGAATGGTCGGTCCCGACCAGGGCAAGTCCGGTCGAGGCGGCCTCCACCAGGGTCAGGGGCAGGCCCTCGGTATCACCGTCCCGAGCGGTGACGCTGGGCACTGCCATCAGATCCGCGGATCTGAGCAGATGGGACACCGCGTTGGAATCACACCATCCGGGAAAGTGCACCAGGTCCTCGAGCTCGAGTCGCTTGACCTGTTCCTTGAAGCTGCCATCGAGGGGACCATCGCCGGCGATCTCGAGTCGGAAGGCGACCCCCCCGTCCCGGAGGAGGGCGGCAGCATCGATGAGATCGGTGAAGCCCTTCTTCTCGACGAACCGCCCCACCGCGACGATTCGTGGTGGACCGGCATGACCATCGCGATCCACATACGGGAAGACATCGATGTCGACTCCGAGACGATGCAGAACGGTGCGGTCCTCCGGTGCACCGTTCTCGAGCATGCGCGCCCGCAGGAAGTTCGAGTTCGGCTGAAAGAGCTCCCCGTTCTGGAAGAGCCTCCGATACACCGCAGGCCCATGCAACATGATCTCCCTCGAGATGTCGTACCCGAGGAAGCTGGTCACGATCGGACCATCGATCAACCCGACGTCGCGCAACGCCTCGGCCGAGACCCCGGCAGGGCCGAACGCCGCGAAGATCGCATCGAATCGACCGAGGCGACCGAGGACATCGACGGCGGCGGCCATCTGCCCTCGGTAGGAACGTTTCCCGTACCGCAGGGGAGCCAGTGCACGTGGGTGACGAAGCAGGGCCTTCAGCACACCCCGAATGGTCTCCGGGATCCGACCGGACAGCGGCTTGCCGAACGAAGTCGCATCGA
The DNA here is from genome assembly GCA_022447205.1 of Phycisphaerales bacterium. Classification (GTDB taxonomy): domain Bacteria; phylum Planctomycetota; class Phycisphaerae; order Phycisphaerales; family SM1A02; genus JAKVBQ01. Next base: position 9,480 of record JAKVBQ010000005.1, read on the forward strand.
TCACCCGATCAGGCAGCCCGTTGCGGATGGAGCGCTCGTCATAGGCCCCGGGATCCTGGCCGATCAGGACGAGGATCGTGAGCTCGTGCCCGCGCTCCACAAGCGCGTTGGCCTGCTCGAGGATGAACGTCTCGCCGAATCGTGGGAAGAAATTGGCCACCATGAGGATCTTCATCCGGGCGCTCCCGTTTCCGATCGGTCGTAGCCGAATTCCCCGGCAAGCGGCCAGCAGATGTCGTCGATGAGGGCGAGGTTGCCGCCGAACACCTCGGCCGGAGTGCGACCGCGGACACCGGCGGGCTGGAACTGGTGGTCGACCAGGTGCTCGATGCTCGAGAGCGGTTCGAAACCGACCTGACGAACGAGGTCCTTGATGACGCCGACCTTGTCACGCTCGAAGTCCTCGTAGCGCGCGAGGACCATGCGATCCCGGAGGTCGAGGTAGACACGGGCCGCCAGCACCCAGCGCCATGCGAGCTGTTCGATGTAGTGCTCGGACTCGACCCCGAGCCAGCGGTTGTCGAGCACGGTCATCCAGGCGGGATTCGCCTCGTCCAGGGATTCGGCCGGTGGCACCGACAGGTCGCCCGAGATGCGGAGCCGGTCGAGGATGCTGCGAATGTTCTCGTAGGGATGGCGCATGACGAAGATGGAAGGCGAATCCCGCCAGTGCTCCAGGATCATCCCCGCCAGGAAGGTCAGTGCGGGCTCCTTGATGACCGGATGGGAGAAACCCAGTCGATTCCTGCGGATGAACCAGTCGAGCGTCCGCCTGCCGGCATGCACCTCCGGCACGGTGGGTGCCATCACCTCCCGTGGCAGGTCGACGAGCACCTCGAGATCCGTGGAGGCACCGATGAGTGCGGCGATCGCGGAGGTTCCGGACTTCTGGTTCCCGAAGATGAAGAGCGGGTTCGGATGGACGCGACTGACCGCGGTTCGAACCGAGACCTCCAAGCGCTTCAGCATCCTGTAGGTTGCGAGCCTGGGATTGTGAAGGACCTGCATCATGGGAGGCTTCCTAGCTATCGGCCAGCCCGTACCTGGAAAGCCAGTCGTTGACGGGAGAACCGTAGCGTTCGTGCAGGCGTCTCAGGCCGACGGCATTCTCACCGACGAGGAACTCCCTGATCCGATCCGGCATCGGCGTACCGACCCCGGGGCGTATCCGCTCACCCGCACGATCGAAGACCGCGTCGTCCAGGACATCCAGCCCGAGGAAGGCGAGGATGCCCTGCAACAGTTCGACAGGACGATCGACGACATCCTCGAAGAACCCGACGTGAAGCCGGTCCTCGCCGAACGCACCGGACCAGCGATCGATGATGCCGACATAGTCGTTGCGGAGTCGCACCCTGGGCTGGGCGAGATGTTCGAGGAACGCCTCCTCGGGAATCCGGTCCGCGGGGACCCCCGCGATCTCCACCATGTTCATCACCGCCTGGGACCAGGCCCGCTGGACCGGATCGCGCAGGAGCAGGATGATTCTGAGGTCGGGCGCGATGCTGCGGATCCAGTGGACCCGCCGGTCATCGATGGTCGCGTACCCGGGTGTGATCTCTCCCCGAAGTCGGTCGCCGGCCATCTTGAAGTGCGCGAGGTACTCGGCCAACGGGCGGTGGAAGTTCCAGTCGAAGTAGTGGAGCTCCTTCGTCTCCGGGAGGAACACCGAGGGATGGCGGGAGAGATTCTCGTGAAGCCAGGTCGTTCCGGACTTCTGGGCACCGATCCCGAGAAAGGCGGGAAAGGCGGCTCGATCCACGGGAATGACGCCCATCTTCTGGAGCGGCTTCTCCAGGAGGGAACGGAGTCGGATGACCGGTTGTCGCTCGCTCACCGGGAGCCCCCTGTCGGTACGGGGCGAGGCATCTCGCAGGCGAAGGTGTCGTCGATCCGATCGAGCCGATCGAGCCCGAGGAGAAGCTGCAACCTGCGCCGGAGATAGCCCACGAGTCGCAGGTGGTAGTACAGAACGAGTACCGGTGCGACCCGCGCCAGCTCGGCGACCGACTTGCCCTTGCGAGCGGTCTCGTTCCAGGCGACCGCCCCGCACTGGGCGAACAGGAAGAACCCGGGCACGACGAGACCCCACCAGGTGAACAGGACTCCGACCACCACCGCCACCGGCAGCAGGAGCCAGAAGAGCCCCAGTGGCAGGAGGTCGAGTCGATCACGAAGACGGAACTTCCAGACCAGTTCCGCCGCCGCTCCACCACCGTGGAACGCCTGGAGGCAGAGCGATCGCCGATCGTAGGGATGATCATGGACCACCTTCGCATCAGGGCCCGAGATCACCTGCCAGCCTGCTGCACGAATCGCGAGGTAGAGTCCCTCCTCGTCGCACCGGCCGGAGAAGCTGGTGTCCACCACGCCATCATCGCCAACGGCATTGTCACTGAAGTCCTCCTCCATCCGGTGCGCCAGCAGAAGTGTCCGTCGGATGCAGACGTTCGCGGAGCAGATCCTGGTGATCGGCCCGGGCGTGCCGAAGCGATGGGTCCCTCGGAACATCAGCTCCCAGACGTTGCGAGGCGGCGTGTCCTCCACCAGGCCCGAGACCGCACCGACCTCGGGATCCTCGAAACACGGCAGGTAGCGCTCCATGCAGTCCGGCGCCGCGGTGCAGTCGGAATCGAGGAACACCACCAGGTCCGCGGAGGCACGAAGCGCTCCACGGTTGCGGCTCCCGTTGGCTCCGATGTTTCGTTCGTTGGCGACCACGATCAACCTGGGGTCGGCAATCGCCTCGAGTGCACCGACGGTCCCGTCCCTGGATCCGTCGTCCACCACGATGACCTCGATCCTGGAAAGGGACTGCGCAAGCACCGAGGCCACGCAGGACAGGGTCTTCTCGCGTCGGTCGCAGGTCGGAATGACGACACTGACCAAGGGTGGTGCGCCGGTGGCTTCATCGGTCATGGGTTCAGCATAACCCAGCGGTGTAGGGATATGCTACGGGCATGAGTGGCATGCCACCAAAGCGACCGATCGATGTACGACTTCCGGAACGACATCGATGCCGGGATGGCCGGCAAGACTGCTGACGAGATAGGAACTGCCCGTCCGGCCCGGGATGAGGATGACGAAGGAACCTGCCATGTCGACACGGTAACAAGTGGAGCATGACAGTCGAAGACGTCGATGAAGAGACAGTCACTTCGGCGCAGAAGTCGCCGCAGGATACGGACGGAGCCATGCACGGATCAACCAACCTGGGCAGGGATTGCCTGCTGGCAGCAGGTGCACTGGTGGTCGTTCCTGCAGCGGGCGCTCTCTTCCACGCCTGGTACGCAAGCGGCCTGATCGATGCCGCCCACGCCGGGCAGTCGGGGCTTGACTGGCTCAACCGGTTCTTCGCAGCACGCATGGAAGCGGACCCCGGCACCTACGACCTCGAGCACTTCCACTGGATGGGTCGGACCATGGCCACCCGGCTGGTGATGCTCTGGGCGGTCCTGATCGGGTGCTGGCTCGGCTGGCGCCATCGAAACGCACTCGGACGCGGCCTGAAGGGCTTCATCACCGAACGGGACCTCCCGTTCAACCTCGGCATCTTCAGGATCGTCGTCTTCTGGATGTTGTTGAGCTTCGGAACCGCGGACGACCTCGCGCTCTACAGCAGCCTGCCGGCCAGCATGCACTTCCCTCCGGTCGGACTCGGCCCGGTGCTCGCGAAGCTGCCTGCGAACCCCGACCTCGCCGCGATGCTGACGATCATCTTCCGGATCGGTTGCGTGCTCGGCATGCTCGGCTTCCTGACCCGACCTGTCGCGGTGGTGGTCACGATCCTGGCGCTGTACCTGCTCGGGCTGCCACAGATGTTCGGCAAGGTGAACCACTCCCACCACCTGGTCTGGTTCGCGGCGATCCTCGCCACTTCGCGCTGCGGCGACGCACTCTCGATCGACGCCCTCATCCGACGATGGCGTGGTCGGCCCGATCCGGTTCCTGCACTGGGCTACGCACTGCCCCTGCGGATCACCTGGATCCTGCTCGGACTGATCTACTTCTTCCCGGGCTTCTGGAAGCTCTGGGGCGGTGGCATGGACTGGATCTTCGGCGATCACCTGCGATACCAGATGTACCACCTGTGGTCGACGCATGAAGACTACCGAACGATGACCTGGCTCAGCGAGTCGAAGCTGCTGGTGACGCTCGGAGGCATCGGGACCATCGCCTTCGAACTGCTCTTCATCGTGCTGGTGCTCGGACGCAGGACCCGGCTCATCGCGGCACTGGCCGGCATCTGTTTCCACGCATCGATGGCGATCGTGCTGCGCATCGGTTTCTTCACCCTGCAGATCAGCTACATCAGCCTGATCGACTGGCGTCGCCTGTTCGAACGCATCGGGCTCCTGACCTCACGACCCTTCGAACCCGGAGGAGCGACACGAGCGGGCGCACCCAGCCCGATACCGGTCGCGATCATGGGCGTCATCATCGTCGTCCCGGTGCTGCTGTTCGGATTCCGAGGCGAGAACAACGGCTGGCCGTTCGCCTGCTATCCGCGCTTCTCCTACCCGATCTTCGAACCCGAGCGTGATCGCATCGAATACGAGGTGGTCGATGCGACCGGGACGATCAAGGATGACGACGGCCTGGAAGAGGTGCGTCGACGCTTCCGGACCGCACGATGGATCGGCCTGCTGCGTCGCACCCTGCAGACCAGCGGAGAGGACCTGCAGCAACGTCTCGGCGCGCTCTACCGGCTGGGCGATTCCGAACCGGATCCCGGCGACACCATCCGCTTCTACCGGACGACCTACTCGACGATTCCCGAGAACTGGGGCGATCCTCCGATCCGCAGGGAAATCCTCGCCGAGATTCGGATGAATCCGGATCGATGATGCCGATCCATGAGGGTCATGGTGGACACCTCCGAAACCACGAGAATCGCCGTCTGCATCATCACCCGACGGCGCCCCAAGGGCCTGGCCAGGACCCTTGCCTCCCTTGATCGGCTCGAACTCCCCGGCGGATGCCGGCTCGAGGTGATCGTGGTCGACAATGATGAACCCGATTCGGCACGGGAGCAGGAGACACCACTGGTCCTGGGCCGACCGGTTCATCGCGTCGCCGAACCCAGGGCAGGCATACCGTTCGCACGCAACCGTGCGATCGAGGAAGCGATCGGCAGGTCGGATCTCCTTGCCTTCATCGATGACGACGAGACGGTCGAACCGGACTGGATGGCGCGACTGCTTGCAGTCCGTGAGGAACATGATGCGGATGTGGTGACCGGCCCCGCACTTCCACGACTGCCCGATGACTCGCCCGCATGGGCCTCCGAGAGCGGCGTCTATGGGTGCCATCGGTTCCCGACCGGTACGTCACGACCCTGGGCGTACACGCACAACGTGCTCGCCCGGACCGCGCTGTTCGAAGGGGATGGTTTCAGGTTCGACGAAGGGATGCGCTTCACAGGAGGAAGCGACACCGAACTGTTCCGAAGGATCGGGGAGGCGGGACATCGGATCGTCTGGGCGGATGAAGCGATCGCCTGGGAGTGGTACCCCGCATCACGCGTCTGCTTCAGGTGGGCGTTCTCACGCAGTTACCGCATCGGAGCGACCGATGCGAAGATGCAGGCGGCCAGGAGTTCGAGACTCGTGGCCGCACCGGGGCTCTTCTGGCTGGCCTTCCGGTACCTGGTCCGAGGTGTCCTCCGTCTCCTGACGGGATTGGCCTCACCACGCCGGGCATTCGCGCGATTCGGCTGGGACGCCGCTCGCGCGACAGGGCTGGTGTCAGGCCTCGCCGGCGTCCAGTACGACGAATATCGCAGGATCCACGGCGAATGACGGGATCGAGAGCCGCGGCTCATCAACCTTCGTCGGCCGACTCTTCTCTTGAGGATGCGAGTCGGGAACGCGCCTCCTCCAGGTAGATGGGTGCGTTCACGTGATAGGAATCGAACTCGATCGCCATCTCGTAGAGTCGGACGGCTTCAGCCCAGTCCATGGCGCGGTAGGAGATGTTCCCGAGGTTGTAGGCGGCACTCGCCGCCATCGGAAGATCTCCTGACTCGACTGCGGTCTCGATGGTCTTGTTGTAGATCGCATCCGCCGCATCAGGCATGTCCTGCTGCTGGTAGGCGTTCCCCAGCATGATCAGGGCGTTCGCATCGTCCGGTTCGAGACCGATGGCCGCCTCGTAGGCCTCGATCGCTCCGCCGGAATCACCCGTCCAGAGTCGGGCGTTGCCGAGTCGGAACCAGATGTCGGCCCGACCGGGATCCTCGTCGACGACCCGCTCGAAGGCCAGGATCGCGTTGGGGAAGTCGTCCCGGCGCATCGCCTTGATGCCGCGGCGCATGTCCTTGAAGATCGCGAGGGTGAAGTCCGGCTTGTCCCAGATGGTCGCGATCTTCCACCGTCCGACCCGACCCACTTCCGAGGTCCAGAAGGGAATCCAGTCGCTGATGCGGTCACTCATCACCACATGAGTCACCCCGAACTGGTCGAAGAGCTCGGCCCTGCGCTCCTCCTCGGTCTGGAAGGAGAGCATTTCCCGAAGGAGTCCCTTGCGTACTCCGAGCTTGGGGATGCCCGAACTGCTGCGCTCGGGAGCCACGAAGGAGCAGTCGACGATCATGGCGAGGTAGTCGGCGTTGTAGGGATGGGTCGCGACGATGGCATCCGGAGGCAACGCGAGTTCGAGCCGATTGCCCAGGTTCAGCAGGGGCAGCAGCGCACGCCTGTGGCGGATCCGCTCCTTCTGCATCGCACGGTTCTCGTAGAAGTCCCAGCTGTAGGGCGACTTGAAGTACGCGTGTCGGTACCCGATCGGGAGGAGCGCCAGGGTGAGCAGGCACTGAAGCAGCCGATTGCGCACCACACGCTCGAGGAGCATCGCGATCGGCGGTATCGCAAGTGCGATCCAGAGCACCTCGCCCATGGTCTCGAAACGAAGCACCATCCAGAACTCGCCGAGGAATCGGTAGGCCGTGGTACAGAGCTGGGGAACCATCATCACCGTCTGGACCACGGCAAAGGCGACGAGGAGTTCAAGCGGCGCGGTGCGCCGAAGCATGACCAGCGAGACGATGACGCCAAGCCCTGCGAGGAGGTATCGCCAATAGGGGATCGCCAACCCCCAACTGGTCCGCCAGGCACCGCTCTGACCACGCCCCGCTGAACGCCAGATCATGGCATCGGCCCTGGTGAAGCCGTCCACCTTGGGCAGCATCGAGGTCCTGATCTGCATGATGATGTCCTGCTTGCGCGTGGCATCGAGAACGATCGGCTCGGCCTCCTCCGCGGCGGCGGCTTCGTAGTCGACCGCAACCTCCGGCATCACCTCGGGTGCGCCGGTGAAGGGCTCGTCCGATGGCTCTTCCGCCAGTTCGATCGCGCTGTCGGGGGCACGAAGCTGGTCGAGGGTGACGCCCTGGGCCTCAGCCTTCCTGGCGATGGCCTGCTCGAACCGCTCGGCCTGCGCTGCGATCTGCCGGGGACCGGGTTTCACCTGGGTGAAGTGGGTGACTCCCGGATAGATCGCACAACCTACGAGCAGTCCGACGAGCGCGGCGAGTGGTGCCCGGGCGCCGGCTCGACGCCCCTTCCGGAGCAGCCGCCACCCGGACATGGTCAGCAGCAGAGGAGCCCCGAGTACCACTCCGAAACCGGCATAGAGACCATGGAACGACCCGACCACCAGTGCGACCGCCATCACCGTCAACAACGACCTCGTCGGAGACCACCCTGATTCAGGGTCCTCCACGGGACAGGTCCGTCTGGCCTTCCCGGAGACATCGGAGTCGGTGATGGTTGAAACCTGACTCGACGTGGTGCGCATGCAGACACCGAGCAGCACCGGCAGCAGGAACCAGGGAGCGAGCTGGTTCGGGTAGGTGCTGAAGGTGATCGGCCCACGCGCCATGACCACGAAGAGGACCGCCACCGCGACCGCCCAACGCGAAGGCAGGATCGACCAGGTGAGGTAGGCCAGACCCGAGGCGACGAGCACCTTGGCCATGCCCAGTGAGCCGTACCAGACGACCAGCGGGTCGAGTCCCAGCAGACGGCTCGCCGCAGCCATGAGTGCGTGGTGCAGGTTCGTGTGATAGATGGGATAGAACGCCGAATCGACCACATAGGGATCCTGGTTGGTCAGTCCCGCCCCCATGAGGAATCGAATCCTCGCGACGTGGACCCGCGCATCGGCGGCAAGGATCGAACCGACCCGCTCGGACATGATCACGTCGATGAGCAGCGCCAGGACCTCGATTCCGAGGACCCCGGTGAAGATCCCTGCGAAGGACTTCCAGGAACCGCTTCGCCAGGTGTCCCAGCCTCCCCAGACGATGCCGGCAAGGAGCACCGCGGAAAGCACCCAGATCGGCATGCCGATCAGGTACCCGAAGGCAACCACCGGAAGCAGGCAGACCAACAGGCACAGCGCACACACCGCGATTCCGGCGATCGGGCCGGACGCGAGTTCTCCCGGCGCGAGTCGTCGAGCCAGGGCATGGCCGGGAAGGACCAGCAACGCCCAGAAGAAGAACGGGATCAGTGTGTCCCACGAACCCATCAGACGGGCGCTCCGATTCGGCGAGGTGCGATCGGTCCACGACGAAGCACGCGATCGATGACACCCTGCACGAGTCCCGCCGAACGCCAGAAGGCGCGGACCGTGGCCATGAACACGAAGCCCAGCATCCACGGATCGGAGGTTCGCGAGACCAGGTGCAGTGTTCGCGGCAGTTGGGCGAGCAACAGCAGGAGCAGACAGGCCACGGGGGCGATCCAGCCCCAGGGCAGGATCGCCAATGGCAGCGACGCGATCACGAGCACGGGAAGGAAGGGTTGCAGGTGATCCATGAGACCGCTGTAGGAGTCACCGGTGGAATGACCCGAATGTTCGAGGTGGAGCGCGACGCGCCAGTAGCCCTGGAGGCGCTGGATGTGCAGGTAGCGGGCGAGTCGTTGCTCATGGTGATGCACCACGATCGAACCGCGATCGAACCGAAGACGGCGGCCGGATTCGAGCACGCGGAAGGCGAACTCCGCGTCCTGGCCCTTCAGATACCGTTCATCGAAACCATCGAGTTCCTGAAGCACATCGCGTCGGTAGAGAACGTCGTAGGTGGCGAGGAAATCGACGTCACCTTCCATGCAGGCATGTCGAGAGACGATCTCCTCATGGATCAGTCGTTCGAGGAGGCTTGCACCAGCCTCGATGCCGTAGGTACCACCAACCCCGCCGACTTCCGGATCACTCATGTGACCAAGCAGGATCTCGAGCGACTCGGGCTCCGGTTCACAGTCACTGTCGACGAACCAGACCAGGGGCGTGGTGGCGTTCCGCCATCCGATGTTGCGCGCGGCCCCCGCACCTCGACCGCCGCTCTCGAGGATCTCGACGTCATGGGTGCGAACACGATCGAGGGTGTCGTCCCTCGACCCGTCATCGACGACGATCACCCGGACCAGTCTCGAACCGGCACGGCTCCGGACCCGGTCGACGGCATCGAGGCACGCATCGATGGTGCCTGCCGCATCTCGGGCGGGAATGACGAGCGTGACTTCTGGTTCAGTCATCATCTTGCTGGTCACCGGGACTGGGTTCGAGTGAACGGTTTCTCGAAGCGTCGAGATAGGGTGCGATCCGCTGGCGCTGCTCCTCGCTGGAGGCGGACTCCATGGCATCCTCGTAGTATTCGGCCGCTTCCGACCAACGTTCGAGTCGAAATGCCGAACTTCCCCGGTTGAGGAGCGCCGAATACAGCAGTTCCCGGTCCCTGCCACCTCGCAACAGCGCCACGGCCAGATCCTGGTGGTGCAATGACTCCTCGACCCGACCCTGTTCCTGGAACAGGTTGCCGAGGACGAGGTGGGTGCGTGCATCGCTCGGCTGACGATCGACGACACGCTTGAAGTGCTGCTCGGCCGCTTCAAGATTGCCCAGGGCACGTTCCGCATCACCGAGTGCGGCGTGCATCGATGGATGACCGCTGAAGGAGTTCTCCGCGATGCGCAGGTGCTCGAGTGCCTCCACCGGTCGATCGAGTGCGATGAGCGCGATTCCGGCGTTGACCCGCGCCTCGAGATTCCCGGGATCGACCTCGATGATCGACTCGATGATCGGCAGGGCGTCGAGATGGCGTCCCTGTCGCAGGAGTTCGCTGGAGTAGTTGACCCGTCCTCTCGTGTTGCCGGTGTCGGACTCCATGACCTGCATCCAGAGACGCGCCGGACTGGCGTAGTCGAGATTCCGTGCATGCGTCCTGGTCATCTCGAGCGACACGATGGTCAGGACGAGGAGAACCACCAGGCTGGAAGGCACCCAGGCCGGTCGGAACCCACGCCCGGAGGAGAACATGATGAACCAGGCCAGGCCACCTGCGAACAGCACCGCAAAGGGGGCGAGGGTCAGGTGCAGTCGGTGCTCGACGATGACATCACTGATGGGGATGAACGAGGAGGTGGGCAGCATCACGAGGACCGCCATCAGCATGACGGCACCCCACCACTTCCCGCGAAGAAGACCGAACCCGCCGAGCCCGACCCAGCAGAGGATGAACAGCACACCGGGGAGGAGGGCGACCGACCAACGACCGGCCTGGTCGGGACGGTCGATCAGCAGCTCGATCGGAGCGAACACCAGTCCGAGATAGACGGGGATGCCCTCGACCTGCGCCAGTGCGTAGGTGAGTGGAGTCTGCCCGCGCACGCCGAGACCGACCCCGACCGCCCGGTCAGGGGTCGCATCAAGAAGTCCCCCGAAGATGACGTGTCCAAGGGCGTAGGCAAGGACCAGTGACCAGGCGACGAGATGCAGGAGCCACCGTCTTCGGAGCGCGACACGAAGACTTCCGGCCAGGACCCCCCAGTCGAGGACCAGGAGCAGTGGAGCGACGCAGATCGCCGTCGCCTTCGAAGCGAGCCCCAGCACGACCAGTACCGAGAGCACGACAGCCCAGCGCAGGTTCCGCCCCCCCTCGAAGGCCAGGACGAGACAGAGCATCGAAAGCAGACAGAAGAGTGCTGCGAGTGACTCCGACCGTTGGACGACGTAGGAGACGACTTCGGCGTGGACCGGATGAAGGGACCAGACGAGACTCGCCACGAACGCCACGAAGATGGAGATCCGGTCGGTGCCGATCGACTGCATGCCACCCGCGACAACGTGTCGGACGCAACGCCGGATGAGCTCGAACAGGACCAGGGTGGAGGCGAGATGGAGGAGGAGGTTCGTCCAGTGCCAACCACGTGGATCCATGCCATGCCTGCCTGCGTCCATCAGGAAGGTCAGCTCGGTGAGAGGACGTTCCGACCCGATGGCCCTCGCGAGGCCGTCAGGCCCCAGGATGTGGCCCTCCTGCTCGACGATCACGAGATGGTCGTCCAGGACGAACGCCGCATCCAGCGCACCCTGCCAGCAGAGCAGCACCGAGACGACGAGGGCGCCTGCGGCGAGAAAACCATGCACCGACCTCGCTCGAACCTGCGTATCCTGTTCCGAGGATCCCATAACAGACTGTATCGCAGAATTCACCATACTCTCTGTACATTGTGTCACAGGTGTTCGATAAGGAAACCGTGAGTCAGCAGGAACGCAGCGACATCTTCGTGATCGTGCCGGCATACAACGAAGGACCCATGCTGGGCGATGTCCTTTCGGAACTGGCGAAGACCGGCCATCAGGTCGTGGTCGTCGATGACGGCTCGATCGACGAAACGCATGCGATCGCGAAGAGACACACCAGCCATGTGCTCAAGCACCTCGTGAACCGTGGGCAGGGCGCGGCCCTGCAGACCGGGATCGACTACGCACTGGCTCATGGCTGCAACATGGTTGCCACCTTCGATGCGGACGGTCAGCACCGAATCGAGGACATGGAGCGCATGATCGATCGAATCAGGGACGGGGAGTGCGACGTCGTCCTCGGCTCGAGGTTCCTCGACAGGGAGACCCGGGAATCGATCCCTGCCGGTCGCCGACTCCTGCTTCGATGCGCCACCGCGACCCAGAGAATCCTGACCGGTGCGAAGCTCACGGACGCCCACAACGGACTCCGGGTGCTGTCGAGCAAGGCCGCCTCCCGAATCGAACTGACCAACGATCGCATGGCCCATGCGAGCGAGATCATCGACCAGATCTTTGCGACGGATCTCGTCGTCAAGGAGCACCCGGTGCACATCGAGTACACCGAATACTCAATGGGCAAGGGGCAGAGCTGGATTGATGGCTTCAGGGTGCTGTTCCACTACATCATCTCGAGGGTCTTCGGATGACGACATTCCAGATCATGGCGATCGCGAGCATGGGAACGTTCCTGGCACTGACCATGCTGGCCGCGGGAACGGGTCGACTCGGCCGGGTCCCCGGCCTGATCTGGATCCTGATCTGGAGCACCGGAATCGTGGCGGTCCTCTTCCCGGGCTGGACCACGACGATCGCGAATTCGGTGGGCATCCATCGAGGCGCCGACCTGTTGCTCTACATCGTGGTCATCATCATGACCGCCGGCTTCTTCTCGATGTACCTCAGGCTCCGACAGGTCCGAAGGGAGTTCACGCTCCTGGTCAGGAAGATCGCGATCATGGAGGGCAGATCCATGACCGGTGAAGAGGAAGACGGCGGAAACGTCTGATGTCCGACCTGCTCGTACATGTCGGGCTGCATCGAACAGGTTCCACGTGGCTCCAGAAGGCCGCATTGCCCTGTCCGGACGTCCCGATCGACGATGTCTGGTCGGATCGCGCGGACCTTGCACGCAAGATCATCACGCCGACCGATGCCGACTTCTCCTGCGAAGTCGTTCGCATGGAACTCGAGTCACGTTGCGCTGGAATCAGGTCGGAGGAGATCCGTCCGGCGATCTCGCATGAACGCCTGTCGGGGAACCCGAGTTCGGGCGGCTTCGACATGAGCAGGACCGCGGAACGGATCGAGCGGATCGCACCATCCGCCAGAATCCTCATCGTCCTGCGGGAACAGCAGTCCGCACTTGAATCGATCTGGTGCCAGGCGGTTCGGATCGGCCTGTACTGCTCGGCCCGAGACTATCTCCGCATGTACGACCCCGGCGACCAACGCATCCCGCATTTCGAACCGAGCTACCTGCAGTACGACCGGGTCGTCGAGGAATACGCCAGGCGATTCGGTCGGGAACGGGTGCTGGCGATCGACTTCGAAGTGCTCAGGAGGGATCCACTCCTCTACATGAACGAGATCTGCAGGTTCACGGGTGCGGGAACCGTCACCAACGTGCCGAAGGAGGCACGGTACGCGCGCCCCCACCCACTCGAAGCGGCGATCCTCCGCCGAGGCAATCTCCTGCACAGGCGAAGCAGCATGAACCCCGGCCCCCCCTTCGAATCGAAATGGACGTGGCGACAGTGGTCGAATGCCTCGGGGTTCCTGTCGAGACACGCACCGGCATGGCTCAAGGAGCGCTTCCAGAATGATCTTGCGGAAACGGTCGCCGGCCTGCTCGACACCCACGACGAGATGATTCGTGCCAGCAATCGAAGGCTTCGCGATGAGTTCGAGGTGGATCTGAAAAGCGACGACTGGCGGGTCTAGATCCGCCGGGGATCGGGATCAGGAATCCTCGAGCGCCACTTCATAGACCAGGCTCGACGGGACCGCCGGGTAGGGCACCGTGATCCGCTGATACCGGAAATCACCGAGCGACCAGTTGGTCCTGCTGAAGGCGATGTCGAGCAGTCGTCGATACTTCTCGGGATCCATCCCATCGGGCACCGGAAGATCACCGGCCGGTTCGATGTTCTCGATCGGAATCGAGATCGGCATGCGATCGGTCTCGCGGTAGTTCGCCGCACTTCGCTCACCGAAGAGATCCGAATACAGGATGGCACGGGGATCCCCGGAGGCCTCGAAGACGTCACGGTGCATCAGGACATCCATGACCGCGGATTCCATCGGGGTGCGCAGACGCATCACCTGGTGGATCCCGTGATGTGCATCCGTGGCCACCGCTGGTTCCGCGGAACGGAGGACCTCGCCGATGGCGATGGTTCGCGTCGAATCCGGGCCGATGAGCTGGTCCTCGAATCCGTACTCGACCGCACCGGGTTCGGAGTTGATCGGAAGGAAGTTCACGTCGGGCCCCTCGCAGAGCTCGGAGACCAGTGGTGGTTGGTCCGCGTGTGTGCGCCCGCCCGAATCCTCCATTGGTTCACAGTTGACCGGTCGGGTTCGCGTGCCCGAATCATCAAGCACGGCGGGAAGCCGGACTCGCCATGGAGCCGAGACGTGGAACCTGACCAGGTCGATCGTCATCCGGATGGTCGCATAGTCCAGGGTGCCGTCCACCGCTGAAGGGCCGAGGATGTCCAGTCGATAGCTGGACCGGCACTGGCTTCCGCAGATCGACCGGGCACCATTGAAGAACTGTCGGCGATGCTCGATGGCGAGTGGGGTGTCGACCTCGGAGTCGAGGCCGGTGATCATCGTCTCGAAGAGGGTGCGTGACCCGGAGAGTGCGACGATCTCCTCGTTCAATGCGTCATAGGACCGCTGGAGCCGGTCAAGTGATTCCCCTGATGCGCCGGCACCGGAACTCGCCAGGAGAAGCTTCTTGACGCCCGGGCGTCCCGGCAGTTCATTGAGGATCTCCGCCGGATTGACCGAACGAACCAGTCGCGAGGCCTTCCAGGCAAGCTTCATGTCGATGCCGAGGGTGTTCGAGAGGTCGATGGGACGCTGCCCCTTGAGCTCCTCTATGGATTCGAGGACCGCAAGAAGGGAGAAACGAACCTCCTGCAGGGCGTTCGTGGCCCGGTTCGCGAAACTGTCATCGATGCGGATGTTCTGGGCGCCCATGGTTCATCCATGATACAGCAAAGAAGAGCCCGCCACTCCGGCCGTGACACCGGAAGCCCGGGCATGAACAGGTGATCAGGCGAGGATCGGCGTGATGACCTTGCCATGGACGTCGGTGAGTCGATAGTCGCGACCCTGATGGCGATGGATCAGCGCTCGATGATCGATCCCCATGAGGTGAAGCATCGTGGCATGGAGGTCATGAACCTCCACCGGGTTCTCGACGATGTTGTACGAGTAGTCGTCGGTCTTCCCGTAACTGATGCCGGGCTTCACGCCACCGCCGGCCAGCCAGATCGAGAAGCATCGGGGATGGTGATCCCGTCCGTAGTTGTCCCTGGTCAGCGTGCCCTGGCTGTAGACGGTCCGCCCGAACTCACCGGCCCAGAGGATGAGGGTGTCATCGAGCATGCCACGCTGCTTCAGGTCCTTGATCAGGGCGGCCTGGGCCTGGTCGACCGACTTGCACTGCGCCCGGATCTCGGAAGGCAGGTTCCCGTGCTGATCCCAACCCCGCATGTAGAGCTGGACGAACCGGACTCCACGTTCGGCAAGCCGTCGCGCGAGGAGACAGTTGGCGGTGAAGGTTCCGGGCGTGTTGACGTCGTCGCCATACAGTTCGAGCGTCGACTTGCTCTCACCCGAGAAGTCCGTCAGCTCGGGAACCGACATCTGCATTCGGTAGGCCATCTCGTACTGGGCGATCCGGGCACGCACCTCGGGATCGAGGCTCTGCTCGAACTCCTCCTCGTTGAGATGGGAGACGAGATCGAGCATGCGACGTCGGTCATCACGCGAGACCCCGTCGGGGTTGCGGAGATAGAGCACCGCATCACGACCGGCTCGCAACTTGCACCCCTGGTGCTCGCTGGAGAGGAAGCCGCTCCCCCAGAAACGCGCACTCAGCGCCTGCATGTTTCCCTTTCCCTGGGTGATCATCACCACGAAGGTCGGAAGATCGGAGTTCATGCTTCCGAGACCGTAGCTCGCCCAGGAACCGAAGCATGGACGACCCGGCTGTTCCGTCCCGGTCTGGAAGAAGGTGATCCCCGGTTCGTGATTGATCGCCTGAGTGTGCATCGATCGAATGAAGCAGATCTCCTTCGCAACGCTTCCGGTGTGCGGCAGCAGTTCGGAGAGGTGGATGCCATCCTCGTTGTTCTCGTGCCGGTCGAAACGGAACATCGTCGGCGCGACGGGCAGTCTGGCCTGACCGCTGGTCATGGTCGTGATGCGCTGGCCGTTGCGGATCGATTCCGGAAGATCCTTGTCGTAGGACTCCTGGAGCTTCGGCTTGTAGTCGTAGAGATCGAGCTGACTGGGCGCACCTTCCATGTGCATGTAGATGACGCGCTTCGCCTTCGGTGCGTAATGCGGGAGATTCGCGAGGATCCTGCCCGGCTCGCTGTCGGGATCGACCGGAGCTGGTGTCGTTGAGCCGGTGTCCATGATCGAACCGAGAGCGAGGGAACCGAGTCCGGCACCCATCGTCGAGGCCATGGCGCCGAAGAACCTCCTGCGCGTCAGGTTGCGGAGGTACTCCTCGAGCGGGTCCGCCGTCGCTTCTCGAATCTTGCGTGAATCGGTCATGGAGCCTCCGTCAATCCTTCACGATCGTGGCATCGGTCGCCATCAGTGCATTCGCCAGCATCGTCCAGGCGGCGAGCTCCGATGGAGGAAGATCGTCCGGGACCGGCGACATGCCGACGGCCAGGAGCGACTTCGCATCCTCCGGTTCCTGCGCATAGCGTTCCAGGTAGGCGACGATCGCGTCATGCATCGCGGCCGCCGAACCCGGACTCGGTCGCTCGCCGGTGAGTCGACGGCACATGAGATCGATCCGAGAACGGGTCGTCGTGGCCTCCCGCAACGTCCGTTCCGCAAGCATCCGGGCGGCCTCGACGAACTGCACGTCGTTCCAGAGCACCAACGCCTGCAGTGGCGTGTTCGTGGTGATCCGCCTGGTCGCTGCACAGTACTCCCGGGTCGGCGCATCGAGCGTCAACATGGAAGGCGGCGGTGACGCACGCTTCCAGTAGGTATAGAGGCTTCTCCGCCAGAGGCCGTTGCCGGCCGACTCTTCGTAGAGTCTGGTGTTGGACTGGGGCATCGCGACCTCGCGCCAGAGTCCCTCCGGCTGGTAGGGCTTGACGCTGGGACCACCGGTCTCCTCGACAAGCAGTCCCGAGACGTAGAGCGCCTGGTCGCGAATCTGTTCCGCGGACAACCTCTGGCGCGGATACCAGCCAAGGAGCGCGTTGGCGGGATCGACCGCACGCACCGACTCGTTGACCGCGGATGACTGCCGGTAGGTGGCGCTCGTCAGGAACTCGCGCACCAGTCGATCGAGATCCCAGCCCTGGTCCCGGAAGGTGACCGCGAGATGGTCAAGCAGCTCGGGATGGGTCGGCCAGCTCCCCTGCATGCCGAAGTCGTTGCTGGTCTCGACCAGCCCACGACCGAAGAAGAGTTCCCAGAATCGATTCACGGCCACGCGTGCCGTCAGGGGATTCTCCTCCCCGACGAGCCATTCCGCGAGATCGAGTCGGTTGGGAACATGGTCGGTGACGATGGCGCCAAGGGCCTCGGGAACCGCGGTCGAGACCTTGCGGTTCGGGTCGGGCTTGTCGTACTGGCCTCGAGTCATCACGAACGTCTCGCGCGGCATCGCGCGTTCCTTCATGACCATCGTCCGAGGCACGCTTTCGACGAGCGTCTTGTACTGGGCCTCCGCTTCGGCGAGCTGAGCGGTCAGCTCGAGGAAACGCGAGGAGTACTTCGATCGCCAGGCGTCGTTCGCCCTTGCCATGAGCGTCTCGTCGAGTCGATCGTCGGGGAACGTGAACAGGACGGCATCGGAGGGCATCTCCTCCTCGCCGGGAATCGCACGATGGTAGAACCCCCCCACTGCACCGGTGTTGACGATCTTGCAGACCAGCGTGTTGAGTCCGGGTTCCAGCTGCAGTGTCACCTGCTCCTGGTCCGGGGCCACGCCACGATCGATCCGTCGTTCGTGAACCAGTGCTCCGTTGTGGTAGACCTGGATGCCGTCGTCACTGCCGAGCGAGAGGTCGAGCGTCCGGGCGGTCGGGACATAGATCTCACGACCGACGTATTCCGCACCGATTCCCTGGGCCAGCGTCACCGGCTGCGCCTCGACGACACCGGGTGCATACCGCCACTCGAAGGGGCCGTACCGTTTGCCGAATGCCAGCGGTCCCGCCTCCTCCGGGCCGTACGCGGTCTGGTAGGCCTCGGCGCCGTTGGACGTCACGAAGGGTCCGGCGATGTACCAGTTGGTCACCGCATGGGGGACACGTGCGAGCGCCTCCTCGCTCACTCGTCCGAGACGAACGCGAGCACGGCCGATGGCATGCTGTTCATAGGGCGTGTCGTAGTCGAGACGAACCACGACCTCGCTGCCACCCTCGTAACCGAATGGAGCATCCGCCACGAAGATCGCGTTTCGATCGCCCGGAACCTGGTGTGCGTTCACGGCCCAGACCCGGCCATCGTCGCTGCGAAGGGCGTTGGTCACCCTGAAGTCGCCATCAGGCTGCTCGATGTCCGCCCATGCCCATGTGAATCGAAGCGTCCTTCGCTTCGTCGGATCCTGCTTCGAGACGACTTCCGCGCTGACCCCCCGAAGCACGGCATTCCCGTTGCGCGCACGGCCGACCCGCTCCTCGAAGAACGACTCGTCACCGAGCGCTTCGAGCATCAGGGTGCGCAGGCCGGTGGATTCCGTGGTGAGGGTGTAGGTGTAGGTGTCCTTGCCGGGATTCTCGCCGGAAGCCAGCACCGATCGATCCGGCTGGATCGCGAGCTCGGCACCGTTGCTGCTGACGGCCGACACCACCTCGGGCGTCTCCCAGCTCCAGTCACCACCGGAACGAAGTTCCTCGATGAACGGCGCGATCCGGGCCGACTCCTCGGCGGTCGGCTGGTCACGTTCCGCACGCAGCGCCGCGAGGGTCGTCGAAAGCGCGTCGATCTTCACCTGGTCGGTCGCACTCGGCACCTCGATGTACGGTTCGAGTGCACGGTAGGGATCGGGAACCTGGGAGTAGATGCCCGGTTCCTCGTTGTTGTTGAAGAAGGCGATGAGACTGTAGTAGTCCTCGGCGGTGATGGGATCGAACTTGTGATCGTGACAACGAGCACATCCGACGGTCAGCCCGAGGAAGACCTCGCCGGTGGTGTTCGCCCGGTCCACCGCATATTCCAGCAGGTACTCCTCGCTGATCGCTCCGCCTTCATCGCTCGTGACGTGGTTCCGGTTGAACCCGCTGGCCACGATCTGGTCCACGGTGGCATCGGGCACGAGGTCACCGGCGAGCTGGTGGATGACGAACTCGTCGAAGGGCAGGTTGTCATGGAAGGCGTTGACGACCCAGTCCCGATAGAGCCAGATCGATCGGCCCGCATCCATGTGGATCCCGGAGGTGTCCGCATAGCGGGCGAGATCGAGCCACGGGGTCGCCATGCGCTCGGCGTACCGGGTGCGATACGGCTCCTCGGTCAGGAGCCGTTCGACAAGCCGTTCATAGGCATCCTCGGCAGGATCCTCGAGGAAGGCCTTCATCTCCTCGGGCGTGGGCGGGAGGCCGGTGATGTCCAGGAACACCCGGCGGGCGAGTGTCGTCTGGCTGGCTTCCGGTGACGGGTCGAGTCCCGCGGCATCGAGACGTTCGAGGATGAATCGATCGACGTCGTTCCTGCTCCAATCATCCTCATCGATGACGGGAACCTGCTGGACGACTGGAGCGTCGAACGCCCAGTGGTCCTCGTACCGGGCACCTGACTCGATCCAACGACGGACGAGATCCACCTGATCCGGCGTGAGCGACCGCTTGCCACTGTCCATCGGTGGCATGCGATCCTCGGGATCATGATGCGAGATCAGTTCGATCAGCAGGGACGCATCGGGATCACCGGGAACGATCGCGGACACGCCTCCCAGGTCACGAGTCGCCTCCTCGAAGGAGTCCAGTCGAAGCCCGGCCTTGCGCGTCGCACGGTCCGGACCGTGACAGAGGAAGCAGCGGTCGGAGAGGATCGGGCGGATGTCACGCCCGTATCGAATCTCGGGAGGTGCTGCCTCGGCCCGAAGGTCGAGACCAAGCAGGACCAGGACGAGGACCGACGAAGGTCGAATCGCTCTCCAGATTCGATGAGTCATGGTCATGGCACCATCCTACCCACCACATGAGGGGATCAGAAGGGTCGAAACCGAGAGATCCGGGGCTTCTGCCCGGCAAGGACGACTCCGGCGAAGTGGTGCCGAAGCCCCCGTCGTCAGGCAGAAACGCCTGCCCTCTGTCATGATGCGCCCGGACGGACCCGCCCACCACGGAACCCTGCTCCATGCAGCACGTACCGAAGATCGCAATCTGCTGTTCCACCTTCAGGCGCCATGACGGCCTGAGGTCGCTCCTCGAGAGTCTCGGCCGCCTCGTCTTCAAGGACCATGCTCCGGAGATCACGGTCGTCATCACCAACAACGACACCGAGGACGCCGTCCCGAGAACGATCGCCGACCAGGCCTCGAACTCGCTCCCCTTTCCCGTCGACTACCTGGAGGAGGAGCAGCGCGGCCTCTCCTTTCCACGCAATCGCGCGATCGACCACGTCCGGGATTCACACGACTACATCGCGTTCATCGACGACGACAGCACCGCACGGCCTGACTGGTTGCAGCAACTCCTTGACGTGATGTTCGAGACGGGAGCCGATGTGGTCACCGGTCCCGTCGCACCGGTGTACGAGACCACACCGCCGGATTGGATCGTCCAGGGTGGCTTCTTCGCGCCGAAGCAACGGACGACCGGACAGGAACTGGACCGGGCGTTCACCAACAACGTCCTCATCAGCACCGAGGTCCTCAAGCGGACCGGCGTCCGGTTCCCTCCCGAGTTCGCCTTGTTCGGAAGCGAGGACACCTTCTTCTTCCGGAACATGCACAAGAAGGGTGCCAGGATCCTCTGGGCCTCGGATGCCGTCGTCGACGACGAGGTACCGGCCCAGCGCGCGACGGAGGAGTGGCTGACGATGCGTCACAGGCGCACCGGCATGTGCACGAGCGTCCAGGAGCGAAGGCTGCGCGGATCGATCTTCGCAGTCCCCCTGCTCACGGCGAAGGTGATCGCCTGGATGATTCTCGGGACGGGTCTCTACATTGCAGGCCTCTTCATGGGTCGGGCGACACGCGTGCGTGCTCGCTGCTGGCTCGCATGGGGGCATGGTCTCGCCCTGGGCATGCTGGGCAGGAACTATGCTGAATACCTGCATGAACGTTGAACCGACCTGACCGTCGTGCACCCATGCAGGATCACACGAGACCTGTCATGATGGGCATTCCAACCCCGGACCAGGAGCAACCATGACCTTCGAACTTGCAGCACACAACTGGATGCGACCCGAACCCCTCGAGGTCACCCTCCAGCGACTCTCCCGACTCGGCTACTCCGGCATCGAGATCATGGCGGAACCCACGCGGTACGACCCCGCGGAAGTCAGGCCGCTGCTCGAGAAGAACAGGATCCGGTGCTGGGGCGGCGTCTCGATCATGCTTGCATCACGTGACCTGATCCACGGCGACAAGTACATCAGGATCGGAGCGATCGAGTACCTCAAGGACTCGATCACCCTGGTCCACGAACTCGGCGGCGAGATCATGACGATCGTTCCGAGCGAGGTCGGCAAGGTCGTGGCGATGGCGGATCCGGAGGTCGAGTGGAGCTGGGCCGTCGAAGGACTGAAGCGGGTCGCGGACCATGCCCGTTCCTGCGGGGTCAGGATCGCCCTTGAACCACTGAACCGGTTCGAGACCAACTTCCTCAACCGACACGACCAGGCACTCACGCTGGCCGAGCACATCGGGGAGGACATCGGGGTCTGCCTCGACGCGTTCCACATCAACATCGAGGAGGCCGACCCGCTGCAGGCGATCCGGAACACCGGGTCCAAGCTGTTCGACTTCCACATCGCGGACACCAATCGACGAGCACCGGGCGAGGGACACTGGGACTGGGCGAAGCTCCTGCAGACGCTCAAGGACGTCGGCTACAACGGCATGCTCACCACCGAGTTCGTGGTGCCGATGGACCGTTCACCACTGGCCGGTGCACGCGAGGAGTCCGGAACCGAAGCGAGTGCGGAGGAACTGAAGTTCATCCGGGACCACGGCAGCGATCTCATGAGTGATGCCGAGTACAGCATCCACTTCGAGAACTGCATCAAGCACATCAGGGCATCGGAAGCGGCCGAAGTCGGAGCCTGAACCGGGACCGAGGTTCACTCCCCGTGGTAGAGGCTGGCGTCTCCGCCACGGTCACCACGACCATCCGCGCGACCCGAGTTGTAGAGCGCGCCGGGATCGGTCTCGACCTGCTCGTCATCGAAGATGCGGTCGGACACCGGACACTCCGGGCGACAGGTGATCTCGACGAGATTCCCGGATGGATCGCGGATGAACATCTGCATCGCACCATCGGGCAGGCGGCGGACCTTGCCCCAGGGCCGGGTGTCGATGGCATCGAGCGCCTTCGCGCGATCGAAGATGGTGTCGAAGTCGTCCACCTCGAGACAGACATGACCACGGAACGAAGGCGTGTCCTCCCATTCCGTCAGGTGGATCTGCTGGTCGTCGTTCACGCGGAAGAACTGGGCGGGGAAGTCCAGGTCGAACGCCGGGAGCGGCTCGAGGCCGAGCTGGTCCCGATAGAACTCGACCGCCGCCTGGAGATCCTCGACGACCAGTGTCGCGTGATTGATTCGAACAACCCTTGCCATGACCGGTTCTCCTGCTTCAGACCTGCCTGATCATACTCTTCTCCCCGTTGCAGAAGAAGGAAGATCCGGAACAGGCGGGTTCATCCCTCGCCGGGGTCCCTGCCATCGATCGTGAGCCGGGCGGGATGACCGAACCAGGCGTGTTCCTTCGCACCCGCGGGATACTTCTCCTCGAGCACGCGCGTGACATCCCCCATCGTCGCACCCGCATCGACCCAGCCCCCGTCGAGATCCGGGAAGTCCTGCCTGCAGTTGGCGCACTTCTTGCTCGAGTCGAAACGGATCGGACACCAGAAGCTCTCGACGTTCCGAAGCATCTCGGTCCCGAGGACCCACACTCCGGTCATCCAGTCGCAGTAGAGACACCAGATGAGGTCGTGCCCGACCAGTCCGTCGAACTTCTGGCGTGAACAGTTCACCCAGTCACGCTGGCGATACCGGGGGAAGCGGACGAGGACGATCAGGAACGGATAGAGGAAGATCTCCGCCATGCGGACCAGCCAGAAGATCGGCACGACGACGGCGGTCGCCCAGAGCGCGGCATGGTTGCGGAACCGACCGACGCGCCGGTTGATCACCTTGACGATCCTCGGTCCACGCCGTGCTTCCGGATGCGCCAGTTCGTGAAGGAAACCCCAGATCACGGTCCCGACCATCTGAGCGGCGATCGCGGCGAGCAGGCCGCGCCAGCCACCGACGATCGGGCCGACGATCATCGGGGCGGCCGTGAAGTAGGTGACCACGAGATCCAGCATCGGGGCGCGGCAGAGCAGTTCCCCCAGCTTCCGTCCCGGTGCCCCAAGCGACACCACGAGATGGAGGATGCCGACGCCGAGCAGGAGCGCGGCAAGGGTCACGAGGAAGATGGTGATGAAGATTTCCATGAAGTTTGCGAGCTCCGGTCGTGCACGGTCTGGATGAACCGTTCATTATGCATGCGGAGCCCCCGACAAGGGGGAAACGACGCGACTTCTGCACGAAGAGGAACTCCTCATGACCAACCAGCGCATGCTCGTCCTTTCAACCTCGATCCTGTGCACGGTGCTGACCGCTGCGGTGGCGAGCGCCGCCGTGACGGGCCTGCCGATCGAACAGGAGATGCCCGAACCGTCGGATGGCTATGCAAAGCGACTCGATGCCTACGGGGTGGCGATCGAAGCCACCGACCAGGTGAGGAGCGACTGGCTGTACTTCTCCGCACTCGTCTACGAGCACATGACCGACCACGAGACTGAATACGACATCCGGACCCAGCTCCGTGATCGAGGGTTCAGGATCCTGCTGGCCGGACCCCACCAACTGCTGACCGAACTGCCCGAGTACGCGGATGACCCCGAGGTCGCGCATGCCGCCGGCCTCGGCGGCAATCCCGATGAGTACCGGATCGCGGTTCGCACGATGCACCCGCACATCCTCGTCCACGAACTCGCCCACGGGATCTACCACTCCGCGATCCAGTATCAGGAGAATGACGGTTCCATCGATCCCGAAGTGGTCGAAGCCCCACCGAGGCCGGGCACCTTCACGCATGCACTGCACGAAGCGTACGACTCGGCCATCGATGCCGGCACCTGGAACGGGATGTACTTCGAGGCGCACGCGGACGAGTACTGGGCGGAAGGCGTCTCACTCTGGTTCAGGACCATGCCGCAGGACGTCATCGAGGAACTCGAGGCCGAACTGGACCCACGCGACAGGCGGCTTCTCGAAGCGGATCCACGAGCGTTCCTGCGCAAGCACGACCCGACGCTCCATGCCCTGGTCGCGGGCATCTTCCCCGACACCGACTGGTGGCCGATGGACATGCAGGTGTCCGGGCCGGATGAGATGCCGCTCGAAGAGGAGGAGGAGGGCATCATGGGCCTCGCCCGTGAACTCCAGACCATCGCGGGCGAGAACATCGACGAGGCGATGGAGATGATGTCGGACATCCGGTTCGACATCATGCGCGAGGAGGGCATGCGTGTCGCCAGCGAGGTGTTCGCCGACCTTTCGGACACCCTCGAGAACCCCGAACTCCACGCCTACGCGGAACGGATCCTGGGCGAGCTCGCCGACCTCAAGGATGCCGCACTGGCGAAGGTCGAACTGCCGACCGACCTGCCCGACTTCGTGGTCCGACCGATCCCGGCGGAGGGCGATCTCTCGGTGTTCAGGCCCGGCTTCAGCAAATACACGGAAGTCTTCGGGGTGCACGTCTTCGCGACCGAGAGGACGCCCGATCCAAAGGTGCTCCATGCGGCACGGGTCCTCGCCGAGTATCTCGACAACGACGAGAACGGACGCGTGGACGACGAGGCCGTGCACCGGGTCCTCGTGGAGGGCCGGGCGTTCCTGGTGATGTTCGCGACGGAACGCGACGCTCGACGCGCCCGGTTCGACCACCGAAGAATCGAGGAGGCCGGGTTCCTCATCGGGCAGGATCTCTATGGCGAGGAGACGATCCCCGACGGACCGCCCCACGTGCGTGAACCGGGTCGATTCGACGCCTCGCTCGAAGAGGTGCTTCACCTCGTGTCGAACGGCTGGCGGGACGCATACCCCGACGACTTCGGCTACGAACCCGGTTCGCGCCTCACCGATGCGATGGACCTCGCACGTGGCGGTCGCTTCCAGCGGGTCCCCCGCCGCTATCCGGACGACGCCTGGTACCACTACGACGACGAGACCTGCGACTATGAATGCATGGCCGCGGAATACCTCTACTGGGCACTGACCTCGCTCCTTGACGGCCAGTCCTACCCCGGACGCGCCCGGGAGATCGCGGTCGAATGGCAATGCCCGACACCGGAGCTGCTCCGTGAACGTGACGCCGCGGTGCACGAGCTCCTGACCGACGAACGGATCGCCCTGCCACGACGACTGCCTGACGGCCGGTATCAACCGGGTGGTTCCTGACCGATCGCCTAGTCGGCGAGGAAGCGATCGAGGATCGGATCGGCGATCTTCATGAAGTCGTAGTCGGTGACGATCCCGACCAGCTTGCCCTTGTCGACCACCGGCAGCGAACCGACCCGCTTCTCACGCATGAGCTTCAGGGCATCCCTCGCCGTCGTCTCCGGGGTGACGGTGATGACATCTCGCCGCATGATCTTCGAGACCGGAACCGACTGCTCCTCCTCCTCGGTGCTGCGACCCAGTCGCCGAAGATGGTGGATGAGATCCCGGTGGGTGACGAGACCCACGAGCGCGTGATCGTCATCCTCCACGGGAATGTGCCGGACGTGCTTCCAGTCCATCAAGTTGGTGACGAGATCGACGATGTCGTTCTCATGAACCGTGAAGAGTTCGGTCGCCATGAACTGACCGACGGTCCTGACATGACGACTGTCGCCCTCGAACTCGGCGGCACCGAGCGGTTCCCAGGTGTGGACGGGTGCGTTGTGCAGCTGGCGATCCGCCATCCCCGCGGTGAGCCGGGCCATGAGGGGCCCCCGCTTGCCGTCGAGCTTCGCACCACCCATCGACTTGAGCACCCATGCGGCACCGGTACGACCCGAGGCCACCCGAGCCTCGATCACACCGAGATACCGTTCGATGTCCGCGGAATCGATCCCGCTTGCGGCGAGCCCCTCGCGTGCGAGCGGAAGCACCTTGGTCAGAAGCAGTTCGCCTGCAGGATGGGTCTGGCCGTCGAGCCAGTGAAGCTGTGCGTCGAGACCGTGCCTTGCAGCGGAGTCAAAGCTCTGGAACACGTCGTCGAATTCGATGACCGAGGTGATGTCCTCCACCGAATCATGGAGTCCCCGCATGAGACCGAGCCAGAATGCCGCGTTCGCGACCTCGTCGACGGGAGTCGGCCCCGCGGGAAGCACCCTGTTCTCGATACGCAGATGCGGCTTGCCGTTGGAGATGCCGTAGCACGCCCGGTTCCAGCGGTAGACGGTCCCGTTGAACAGTTTCAAGGCGTCGAGGTTGGGTATGCGACCGGAACGGAGCGCCTCGATGGGATCCTCACCCGGCACGTCGTAGAAGAGCGGCTTGAAGCGGGCGATGTCCTCCTGGAAGATCTCGAGCACGCCGTCCTTCACCCATGAGGATCCGAACGTCACGCGCGGAGGGAAGCGGCGCGTCCCGTCATCACTCATCCGGGTGTCGATCGACTGCTGGAACAATGCGATGCGCGTCTCGCGCCAGAGTCGACGCCCGAGGAGCAGCGGTGAATTGACGGCTGCCGCCAGCACCGGACCGGTCGCCACCTGTGCGAGGTTGTACCAGTTGGCGAACTGGTCCGGATCGACCTGGAAGTGGACCTGGAAGCTGGTGTTGCAGGCCTCGAGCATGATGTTGTCGTGCTGGACGACGAGGTCGTCGACCCCGGCGATGTTCAGTTCGTAGGGTCGACCGCGGGAGCGGGAGAGCGCCTCGTTCA
This sequence comes from Phycisphaerales bacterium, assembly GCA_022447205.1. Taxonomy (GTDB): domain Bacteria; phylum Planctomycetota; class Phycisphaerae; order Phycisphaerales; family SM1A02; genus JAKVBQ01. Next base: position 36,442 of record JAKVBQ010000005.1, read on the forward strand.
TCTGGTGGTAGCGAGGCCGGTCACTCAGGTTCTCGAGGACCAGGTCCCCCTTGGTCAGGGTGGGCAGGATCCCGGTGAGCACCAGCAGTGCGTCGTGCTCGCCGGCAACGGCCCGAACCTGGGCGAGGTGGGCATGGATCTGGTGTTCGAGGTCACGGAGCGCACTCCCGCCGAAGGCCAGAGGCTCGAGGTTCATCTCGATGTTGAAGCGTCCGAGCTCGGTGGTGAAGTTCGACTTCGGCAGGCGCGCAAGGAGCGTCTCGGAGATCGGGGCGGGCGCTCCCGAGGGATCGATGATCGCGGCTTCCTGCTCGGCACCGATGCGACGGACACCGGATTCGAGGACACCGTCCGCGAGCATCGTCTCGAGCGCCTCGACATCCCTGAGGAGTGCCCTCAGGTAGGCGCGTCGCTGCTCGTCACTGTCGGCTTCGTGTGCGTCGGCAAGTCCCATGTGAAATGCCCTTCTCAATGTCAGCCCGATGCGGGTTCAGCAGGACCGGGCGATGTGCTCGAGAAAACGTGGAAGGATCATGGCCGCTTCAGGGGTCGGACGCATCCGGGACTTCAGGTCCTCGAATTCCGCATCGTCCGGCATGTACTGGCGAAACTGGGTGAGTCGTTCGATCAGTCGACCCGGAGTCAGTTCCGAGTGAAACTGGGTGCCGTAGACCGGGACCCCCTCCATCTTGAAGGCCTGGTTGCGACAGATGTCGGAATGAACGAGTTCGGTCGCCCCCGGAGGCAGTTCAAGAACCCGATCATGATGTCCCATGAGGACCGGGAAGCTCGCCGGGAGATGCCCGAAGAGCGGGTCATCGAGGGTGGCGTCGAGAGCGTGTGCCTCCAGGACGCCGACCTCGGCATGCTCGGGATCGTGGATCACGGTCCCACCGAGGGCACGCGCGATGAACTGGTGCCCCCAGCATGAACCGAGCAAGGGCCTGCCTCGATCAGCCAGGCGACGCACATCCGCGGCAAGCCAGTCGGTGAAGGGGTCGTCGTCGACGACCGAGTGTGAACCGGAACCACCGATGATGATGCCATCCGCACCGTCGTAGCGTTCGGGATCGATGCCATCGACGTCGACCACGTTCACCGAGTCCAGCTGGGCGGGATCGAGACCGGACATCTCCAGGACGCACTGCTGCTCATGCGTGGCGGAAAAGTCGTCTCCACGGATCTGGACGAGCAGGATCTTGATGGTTGCCGGTCCGGTGGTCATGCAGGAATGGTAACAGGCCGCCATGCGACGACGTACCATGCTCATGCCGATCACAGCTGATTTGGGAGACACGATGGACGAATGGACCACACGAAGACTCACGACCAGTGATGGTGCCCGCCTCGAACTCATCGAGTCGGATTCGGGACCACCCTTGGTGATGATCCCGACGGCACGAGCATCCCCGATGCACTCCCCTGTATCCTGTCACCAGAACGAGATGACACCGATCAACCGATGAGAAGGCAACGATGACTGCAGCGACCGGCAACGCCATGACCCCGACGAACGAGATCACCCGAAGCGACGCGATCGTCCTGTTCGGCGCATCGGGCGATCTTGCACGGAAGATGACCTTCATCTCCCTCTACCACCTGGCGAGGCGCGGCCTCCTCGACATGCCGATCATCGGCGTGGCGTTCAGCGACTGGGACGACGAGACCTTCCGAGCGAAGGCACTTGCCGCCATCGAGGCGACGGGAACCAAGGTCGATGATGCCACGTGGAAGTCGATGGCTTCCCGAATGACCTTCGTCCAGGGCGACTACACGAAGCCGGACACCTATGAACGGGTGAAGTCGGCACTGGCGGGATCCAGCAACCCCCTCTTCTATCTCGAGATCCCACCGGGCCTCTTCCTGGTGACGGTGCAGGGACTCCACGGCGCGGGACTCGTGAAGAACGCGAGGGTCGTGATCGAGAAGCCGTTCGGGCACGACTACCAGTCCGCGGTCGACCTCTACGCGGAACTGATGAAGCTGATCGACGACGATCAGCTGTACCGGATCGACCACTACCTCGGCAAGAACGCGGTGCAGGACATCATGGTCTGGCGTTTCGCCAACCGGATGTTCGAACCGCTCTGGAACAACAACAACATCGAGAGCGTCCAGATCACGATGTCCGAATCGTTCGACGTCTCCGATCGAGGGTCGTTCTACGACAAGGTCGGTGCACTGAAGGACGTGATCCAGAACCACATCATGCAGGTCATCGGCCTGCTTGCCATGGACCCGCCTTCGAAGGCCGAACCGGAACCGATCCACGCCCAGCAACTCGAGGTCTTCCAGTCGATGCGACCCGTCCAGCCCGGGGACTACATCCGCGGCCAGTACGAGGGGTACCTCGATGTCGATGGCGTCGAGGAAGGCTCGACGACCGAGACGTTCGTCGCACTGAAGGTCCACATCGATTCCTGGCGATGGGCGGGCGTTCCCTTCTTCATCCGTGCGGGCAAGAGCCTCGCGGACACCGCGACCGAGGCGGTCGTGGTCTTCCGAAGGCCCCCGCTTCGACTCTTCGAGGAGACCGACTGCCCGGACCCCGAGCGGAACCGACTTCGTTTCCGCCTCGGGCACAATGATGGTGTGCAGATGCAGGTGCAGGCACTCGACCCCTCCTCGCACATGGCTTCCAAGGCGGTCGTCCTGAACGTCGACTTCAACGAAGCGCTCGGTGAGGAGAAACTCCCCTACGAGCAACTGCTCGGTGACGCCCTGGAAGGCAACGCAACGCGCTTCGCGACGCAGAGGATCATCGAAGGCACCTGGACCGCACTTGCCCCGATCCTCGAGAACCCGGGACCGGTCGAGGTCTACAAGCCGGGAACGATGGGACCCGAAAGTGCGGACGAGATGATCCGGGAATACGGCGGGTGGATCCAGCCGATCGGACCTGCATCGGACATGCCGGCCTGAGTCAACCGGTCCAGTTGCCCAGAAGCATGGACAGGTCCGCACCCTCGACGGTGCCGTTCCCATCCAGGTCGGAATCGGCTCCCGAAGTGTTCCATTCCGCGAGCAGCACGGCGAGGTCGGCGCCATTGATGCGACCGTCGGCGTTGAGATCACCGAACATGGTGATCGCAAGTGCATCCTCGGGAGCGACGAGGATCGCTCCCTGGGGCACGATCGGAACCGAAGTGGCAGGCACCACCTCCCAGGTCCCGAGCCGGGTGTCCACCACCGCGATCTCGGACACGCCGAGCTGAAGGGAGAGGTCGGCGATCACGCCGTTCCCGTGCGTGGTGTAGACCACATGCAGGTCGAAGGCATCAGCCTCCTCGCTCGAGAGCAGTCGATGCATCCTGATCGGCCCGGACGGAGGCAGGTCGACGACATGCTCCGCCTGCGCGAGATACCTGACCGCCCCGACGAGGTAGGGATAGGCCGACCAGTCGGCCTCGAGCGGCTGGTAGTCGAAGCCATCCGCCCCGGGATTTTCGGCTTCCCACTCGAGGAACTCGGTTCTGACCTCCTTGATCGTCGAGAAGACGCCGGCGTCATGTCCGCCCACCGGAATGTCGACGAAGGTGTCGTCCAGCCAGGCGATCAGCGGCTCCCAGGCGTCCCGGGTCGAGGTGCCCTCGATGACGTCGTGGCAGTGCGCGGCCCATCCGGTGACCCAGATCCGATCGTTGCCCGTGACCTTGATGTCGTGCAGCCAGTTCAGCAGCTCCATGAGGAACCGCGCCTTGAATGCAGGGAGTCGCATGTCCTGAAGGACCCCGAAGTGGACCTCGTTCTTCCCGAGAACAGGGCCGAAGGGAACCAGCACGACGGGACCGTCGAGATCGCTTCGAAGAATTCCATCACGTGCCGGTCGCCACGGATTCATCGCATAGTGATCGAAGAAGGAGGTGAAGATCTCCTCCGGACCCTGCTCATGGCCGACGAAACCGTAGTCCTCCAGCATGTCGATCCGCAGGGTGTCGTCGTTGGGGACGTGTGCGCCGAGGACGTCGTTGATGGCTCGAACGGCAGCGGGATCGGTGACACCCAGGACCTGCTCGACGACCTCGTCGACCATGGCCACATGACTGTCCCAGAGCGCCTCGATCTCCTCCTCGCTGGTGGCTCCCGTATCGACCCAGACGAAGGGTGCGACCTGTGTGCGGTTGTGGAGGTGGGTCCCGATCTGATCACCGTGTTCGTGCAGACGCTCGATCAGCGGAAAGCCGGATTCCGGCTTCTCGAGCACCCACTCCATGAACTGCCCGGTGGAGAGGAAGCTGATGCGAGCACCATGAGCCTCCGCCTCGTCAAGCGCCTCGTCGACCGCGACGACCCACTCGTCGTAGAGCACCTCCTGCAACGAGGGGGAGCCGAACCACATCGGATCGCAATGGATCTCGATGACGACATGAATCGGTCGAGGGGCGTCCTCCTGGGCACGGACGTGCGAAGACATCCCGAAGAGGAGGAGCAGGAACGTGAGCGTGGTGATGATCGAATCGCGCATGACAGGCCCTTCGTCGGACGTAGACCGGGATCGGATCGGAACGAACACCATGTTCGGCGGAGACGCGTCGAAAGACAATGGAAAAGGGCGAATGGTCGAAAATGCGGGATGCGGCGGCACCGGGTAGAGTCATGACATGATGAACACCGCAAGAACACTGATTATCGCCGCCCTGTCCCTCCCGACCCTCGTTCTGTCCGCAGCCGGAACCGGCCATGACGAAGCGGACGAATGGACCCCGGTCGCGGGGTTCGCTCGCGGCGAGGACACCGGCCGGCTCGGCAACACCCATGGTGGCGTGGTGATCGACAAGGCGGGACTCGTCTACTCGAACACCGACACCCCCCGCTCGATCATGGTCCACCAGCCCGACGGCACCTTCGTGCGGTCGCTGGGTTCCGCGTGGCCCGGCATCCACGGGATGGCGATCCGGGAGGAGAACGGAACCGAGTACATCTACGCCGCGCACCTCGCCGGCAAGCAGGTGCTCAAGCTTCGACTCGACGGCACCCTGGTCTGGGCGCTCGGCGTGCCGATGGAATCGGGGAAGTACGACGACAACCCCGGCGCATACAACCCCACCGGGGTCGCGGTCGGACCGGACGGAACGATCTTCGTGGTCGACGGCTATGGACGGAACTGGGTCCACGTCTTCGGTCCCGACCTCGTCTATCGCAGTTCGTTCGGCGGACGTGGCACGGAACCCGGCCTGTTCCAGACCTGTCATGGCGTCGCGATCGACGATCGCGGTGATGAACCGATGCTCCTCGTCTGCGACCGCGAGAACCGTCGGATCCAGCGCTTCACCCTGGACGGCACGTTCGTCGACGTCCCGGCGACGGGTCTTCGCCGTCCCTGTGCGATGAGCGTGGTCGGCGACGAGGTCGCGATCGCGGAACTCGAGGGCCGAGTCACCATCCTCGGGCCCGACTTCGAGGTGGTGGCCCACGTGGGTGACAACCCGAACAAGGAGCAGTGGGCACGCAACGGCGTTCCTGCAAGCGATTGGATCGACGGGGTGTTCACCGCCCCCCACGGATGCTGCCTTGATGCAGACGGCAATCTCTACGTCAGCGACTGGAACGCGACGGGCCGTCTCAGCAAGATCGAGCGGACTCCTGCAAAGACACCCTGAGCGGGTGGAGTCGACTCAGTCGGAACTCGGCATGCGACTGGAGATCCAGCCGATGAAGGCCGGTTGCGCACGCGAAGCGACGAGGATCGAACCGCTTCCCTTGAAGCGGAGCACCACGCCCTCGCCGGTCTTGACCGACCCGACGACCTTGCTCAGCATGCCTCCACCCTGACCGGTGGAGAGTGACGCGGACATCTCGGCAGTGCTCGGCCAGGCCACGACATGGCCGCTGTCGACGATGAGTTCGCCGCCGGGGGGAATCGCCATCTCCTGGATCGCACCGAGCGCGGAGACCGCGAGGGTCCCGGTGCCACTCACGGACATGATGAAGAAGCCACCGGTGCCACCGAAGAAGGAGCCACCGATGCTCTTGTTGCGCTTGGTCTCGAGCTTGAGCGACTCCTCGGCACAGAGAAATGCGCCATCGGTCAGGGACCATGACTCGCCCATGACCTCGAGGATGCGGACCTCCCCCGGATGACCGGGTGCGAAGAGCATGCGTCCGGGGCCCCGTTCCGCGACGGCGTGCTGCATGAAGAAGGACTCGCCGGTGGTGGCCGCCCTGGCAAGCGACTTCAGGAACCCGCCGCGGGCCTTCCCGGTGAGATCGATCGTGTCCTCCATCGCGGCCATGGCGCCGCCTTCCGCGACGACGGTCTCGCCCTTGTCGAGCTGGACCGCGAGAAAGGGATCCGTGGAACCTTCGATCGAGAAATCTGCCATGCGTTCTTCCTTGCTGATGTCCTGAGGTGAAGTCGAGGCGTGCATGATACCAGTCCGACTCACCTGCGATCGGTCCCGCGCAGCATGGTGGCCGCAGACCGAGGATCAGCCGCTCGATTCGGGATGAGCAGGGAAAGGATGTGGGCACGAATACGTTCGTTCATGCCGTTCCGGTCGTCAGACGAACACGAAGACCACGTAGCTCGCGAAGAGGACCAGGTGCAAGGCGCCCTTGAAGACGTTCGTCTCACCCTTGTCGAGATTCACGACGAGGAGCAGGACGGTCATGGTGATGAGCAGCATCTCCTCCGGTTCCAGTCCGAGGGTGAGCTCCTGCCCCACGATCATGCCGATGATCAGGACCACGGGAATGGTGAGGCCGATCGTCGCCGCCGCCGAACCGAGACAGATGTTCAGCGCACGCTGGAGGTTGTTGTTCCGGGCGGCATTGATCGCCGCGAGCCCCTCGGGTGCGAGGATGAGGACCGCGACCGCAAGGCCTGCGAGGGCCTCCGGTGCGCCGAGCGTCAGCAGCCCCGCATCCATCACCACGGAGAGCTGCTTCGCCAGCAGGACGATCGGAAGGAGCGTGATCACGAGCAGCACGACGTGGTAGCCGACTCCGAACGGTGATTCGGGATGATCGGATGGGACCACGGTGCCGTCCGCATGCTGGTACTCGAAGAAGCCGCGGTGCTCCCGGGTCTGGACCCACATGAAGAGGCCGTAGATCACAAGGCAGATCACGATGAGGTAGAGCTCGAACATGAAGATCGATGCATCGGGCACGAAACGAGGAACGAAGAGCCCGACACCGATGAGGACGATGATGCAGCCCAGGTAGGTGTCGGAACTGCGCATGTTGAAGTTCTGGAGCTTGTGCCGGAACGCGCCAAGGAGGATGGCAAGGCCGAAGAGACCGTTGAGGACGATCATCAGGACCCCGTACATGGTGTCACGCGCCATGCTGGGGTTCTCCTCCTTGGTCAGCATGACGGTGGCGATCATGAGCGCCTCGAGTCCGATCACCGACAAGGTCAGGATGATCGTCCCGTAGGGTTCCCCGAGTTTCTGGGCAAGGCTTTCCGCATGGTGGACGACGGAGAATGCGGACAACAGGATCACGACGAAGAGCCAGGCGAAGATCACGCCGATACGCGTCCCCGAAGCGAGTTCACCGAGTATCGCCTCCGGGGCGATGAAGAGTGCGAGCAACGAACCGTAGCTGAGCAGCAGCGGCCATTCCTTGCGGAGCAACAGTCGCGGATCGATCATCAGGAACTCCGGGATACGTGGCGGGACACGCCGGACATTCTGACGGATATCGGGATTCCATGCCGGGAACGCTTCAGCAGCGACGACGACGAACGATGCCGGGCAGCAGGAAAAGGACCGGGACCGCACCCGGCGCAGGCACCATGGTGACCGTCCAGCTGTTCACGAGCAGCGTTTCGGAAGAGCCGTCGGGAAAGATGACCTGCCCGGAACCCTCACCACTGATCGAGTCATGGTTCCATTCCGGTCCGGTCAGCGTCCAGTCGAGATCCACGGTGACGTCGGGACCGATGAGGTCGGTGATCTCGAGGGTCATCCCGCCCCAACCGAAGGTGGGCCCGTACGCGAGCGAGAGCTGCGAACCGCTCAGCGTGAGCATGGGATTCGAGGTCGTGAGCTCCCAGGGTCCGGAGTCTGAAAGGGTGAAGCTCTCCCATGGCTCGTCGGGATCCGAATCATCCACTCCCAGGACGAGCGCGGAGAAGAGGACCGGGTCGCCGGCACCATCGATTCCGATCGATTGCAGCTCCATGTCGAACTGAAAGAGCTCTGCAGATGCGCCGGCGCCGAAACCAAGAAGGAACAGTGCCATGACCGGGAGATTGTGCCGTTGCGTGCTGACTGCCATGTGAGATCAAGGGTACTGCACGGTGACTGCCGGGTTGAGAGCGAATTCCAAAGACGGGCCGAATACCACGATCTGGAATGAACAGGACCCCCGACATGCATCGGGGGTCCTGCGCTGAAGAACAGGAGTGAACCGGAATCAGGTCACTTGCAGAAGCCCCAGGCGCCCAGAAGGGTCGCCAGGTCAGCACCATCGACGAAACCATCGTCGTTCAGGTCCGCGGGACAGTCGGCGCACTTGCCCCAGGCGCCGAGCACCACGGCCAGGTCGGAACCGCCGACGATGCCGTCACCGTCGAGGTCGCCGAGGCACGGGACTTCGGTCTCGACGAGCACGGTGCGCAGCGGGACGGACGCCAGCGGATAGGCCTGCTGACCTTCGGCATCGAGGGTGAAGAGCACGAGGTCGGAAGGCTCGATGCCCTCGAATGCTTCGGCGCGGAGCTTCAGGAAGACCTGACCGGTCTCGCCGAGTCGTGCGATCAGCTCGCCCTGGGCGTACTCGCCGGGCTCGTTGCCGTTGACACCGATGTTGCTGCTGACCTGCATGTCGGAGTCGTAGACCACGGCACGCCAGGTGATGTCGCCGATCGGGTCGCCGGTGTTGGTGATGCCGATCTGGATCTCGAAGTCACGATCGGGCACGAGCTCGACCCAGGGACCCACGGGGTCCGGCGTGTCGGGGCAGAGATCCCGTCGATCGATGACCGAGCCACCACAGGTCTGGACCGTACCGTTGTCGGTGTTGGTCATGACCACCTCGAAGCAACCGAGGTCGTAGAGGTTGTTCATCATCGCGGGTCGCTCGATGGAGATCTGGACCGAGACGCTGCTGTTGCCGGGCACGGTGACCGGGTTGCTCGGGGAGAGCACGGTGATCGCCGAAGGTCCGTCGATGTTCCCGCAGTTGGGCGGGGAGAGCGCGTTGAAGGTCAGGTCGAACGTCGAAGGATTGGGCGAGAAGTTGTTCAGGGTGATGTCGGTGACCACCTTCAGTTCATCCTCGCAGAACGGGATGTCCCAGGGGACCTCGCAGCTGAACTTGCACTTGCCGCACTCATCGGCGTTGTAGAGGGCCGCGAACTCGGAGGTGTCGAGGACACGACTGAAGATCTCGACTTCGTCGATGATGCCGGTGAAGAATTCCTCGGCGGTTCCCGGTGCGGAGGAGTAGCGCATGCCACCGATCCAGAGATCGGCATCCGGGTTGCCGAGGCTGCCCAGGACGGTCATCGGAGAGCTGTCGACGTCGTCGAGGCCGTTGACGATGAACCGGACGCTGTAGCTGGAGGTCCGGTCGACGGCGACGCCGACGTGGACGAACTGGTTCATCGGGAGGACCTGGACACTCTGCCAGACGGCATTGTTGGTTCCATCACTCATGTAGAGGTGAAGGCGACCGTTCTGGACGTAGAAGGAGTAGCCCGGACCGGTGTACCAGTCACGCTTGTCGACGATCGGGCCCCAGTCGAAGCTGTCCTGGCTGTCGATCGAGATCCAGGCGTCGATGGAGAAGTTGCCCTGGCTTTCGTTGGGGCTGGCGGCAGGAACGTCGAAGACCGGGTTGTAGGGGACGAGGACGTAGTCCATGTCACCATCGAGCTTGATGCCGTTCTCGACCTTGCCGGGCGCCGGGGTGGCGTTGTCCATGTGAGTGCCGTCATTGCCGGCGATCGTCTCGGCGGAAGTCGGGTTGACGAGATCGTCCATCGTCCACCAGCCGATCATCTCCGAGGGAGGTTCGACGCATTCGCAGCCGGTGGGATCGTCGCAGATGTCGCGATCCACGTATTCGATGAGCGTCCAGTTGGGGTATTCCTGCGCGATTTCCTCGATGGGGATCGGAATCAGCTCGACCGTGGGATCCTCGGGGGTGTCCGGGATCAACGGGATCTTGAGGCTCTGCTCGTTGCAACCGCTGATGCCGTTCCAGTCGGTCATGACCAGGTAGTAGTCCTGGTTGGGAACGAGATCGAACGAACGAGTCGAGCCGAAGATCGAGAAACCGTTCGCGGAGAGCGCGAAGTCGGACGCACCGTCATCCTCCTGGCCGCCGTACTCCATGCCCCAGAGATAGGTCTGGGAGGGAGTATCGATCGCGACCAGTGCCATGTTGCTGACGGGGTTGGGGTAGCCGAGTCCACCCACCAGGTGCGCGGTCTTGTCCGCGTTCTGATAGATCTCCTTGGTGCCCCGGAAGCCGTACATGCCCCGGTACCAGTTGAGATTGAAGTTGTCATCGACGTGCATCAGGTAGGTGCCGCCGCCCTCTCCGGACTGCTTGGAGTAGCCGGTGACCAGGTAGCCGCCCTCGGCGGCCCGGGTCAGTCCACGACCGAAGTCGGTGTAGCCAGGGAAGCCGACCATGCGGGAGAGCATGGGATTGCCGTTGGCGTGGACCCTGGCGAGCAGGGTGTCGACATTGCCGATCTGGTTTCCGAGACGACCTGCGAGGTTGAAGAAGAGCTCGCCGTCGGCCGTGTATCCCTGCTCGATGTAGGCGAACTCACCAATGAGGTTCGGGATGCCGGGCGCCTCGTAGTTGTTCATCCAGATCACGTTGCCATCGGGCTTGGTTCGGATCAGCATCGGAATGCGACTTCCGTTCTCATCCAGGTTCTGCAATGCGATCAGGTACCCCTCGGCGTCACCGACCTCGATCAGGTCGAGCGTCTCGCCGAGGTTGTAGCCTGGGTAGATGTGCATCCAGTCGACGGCGCCGGCAAGGTTGACCTTCACCAGCATGCACTGGACCGAGCTGCCGTTGATGAGATTGCCTGCAACCGCGATGCCTCCATCGGAGGTACCGATCGAGGCCTGCGGGTAGAACCCCTCGACGGTGAGCATCCAGTTGACGGCACCACTGGCATCGTGGTGGGATACGACGTCGTTGCCGCAGGAAACCATGTCACCACCCGAGAGGGTGGAGATCCTGGAGGGCAGGGTGTCGTCGACGTAGGTGCCGAAGACCCGCTGGTCCTGCTGGGCGTTGGCGGAGGCCGCCATGAGGCCGGCAGCGATCAATCCGATCGCCGAGGTGCGGGTACGGGTGATCGAATCTGAGCTGATGGTCATCGTCATTGTCTCCTGGTCTTGGGTCATTCTTGAAGGGTGGATGGACCGTCTGGCCTGCGGCAGGGTGGTGCCGGGGCCGTCGGACCATGCACGGATGGTCCGTCGAGAGGACTCCGCAGGAAGAGGGTCGATCCTATCAGTGCAAGATCCGGAAATTGAGAAGATTCTCGGCCAGCCGATGCCAATGGCCCGGAGTGGGTGCCAGGAGCAGGAAAAACGGACCCACTCGGGTCTTCAGGCGGGAAACGACCTAGTTCAACCCGACACCGGCCGGAACTGCCGTCGGTTCCGAGAGTCGCATCTCCCAACGAACGGCTCGCAGGACGAGCGCCTCGAGGCCCTCGGTCTTTTCCGGATGAGGGCTGAAGAGAAGAACACGACCGCTGCCGAACTCACCAGCGACGATCGCGGGGGTGTCGACCATCGTCTCAGGATCGGCGCCATTCTTGCCAACGCCGGTTCGGTAATAGGAAAGGATGCGTGGTTCCGGGAGATCGCTGTCCTTTGACGGGACCATCAGGGGGCCCTGGGCGAAATGGATGTCACATTCGATTCCCGCCTCCAGGCCGAGAGTCGAGGCACCGGATCCGGTCGCCTCCATCCGAACGGTCCCCTTCCCCCGACGCCAGTGTTCACGATCGAAGCTGTCGAGCGGAAGCAGCTTCAACCCCCAGGTGTAGTTGTGCAGCGCGAGATACGCCCCGGCACAGACCCCGATGTAGCCACCACCGGACGAAACGAACGACCGGACACGATCACGACCGTCCACGCCGAGCGCGCCGCCCTGCTTGCTGCCGCTTCCCCCGGGGAAGAGAACGACGTCGAACTGGCCGAGCACGCCGTCACGAACATCGGCAGCACCGATCCGTTCGACGACGCACTCTTCGAGCACGCGCTCGAAGAGTCTGCCCTGCGAGTCCCCCCCCGCTCCGGGTCCGTCATACAGGGCGACGGCCGGACGTGTTTCGGAGGGGCGGACCATCCGTGCAGGGCCATGATCCGACATGCCCAGCTCGGCGAGCAATGCAGCCACCATGCGGCGATGCTGGCGGGCCCGGGTCGAGAGCGGCTGGTCCGCATAGGTCGTCTCGAGGATGTGTGCCTCGATCCCGAGTTGCTCGATCGCCGCACGAGCCAGACTGCCATTGACCACCGAATCGATCTCGGAGAACCGACGCATCGGATCGTCGATCTCGCTGTTGATCGCGGCAAGCATGACCTGCTGATGGTCCTGATCCTCGTCGCGAGCGGTCAGGACACTCGAACCGACGCTCTTGCTCCCGGCAGCACGGACGCCGTAGCCCTCGTGCAGGTCGAGCAGGACGTCGGGCTCACTGTCGAGGACGAATGTCCAGATGCGGTCGGCCTGTTCACTCCCGGGTGCGTCGACGGCGTCACCACGGCGCGGGAAGTGACGATTCAGGTCACCGGCATCGCCTTCGAGTCCCGGCAGGCGACGGGTTCGTTCGGCAAGGGCGGGCGGATTGCATCGGGGCACGACGATGAGACGACCACGAGCGACGGTCCAGGAGGCGATCTGCGCCGCCGCTCGTGCGCCGGCAGGTTCATTGCCGTGAATCCCTCCGGTGACGAGCACGGTCGGGCCGGGCACGCCGCTGTCATAGGCATGCCATGCCGTCTCGAATGGTGTGCCCTCGGCAAGGAGTCCGTTGCTGCGTTCCTGCCCGTGCAGCGGCGTGGCGAACACCGCCAGGACCAGGAGCAGTGCGGAAGACATCGATCGTGACAGGGCCTGTCTCATGCATGACACCCTAGCGAACAAGGGATTGGGTGCGGCGCGCAACTCGGGAACCCGCAATTTCAGTCCATCAAGGCCGGTCGAGAAGCACGGGACTGTGGAGAAGGCTTCAGGACTTCGGTTGGTGGTACAGTGCCCCTCCATCACTTTCGGAGCTCATACCAGATGAAGATCATCACCACCCTGCTCGTCGCAAGCTGCCTCCTCGGAACCTCGACCACCGCCTTGCATGCCGCCGAAGGCCTGCAGGATCGCGACATCGACCGTGCCAGGGAAGCGGTGTACCCCGCCCTCGTGAACATCTCGGTGGTCGGCAAGCAGTACCAGAACGGCAAGCTGCGTCGATTCCCTGCAGCAGGCAGCGGCGTCATCGTCTCACCGGAAGGTCATGTCCTGACCAACTTCCACGTCGCCGGAGACACGACGAGGATCACCTGCAAGCTCCCGGACGGCCGTGTCTTCCAGGCTGATCCGATCGTCCTCGATCCGCTCACGGATCTCGCGGTCCTGCAGCTCGAACTGGGTGACGGCGCGGATCGGGAGACGGTCCCCTTCGCCGTACTCGGGGATTCCGACGAACTCGAGATCGGTGACGACGTCTTCGCAATGGGCAACCCGCAGGCGCTCTCCAGCTCGATGACGAGAGGCATCGTCTCGAACCCGGCACGCGTCTTCACCAGCTTCACCGGAAACGAGATGGACGAGGTCGATCTCGGCAGCGGCCAGCGAACCGGTCTCTTCACGAGGTGGATCCAGCATGACGCCCTCATCCTCGGCGGCAACAGCGGCGGACCCCTCGTCAATCTCGATGGCGAAGTCATCGGCATCAACGACCGGGGCGGCAGCGGCATGAGCTTCGCGATCCCCTCGCGGATCGCCTCGGACGTCCTGGAACAGGCCGTCGAGAAGGGCTTCGTCGAGCGCAGCTGGATGGGCATCTCGGTCAAGCCGGTCGACAAGATGGACCGCAAGGCCGGCGCACTCGTCACCTGGGTGGTCGAAGGCAGCCCGGCGGACCAGGCCGGACTCCGCGCCGGCGACATCATCGGCGAGATCGACGGCGAGACCGTGAGCGTGACGACTTTCGAGGAGATCCCCCCGCTGCTGAAGCGGATGGCCGACATCGAACCGGGCGCGCCCGCACCGATCGACTGGGAACGGGACGGCAACCGGATGTCCGGAACCGTCGTTCCCCAGCCCCTCGAGCAGTACCTCGGGGACGAGGATGAAGCACGCTCCTGGGGGATCACGGTCCGTGACATCACGACCCAGATGGCCCTCGGACGCCGCTACCCGGATGCGAATGGCGTGATGGTGACCGGCGTTCGGCCGGGTCGTCCCGCTGAAAAGGCACAACCCCAGATCCAGCGAGGCGACGTCATCGTGTCGATCGACGGCATCGGGGTCGACGACATCGACAACTTCATGGACGAGGTGACGGACCTGGATGAAGGCCACGAGAGCCTCGTCATGTTCCGCCGCGGTGACGCGGAGATTCTCACCGTGATCGAGACCGCAGCACAACGCGACGTCATCGGTGGCGGCGAACTGCCCCGGGCATGGCTCGGTGCCGAGACCCAGGTCCTCACGAAGTCCGTCGCCAAGGCGATCGGTCTCGAAAGCACGAAGGGCTTCCGAGTCACCCGCGTCTATCCGGGCACCGAGGCGGAAGCCGCCGGTCTTCGCACCGGCGACGTGATCACCGCGATCGAAGGCGGTCGGCTTCGTGCCTCACGACCCCAGGATGCCGCGCAGCTCGCCCGTCGGATCGAGTCCCTTCCCGTCGACACGCCGGCTGAATTCACCATCGTTCGCGACGGCGAGGAGACCGCCATGTCGATCATGATGGAGGCGACCCCGTCCTCGGTCAGCGAAACGGAATCCGCGGAGTCGGAACTCCTCGAGTTCACGGTCCGCGACCCGATCTTCATGGACGCCATCGACAAGCGCTGGGGCGACACCGTCCAGGGCGTGGTCGTGACCAACGTGGTCAGTGGCGGATGGGCCTCCCTCGCCGGACTCCAGCAGGGCGATCTGCTCATCTCCATGAACGACCAGCCCATCGAGGGCATCCCTTCATTCGAAGCGGAACTCGCACGAATCACCGATGAACGACCGTCCGTCGTGAAGGTCTTCGTGCTGCGTGACCACCGAACCAACTTCCTCTTCATCGAGCCGGACTGGCCCGAAGACGATGCCGCCTGAACACGAACCGGATCAATACGGAGACAACCAGTGAAGAAGACCCTTGCAACAGTTCTCACCACCGTTCTCGCCCTCGCCACCACCACGGGCGCGGCGACCACGAACGATGACAACGCCTACAAGCAGCTGATCGATGATCACGCCTCCTCGATCGTCACCGTGAAGTTCGTCATGAACGTCTCGATGGGCGGCGGCGGTGGCGGCATGGACCGCGAGATCCCGGTGGAGATCGACGGCATCGTCGTGAGCGACGACGGACTGATCATGATCCCGGGCGCACCCATGGACATGGCCAACCAGATGCGCCGCCAGATGCGTGGCCGTCGAGGCGGTCGTGGCGGCGGTGGCGGCGGCGGCATGCCCGACATGGAGATCGAAGCCTCACCGACCGACATCCGCGTGGTGATGGGCGATGACTTCGAGGAATACGACGCGGTGCTCGCGGCAAAGGACTCCACCCTCCAGCTCGCATTCGTGATGCTCGAGGACACCGAGGACCTCAAGCTCTCCCCGCTCAAGCTCGATGCCGACAGCGAGCCGGGAATCGGCGAGGAACTGCTCGCGCTTGCACGTCTCAACGAGGAGTATGACTACGCCCCCTACTTCGCGACCGTCCAGATCACCGGTTCGGTCAACCAGCCGCGCAGGATGTGGTGCATCTCGACGCAGCTGTTCTCGCCGGGCCTCCCCGTCTTCAACCATGCCGGTGCGTTCATCGGCATCATGGGCGACGGAACCAGTGGCGGCGATGACGCCGGCATGGGCGGCATGATGGGTGGCCAGAGCGGATATCCGTTCCTGATTCCCGTCAAGCAGGTCGCACCGATCGTGAAGCAGGCGCATGAACGCGGCAAGGCGATCGTCACCGGAGAAGGCGCCGGCGCCTGAACCGACACACCATGATCCTTCCACAGCGCGGGCGTCGACGCCCGCGCTGTTTCATCGTGGGAACTCATCACCTGCTCGATGACTGATACCATCCCTCTCCATGACCATGAACACCGACCGATTCAATCTTCCCGAACTCGCAACCGAGCTGGGCAGTGGAGAACGATCTCTCGACAGCTTCATCGACGAACTCGAGGTGCGCTTCAACGAGATCGAATCGGACATCATGGCATTCGTGGAGGAGCCGAAACGCTTTGAACGACTTCGACGTGACGCCCGCGCGCTGGCCGAACGTCACCCGGACCCGCAGGATCGACCACCCCTCTTCGGAGTCCCGATCGCGGTGAAGGACATCTTCAACGTGGCAGGCTTCGAGACACGGGCCGGCACCACCCTTCCCCCCGAGACCTTCGAAGGGCCGGAGGCCCCGAGCGTCACCGCGCTTCGCGATGCCGGCGCACTCGTCCTCGGCAAGTCGGTGACCACGGAATTCGCCTATCTGGCCAACGGGCCGACCCGGAACCCGAACGACCTCGAACACACGCCCGGCGGGTCATCGAGCGGCTCGGCAGCCGCGGTCGCCGCGGGACTGGTCCCCCTCGCGATGGGTTCACAGACCGTCGGCTCCCTGATCAGGCCGGGCGCGTTCTGTGGAGTCTGCGCGTTCAAGCCGACCCAGGCTCGCGTGCCGACCACCGGCGTCGTGCCACTGGCGCCTTCCGTGGATCACGTCGGACTGCTCGCACCGGATGTCGCCTCGATCGAGGCGGGTTGCCGCGCGATGATCGACGACTGGAAGAACACGACACCGGACAGGCTCCCCACCCTCGGCATTCCCCACGAGGACTACCTGGCACACGCGGAGGACACCGGGCGTGCCCACTTCGGAATGGTCTGCGAGCTGCTCGGTTCGGAAGGCGTCGAACTCAGGAAGACCGATGCGCTGGCCGGATTCGACGCCCTCTTCGAACGGCACTTCGACCTGTGCGCCCATGAAGCCGCACGATGCCATGAGGCATGGCGAGCGAACTGGCAGAAGAAGTACGACCCACGCACCCTGAAGCTCCTCGACCATGCACGGAACGTGAACGACGCGCGAGCCGCGGAATGCCTCGCTTCATGTGATGCACTGCGCGTGGAACTCGAACGGTGCATGGATGAACATGGCATCGACCTGTGGATCGCACCGGCCGCGACGGGGCCCGCACCACTGGGCATCGGTTCCACCGGGAACGGCATCATGAACGCACCCTGGACCCATGCCCGAATGCCCACGCTGGGCATCCCGGCCGGCCGGACCGCGGACGGCCTTCCGATGGGTGTTCAGGTGTCCGGGCGCACCCGAGCCGATGAACACGTCACGGCCTGGGGCAGCCTGATCGAACCCATGCTGGGACGCCACTGAACCGACGGCTGCGGAAGCTCAGGGACAGACACCCCAGCTGCCGAGCAGGATCGAAAGGTCGGCACCATCGACCTTGCCGTTGTCGTCGAGGTCGGCGACACACGAGCTACCGCCGTCATCGTCGTCATCGTCGTCATCGTCGTTCAGAACGATCGAGAAGAACCCGGCGTTCTCGACGACGATCGTGGAGATTCCGACGGGGAATACCGTCGCCGGCTCGTCACGTGCCTCATCGGGCATGGTGAATCCGGTGCCCGACACGGCACCCACCCACATCAACGAACGCTCGACGTCGGCACCGGTCACCTCGAGACCGAGCTCGACTCGCGAAGCCGGATCGTTGGTCGCCCCGATCCAGAGCGTCTCGGCATCCCTGCTGGTCGTCGACCAGATCGAGACACCGTTCAAGCCGCTGATCGAGTCGACCATCAGGTCACCATCATCCGAGGATCCGGAACCGGATCCCGCATGGTCCTGCCAGTCGAGTTCGATTACATCGACATCACCGCTTGCAAGCAAGCCGTGTGCTCCGGCCTCCATGACGATCTCATGGTCGATGCCTGCCCAATATGTCTCGGACACACCAGTGACCAGGTTCCGATGGCTCACGGAGCCCGAACCGCTGATCGCGAGCGTCAGCATGGAGAGGCCTTCCTCGACCTCGAACCCCATCGTGAACCGATCCGCATCACCACCGCCGAAGGTGAGCCTCATCCTGCTGGTTGCAGCCGGATCACCGAATTCCACCGAGGAGGCTTCGATCCCGACGTAGCGGATCCTCGCACCGGTATCGACCAGGATGCTGCCTTGCATGCCCATGTCACAGTGCGGCACGCAGAAGTATGGAATGGTCCCGGATGCATCAGACGGCACCTCCCACTCGAAGACCGGGGTGTCCTCATCCAGGGGGCTGTCGAACAGACCGTCCGCCTTGCAATCGTCGCCAGAGGTCACGGTGTGAACACCGGTCACCCAGGTCCAGCGGATCACGTCACCAGGTCGGGCCACGACGGTCTCGGGTTCGAACGTCAGCATCTGCACCTCGACGTCGATCGTGTCGGCCTGGAGAGCCGATCCGAGTCCGGAGCAAGCAAGGAGTGCGAGGAGCAACGAATTCATTTGAGTGCGCATGGACAGCCTCTCCTGATGGATGTTCTGTGGAATCTATCTCCTGCTCCCAGTCTGACCGATATGCGTGAAATGACCATGATTCAGCTGCGAATTCCAGAAGATCGGGCCGCCAGACATGACCGGTAACGGCTGAAATCGCAAGGATCCGACAATTCGCCACCGAGTGGCGAACACGGCTGGCACCTCCAGAAGGGTCGAATTCTCGTGCGAAGAGGGTGATTTCATCTTTTTCATGGTGTCGATGCATGCCTCGCCCCGCGTGTGCGTTGAAGACATGGAACAAGGTCCCACGGGGACCATCCGGGCCATCACGCGTTCCCAACACAGGAGACAATTCAATGCCCCACTCGAGACTTTCCAAGGCTGTCGTTCTGTCCATGCTCGTCATTGCCGCTCCCATCCTGGCATCGGGAGGCGTACAGGAGACGCCGCCACCGCCAAACGTGCCCGACATGGACGCACCTGATTCGATCGGACTGAAGCAACTGCCACGCCCTGCAAAGGGTGGCACGATGCGACGTGCGATGGCGGTGCAGCGAAAGGACGGCAGCATCGAGTATTCGACCCAGATCGACTTTCCAGGCGGACCGCTTGCCGACTACGTCGAGCTGCTTCGTGGCAGCTTTCCCGAGGAGTCCGTGGTGCTGGCCCCCGGAGTGGCGGGTTTCATGGTCCCCCCCATCAGGATCAATTCCTCATCGATACGTCCTGCGCTCGACGTGGTCTGCAACTACGAAGGCACGCTGGTCTTCGAAGAGGAAGGCCGAAACCAGACCCGGGCGCTCCTCGTGAACGAATTCATCCATCCGAAGATCCACCGGATCAATGCGGACATCGTCCAGGCGCCGACTCGTTCCAACACCCAGTCACGGACCAGAAGGGTCAGCGAGCCTGATCAGAGAGTCACCCTGGTGTACTCCGTCCGGACGATGCTCGAGGATGCCGGCATGAGCATCAAGGACATCCAGGGCACCCTCAAGGCGGGAGCCGAGATGTCGAAGGGCGCGGAAGTCGAGATCAAGTACTTCGAACCGACGTCGATGCTCTTCATTTCCGGAAGTGGTGAGCAGATCGACACGATGGAATCCGCCTTCATGGTCCTGGAGGAGATGGCGGCGGAGCTTGCCGTGGAACGATGGCACGATGAGAACGTCCGCAAGGGGAAGGCGAAGAAGATCGAGGACTGACCGACACCACCACGAGGGACCGTACACACGGATCCCATCAACCAGGAAGACGCCTCGAACGGATCGAGGCGTCTTTCTTCGTGATGGAAGTGCCGCCATCGAAGCTAAAACCCGATGCGGTCCGTGCATCAGCCCGAAATGGGCAATCACTCGAACTCCTCATGGATACCCGCGTAGCACGATTGGCGGGGCACGAGCCGCGCGCCTGAAACACGAATCCATGGGGAAACGAAATGAACATCCTCGTCATCGGGGCGACCGGTCTGTTCGGTTCACGCCTCTGTCCCATCCTTGCCGGGAGCGGCCACCACGTGCTGGCCATGACCAGGTCGCCGGAGACCGCAAAGGACCTCACTGCATTCGACATCACCGGAGTCGTCGGCGACCTCGACGACCCCGAGACCCTTCGAGAACACATGATGCTGTCGGACCGGGTCTTCATCGCGAGCCCGATCCATCCCGAACTCGGTCGCCGCGAGGCGGACGCGATCCGGATGGCGGAAGCATGCGGTGTCGAACAGGTGGTGAAGATCCATGGCGCGGTCAGGCACGATGACGACCTGCTCGAAAGACAGCACGAGATCGCGATCAATGCACTTCGCGAATCGAATCTCCACTGGACATTGATCTCCCCCCAGACGGTGATGGAGACCAACCTCCTCGCCCAGATGGAGTCGATCCAGTACCTCGGCCAGATGATCGGAGCGGCCGGTGATGGCAGGGTCGGCATGGTTGCCGCAGAGGATTGCGCGGAAGCCGCCGCAGTCGCGTTGACCTGCGATCCACCCCTGCTCGACGAACGGGACCTCGTGATCACCGGCCCGGAATCCCTGACCTACGAGGAGATCGCCGGATTGCTTTCCGAGGTGATCGGTCGGCGGATCCAGTACACGGACTTCGAGGAACAGGAGTTCAGGCAGCTGCTCGTCGACTTCGGCATGCCCGAGGAGGACATCGAACTCCAGGTGCTCTGCCACTTCCGGGAGATGCGCCGGGGCCATGCCGGACTGGTCACGGACACGTTTGAATGGCTGACCGGGAGCAGACCGCTGTCCGTCCGCGAATGGGCGCATGAACATCGCCGGGCGTTCATCCCGCATGAAGCAGGCCGCACCGGACACTGATCCCGGAACGGAAGCGCGTCACGAATCCACCCCAACGACGACCACTCGAGCCATCCGGCCCGGGTGGTCGTCACGTTGGTGGGCGAAGCCCCGTCAGTCCCAGTTGCCAAGGATGATCGTGAGGTCCTCTCCATCGACAAGCCCGTCGGCGTTGAGGTCCGCAATCTCGTTGTCGGTACCCCATTCACCAAGCAGGATCGAGAGGTCGGCGCCATCGACCTGTCCGTCACCGTTGAGGTCACCGACCTGGCTGATCGTGAAGGAGGAGATCTCGGTCAGCCAGCCATCCGGCGTGTAGACCTCGCCGACCACCCAGAATCGATTGTCGTTGACGGGATCGACCGCGGCATCGAAGTAATCGCCCCATCGATAGGAGCTGCCGCCGGTCGGGACCGCGTTCGAGGAGGCGAGCTGTTCCGCGGCACCGAGGGTCCCCGGTGGATCGGAGGGAATGCGCCCCGCGACGAAGAGGTTCGGGAAGTCGGTTTCGGAACTCATCGTGTAGACCACCGCGGCATGCCCGGCACCATTGACCGCGATCGCGGGGAAACAGGTGTGGGCGATCGCGGTGGGACGGATCTCCCCGGACTGGACGAGGAACGGCGAACCACCGCCATTGTCCGGCCACTCATCGAGATCGATCTCGTACCAGCGCGCGATGGTGTTCGAGATGTCCGGTGTCCGGACGCTGTGACCGGTCCAGAGGTTTCCGTTCCGGATCATCACGTTCATGAGCCTGCCGTCGAGCGAGTTGAGCGGGACGCCCCCGGGGGTCGGCGGTCGGTCATCCGGGTAGGCGTACTCGGGAATGTCGACCGACACGAGCTCGGAGGAGGGGTCACCCAGCGGATCATCCACGGTAACCAGACGAAGCGAGGTGCTGTCACCGGTTCTCGCGAGCACCATCGGCTGTTCGCCGGTGGGCACCTGCGCGACCTGGTGGGAGCCGCCGGAAAGCAACAGGTCGACGAAGACCACGTCCTCACCATTCATCGCACCTTCGGGATCGAAGCTCCTGAGCAGCGTGCCCCCGAATCCGGAACCCGGGCCGGACTCACGGAAGAGGTTCGCCGTCACGTACCAGCCGGTGGCATCGAAACCGAGTCCGGGGTAGTCAACCCAGTAGGTCGTGTCGTCGATCTCGGGAAGTGCCCAGGTGCGGTACTTGTACCAGATGCCGTCGGGATCATCGTCGTCGCTCACCGCGATGGTGATCCACGATTCCCCGCTGTAGTGCTCGAGAGCGAGCACCACGTAGCGCTCTCGGATCGTGTCGTAGAAGCACTTCGGGTCGAAGGTGAAGTCGCCCGCACCGAGTTCCTCGAAGAACCCGGGCTCACCGGTCGAATCGAGCGTCTGCTGGAAGAGGGGCGTGCCGTCCTTGTCGTACCAGGCGATCTCCATGTTCACGGTCTCAAGGACGTGATTCGGTCCGACCGCGATCGCGGGGTCCGGGGGCGTCCACGGAGACTGGCTGATCGCCGGGAAGAACATCCCGGTCCCCTTCTCGACACGAGGTCGGTCGGTCATGCCACCGGACCGCAGGTCGTTCGGCTTCCCGGCATGCAGCGTCTTGTCGCGGCCATGCTTCGGAAGGATCTCGCCGGGCCGCTTGGTCTCGCCGCGCCAGGGTTGGCGCTGGATGACCTGGGGATCGAACGACCGGGTGTCGATGATCGTCGGACTCGCGCTGCCACGCGCACTGCCTCCGATGCCGGACATCGGGACGGGAGGCGGAAGATCCTCGGGTGCGACCCCGGACGGGCCGACGAAGCCGGCGGCGAAGGGATGCACGGGGATGACATCCACGCCCGATGCATGATCCCGGGCCGGATCCGGATTCGGCGCACAGGCAGGAAGCAGGAGGAGGAGTGCCGTCGCGCAGGACAGTGCCGAACACGTTGGATTTACGTTCATGGTGTTGGTGGTCATAATGGCATTCTACTCAGGGGTCCTGGGGAATCATGCGTCGATTCCCCTTTTCGACACAGGACCCCGAAGTTCTCCAGAGGTCACGCGGACAATCATGAGCTGGAATGCCCTGGGCGAAATGCTCTTCCTGCTGGTCAGCGCGGTGTCCGTCGCGGCCGTTCTGGAACGATTCAGGGTCAGCTCGATCGTCGGCTACCTGCTGGGCGGCATGCTGGTCGGCCCGGGTGTCCTCGGCCTGGTCGGATCCTCCGCCGACGTGGCGCGCTTCGACGTCATGACCGAACTCGGGGTGTCGCTGCTCCTCTTCACCATCGGCCTCGAGATCACGCCTGCGAAACTGAAGCTCTTCGGCGCACGGGGCGGGCTCCTCGGAGCCGCGCAGGTGATCTCGACGGTGAGCATCGTCATGACCATGTTCCTCGTCATGAGGACCCCGCAACTGTCGACCGCCTTCGCGGTCGGGTGCATGGTCACCCTGAGCAGCACCGCGGTCGTGATGCGGATCCTCGCGGACCGGACCGAACTCGATGCGCCGCACGGCCGGGATGCGATGTCGATCCTCCTGGTCCAGGACCTTGCGGTCGTTCCCATGCTGATCATCATCGAGTTGCTGGGGAATCCCACCGACACGGCGGAACAGGGCACGAAGATGCAGTCGTCGGGCACGGTGGCGATGCTGGTGGGCATCGTCGCGCTGCTGATCTTCGCCGTCTACATCCTGCCACGGATCCTCGGCTCGAACGTGTTCAGGCGAAACCGGGACTTCCCCGTGATCCTCGCGTTGGCGACCGCGCTGGCGGCGGCATGGGTGAGTCATGCCATCGGGCTGTCCGCGGAACTCGGTGCGTTCGTCGCCGGGATCATCCTCGCCCGAACCGATTTCGCACGGCAGATGCGCGCCGACGTCGCCGTCCTGAAGTCCGTCTTCCTCACGCTCTTCTTCGCATCGGTCGGCCTGCTCGCGGATGTCGAGTGGATACTGCGTGACTGGCACTGGATCCAGGTGATCGTCCTCTGCTTCGTCGGCATCTCGATCAAGGCCATGATCATCGCGGCGATCATCATCTTCTCCGGAGGCAGGATCAGGACCGCGGTCCGCACGGCCATGGTCATCGCACAGATCGGGGAGTTCTCGTTCGTGGTCGGTGGTGTCGCGTTGAGTCGGGGGCTCCTCAGCGAGAACGGTTTCCAGATGCTGGTCTCGGCGACGCTGCTGAGCCTGCTTGCCACGCCGTTCCTGATCCGGATCTCGGAGGATGCAGGGGCGTTCGTGGAACGAACCCTCCAGAGATTCGGGATGCAGATCGCACCCTTCTCCAGGCAGGAGAAGGAAGCGCGGTTCAACGGGCACGTCGTGGTCGCGGGGTTCGGACCCGCCGGGCAGGAAGCGGCAAACACCGTCAGGGTCGCCGGACTCGAGGTGGTGGTCGTCGACCTGAACCCATCACTGGTGAGCAAGGCAAGGACCGAGGGCATCCACGCGGAGATCGGCAACAGCGCCCAGCGGGAGATCCTCGAACACCTCGATCTCGGCTCGGCATGCGCGATGATCGTGACCGTCCCCGATCCGGCGTCGGTGATCGGGACCGTCGAGCAGGCTCGCGTCATCGCACCTGATCTGTTGATCGTCGCCAGATCGAGGTACAAGAGGATCACCGAAGCGATCGAACGCGCAGGAGCCGATCACGTGCTTGCCGAAGAAGAGGTCATCGGGACCGTGCTTGGTTCGACGGTCGCCGCCGCCCATGCTCCGGAATCAACCATCGCCGAGGAGGGAACCGGCGCCGGCGAGCATGCACTCGACGATCACTCGTAGAGCTTCATCATGTCCTCGAACTCGTCGGTGCCGTCGGAGGAACCTCCGGCCAGCATCGGTACCACCTTGACGAGCACGTAGACGAGTGGCAGGGCGACGAACACCACCCTGACCCAGAAGGCGACGAGCGCGGGCAGTCGTTCGAACCACCGGTTCTCGCACGGCACGAGCAGGAGCAGCGAACCCGGGATCATCAGCCAGAACCACCAATGCAGGTCGTCGGGCGGTGACGTCTTGCACCAGGTCGCGACCGGCAGGATGACCAGCAGCAGCACTGCCGCCATCGCACCACCGATCCCGATCCCGGACGCTCCGCTGAAACGTCCGATCAACGCACCCGAACCGGAGATCGCGGCGACCACCCCGAAGAGTATGCCCATCGTGATCCAGCCCGCGGCCAGAGCGGTGAGCGAACCAGTGGTGAAGACGAGGGCGAGCAGGCAGGGCAGCAACGTCCCCTGGCGGGCCTCCTGGAGCCTGGCCATGACGATCGCCGCGAAGGCGATCATGAAACCGAGCATCGCGTGATCCGCCCCACTCATGCCCGGGAAGAGGGACTTCGGTGCCGAGGCGGAGGACGCCATCCAGGCGAAGAGCGGCAGGCAGGCCACGAACGCGCCAAGCAGGATGCCGAAGAGCTCGAGCCGCAGGACACGCGCGTTGTTGACCAGGAGCGATGCAGCCAGGGCGACCACGACCATCAAGGGGCCGAGCCAGCCGATCCAGGCATCACTTCGCGGGGGCGGGAAGACCGGCAGACCGGACTCCGCATAGAAGGAACCGAGAAGACCGGCCCCGAGTGCGATGCCGAACATCGCGACCTGGAGGGTCTTCCGCCGGCGCAGCGGTGGGAGGAACCAACCGAGCGCGAGCAGTCCTGCTCCGAAGAGCGTCGGGATCAGGAATGAATACAGGAAGAGTGACAGTTCCATGGCGTCCAGTGTCCCCGCTCGGGGCCCGGTTGTCACGCGGTCCAGTCACCCTCGAGACCGACGATCAGGCGGACCTCGTCACCGAG
The DNA here is from genome assembly GCA_022447205.1 of Phycisphaerales bacterium. Classification (GTDB taxonomy): domain Bacteria; phylum Planctomycetota; class Phycisphaerae; order Phycisphaerales; family SM1A02; genus JAKVBQ01. The sequence goes on from JAKVBQ010000005.1 coordinate 62,207, forward strand.
GGCGCCGTTCTTCACACCCCAGTCCATGCCGAAGTCCGACCGCTTGATCGAGAAGATCGCCTCGAAACCGGCCTTCTTGATGACGGGGTTGCCCTTGATGCCGGTGAGTTCGACCTTCGCACTCACCTCCCTGGTCACGCCGAGCAGGGTCAGGTCACCGGTGATCGTCCAGCCGCCACCTTCGAGAGGCTTGCTCCCGGTGGAGGTGAAGGTGATCGCCTCGAATTCCTTCGCGTCGAAGAAGTTCGGACCCATGAGGGTCCGGTCCAGCTTCTCGGTGCCGGTGTCGACGGACTCGACGGCGACCGCGACATTCATCGTCGGAGCCACGCTGCCATCCTCCGAAGTGGTCATCGTCCCGGTGACCTCGTTGAACCTGCCCCAGAACATCCCGGCACCGGCATGATGGATCCGGAAGTTCGCCATGCAGTGCACGGGGTCGAGGGTGAACTCGAGGGCCTCGGCATCCTGGATCGGAGCGCTGGCCTTCGGAGCCGCGGCGACGAAGAGAACGGAACAGGCCATCACGGCGGCGAGGAGACCAAGGCGGGTCGACGGAGTCATCTGGAACCTTCCTTCATGGAATCAAGGCTTCACTTCGTTCGGGGCGTTCCCGGATGCGTCCGATGATAGCGTGACCCGGTCCGGCCACTCCACGGGATCTCCGGTCATGCGGTCGATCGACATCTGGGCCCCTGCCTCGCGCATCCAGTCGCCGAGCAGCTCCGCCAACCTGCGAACCACGTCAGGACGCTCTGCGGCGAGATCGTTCGCTTCAGCGACATCCACCGAGAGGTCGTAGAGCTCGAAACGCCGGTTCGCATGGAAGTAAAGAAGCTTCCAGTCACCGGATCGGATCGCGGTATAGGGCTGGATGCCCGGTCCCTTCGGTCCCCAGGCATGGGGCTGGTGGAAGACGATCGGACGCTCTGCGAAGTGGTCCGGTGCAAGGCCTTCGAGTACGGGCCGAAGATCCAGACCGTCGATCGTCCGGCCTGAAGGCACGCCCGACATCCCACCCGTGGCGGCAAGGATGGTGGGAAACAGGTCCTGGGTGACGATCGGAACCGCACTGGCCGAACCCGGTTCGGTGCGACCCGGCCAGTGGATGATCCAGGGAACCCGGACCCCACCTTCGTACGCGGAGCCCTTGCCACTGCGCAGCGGCTTGTTGTGGGTGTGCGCCTCCCCGCCGCGTGCATGGGCGGACAGGCCCCCGTTGTCGCTGGTGAAGATGACGATGGTGTCCTCGGCAACGCCGTTGCGGTCCAGGGTGTCGAGAATCTCGCCGAGCGCGACGTCCATCGATTCGACCATGGTCGCGTAGGCGGCTTCGCGGGGGTGGAGTTCCGCATAGTTCTCGAGGTACCGTCGGTTGGGCATGATCGGGGTATGCACCGCATAGGGCGCGAAGTGCAGGTAGAACGGCACGTCGTCGGCGACGGCACGATCGATCTCCTCGACCGCGCGCACCTGAAGCGCCTCGGTCAGGTAGATGTCCTGGTCATGGAATCGCTCGAGACCGGGCACGTCCCACTTCGTGTCCTTCGAGAAGTCGGTCTCGCTCTTCGCGTTCTTGAATCGATGCTTCCCGTAGTAGGAGCCCGGTGCACCGGAGGCATGCCCGGCGATGTTCACCTCGAAACCGAGCTTCGTCGGATCTCCACCGGCGGTGTCATGCGTCCCCCAGTGCGCCTTCCCCGCATGAATGGTGCGGTAGCCCCGATCGGCGAGGAGTTCGGAAAGCGTCAGGTCACCGGGCTGGAGGCCGTTCACGTTCCATGCGGGAGGAAGCAGGTCCTCGTGACGGGACGAGGTGTCCGCGTTCCGATTCAGCGTCCAGTACGTGATGCGATTGCGCGCAGGTGCTCGACCGGTCATGAGACTGGTTCGCGTCGGGGTGCAGACCGGAGCGGAGGCGTATCCGTTCGTGAGCTTCATGCCCTGATCGGCAAGTCGCTCCATGTTGGGTGTTCGATACCGATCGTTGAAGGGGGTCCGATCGACATGAAAGGGCACCGAAGTGTCCTGCCAGCCCATGTCGTCGACGATGAAGACGACCACGTTGGGACGGTCCTCGACGGCATGGGGAGCAGGACACGCGGCGACCAGGACCGCCGGGAGCAGGACGGAGATCATGACCCGTCTCCCGACTTCATGCGGACGACCGACCCACCGTCACCGGCAGCCTCGATCACGATGTTGTCGCCGTCGACCGCCTTCTCGCCGTTCACGGTCAGCTTCCTGACATGTTCGGCCAGGACGTCCTTCGGCGTCTCGTTCGTGAATGCAAGGCGTGCATCCGGACTGGTGAAGTCGACACGTGATCGGTTCAACGGTTCCGCACCCCCGTGCAGGCGAAGCATGCCGGAACCTCCGAGCGTGACCTCCGTGCCCAGCAGAAACTGACGATCCACGGATCCACCGGTGATTCGGAGCGCACCGTTGCGGAAACCCTTGTTGCTCCCGGTCATTCGACCGAGCCTGACCTCCAGCTCGCCACCATCGCAGGTGATCGTCGTGCAACCCGCCTTCCCACCGACGACCGCGGCACCGTCATCGATGACGAAGACGTCCCGGATCGCGCCGACCAGTATCTCCGCTTCGCCGGTCCAGTTCGCTGGATCGGCGAAGGAGATGCCGTCACCTCGCCCCGTCCACCGCCGGGTGACGCGCGGCGTGTCCGCATCATCACGCTGTTCGATTCCACGTGCCTCCGGACCGAAGTTCCATCGCTGGATCGGACTGGGCGTCCGAGACGTCTTCATCAATCGATCCATGCGGGCGACCACCTCGGGATGCGCGGCAGCGACGTCATGCTCCTCGGCGGGGTCGGACTCGAGATCGTAGAGCTCGATCGGCGCTTCAGCATCCGCATGAGCACCGGAACGAAGCGCCTTCCACTTGCCGGACCGGAGTGCCTGCAGTCCGCCACGGGAGTGGAACTCCCAGTAGAGCGAGTCGCGTTCGGGTGCCTTGCCCGTTCCGAGCAGGATCGGGGTGAGGTCGATCCCGTCCTTCTCCGAGACGTCCTCGTCGCTGTTGCCGGTCAGGCCGAGGATCGTCGGGAAGATGTCCCAGTTGGCGACAAGGACGTCCGAGGAGGAACCCGCCTCGACATGACCCGGCCAGTCGACGATCAGGGGGACCCGGATCCCGCCTTCGTGCAGCCAGGTCTTCGCGCCGCGCAGTCCACCGGTGCCGTCGAAGAACTCGGGATCGTAGCCACCGAGGTCGAAGGTCGATCCGTTGTCGCTGGTGACGATGATGATCGTGTCGTCCCTGATCCCGAGTTCATCGAGCAGCGCCACCAGGCGGCCGATGTCCCGATCGAATCGCGTCACCATCGCCGCGTAGGCGGCACGTGGCTCCGGATGTGGCAGGTACCCCTGCCCGCCCTCGTAGGGCGGGTCGTCCCAGAGACCGCTGTATTCGGCAAGCGAATCGTCGGGCACCTGCAGGGCGAGGTGCGGCACCGGAGTCGCGTAGTAGAGAAGGAAGGGTTCATCCGCGTGGGAACGCACGAACGCACAGGCCTCGTCGACCATGAGGTCGGTCGCATACTGCTTCCCGACCAGACCCCGGTCGTTGCCTTCGAGGGTGACCCGATCGTTGTTGCGCATCAGGTAGGTCGGATAGTAGTTGTGCGCGTTCCGCTGGCAGAGGTAGCCGAACCAGTGATCGAAGCCCTGTTGATTCGGGTGGCCGACGCTGTCCGGTCCCCCGAGCCCCCACTTGCCCAGGCCACAGGTCGCGTAACCGGCCCGCTTCAGCGCGGTTCCGATCGTTTCGGTCCCGGGCTCGAGCGACATCTGTCCGCCCCAGAACCCGTTCGGTTCCGGCGGCACCTTCCATCCGCCGATCGTCTCGGTCGCGGGGTCGTTCGGCCGTCCCGTGAAGTTCGGCGTCTCCCCGTTGTCACGGACCTGGGCATGGCCGGTGTGCAGGCCGGTCAGGAGCGTGCAGCGACTCGGCGCGCAGACCGTGCTTCCGGAGTAGGCGTTGGTGAAGAGCATCCCCCCTTCACGCAAGGCATCGATGTGGGGAGTGCGTATCCGCGTTCCACCGGTGCATCCGAGTTCGGCGAGCCCGAGGTCGTCCGCCATGATCAGGATGACGTTCGGTTCCCGAGCGTCGTCGATCGGCGTGGCGAGGAAGGTGGAGGCGACGAGTGCGAGTGTGAGCATGGTCATGCCCACAAGCTACCCGGGAGACACGAGTGATGGGTCGGACGTGGGGAAAATCAGGACGTTTCGAACCAATCCGCGAGGGATCTCGAATCGAGGGCGCCGAGGAAGAGCGCGATGTAGCGATCAGGACGAACCAGGATGCCGCCATGACCATGGAAACCGGCATGCTCATGAAGGGTCCCATCGACATCGACGAGCATCGAATCCGCACCCGATTCGATCCGATCGGAGGCCACCGCGACAACGTGCACCATGGAACGAACCGCTTCGGGAATGGAAGCGATCATCGACGCGACGGCATCGGGGAATCCGGGCGTGCCGACACCTTCGACCACCAGGAGGGTGAAGCACCCGGGAGCGAACGTCGCGTCGGGAATCCGCTTCGAACCGTCCACGTCGATCAGTTCAAGGAAGGGGAAGCGATCACCGACATGCATCGATGCGTGACGGCGATGGATCGCATCATGTCCGCGGTACCCGGTCCGGCGATAATTGACGTCGACCATCGAGAGGGAACGAGTCAGCTTGTCCCTGACCGCCGACAGGCCGGTCCCGAAACGGACCGCTGCATTCCTGAGCCCCTGGAGCAGGGCATTGTCGGTCGTCGCGATCTCGGTGGCTCGCGTCGTCGCGGCAACCACCTTGTGTCCGATCTCGGACCGCTCGGTGGAATAGCTCCGGATCAGGTCGTCCCCGGCAAGACCTCGCTGGAACATCGCCAGCTTCCATGCCAGGTTCATCGCATCCTGGATCCCGGTGTTCATGCCCTGTCCCCCCACCGGACTGTGGACATGCGCCGCATCCCCGGCCAGCAGGCAGCGTCCGGCCCGGTAGTCCTCGAGGACTCGCTCCCTGATCCGGAACACCCCGAGCCAGTCGGGGTCATCGAGCCGAAGGGATGACGCGATTCGCTCGTCGACGAGCGCCTGGAGCTCGTCGATCGTGGTCTCGGTGTCATCCGCTGCCCGACCGGGCGTGTTGGCGATGAGCCTGAAGCGCCCACCGATCATCGGGAAGAACGCCATGATCCCGGAGGGATGGAAGAACACGGAGACACGATTGCCGGGAAGGTCACCTTCGACATGCACGTCACCGAGCACGAAGGGATCCGGCACCTCGCCTCCGGAGAAGTCAAGATCGTTCCCATGACGAACGGTGCTGTGGGCACCGTCGCATCCGAGCAGCCAGGGCGTCGTGACTTCGGTCTCCTCCCCCGAGGAATCACGGAGGACGGCCCGCACGTGGTCCCCCTCGTCCACGAAGGAGACCAGTTCGGTCCGTCGTTCGACGGTCACCCCGAGTTCAGTCAGTCGTTCGAGGAGGATCTTCTCGGTGACCGACTGGGGCAGCAGGATTCCGGGACCGAAACGTGACTCGACACCGTCGAGATCCACGTCGGCAAGGAGACCCTGCGGGCGGTGGATGCTCGCACCCGCGACGGGAATGCCGGCGTCGACGAACTTCGAGGCATCGCAGGTCCCGTCAAGCACTTCGAGGGTTCTCGCCCAGATGACGAGCGCCTTCGAGAGGACGGTCGGGCCCTCGTTCCGATCGACGATCCGGACCGGAACATCCATTGACTTCAATGCGACCGCCATGCTCAGACCGACAGGGCCTGCGCCGACGACCAGGATCGGTTCATGGGACATGGAAGTCATCGTGCCCTCCCGGGTCAACTGGTTCGCCCGACCGCTTCGGGCTCGACCATCTCGTGCAGCAGACTTCGAACCTGCAGGTTGCGGAAGACCTTGAGCTGGATGCGACGCATCGAGATGTGATGGGAAAATTCCGTCAGGACGATCCTGGCCTGCTCTCGCATGGCATCGTCATGACCGAGGTGGTCAAGCAGCCCATGCTCGAGTATCAGATCGCGCTCACGAGCGATCGCCGAATCGACTCTCGCAAGTTCGGCGTCGATGGTCACCCCTGTTCCGGGCGAGACCGCGGCCTCGCCGATTCGGACCTGCGTGTCACCGAGTGCACCGAGGGTCTCGTCCATCGCGTCCGAAAGCGGTCGATCAAGGCGCATGAGATCGCTCTCGATCAGGTTGGAGTTGGCCGCTGCGAGGATCAGGTTCGCGCTCATGACGTCGATCAGGTTCCGCCGCATGTGGACCATGCTCTCGGGCGGATCGGACTCCCACCCGATGTCCTCGAACAACTGGGCGAGCTCCGCTCCGACACCAACCGCGGCATGCCTTCTCCGGCGCGACTCGAGCCGGATGTGCGCCATGTCATCGGAGGAGAACCGGCAGTTGTAGATGAGATCGGCGATCGAGTCGATCAAGGCCTTGATTCGCTCGGTCAGGATGTCCCTGGCGATCACCGGAAGGACGCATCGGAAGACGATGTAGCAGATCAGGGTCGCACCACCGACCGAGATCGCTCGGATCTGCAGTGGTTCGAGGCTCACGGAGGGATGGTTGCTGCCGGTCAGGATGAAGAGGACCGCCATCGCATAGGAGAGCCCCATGGACATCGTCCTTGGAATCATGGCGAGGACGATGCCGGGAAGCATCACCACGCCGACCACCAGAAGCAAGGCACCGACCCGGTCGATATTCGGCATGAGCACCGTGATCACCAGTGCGCATGCGACCACCGCCAGGAGCAGGCCCCAGATCCGGTCGAGGAACATGACGTTCAGGCCGCCGATCGTCAGGGGCGCGAGGAAACCGCTCATGAGGAGGATGATCAGGCTGCCCCCCCATTCGGGATACAGGCTTGCGATCATGAAACCGATCATCACGCAGATGAGGGCCTTGAAGGCGAAGAGCCCCTTCTTCTCGTCATAGTCGATGAAGAGCCCCATGAAGGTCGGCACCGGCACGTCGGTCGTGCCGTCCTCCTCCGCGACCGGTATCCCCCGCGTGAACTCCACGATGTTGTCGACACGCTCGATGATGTACTCGCCGTACTGACAGCGGGCCTCGACCAGGGCGATCGTCTCGAGCGAGAGCGTGGCACGGTTCTCCTTCAGCCAGGCACTGGTCCGCCGATCGATGGCGTCGAAACAACGCGAGAGTTCGGGAAGATCCTCGCAGGGTCGTCCCGTCTCGAGCGCGACCGCGAGCGCCTCCATCGAGGTGTAGATCGCCTGGTGGAGATCCTCCCGTTCCTGCTCGAGGTCGATCATCCACCTGTCGAAGTGCCCGCCACGAACGAAGGAGCTGTAGATCTTCGGCCAGGCGAGGAGGTATCGCACGTCCTCGACGAGCCTGCAGAGTCTCTGGAACTCGATGGATGACGCACCGAGTTCCGAGCGGGCGATCGCGAGCAACCCGTTGAAGTTCAGGCTCTGGGCGGGGTTCCAGACCGCGGTACCGCTGGACTCCTCCCCGGGACGCTCCTCGCCGTAGGTGGTGCGGATCTGTCGCGCGAATCCTCGAAGGGTCTCCGCGGCCCGCATCCGGATTCGTCGCCCGCCGGGATTCGACCAGGCCAGGGCGACCACCTCCGATGCGAACACGCCGCACAGGAACTCGGCGAGCACGGTCGCGACGACCGAGGACGAGAGTCCGGCGTAGACCATCCAGACGACGAGCACCGGCATCATGCCGAGCAGCATCATCGTCAGGAAGGGAAGCCCGGACGCCATCATGTAGAACCAGAAGAAGGCGTTCGCCATCAGCAGCATGATGAGGAACCACGGCTGGTCGACGAACTGATACGACAGGATCCATCCGATCCCGAAACCGACGACCGCGGAACCCGCGCGGAGCAGTCCGAGGGTCGGCGAGTGCGGAAGCACGGGCATGAAGAGCACCGCGATCACGGTGACCAGCCCTCCGGTCAGGCCGATCCCGTACGCAACGGCGAGGGCCACCAAGGCGGCGACGATGAAACGGAGCACCATGCTCCACTCGGTGTCACGGCTGAAGAGCGTTGCGTTGGTCCTCTGGAGAACCCCCCCGAGCATGTCGTAGGAATGTCTGCGACGGGCCACCGGGATCATGGTTCGAGGACATCCTGCTCGTCGTCGGATGATGCGTTCGTGACCCGGTCACGCGGTGCACGGCCCCGACCGGAACCGATCGCAAGACTCACACGCGCGGAGGAGGTGAGCAGGAAGGAGCGCGTCTCGACGAGGGTCGACAACGATTCGGCAAGATCCTTCTCCGCGTCGATCAGCTGGGTGATGGTCGCGAGGCCCACCTCGTAGGTGGCAAGCATCGCCTCGTAGGCCTCGCGGGAACTCTCGACCAGGGCCAGTCCGAAGTCGTACTGTCGCTGGGCCGCGAGGTAGTCGTTGTAGCTGTCCCAGACCTCACCGATCGCCTTGATGCGAAGCGTCTCGAGTTCAGCCTGCGCCTTGCGCCGCAGGGCACGTGCCTCCCGGAGGTTGTTCCTGAGGGAATACCCTTCGAAGAGGATCCACTGCCCGTTCAGCCCGATGTTCCAGACCGGAGCTCCATACTGCTGGGACACCAGTGCGCCTCGATTCACCGAGGTGTTCGCCGTGAACTGCTGCCAGCCCGCCGAACCATCGAAGGTGACCGTCGGATAGAAATCAGCCTCCGCAAGACGGACATCGGCTTCCGCGGCTCGAACCTCCGCGACCGCAGCGGCGAGATCCGGACGATTCTCCATGGCCAGGTTGATCGCATCGTCGACCTTCACGGCAAGATCCGCGGGCAACGGCAGCTCACGGAGCGACTGGATCTCGAGCGGCTGGTTCGCGGGCAGCCCGATGGCGACCAGCAAGGCGGAACGGGCATCGTCGATGCCGGCGACCCGACTCTGCACATCGAACTCCGCCTTGGCGAGTTCCTGACGGGCAAGGAGAAGTTCGGGTGCGGTGGCAAGGCCGACGGCAAGGCTGTCCTCGACCGCATCGACGACCGTGATCGCGAGTTCGAGTTCACGCAGGGATGCCTCGTACAGACCGATCGCGTTGTCGAGACCGAAGTACGCGACCTGGACGTCATAGACCGTCTGCTGGATGCTGCGATTGAATTCGAGATTCGCCGCCCAGAGGGAGGCGCGTGCCCCGGCATCCTGTGAGGAACGCCGACCGAAGTCGAGGAGGACGTAGCTGACCTCAACGCCGGGCGTGATCGAGAGCTCGCGAAAATCAAGCACGACGTTGTCACCGCCGGGAAACAGCTCGCGCTGGTAGTCGAGATCCGCGGCGAGGCCGAACGTCGGATACCAGGCGCCTCGGATGCTGCCGAAGCGAGCCGCGCTTGCACGGGCCTGCTCCCAGGCGACCCGGGTCTGTGGATTCGTCTCGAGGGCGAGATCGACCAGTTGCATCAACGAGCACGGACCGTCGAAGCGGGAGGGTTGGTCGCGTACACCGACCACCGGAGCGACATGAGCCGGCTCATAGCCTTCCCGAGGGACGGGTTCCCAAGCCTCCGAGGCGGCGGGTGACACGAAGGCCTCGGGTTCGAGTTCGGGAAAGAGGTCGTCATCCGACGCACACCCGAACAGCATGATCGGGACCAGGCAGGAGCAGGACACCCATGAGGATGGGATCAGGCTCAAGCCCCTGGAACTGGTGAGGAGTCTCTCCGACATTGGGAAGAGTTTATACTCCTCGCCGTGGAACGGAGATCTCACCGACAGTTCATCACCTGCAGGCCCCTTCTGCTGCTCACCCTGCTCCCCCTGGCAGGGTGTGATCCGATCTTCGACGTCGCCGGTGCGTTCTTTCCGGCATGGATCATCTGCATCGTGGCAGGATTCATCATCACGTTGCTGGCAAGGGACATCCTGGTGCGAACAGGACTCGATCCACACCTGGGCTGGAAGGTGCTGGCCTATGTCGGACTCTTCACGATGGTGAGTTCCTCCATCTGGCTGATGTTCTTCTCGACCTGACCTCCGAAGGAAACATGCCCGACACCCCCAGCTCATCCCGAACCACTTCACGCCCCGCCAGGAGCGGCGCGATCCGAAGCACGCAGAAGATCCTGGGCCGGACTCTGGGCATCACCTTCATCGTCGGCGGCGTGGTCACCAGCCTGGTGCTTGCGAACGAACTCGAAGATCAACCTCGCACCGAGGACGCATACGTCCGGGCGAACGTGATCGGCATCGCCGCCCACGTCTCGGGCGAGATCCTCGAACTGAACGTCGTCGACAACCAGCCGGTGGAGGAAGGCGAGGTCCTCTTCGTCGTCGACCCCAGGCCCTACGAGATCGCACTGGCGGAAGCCGAGGCCCAGCTCGACCTGGTCGAGCTCCAGATCGCCGGATACCAGGATGCGATCAGGGCCGCGGAAGCGAACGTCAAGGCGGCCGAGGCAAGGATCATCGAGAAGCAGGCGCTCGCGGACTATGCAGTGCAGTTCCTCGCGAGGATGGAGCCGCTGCTCGGCAGCCGCTTCGTCACTCCGGACCAGGTCGTCCAGGCCAGGTCAGAAGCCGAGGCGACCGAAGCGTCGGTCGCGGTGGCGGAAGCCGAGCTGGAAGCCGCGCGCCAGCAGGTCCGACTGGCCACGACCCAGCTGGGAGACATCGGGAACATCAATGCACTTCGAGCCGCGGCGCAGATCGAGGTGGACAACGCGAAGCTGTTTCTCGAGTACTGCTACGTGCGCGCACCCTTCGACGGCTACATCACGAACCTCAACATCTCGGTCGGGGAATACGCCAACGAGGGCAGCGAGATCTTCGCCATCGTGGATCGAGAGGTCTGGTACGTGATGGCGAACTTCAAGGAGACCTACCTCTCCTACCTTGCTCCCGGCATGGAGGCCGAGGTCTACCTGATGGCCTTCCCGGAAGTACGGTTCAAGGGGACGATCCAGGGGATCGGTTGGGCGATCACCGATGTCGAGGGACCGACGCTGGACCCGATCCCCACCACGAGCCCGACCATGGACTGGGTCCGCCTCGCCCAGCGATTCCCGGTGCGCATCATCCTCGAGGATGATCCGGACGAGTTCCCGCTGAGAATGGGTGCGACCGCCGCGGTGATCGTCCTGCCGGAGTCGGACCAGCTGCCGAAGCCGCGCTTCCCGTGGATCAGGTCGCTTTTCGAGCGATTCGACCTGGTGGACTGAGCTCGCTCAGTCGGTGTGCGGTGCCGTCGGCCTCGACCGGTACTTCCGCGCCCTGCGCCAGAGATTCAACCCCTCGACGGCAAGCGCGAATCCCATCGCAAAGTAGATGTAGCCCTTGGCGACATGAACGCCGGTCCCATCCATGACCAGCGTGAATCCGATGAGGACCAGGAACGCGAGGGCGAGCATCTTGACGGTCGGTCGCTGCTCGACGAAGCGGGAGACGGGTGCGGCGAAGAGCAGCATCACCGCGACGGAGACGAGGACTGCGGCGACCATCACCCAGAGATGATCCGCCATGCCGACCGCGGTGATCACCGAGTCAAGCGAGAAGACCAGGTCCATCGCCATCACCTGCGCGATCACCACCGAGAACGAGGAGACCGCCTTGCGTGCGAGCCCGGGCTCATCGTGTTCAGCTGCATCCCCGACCATGTGACCGATCTCGATCGTCGCCTTGGCGATGAGAACCAGGCCTCCGAGGATCAGGATGACGTCACGCCAGCTGACCGGGTGCTGCCAGCCGAGGATGTCCAGTTCATAGAACGGCTCGGTGAGATCAGCGATCCAGTCGATGACCAGGAGCAGGAGGATTCGCATCACCGCCGCGCCAAGCAACCCGAGCCGGCGAGCAAGTGCCTGCTGGGCACGAGGCAGGCGATCGACCAGGATCGCGAGGAAGACCACGTTGTCCACCCCGAGCACGATCTCGAGCGCGGTCAGCGTCAGGAAGGCGATCAGGTTCGAGGTGGTGAAGAGCTCTTCGAACAAGGCGTGGCTCCATCCTCAGGAAGCGGGTACGAACGGTGTCACCAGGTCTCCGGAACCTGGTACTCCTCGCGGAGTTCGACAAGGAGACCCTCGAGGCGGGCCCGGACTTCGGCATGCGCCGGATCATCCGCGATCGAGGTCATCTCGTCCGGATCGGTGTCGAGATCGTACATCTCCACCTCACCGAGTTCGGGGAAGACCATCAGCTTCCAACGCCGGGTGCGGACGCCCTCGTGCTTGGGAACGCGATGCGGGCCGTGCGATTCGTAGTAGCGGTAGTAGAGCGCGTCACGCCAGCCGATGTCCTCGACCTCTTCGTCATCCGAAGCCTTAAGGATCGGGAGGATGCTCTCCCCCTGCATGCGATCGGGAATCTCGAGGTCGAGGATCTCGAGGAAGGTCGGTGCGAAATCGATGTTCTGGGTCATGAGGTTGGTCCGCCTCCCGGGGGTGATGGTTCCCGGCCATCGGACCAGCAACGGCGTTCGGAAGGACTCCTCGTACATCCAGCGCTTGTCGTACCAACCATGCTCCCCGATGAACCAGCCCTGGTCGGAGGTATAGATGACCACCGTGTCGTCAGCGAGACCAAGCTCGTCAAGGGTGTCGAGGATCATCCCGACGGAGTCATCGATGCTTGCCACGCAACGGAGGTAGTCCTTGGCGTAGCGCTGGTACTTCCACCGAATCAGGTCATCGCCCTCGAGTTCGAGCGATTCGAAAGCCTCGTTCCGAGGTCCGTATGCCGACTCCCATGCCGATCGTTCCTCATCGGTCATCTTCATCATCCAGTCCGGCAGTTCCAGCTTCAGGTCCATCTTGCTGAGATGGTCCCGAATCGTCATCTCCTGGAGGGTCGACGCGGTCCCGCGACCGGAATAGTCGTCGAAGAGCGTGTCCGGCTCGGCAAGCTCGACATCATCCAGGTCACCGACGTGCGCGGGGCCCGGCATCCAATTCCGGTGCGGCGCCTTGTGCTGGACCATGAGGATGAAGGGCTTGTCGGGATCACGTCCGTCCTCGAGCCAGTCGACGGCGAGATCGGTGATGATGTCGGAGGTGTAGCCCTCGTTTTCCAGCTTCACCCCGTCTCGAATCATCGTCGGTCGGTAGTACAGACCCTGGCCGACGAGTCGCTCGTAGTAGTCGAAACCGACGGGTTCGCTCTTCAGGTGCCACTTGCCGACCAGTGCGGTCGCGTAGCCGGACTCCTGCGCCAGGGCGGGGAAGGTCGGCTGTGTTGCATCGAACTTCTCGGCGTTGGTGGGAATACCGTGGATGTGGCTGAAGGTGCCGGTGAGGATCGCCGCCCGGCTCGGTGCGCAGATCGAGTTCTCGACGAAGTGTCGGTCGAACACGATGCCCTCTTCGGCAAGTCGATCGATGTTCGGCGTCTGGTTGCGGTTCGAACCGTAGGCGGAGATCGCCTGCCAGGCATGGTCGTCGGACATGATGAAGACGATGTTCGGCTGGCGGACTTCATCATCGACCTGGGCGATGGCGGCGCAGTTCAGGGCGAAGAGGCACGGGACGGACAGGGCGATCAACTGGTGCATGCTGGATCCTCCAGATGACATCCTCCCAAAAGTTCACGGCTTGCCAAGTCGATCCACCACCGGATGTATAGGATCTGCTCATGGAACCTGACGACCAGATTGCAGCACCTGCGAAGAAAGCCGTCGTGGCCGTGGCCGGCGTGATCGAACGGGACGGTCTGGTGCTGATCGGGCGTCGTCTCGACGACGACAGCTACGGGGGCTTCTGGGAGTTTCCCGGTGGCAAGATCGAACCCGGGGAATCACCCGAGGAGTGCCTCGAGCGCGAGCTCATGGAGGAACTCGGAATCCGGACCGCGATCGGACCCGAACTCTGCGTGATCGAGCCGAGCGACACCTTCAAGCTGATCGTCCATGGGGCGACGATCATCGATGGCGAGCCTGAGCTTCGAGAACATTCCAGACTGGAATGGGTCACGCTCGACGAACTGGACAGCTTCGACCTGCTGCCTGCGGATCGACCCGTGATCCGGGTCCTTGCCGAGCGAGCTCAGGCGGGAGACTGACCGCCTGCCGGCTCGCATGTGGCGAGCATTCTGCGAGCGCGGTCGTAGACGAGCTGATGCTCCTCCACCTCGATGCCGTGGGCGGTTCCCATCCTGATCAGCGGGAGATTGATGTAGTCCAGTTCATGTCGACCATCACCACGCCGATGGTCCTGGAGCATCGAGGACCGGTTGGGTGCAGTCGCCTCGATCACCCGAAGCGTCTCCGAGTGGATCTCCTCGGCCGAGAAGGAAACCTCCATCGCGGCAAGGATCCTTCCGGACTCGTCGCACAGGTCACGGATCATCCGGACCGCCTCGGGCTGCTCCAGAAGCATGCCGTTCACGCAATCATGGATCACGGTCAGCGGGTTGATGACCGAATTCACGGCGATCTTGAGCCAGCGTCGCGCGATGATGTCCGGTGTCCAACGAACATGGAACCCGGCGGCGTCAAGACAGGCGATGTCGTTGCGAACGTTCGGATCCGATGCCTCCGAACGCGCGGACCCATCACCGACCCAGACTGCTTCGCCTGCCGTCTGGACAACGTGATTCGGTTCGTCCCGGAAGGCGGCGAACCCTGAATTGACGACGATGAGTGGCTGCGTGGAGGGTGGTGGCTGCCGATCGGAATCGAGGTTCAGGCCGTTCTGCAGGAAGAAGACCCGTGCGCCCGGAGCAAGTGAACTTCCCCATCGGTCCATGACATCGGAGACGGCGTACGCCTTGGTCGCGACGATCAGCCTGTCGATCGATGTGCCGTCCGGCTCGCTCATGACCGGACAGGTCCACTCGACGGTCTCTCCCCCGGTGAACCGACACGACATCATCGCCGGCGTGGGTTTCGCGACCCGGCTGATCAGGCGCACCGATGCCCCCTGCTGCTGGAGCAGGCACCCCAATGCCATGCCGATCGCGCCATCACCCGCGATGAACCAGCCTGGAGTGTTCGAGTCGGTGTCCATTGAAGTCCCAGACGATGTCGGTCGCGAAGGTGGCGATCAGGTCTCGCCCCTGAGCTGCCGTCGCTTGAACAGTCTCATTTCCTGAACCAGGTTCGCACGTTCCTCGAGATAGAGGTGCTCATTGCGCTCCAGTTCCGCCTTGACCTCCGCGAGCTGGGCTTCGGCGTTGCGACGAGCCTCCCTGGAATCCGAGCCGAAGGAAGGATGCTCGAAGAGCGCCTCGAGGTCCATCGCCATCACCAGGGCGACGAATTCCGCATCGATGACGGGTTCACCCGCGGCGGCGGCGATCATGTCGAGCGCCTTCAACTCGATGCGATAGCGCTTGCGGACTCCGTCGGTGTCCTCGTCCTCGCGGAAGAGCATCAGGGCCTCCCTGGTGCGACGGCGCTGGCCCTCGATCCGATCCTCGAGTTCGTCGATCTCCCGGTTGAGCTTGGACTCCCCCTTGCTCTGCTCGAACGGAGCGGGTGGCGGGACGAAGCTCCCGGGCTCCACCTTCGAACCTCGCTTGATGTTCCTGGCATACCAGCCTGAGAGCCGATGCGCGTCCTTCAACCGCCGCATCGCGGTGGGTGTCGGTGTCGAGTTGCCGTGGACGGCGGCGTTCCCATCCCGACGGATGGCATGCATGCCGTCGGCCTGTCGTCTCGGGAGGGTCCCGAGGCGTTCGAGAACACCGAGCATGGAACTCAGGTCGGCATCGGCCATGTCCGGCGCGGACATCGACACCAGGCGCTTCGCCATGGTCTCGATCATCAGTCGAAGCTTGAAGAGGCAGGAGTCCGGATCGGAATGGACGTAGTGCTCGGCCTGCCTGGCCAGGTGGGCGACCCGATCGTCGCACCGATCGAGGAAACCGAAGTTGGTCCGGTCTTCGCTCATGAATCGGCACCCGCCTCGTCGGAATCGGACTCCCCGGTGACCTCACTCGCAGCATGGGTCCCGAGCATGCCGGCCATCACCCTGGCATTGACGCAGCATCTCTGGAAGTCATCGGAATCCATCTTCATCGAGGATGCGAGCATCGAGGCCCATCGGACCTCGAGTGGGTGCATGCTGCGATTGGCATAGGCGATCATCATCACCCCGGTCATGATCTTCTCGCCGACTTCGCGCGGGGCCTTCGAGAGCCGACCGAGGCAGTCGAGCAGGGTGAGCGAGGAGATGACCTCCTCCGCCTTCGCCTGTTCGCATTCCTCCTCGCTGATGCCGAGGATCGCCTGGGCATACAGTCCGGCAGCCGCCTGACGTGCGGTTCCGAGCGTACCGTCCGCTGCAGTCATCGCGCGTGCGGCAAGGAACCACAGGGTCGCCAGTTCGATGTCAGGGGCCGTCGCCGACATGGTCCGTTGATTCTCGCACGGCACTTCGTTCATCACAAGACCCCGATCCTGATGCTTCGCGGACATCGACCCGCTCGCGAGCCCGATGTAGGCTGTCTCCTGCCATGCCAGCCCATGAATCCCGACCAGAAGCCGCTCGTGAACCCCTTCAGGGCGGTCGACCGTTGCAGCGGAAGGATCTCGGCGAGGGGTTGATCGTGTGGCAATCCTCATTGTTGCTCGAACACGGGGTGACCCATGCCTTCACCAGTCGGCATGGAGGATGCTCCACCGGACCACGGGCCACGCTCGACCTTGCTGGACGAGGATCGCGGGAAGGCGAGGCACTGGCCCAGGCGGAGACGAACCTCAACAGGGTGAGGAAGCGCCTCGACATTCCGGAAGTGACCCGAACGCTCCTCCTCCATCAGGTCCATGGCGCGTCGATCCACCATGACGATGGGACCCCGATGAGCTGGCCTCCCCCGAAGGCGGACATCCTGGTGTCCGCCCATCCCGATGCCCTCCTCATGGTCAGGGTGGCGGACTGCATGCCCATCCTCATTCATGACCCGCACTCGGGCGCGGTGGCGGCCGTTCACTCCGGGTGGCGAGGCACGGTCGCTCGAGCACCGCGGGCCGCGGCCATGGCCCTCATGACAGGCCATCAGGCCGATCCGTCCGACCTGATTGCCGCAATCGGCCCCGCCATCGGAACCTCGGCATTCGAAGTCGGGGAGGAGGTTGCCGAAGCCTTCAGGGCGGAAGACATGGGCACTCATGTCCATCAGGGGCAGGAAAAACCCCATATCGACCTGTTTGGGGCGGTCTGGGAGGATCTGGTCGGAGCCGGGCTCCAGCCCGGAAACATCGATGGAGCACCACTCTGCACCCGTTCAAATGTCGAGGATTGCTTCAGTTATCGCAGGGACGGCCCGGATGGCGGCCGCATGGCGGCCGTGATTCTGCCCCCCGAGGTGCCTAGACTTCAGGGTGGGAATCAGAAAAGCACGGCAAAATGATCCGGGATTGGGCACCAAGGTGGAATCAGACCGGGATCACCCGGATTGTCTGAGTGACAGCCATCGCCGGGGGGCGCATGAAGTGAACCAGACCATGAACCAGAGTGGGCATCGCATGGACTTCCATGAAGCAGCTGTCCGCATGGGATCACAGCCCGATCTCCATGGGACGACTCAGGAAGCAATGAAGGCCGTCGCATCCATCCTGGACGCGCATGGCATCCGCCTGGAGATCACCGATCCGACTTCGAGGGCGATCCTGGGAACGAACAGCCTCCATCTCGACGGCATGAACCGGGGCATGGTGATGACGGCGGCGCGTGCCTCCATCAGTCAGCCGATCGGCAACATTGCCGTCATGCATCTCGAACTCGAGGAGAACGATCGCAACAGGGAACTGCTGCGCCTGTTGTCGGGCCGGATCGAACTGGCCTGGAGGAACCAGATCCAGAAGGAGGAGATCCAGTCGATCCGGGCCGAGCTTTCCAACCGGCGGAACCTGGACCGGAAGATCGGTCGGGCACTCGCACGGGTCACGAACACCTCCGAACTGGCCAGGGAGATCGAGGGGCTGCTGTCGAGCGTCCTGCACATCCAGCACACCGGCTTCTACTTCCTCGATCCGGAAACGATGGATCTCAAGCTCGGCTTTGCCAAGAACCTCGAGGACTGGGAGATCGAGGACGCGGAGCGGACCGCGTGGGACAGGCATCCGGGACACGTGATCAGGACCGGCGAGACGATCGACGTGCCCGACACCAGATCGGACGAAGACCGGATCACATCGACCTCGCTTCGAAGGCAGACGATCAGGTCCCGGCTCTACGTGCCGGTTCGATGTGGATCGGATGTGATCGGCGCGCTCGGTCTTGCGTCGAACCAGGTCGATGCATTCAGTGACGAGCACCGGGACATCCTGTCATTCCTGACGGACATCGCAGGACTCACCTGGGGTCGGATCAGGGAGGGCAAGAAGCGGGAACGTCGCGAACGCCTGATGCGTGCGACCTCGGAGATCTCCTCGCGGTTGCTGACGACCACGGACTGGAGAACGACCGGAACCGAGCTGCTGGAGCTGCTCTCTCTGGCGGTCGAAGCGGACTCGGCCTCGATCATCGAATTCTCGAACAACGACGAGGTCGCGACCCCCGTCAGCTCCTGGCCCGATGCCCCCCCGCCGGATGCCATCATCGACTTCGCGATGGAGAACGTGTCGAGACTGTCCGCAGGAACAAGCGTCTCGAGTGAACCGAACCCCGACTCCGGGAAGCCGACCAACCGGACAGGAAGCGAGCAAGGTGAGTCCATGATCGGGGTGCCGATCCGCTTCGGAAGGACCACACTGGCCACGCTGGTCGTCAGGTCCACGCATTCAAGAGGACTGTGGGACGAAGTCACGGGGGATGCGATCCGAACCGTGGCCACCGCCATCACCTCTGCAGAATCAAGGACCAGGCTCGAGTACGCACTGCGTCACTCCCAGAAGCTGGAGGCGATCGGGACCCTCGCCGGGGGCATCGCACATGACTTCAACAACCTGCTCTGGCCGATTCTCGCCTTCACCCAGATCCTCAAGGACAAGTCGAAGGACACGGCGGACCGCAACATGCTGATCGACATCGAGACCGCGGCAGACCGGGCGACCGAGCTCGTGGCGCAGATCCTCGACATGAGTCGACACGTCAAACCCAACAAGGAGGTCGCGAATCTCAGGTCGGTCACGAATGATGCACTTCGCCTGCTCAAGCGCTCCCTTCCGAGCTCGGTCAATCTGGTGATCGACCTCGAGGACGTCGGGAACGCGAATCTGGACATTGCAGGCTACAACCAGGTCATACTCAACCTGTGCACGAACGCATCCCAGGCGATGACCAGGGGTGGAATGCTCTCCCTCAAGCTCTTCAAGGGCGACCGGAACCATGCGTGCCTGATCATCCAGGACGAGGGCAGCGGCATGGACGAACACACACTCGCCCATCTGTTCGATCCTTACTTCACGACGAAGGGATCGACCGGCGGAACCGGACTGGGCCTGACGATCGTGCAGAAGATCATCGAGGAACTCGGGGGCACCATCGAGACCTTCAGCCGCAAGGGAACGGGAACCCGCCAGACGGTGAGGATCCCATTGACCGAGAACGCCGTTCAGGAGCATGTGAAGGACCTGATCGAGGACCATGTCGCTTCTCGGGAAGGCCTCAGGGTGTTCGTCGTGGACGACGAACCAGGCATCGGGAACATGTGCAGGGAGATGCTGGAGTACTTCGAGTACGAGGCGGAGCTGTTCTTGGACGGTCGATCGCTCCTCGAACGAATCGACCGTGACGACGATCTTCCGGACGCGATCATCACGGACCTCTCCATGCCCGAGATGGACGGGATCGAACTCACGAGATGCCTGCGAAGGAGAAGCGATGACATCCCGATCATCTGCTGCACGGGATTCGGCAGCGAATCCGTGGAAAAAGAGGCGTATGACGCAGGTGTTTCCGCATTTGCACGGAAACCTCTGGGGCTGGAGGAGTTTGGCAAGCTGGTGAAGGCCGTCCTCGAGGAGCGAACAGGGGCCATCTCCTGAAGACTCCGATGAATCGGCGGAAACGAGTTGGCAAGCGACGCCGCAGGACGTTCAATGGTCCCGGCAAGACCTGATCCGATCGTCCGAACACCACGCTCGAATGGATTCCGGCCGAGGGTTCTGCAGACCATGCGATTCGACTCACGGGCGTCCGCGTCCGACAAGGGTCGGAGGAAACATGGGCCACGACTCGCTTCCGGACCTCGACCGAACGAAGGAGCCGAGACATGGAACAGAAGACCAGCACGAGATACCGCTACCGGAGTGAAGGCAGGACTTCACCGTGGATGTCGGGCTCCGAACTCCAGGCCGCTGCCCGGGACGGCGTGTTCACCGACGATGCACAGGTTCAGATGGCCGGGCACGCGGAATGGATGACGGCGAGGGACGTGAAGGGTCTCTCGTTCACTCCGGTGGCCGAGGAAACGGAACCCGCGACCGAAGAAGAGGACCGGCTCACTCGGTTCAACACCATCCGAGAGGTCATCGGGTCGTTCACACGGCAGGATGTCGAGATCGACCTGAAGGAACGAGGCACGCATGTCACGGTGAATCTGTGCGCCACGTCAACCGATCACTTCGAGATTCTCGACGACGATGCCGTGGAGCGGACCTTCATACCCTTCCATCAGGTACGATCACTGGTGGCGATCGACAACGGCAAGGGTGGGTCGATCTACCGAGAGAACCATCTTCTGAGGATCAACCTAGTCTGAAGGCAGTCACATGCACCATACGAGAATCATCCGACCCGCACTCACGCTTCTGGCCGTCATCATGCTCGCCTCATGCGGGGGCGGAGGCGACAGCGCGAGCACCAAGGAGATCGAATC
This sequence comes from Phycisphaerales bacterium, assembly GCA_022447205.1. Lineage (GTDB taxonomy): Bacteria > Planctomycetota > Phycisphaerae > Phycisphaerales > SM1A02 > JAKVBQ01. Next base: position 82,948 of record JAKVBQ010000005.1, read on the forward strand.
CAAGATCAACCTGGCCACGACCTCCGCAGGGAACGCGTTCAGCTCGATGTGGAGTGACGAGCAGTCACTCTCCGCAGAGTCCGCGAGAAAACCCCAGCGAGCGGACCTTGATGTGTTCTGGATGGCACTCCAATCGACCGCCAGGGATCTCGAGCGGATGAACAAGATGCTCGAAGAGAACCCGGGACTGATCGACCAGACCAGGAACTACTGGAACGGCAGGGTCCAGGAAAATCTCTCGAAGATCCAGTCATCGGGGATGCTTGTGAACATGAACGGCCCGATCACTTCGATGCTGGGCAAGGCATACGGGGAAGAACGCGTGCGCGAGAACATCCAGCGCCTCTTCGCCGCCACCGGCGCGATCCAGGCCCAACTCGGCATCGAGACCGACACGTCGCCCCAAGGCGAACCAGATCCGACTTCGGGCACATGAACCCGTCGGACGATTCGGAAGCCGGTCCGGCATTCCCACCACCAGAACTGCTGGCTCGCCTGAAAACAGTCCTTCCGGAGGATCGCCTGGACGCGTTCCTGCATGACTCGACGGAGAGGCGCAGGCCGACCATCCGCGTCAACACCATTTGCTCCGACATCGACACCGTCCGCGGAGAGCTCGAGGAAGCGGGCATCAAGACGACACCGGTCGAGTGGTGTCCGGATGCACTCAGGTGCGACGCTGATTCAAGGAGCCTCCAGGAAACACCATCCTGGAGGAGCGGCTCGTTCCACATCCAATCACTGTCGAGCATGGCGACCGCGCCGATGCTCCAACCGGAGCCGGGAGAACGGATACTCGACATGTGTGCCGCTCCGGGAAGCAAGACCTCCCACATTGCAGCTCTGATGCGAAACGAGGGAACCCTCGTCGCAAACGATCTCTCCCGTTCACGCATGCACCGGATGCGGGCGATACTCGATCAACTGGGTGCAAGGGTGACCACTCGACTCGGGCCAGGCGAACAGATCGGGCATCGTGAACCGGATTCGTTCGACCGAGTCCTGCTCGACGCACCATGCAGCGGGGAAGGCATGATGAAGTCCGATGACCCGAAGACCTGGTCGGGATGGCGCCCGAACACCTCGAAACGACTGGGTTCGAGGCAGAAGAGCCTGCTTCACAGCGCGATTGATGCGGTCCGGCCAGGAGGCGTCGTCGTGTATTCGACCTGCACCTTCGCACCAGAGGAAAACGAGCTGGTCCTGCAGAGGGCGATGAAGCGGTACGAGGGCCGAATCGAACTCGAACCACTTCCGTTGGAGATACCCGGATCGCTCGACCCCATCGAATCCTGGAATGACAAGGCCCTGCCCGATCTTCGTCACGCGAGAAGACTGGCTCCGCCGGGCATGGACGGATTCTTCATCGCAAGATTACGAAGGCTCGTCTGAAGGCTGGCTGCCGTTTCCATGAAGGCCGGAACCGTCATGGACGGTGCCCTGTTCATCGACGACCGCACCACGATCGCCCCAGCTCACGGACAGCCTGCGTTTCCCGTCGAGGAACGCGCCGAGCCATTCACCAAGCGCCTCGAATCTCCAGTCGCTGGGTTCGAACAGTGGAGTCCGGTCCGGGAGATAGGCAAGCAGGTACCAGTTGGCGAGCGCAGAACGCGTGATGACCATGCCTGGTGCGATCCCGAGCGCGAGCAGGCGCGTGCAGATGACGGTCCACAATGCGTCGATCGCAACCTGGTCGGAAGCGCTCTCCGCGGATGACCCGGTGATCTTCCGCTCCGGCAGTGGAAGTTCATCCGCACGCGCGATCAGGTCAATGAGGTCCTGGTGCCAACGTTCACCCGTGGGACGCGGAAGTCCACGAATTCCGATCAGGTCGGCCCTCTTGGACGGCCTCTTCCGTACCAGTTCGAGCAGCGAGCTGTCGGGCAGGACCACCCGATGAGGACGGTCCTCGGCATGCGCGATGCGATCACGCTCCAGAACCAGTGCACGAAGAAGAGCCTGAGCCCGAGGCTTGAGATGCATGCCCTTCGAAGCACGACGGGTCTGGGGGTCGGGGTCGAACTCAAGCCCGCCGCTCATGCGGCTCGTGCATTCATTGCGCACCCAGTCAAGGGTGCCTCGCTGTTCGAGATCGCCCTTGAGCATCGTCCAGAGCATGGGCAGGTACCGGACATCGTCCACGGCATATCGAAGCTGCTGGGCGCTCAGCGGACGGGCATCCCAGTTGGTGAACGTGTGGCCCTTGCCGAGTCGCTGACCGGTATAGGACTCGATCACCCGTGCCAGGCCCACGGGCCAGGGGAGACCGGCGAAGGCGGCAGCGACCTGGGTGTCGATGACGCACTGTGGCTCGACACCGATCTCCCGGCGGACGTGCATCAGGTCGACGTGACCCGCATGGACGATCGTCTCGACTTCAGGATCCGCAAGCGCCTCCCAGATCGGCGTCAGGTCGTCGAGAACGAAGGGATCGACGATGGCGACAAGATCGGTGGTGGCGAGCTGGATCAGGCAGATGCGAGGGTGGTAGGTCTCCTCGCCGATGAACTCCGTGTCATAGGCCACGAGACCGGCATCCCGGATTTCATGAACGACCTCGTCGAGTTCCTCGGCGGTGACCACCATCCGCGGCGGGCTGGATGGAACCTCGGGATGCGAGATCGGCGGCTTGAAGTCGACATCCTTGTCGGCATGAGCCTCTTCGTGCTGGAATGATCGCTTGCGACGCCGATAGCTCACTGTGAGTGTCCTGTTGACAATCTGGTGGTTCCGTCTGGGAAGAGGACAAGAATAGCCGACCGATGGGTCGAGGGCAGCCACTTTGAACCAGCCAGGAGCAAGTTCCGGAGAAGTACCGCTAGAATGGACTTCGGCAAGATGCCGATTCACGCATGGAGCAGGAGTATGAACATGTGTCAGAAGTCCGTCTGGATGACCCGTACGGTGGCGATCGGAGCCCTTCTCGGCGTGCTGGGAGGTTGCGCTTCGGACATGACCGGAGTCATCAGCAGCGACGTCACTGCCTTCCGGCGGATCGAGGCCTCGAAGGGTGCGATTCCCGATCACGTGCTTGCCGGGGCCAGGGCGGTCGCGATCTTCTCCAGCACCCAGGCAGGACTGGTGATCGGCGGAAAGGGTGGCGACGGTCTCTTCGTGAAGCGACTCGAGGATGGATGGTCGCCCCCGCTTGCGGTCGACCTGGTCGAAGGCACCATCGGCCTCCAGATCGGCGCCCAGAGCGAGGACATCGTCTACATCTTCAACACCGACGAGGCCGTCCAGCGATTCCTCGAAGAAGGCAGGTACGCTGTCGCCGAGATGTCCGGTTCATTCGGTGAAACCGCGGGTCGATCCGACGGTGCGGAACTCCCGACCGATCCGGTCGCAATCTACAACCGGACCTCCGGGGTCTACGGTGGGATGGTCGTGGGCGGCAAGGGGTTCGCGATCGACATGGAACTCAACCGAAGGACCTACGGCCCGGACGTGACGGTCGACCAGATCGTGAACGGCAGGGTCGATCCACCACCGGGAACCCTGGTGCTCTGGAAGCTGCTCGACACCGGCGAAACCTCTGACCGGCACGCAGGCGTCGACACCGGAAGTTGACCGTGTGACCGCAGGAAGCGGGAACACGAGGCATCAAGTTGCGGACTTCCGAGTCCCATGGCGGGCTTCGAGCTTGTATCAGGCTTCCGCACCCCGCAGAATAGGGACATGATGTCGAGTCCTCCCCACATCAAGCGAAGAATCGGATGGCTGGCCGGAATCGTCGGCCTGACCCTGATCCCTCTGCATGCGGACGACCCGACGAGCTCCCACTGGGCATGGCAACAGCTCCAACCCAGGGAACTTCCGGAAGTCGATCGCGAGGCATGGTGCCGAAACGGCATCGATCATTTCATTCTCGCCAGGCTCGAGGCCTCCGGACTGACCCCTGCTCCGGAAGCGAGCCGAGAGGCCCTGGTGCGCCGGGCGACGTTCGACCTCACCGGTCTGCCTCCGACCCCGGAAGAGGTCCAGACGTTCATCGCGGATGATGCCCCCGACGCATGGGAACGATTGATCGACCGCCTGCTCGACTCACCCCACTACGGCGAACGCTGGGGCAGACACTGGCTCGACGTGGTCAGGTACGCGGAGACCAATGGATTCGAACGCGACTCCCAGAAGCCGGAAGTGTGGCGCTACCGGGACTGGGTCGTCTCGAGCCTGAACGAGGACAAGCCCTACGACCGATTCCTGATCGAACAGATCGCCGGCGACGAGCTCGAGGACCGGACGGCGGAAACGGTCGCCGCGACCGGCATGCATCGACTGGCCATCTGGGACGACGAGCCGACCGACGTGCCACAGGCACTTGCAGACGACCTCGACTCGATCGTGGACACCACGGTGCGTGCGACCCTCGGAGTCTCCATCGGGTGTGCTCGCTGCCACGATCACAAGGGCGATCCGATCCCGCAGGAGGACTACTACCGGCTGACGGCGTTCTTCAACGGCGTGAAGCCCTATCGGAACCCGACGGGTGGCACGCACATCTCGATGGCGAACATCCTCAGGCAGATGCCACGCGATCCCGATGCGGAACCTCATGAGGTCCTGCTTGAACGGTTCAACGAGACCCGAAGTCGACACGCCGAAGCGATCCGGGAACTTGAACGGAGTGCGGGCATCGAAAGCAGTCCTCCATCGGAGGGCCTCGTGGCGCACTACGCGTTCGACGCGGCCGAGAACGGCATCGCGATCGACTCCACGGGCGACCACGATGGGCGGATCGAATCCGCCGAGATCATCGATGAAGGCATCCTGGGCGGAGCGATCCAATTCGACCGTCACGAGGAACACGTGGTGATCGATCGCTCGATCGAGGACGACTTCACGATCTCCCTCTTCTTCAGGACCAGTGCGAAGGGTCCGGGCAACGACCGGGATCCGAGATGGTTCCAGGGTGCGGGGCTCGTGGACGGTGAGATCTCGGGAATCGTCCGGGACTTCGGGATCTCGATGATCGGGAACGGCACCCTGGCCGCAGGCTCCGGCGCACCGGAACGGTTCATCAACTCGCCACCGGGCTTCAACGATGGTGCATGGCACCATGTCGCGATGACCCGGTCCCGCGAAACCGGCGAGATCGCACTCCACGTCGACGGCATCGAAGTGGACCGTGCAAAGGGCAACACCGACCCGCTTGATTCGCCGTCACGCCTGACGATCGGCAGGATGCAACCCGACAACGGACCGTTCCGAGGTGCGATCGACGAGGTTCGTCTCTACGACCGGGTCCTCGCACCCGAGGAGATCCTCGGCATCGCGGGACGATTCGCCACGAACATCGAGGCGACGAAGCCCCGACTTGCAGGCATGGAGAGCGCGTACGAATCACACCATGCCGCACTCGCCGGACTGAAGGTCCCGGACGTGGAGATGATCTCACTCCTCTCCCTCCAGGAGAACGGGACCACCCCGCCCCCGACCCACGTGCTCAACAGGGGCAGCGTGCATGGCAAGGGAGCAATCGTCGAGCCGGGCGTGCCTCGAATCCTCGAGCACCTCGCACCCCTGCCGACCGTGACCCCGAACGTGGACGGTGACTCCTCGGGCAGGCGCCTGGCCTTCGCACGGTGGGTCACGGATCCGGCGAACGCCGCGACCACCCGGACCGTCACCAATCGAATCTGGCATCACCATTTCGGTCGAGGAATCGTCCCCTCGACGAATGACTTCGGAGTGCTCGGCCTGCCACCCTCGCACCCGGAACTCCTGGACTGGCTCGCCGCGAGCTTCGTCGAGATGGACTGGAGCCTGAAGTCGCTGCACAAGTTGATCATGGAATCAAGCACCTACCGGATGTCGTCCAACCCGACCCGACGGATGCTGGTGGAGGACCCGAACAACAGGTTGCGGACCAGGTTCGACCTGAGAAGGCTCGACGCGGAGGAGATCCGGGACTCCATGCTCACGGCCAGCGGCGAGATCGACCTCGTCGTCGGCGGACCGAGTGTCAGGCCCCCGATGCCACGCGAGGTCCTCGAGACGAGTTCGCGACCGGACCAGGTGTGGCCCGTCACATCACCGGATGACGTGGGACGAAGGTCGATCTACATCTCCACCAAGCGCTCACTGCTTGATCCGATGCTCACGGTCTTCGACCTGGCGGACCCGGACAACCCCTGCCCCGAACGCTTCAGCACCACCCAGCCGACCCAGTCCCTGAGCATGCTGAACAGCGATTTCACGAACGATCGTTCCCGCGCGTTCGCCGATCGGCTCCGTGAGGAGTTCCCGGACGACGTGCAGGCGCAGGTTCGCCGTGGGCTTCATCTTGTAACCGGCAGGATCCCGGATACGATCGATGTCGGGCACGGGGTCGACTTCATCCGCGAGCTGTGCGACGAGGATGGCCTTGATGAACGAGAGGCACTCGCCTCATTCTGCCTCGTCGCCCTGAACCTCAACGAATTCCTGTACGTGGACTGAGCCATGACCACCTCGAAGGACAATCACGCACCGCAGGATGCCTTCTGCGGAAGAACACGCAGGGAGTTCCTCTGGCAGACCGGCGGGGGCTTCACGGGACTGGCCCTCGGTTCGATGCTTGCGCAGGACGGCTTCCTGGCGAGCCAGTCGCTCGCCGCGGACGGCGTGACCTCCTTCAACCCCCTCCAGCCCAAGCCTCCGGCCTTCGCGCCGAAGGCCAAGCGGGTGATCTTCCTCTTCATGTACGGCGGACCGTCGCACGTGGATCTCTTCGACTACAAGCCGGAACTCTTCAAGTACGACGGCAAGACGATCGAGGTGGACACCAAGGGACGCAGCGGAAACCGGAACGTCGGCAGGGTCATCGGACCGAAATGGAAGTTCAAGCAGCATGGTGAGTGCGGTGCGCACGTCAGCACCCTCTTCCCGCACCTGTCCACATGCGTGGACGACATCGCCTTCCTGAAGGGGATGTACGCGGAAAGTCCCCTCCACGGCTCCGCGATGCTGATGATGAATTCGGGAAGGATCCTTCCCGGTGCTCCCGCGATCGGGTCATGGGTCAACTACGGACTCGGCTCCGTGAACGAGAACCTCCCGGGGTTCGTGGTCATGCTCGACAAGACCGGAGGGCCGATCTCGGGTGCGAAGAACTGGTCGAGCGGCTACATGCCGGCGACCTATGCCGGAACGGTCCTTCGTGGCCAGGGCGCACCGATCCTCGACCTCGCGAATCCGAAGGGCCGATCCCGGGCCATGCAGCGCAAGCTGATCGATCGACTTCGGATGTACAACGATCGACATGCCGCCCTTCGGGAAGGCAACCCGGATCTCGAGGCGCGGATCCAGGGCTACGAGCTGGCCTACCGGATGCAGACCACGGCACCTGAAGCGGTCGACATCGACAAGGAGAAGCCGAAGACCAAGGAGCTCTACGGCATCGGCGAAGGCCGGACCGACGACTTCGGTCGCAAGTGCCTCCTTGCTCGTCGTCTGGTCGAGCGCGGGGTCAGGTTCGTGCAGATCTACTCAGGCGGCGCCCACAACGACGCCAACTGGGATGCGCACGGCGATCTCGTCAAGAACCACGAGTACCACTGCGGCAACACGGACAAGCCGATTGCCGGGCTCCTGAAGGATCTCAAGCAACGCGGGATGCTCGACGACACCCTCGTGGTCTGGGGCGGAGAGTTCGGCCGACAGCCGATCGCGGAATACGCGGAAGGCACCGGGCGCGACCACAACTCATGGGGATTCACGATGTGGATGGCCGGCGGCGGCATCAAGGGCGGCACCACCGTCGGCGGCACCGATGAACTCGGCAACAAGGCGGTTCCGGAAACCGGCAGGTACCACGTGAACCGACTCCACGCGACGATCCTCAACCAGCTCGGCCTGGATCCCAATGCGCTGAGCTACTTCCACGCAGGTCTCGACCAGAAACTGGTCGGAGTCGAAGGCGCGGAACCGATCACCGAACTGTTCGCCTGAGCAGGAAACGAATCGGACGCCGGGAGAAGACCATGAAGGAACTGCTGGCACTTCGGCACGCGAAGAGTTCCCACTCGATGCCGGGCCTGCGCGATCATGATCGATCGCTCAACGAGCGGGGACGGAATGCCGCACCACGCGTGGGGCGACTCCTTGCCCGCGAGAACCTGCTTCCCGACCTGATCCTGTGTTCGAGCGCAACCAGGACGATGGAGACCACCGCCCTGGTGACGGCCGCGATGGAGTGCGAGCCGAGGACGCTCTTCCTGGAAGAGCTCTACCTTGCAGCACCGGACACCATCCTCGACGCCGCCATGCGACATGGGGAGGACTGCAACAGGGTCCTCGTCGTCGGCCACAACCCGGGCATGGAGGACGTGATGACCCTGCTCGGACTGGGCATGCGCGAGATGCCCACGGCGGCGCTCGCGCACATCACCTTCGAGACCGATGAGTGGCTGCTGGCCACCTCCGCACGGCGGATCACGCTCGAGAACTTCTGGCTCGCACGCAGTCTCCCGGACTGAGTCCGGGTGCAGACCGCATCGTCAGTCCTCCGACCGTTGCTCGTAGGCCGGCCAGTCAGGCAGGAGCTTCATCAATTCCGGCATCAGGTCCTGCATGAGATCCTCGATCTCATCCACGTAGAACGTGACGATCTCGTCGTCCTCACGATCGGAGGCGATGGCGCGAAGGGTGAACTGCACCTTGCAGAAATAGGCGTGCGTGTCGGAGAAGTTGTAGGCAAGCCGTCTCACCGCGAGTGCGTTCGGAGTGAGTCGACCGTTGGCGATGAAGAAGTAACCACCGACCATCCTCATCTCGGGGTTGGCCGGATCGGCGAAAAGCGTCACGCGGAGACGATGCTCACCAACCGGCAGGTGGACGAGTTCCTCACGACCGGTGACCGGGTGGATCGAAGTGGCCACCGGGTAGGGCTCTCCAGTGGCGAGATTCAGCATCTCCCCCGGCGCCCATGCGTCCTGCAGATCCTCGAGTGCGATGACGTCGGGGTCTCGGGATGCGGTCATGCCATGGACGGCCCAGCAGCGCTCGGGGACGTGCGGACGATTGGTGGCGCCTCCGGTGTAGAAGGCGACATGGACCTGGAAGACCCCGTTTCGGGGATCACCGTCACGAGCATAGGAACGGTCGATGTAGAGTTCGGTACCGAGCACCTCGACGACGGTGTCGGTGTAGACGAGATCATCCCCCACCTTGACCCAATCCCCGATGACCTGGGGCAGCGCATCAAGTGAACCACGCAGCGGTGCGGCACCCTTGATCGAACGCATCCCGGTGGACGCGGCGACGACATGCACGCCAACCGCCGAAACCGCGAGGAGCATGACAAGCATCCAGTAGATGCGGGGAGCCGAACGTTCGACGCGGACGGATTCGACCGGTTCGGGTTCCGGGGATTCATCCTCGGGAGCGAATCCCTCAAGCACCCAGAGGAAGAAGAGATAGAGAAGCAGGGCGGGAATGAGCCAGAGCATACTGATCGTGGAATGCGCGGCGCCGACGGAAAGACCGGCGTCCCATGTGTCGAGGATGCCCTGGGTAGTGATGCGGAGGATGTTCACGACGATGGCGATGGGAAGCCCGAGCGCCACGAGCACCACACGCTGCCAGAGTCTCGGAAGCCCGGTCCATGCGATGAAGGTGCCCATCGCGAGGAAGGCCATCAGCATCTTCATGCCGGAGCATGCCTCGGCGACATCGAGGGGTCGGGTCTGGCCGTCGGACTCGAGCGTGATCAGGTTGCCGACCCGAACGGTCTCGAAACCCATGATCTCGAACATGAAGAAGGAGCCCGTGGTGGCGATGTCCTGCATGCGATCGGTGACCGGTGCGAGGATCTGGGCGGAGATGAACTGGCCGAATGCCACCAGGTAGAGCAATGGGAACCACAGGACGCGCATCGCCGACCAGCCACAGGCGACGATCGCGACGCCGAAGAGCGTGACCGCGACACCGATCGCCTTGGCATTGTGCACCTGCAGGAAGCCGGGGCCGAAGACGGTGAGCATGTAGAGAAGGATCCCCGTCAGGACCACGATGAATCCGACGGGCGCGCACACGAAGGGACGAGCAAGAAGACGGTCACGCTCGATCCACACCAGATAGGCGGTGATCAGCGGAACCAGGAACGTGTGCCCCCAGTCACCAAGGTAGCTCCAGGAATAAAAGGCCTGCGCGGCGACGAAATGCCAGAACAGGCCGACGAGGACCAGAACCAGAAGGGCAAGTGCCGCCATGGCACGGCCGGGCGAGACGTTGAGTTCCTCGGTCTGTGGATCCATCGAAGCCAAGCCTAACGTCCATCCCTGGTCAGGAGGGCCCGAAGGGCCGTGGATTGGAGTCAAGGGTCCCCGCAGGGGTTCAGGCGATGATCTCGTTCACGACCCTGCCCGCCACATCGGTGAGACGGAAGTCACGGCCCGCATGCCGATAGGTGAGTCGCTCGTGGTCGACTCCCATCAGGGCGAGGATCGTCGCGTGCAGGTCATGCACATGGACCTTGTCCTCGCGTGCGTAGTACCCGTATTCATCGGTGGCACCATGACTGAAACCGGGCTTCACCCCGCCACCGGCCATCCACATGGTGAATCCATGCGGATTGTGATCTCGTCCGTTGCCGCCCTGGGCGACGGGAGTTCGACCGAACTCACCACCCCAGAGGACAAGGGTGTCCTCGAGCATCCCACGACGCTTCAGGTCGGTGATCAGGGCCGCGATTCCGGTGTCGACCTCGCCTGCATTCTTGCGATGATCCGGTTCAAGGTTGCCGTGCTGGTCCCACTTGTAGGAGTGCGTGCACTGAACGAACCGCACGCCACGTTCGCTGAAGCGCCGGGCCAGGAGGCACTGGCGACCGAAGTTCTCCGTTCGTGGATCATCGAGACCGTAGAGCGCCCTGGTCTCCTTGGACTCGCTGGAGATGTCGCTGACCTCGGGCGCGACGTCCTGCATTCGATAGGCGAGTTCGAACGTCTCGATCCTGCCCTCGAGCGCCTGGTTCGCACTGGTCTCCCCGAGTCCCGACTCGTTGATCTCTCGAAGGAGGTCGAGTTGGGCACGCTGGACCTTGGACTCCCCCATCGCCGTCATGTGCTCGAAACGTGCCTGCTCGCACCGTATCCCGGCATGACCAAGCGAGGTCCCGTGATAGGCGGCAGGGAGGAAGGCCGAAGAGTAGTTGTTGACGCCACCATGCCCGAGCGTGGGGCAGATGGTCACGAAGCCTGGAAGATCACGGTTCTCCGAACCGAGGCCATAGGTGATCCAGGAACCCATCGATGGACGGACGAAGTTCTCGGAGCCCGTGTGGATCTTCAGCAGTGCGGCACCATGGGCGGGATTCGATCCGTGGAGACTCTTGATGAAGCAGAGGTCGTCGACGACCTTCGCGGTCTCGGGGAAGATCTCGCTCACCCATGCTCCGCTCTCGCCATGCTGCTTCCACTTGTACGGTGAGCCCATGAGATTGCCGGTCTCCGCGAACACCACGCGGGGCTTCGCGAAGGGAAGGGTCTTGCCGTCATCCCGCTGCAGTGCCGGCTTGTAGTCGAAGGTGTCGACCTGAGAGGGCCCACCATGCATGAAGAGGAAGATCACGCGCTTGGCACGCGCGGGGAAATGCGGCTTTCGCAACGCAAGGGGCCCGAGCTCCAGGGGATCCATCTTCAAGGGACGATCGAGCCGTCTTCGTGCTGCAGCCTCGTCGGCGAGGAGCCCGGCGAGCGCGACCGATCCGAAACCGACGCAGCACTGCTTGAGCATGTCGCGCCGGTTCACGTTCGGTCGAATGGAGCAGAAATCACCCATGACCCAAGGATACAGCCAAATCCCGACCGGGAAAGCGGCCATTCACCGGGTGGAGGCTCATTGCACGTAGATGAATTCGTTGGAGGCCATCAGGACCTGACAGTAGATGCGCCAGGCGTGTTCTCTGGGGGTGAGAACCTCGCCCTCCTCCATTGACGGGGGCCAGGAGACCGAGTTTCCAGACCCTGCCTGCTGTTCCATGCGTGTCAGGAACTCGGACGCACGAAGGGCCTCCGAAGGCGTCGGGGTGCGGGCGTAGCAGATCTCGTATGCACGAACCACGCGAGCCTCGTCGTCGACGAGCGTCTCGTCCGAGAGCAGTCGGTGCGCGAGTGATTCGGCCTGTGAACCGACGAGATCACTGTTCAGCATGAACAAGGCCTGCTGGGAGACGACGGTGCTCGCACGGGCATCGATCGGCACGCTCGAATCGCAGTAGTCGAACGTGGAGAAGAGGGGGTACATGTCGTTTCGAATCACCGGCAGGTAGATCGCACGACGAGAGGCGTCGTAGCGCTCGTTGCTGTTGGACTGGTCGTTCGTCACGTACCCGAAGTTGCCCGACCTCATGATGCTCCCACCCATCGAGAGATCGAGGGAACCTCCGACCGCCAGGATCGTGTCGCGAATCGGCTCGGCCTCGAGGCGACGGGGTGCATGATGCCAGTGCAGACGATTCTCGGGATCGATCTCGAGGGCCTTCTCGTTTCCGGTGCCGTCCATGCAGTAGGTGGAGGACGTCATGATCAGTCGGTGCAGGGACTTGATCGACCAGCCGTCATCCATGAAACGTCTCGCCATCCAGTCGAGCAGTTCGGGATGACTCGGTTCTTCGGCGCGCAGTCCGAAGTTGCTCGGTGTCCCCACGAGTCCATGCCCGAAATGACCGTGCCAGATCCGGTTGACCGCGACACGGGAGGTCAGTGGATTGCGAGGATCGATGATCCATTCGGCAAGCTGCAGACGCCCGCTCTGCCCCTCCGGAATCACCGGGCCGGGCAGGGCTTCCCCGAGCACGGTGAGGTAACCGCGGGGCACCTCGCCCGGCGCCTTGTTGGTGTGGTCCCCACGAATGAAGACGGGCAGGTCGACGGGAGTCGCGTCTTCGACGACGATTCCCATCTCGATCGACCGCGGCGTGGTCTCCTCCAGGGCGACACGTTCGGTCTCGAGCGCATCGATACGCGTGCGAGCATCCTCGTCGAAGAGTTCGGGCATCGAGGCATCGATCGCAAGCACCCCGCGCGGTCCGATCAGTGCGAGTCGGCAGACCTCCTGGCCGTCATCCGGGAGACGACTGACGTCCTCACCACCCGAACCGGCACGAAGCCTGTCCCAGCTGGCAAGCACCAGGCTCGCCATCCCCTGCCAGCGTTCACCAAAGGCGGCGAGGTCACGTGGAGGCGGCCCATCAAGCACGGTGTGCACGAGGATCGAATCCCGCGGCCCAATGCCGGAACGACCGGGTGCCTGCCCCGGTTCGGTGGCAGCACGCAGGTTTTCGACCACCTCGAGTGCATCACGTTCGAAGGTCTCGGTGGGCAGTGCCTTCAATCGACGCCAGGGCTCGAAGATCGGCTCGGCGGCGAGAGCGACAGCCCACCGACGCAGGAGACCTGCCTGCACCCCGGACGCTTCGGCGATCGCTCGGGATTCGAGTTCGAACGCCTCCGCCACCGCGGGGTCGATCATGATCAGTCGATCAAGGTGGGGAACAGCGCCCGCACGTTCGAGGCGGATCGTGGAGGGGCCGGCGGGAAGCTCCAACCGAACCGTCTCCCACTTCATGCCTTCGGGAAGGAAGGAACCGGTCGAGGCCTTGCAGACATCGTCGAGTCTCTTCTCACCGTTCACGTGCAGTTCGAGAGGGCGTTCCTCGGCACTGGCATAGCGGATGCGCAGCTCGTGCTCACCGGCACGGGTCGACTCGAAGCGGTACTCGACGAACTGACGTTCATTGGGTCGGGTGGTGTGCAACACACCGATGCCCGGTCCCCAGTTCTGGAAGTTGACGTTGAGGTTGCCTGCATCGAAGTCCTCGGCCTCGCGGACCTCGGGCGTCGTGGTGAAGCGGTTGCTCGCCATCATCGCGGAGGCGGTCTCACGAGCCCAGTCCTGCTGGAGTCGTCGGGACCCGCTTTCGAGCGCCTCGTCGAGCTGACTTCGGTTGCGAGCGACGGCTTCGGCGTGGAGTCGGGCGCGCTCGATCTCATCAGCGGGTGCGAGCCTTCGTTCAAGGACGCGGGCGACGGTGTTCAGGGACTGCATCGTCCTGGTGCTGTAGAGGATGCCCGCCATGGCGTGATAGTCCTCGGCGGTGATGGGATCGAACTTGTGATCATGACACCGTGCACAACCGATGGTCTGGGCGAGGAATGCCTGGCCGATCACGTCGAGCTGTTCGTCGACGATGTCGATCTGCATCTTCTCCTTGTCGGGCTCCGCAAGGACCTTGGGCCCGAGGGAGAGGAACCCGGTGGCGACCAGACGGTCGATCGAACGCTCCCGATCGCCGGAGTCGGGCAGGAGATCACCTGCGATCTGCTCGAGGACGAACTCGTCGTAGGGCTGGTCGTCATTGAATGAACCGACCACCCAGTCGCGGTAACGCCAGGCGTTCCCGAACGCGGTGTTCTCGTCAAGCCCGTTGCTGTCCGCGTAGCGCGCCACGTCGAGCCAGTGGCGACCCCAGCGTTCCCCGTAGTGCGGGGAGGCGAGCAGTCGGTCGATCAGACGTTCCCATGCATCCGGTGACTCGTCATCGATGAAGCGACGGACCTCTTCGGGGGAGGGAGGCAGGCCGATCAGGTCGAAGAACGCCCTCCGCACGAGGGTCCGACGATCCGCGCGAGGCGCGGGCTCGAGACCAGCCTCCTCGAGTCGCTCGAGGATGAAGCCATCGATCTCGTTGCGGCCCCAGTCCTCATGGGATGGTGCGGTCGGTTGTTCGACGGGACGGTAGGCCCAGTGCGTCCGGGCAACCTCCCAGTCATAGGGTTCCCCGTTCTCTCCTGCCGGCGGGAGGTCCTCGGGAGCGACGGCTTCGGGCATTCTGGCACCACGCTCGATCCAGGTCCGAATGACCGCGATCTCCTCGTCACTCAGTGGTCCCGAAGGAGGCATTGCGAACTCCGGGTCCTCGTACGAGATCGCGATGAAGAGCGAACTCGCCTCAGGATCGCCGGGAACCAGCACCGGGCCACTTTCACCCCCACGAAGGATCGATGGCACGTCCGTCAGACGAAGTCCGCCACGCATCTTGTCGACGTCGGTTCCATGGCACGCGCCGCAACGCTCGATCAGCAACGGACGAATGCGCCGCTCGAAGAGCGCATCATCCTGACCCCGGACGGCATGAGTCCCTGACAACAGGAACATCAGCAGTACCGTCAGGAGCGGACCAGCTTGTATGCGGAACTGTTGCATGCACCGAATCCTCTGCTCACACGAGTATAGATGGCAGGGGGCGGGAAACGAACCTCGAACCGTGGATGACGAGGACTCCGGGCGGACATGGAGGCCATAACCCGCCCCGACGGGGACATGGGGGGAAGGAACCGTTGGAAGGCGCGATCAGGACCGGTTGGAGCGCTTCCGGCGCAACCTCGAGGGCTCGGCGACCTCCTCGCCGTAGTGTGCGAGGAAACGCTGCATGCCCTCGGTCCCCACGAAGAACTTCATCATCCTTCGATCGAGGTCGAACATGTCCGCGTACATCAGGCCGTCCAGGACCTCCCCGAATTCCTCGTCGACGTTCGCGGCAAGGATCTTCGCCTCGAGCTTGAGGTACTGGCGCAGGAGGATCGGCATCGCACGCCGGCCGGACTCGATGGTCCGGACCAGGGCGTCGAGGTCCTCCGGATCGGTGATCGCACGAGCGACGCGTTGTTCATCCCAGTGTCCGACCGGTCGGGACTTGATTGGATTCCTGGGCCGGACCAGCTCCGCGAGCCTGGGCATCGCGCGGTGGGTCTGCAGGAACTCGATCAGGAGGTGCCTGGACATCGAGGAGAACTCGTTGCTGATCGAGACCGGACCGAAGAGTCGTCGGTACTCGGGATGCAGCACGATGAACGCGCCGATCCCACGCCACAGGAGCAGCAGGGACGTGGGTCGTCGCTGGTACTCCTCGCGAACATAGGAACGTCCGAGTTCGATCGCAGGGGTGATCTTCTCGATCAACTCCGGTCCGTACTCGAAGAGTGAATGCGTGTAGAGACCCTCGATCCCGTGCCCGGGCACGATCTCGTCGGTCAGCCCCAGACGATAGCCGCCGGCAAGCTCCTTCTTCTTCTTGTTCCAGAGCAGGAGCTGCCAGTACCAGCCGTCATAGCGATCGATGTCGAGGGCGCGTCCCGACCCCTCCCCCACGTTCCGGAATGCGGTCTCACGCAGACGGCCGACCTCGAGCATGAGTCGAGGGATGTCCCCGGCTCGCGCACACCACACCTCGAGGTCGGACTGGGCGATGAGGCAGGCATCGGAACCAAGGGCATCGAGCTCGCTCTGGAGTTCATCGCCGGAATGCGTCGCGGACTCGGCAACGGCACCCCATGAGGACTGGACATCCTGCATCTTCTGCTCGTCGTCGGTCGGAGCGTCCTCGTCCTCGACACGTTCGGGCAGGAGATAGGTCAGGGCACGCAGGTACTGGGCGAGTCCTTCCGAACTCTCGAACCGCCGGATGCGATCCGGTGGGACGGGATCGCCGATACGAACACGAACTCGGCTGCCGATCCCACGAACCATCTCATGTGGCAGAAGCATGGTGCGCAGAACCGGATGGATCAATCCGAGCAGCTGGAAGAGCCAGCTGTTGCGACCCGCCACGTGCACCGGCAGGACCGAAGCGCGGGAGATCCGGGCAAGACCGCCGACATGCTCGCTCCAGTGGGCATCGGTGACCATCCGCTTCCCGAGGTCGAGATGCGAGACCGCACCAGCGGGCATCACGAGGAGAGCACCACCCCCACGAAGGTGGCGCGCCGCCTCCCTCATGGCGCCTGGGTTCTTCCCCGACTCGTCTCCGAAGACATCGACCAGGATCAGGTGGCCTTCGAAGAAACGAAGGCAGCCGAGCAGTTCATTCACGAGGATCTTGACGTCGTCCCGCCTGCGCTCGAGCAGGGACAGGACGGAGCAGGCGTCGTTCCCACCGAACGGATGATTGCACGTGACCAGGAGCGGCCCTTCCTCGGGAATCCGATCCAGATCCGCATCGCTCACTTCGACGTCGAGCTTGAAGCTCCGGACATAGCCTTCACCCGGCATGAAGCGACCGCTCTTCACCCAACCCTCGATCTCGTCCTGATGCCGGTTGATCGTTGCAAGACGCAACAACCTCCCCGCAATCGGACGGACCAGCCGATACGGCAGTCCGCGAAGTCCGGGCTTCGGCGCTGGGAGGACCATCGCCGGTTCGGATGCTTGACTCTTCTGGCCCATGACCGGCGCCTGACTCCTTGCATGCCACGTGATCGAACCGTGGGCAACGGGCATTGTCAGGTGGAAGACCCCGATCCGACAAGTCGACAAGGACACCAAGCGCATTATTCATCAAGAAGTCACGAGATCACGGCCGAGGCAGTCGGGCGTCACGCTCGAACGAAACGGTGGGTGGCCCGGAACCGCCGGCGACATCGTCCGAACAATCGATCCAGTCCCGAACACCCACCGCATGGGGCAGGTCGGGGACGGGTTCATCGATCACACGTTCGTACAGGAGGCCGATCAAGGCCCGATCATCGAGGTGATCCGTGCCGCGCAGGTAGACCCTGACCAGTGCGAGTGCATGGATGAGCTCCCACAGCATCGCCTTGAGAACACGAGGGTCCAGCTCGAGAACGGACTCCAGATCGGGGATCTCGAACCCGATCTCGTCGAGCTGCCTTCGGTTGGTCGTCATCGGGGCGACTTCCAGGTCATGGACGATCGACCAGAAGATCCGGTCCTCGTCTTCTCCACGGCCGGACGCCTCGGCGACCAGCCGATCGATGCGCTTCTCGCGAGCAGCCTGTTTGTCTTCCTGGATGCAGGCGAGACGTCGCCTGATACGTTCGAATGAGACCATGCCGGAATCCTCCCATTGAAACGGGATTCTCCATGCGGCCGGCCGAACTCGAAGAAAGCCTGCGCAAAGGCGTTTGATTCAGGATGAAAGTTCGTTGGCGGTCCGGAAGAGCTCCGTCGGATCAGGAGGCTCCCTCCCGGGCTCGACTCCGGTGACGACGATCGACGCGGCATCACCCGGCAGCAGCGTCATCCATCCGCGATCCGCGCGAGCATCGGCACCCAGTCGATCCGCCTGCAGCACCAGGTCCCGCAGCAGGGACCGTGCCTTGACCGTGTACCGGATCTCGTTGGTGGAAACGTCCTCCCGAGTGATCTCGAACTCGGGTTCGGGACAGTCGAGTTCCCGATCCTTCGATGAAAACCAGAACGCCCGATGTCCGTCGAAGCCGGCCACCACCAGCTCGGAGACGCCCTCACCGATCGACCTGATCGCCTCCGGGAGCCGAACCACCTGCCTGCCCCGTCTCGGCTCGAGTTTGATGGCAGCGGTGCAGGTTGCACGCGGCGTGCCGTGGAAATCCAGTCGCCGGACCTCGACCGTTCCCGACACCGGATCCGGGCCGTCATTGACCACCACCAGGGAAAGCTCGCCATCCACGGGTTCGAGTGCGACCAGCAGGGGTTCGAATGCCGCCTGCACCGCATGGTACGCAGGCTTCGGTCGGTGATTGACGTCGAGCAGGGACCAGGAGTGACCGGTCCAGACATCATTCAACTGCCAGATCAGGGCGCCTTCGCACCGAGGTCGATTCACACGCAGCCAGGTGCAGGCGATCGACATCGCTCGTGCCTGAAGAACCTGAGCAGCCCAGTGCCATCGCTCGAAGGAACATGGCTGGTCGGTGGTTATGCCGAACCATGACTCGAGGTACGGAGCGTACTGCACCTCGTCGCCACCCCAGGCACGCTGTCGCTCCTCGAGCGCGCCAGGCGTCAGGACCTCGAGGTCGAGACCGAGGGCCTCCTCGATCGAACGAAGCGTGGGCGGCGCCTGATGACCGAATTCACTGACGAACCGGGGAACCAGATCTCGGTACCCGTCGATCTTCAGGTCCCAGGTGTGTCGATCCCCGACATCCGGGTCGTTGGGATGTCGCTCAAGCGAACCGGACCAGGGCGATTCGGTCCAGTAGGGTCGGGCAGGATCGAGTTCGGCGCACACCCGGGGGAGGAGATCCGTCCAGTAGCCGACACCCCAGTCCTGGTCAGGTGGCATCTGCTCCTTCCAGCCCCAGGAGAACCAGGCAAGCACATCCTCGTTGCCACCGCACCAGAGCACGATCGAGGGATGGCGTGCAAGCCGGACCACCTGGGACCGCGCCTCCTCCTCGACGAGTGAACGCATCTCCCGGTGTTCCGGATAGGTGGCACAGGCGAACATGAAGTCCTGCCACACCATGATGCCCAGCTCGTCACAACGATCGTAGAACCAGCCAGGCTCGTAGAGACCGCCCCCCCAGACACGAAGCATGTTCATGTTCGCGGAACACGCCGACTGAAGCAGCGGTTCGACGTCATCCGGAACCTGGCGATGCGGGAAGAGTCGTGATGGAATCCAGTTCGCACCACGACAAAAGACCGGCTCTCCGTTCACCAGGACCGCGAATCGACCATCCTCACCGGAGTCCAGTTCGACCTGCCTGAGTCCCGAGCGACACGAACCACGAGTCCCGTCCTCGAGTTCGATCTCGTACGTGACCAGGCGCTGTGCACCAAGACCGCGAGGCCACCAGATCGGCGGGTTCTCGATCTCGAACTCCTGGACAAGCGAGCCGGTGCTCCGGGCGATGATCGCACCATCTTCATCACGGACCAGGACGGACGCCTCCGAGGCGGGCCCGTCGACGTCGACGTCGAGGCGGACAACGGCCCTGTCATCGGCGAGGTCGACCACCTGCGGCCTGATGCCGGTGATCCTCGAGGCCTCCCAGCCCTCGAGTCGGACACTGCCCGCGAATCCACAGGTCGGACAGCACGGCCCCCAGTCCCAGCCGAAGTTGCAGGCGCTCTTGCGCATCTGCGAGAACGGCCCCCATGCCCCATCAGCATTGAGCGGACGGGCACCGTGCACCGACTCGAGCTGTTCCGCTTCGGCAAGGGACCCCTTGAGCAGCACCTCGATCTCATTGGCACCGGGCCGAAGGATCGAACGCACGTCGAACCGCCAGGGTCGGTACTGAGATGCGACGTCACCGAGGTGGATCCCGTTCAGGCGCACGGAACCGATGGTGTCGATCGAATCGAAGACCAGTTCGACCTGCCGACGCGAGAGGACCTCCGGATCGGCGGTGAACGTCGTCCGCCAGGTCCAGTCGGTCCGCCCGATGAACGCCTGCGCGGCCTCCCCCCCGCTCGAATCCGGGTCGGGAATCACCCGCGCCGCAAGAAGGGCATCGTGCACGCACCCCGGGACGAACGCATCATGCGGACCATGCCCCGGGGCCTCGACCGTCCAACGCGTGCTGTCCAGAAGCTGGATCTTCATTCGATGTCGCTTCGCAGGTCATCCCTTGATGAGGCGACATGACCGTCGTCAGCCTCGTCCGGGACGTAGTTCCGGAGACGATCGAACATCCGACGCAGGTCACGGAAGCCGCCTACCGTGAACCAGACCGTCACCGCAGCCGCCACGCCGAAGGCGAGATACGTCCACCAGTGCCAGTACCCCGCCCACCAGGCACGGTCGAGACCGAACTGCTCACGCCAGACCAGGATGACGATGAAGACGAGGGTGAAGCCGAACGGCCAGAGCAGGGTGATCGCGGTCGCGAACCGATCCCACCCGGTCATGTTCCGATCGAAGCCGAACCGTTCGAGCCAGGTCCCCTTCGAGACGATCGCCGCCTGGTCACCCTCGATCGCATGAACGCCCCTGTTGAGCAACTTGTCCATGTCATGCGGAGCACGACCGGTCACCCAACCAAGGAGGGAGATCGAGACATAGAGAAGGATCGAGATCACGATCGACCAGAAGGTGAGCACCTGACCGGTCATGTCGTTGCGAACATAGGCCAGGGGAGCGAGCAGCGGTGCGAGGGAGGACGCCCGCTCGACCCTCACGAGATAGGGCTCCCCTTCGGGATCACTGCCGGAGACCCCGCTCGACGGATCGATGGTCGCGTTCCGGAGCGAGGTTCGGTCCTCTCCCCATGCCAGTTCGACGGCGGCACGGGCCGCACTCGAACCTTCATCGGGTTCGAGCAGGTTCGCAGTGATCGCGAGCGAGGAGTCCCCGAGCGAATTCCATTCACCTTCCTCCATGTCGGGGGAAAGGGTGAATCGTCGCTCGACACCGTCATGCTCCACCACCAGCATCGGTCCGGGGTGGACCGTCGTCGCATCGAGCTGCTTCAGGATGATTCCTCCACCTGACAGCGTCATGCCCGCGATCATCGCAGCCCAGGCTGCAGCGGTGGTCCCCCGCTTCCAGTACAGGCCCCCGATGATCGCACTTCCAGCACCACCCACGAAGACCGCACCGGTGAGCGCGAGGAACATCGCGATGTACTGGTTGGGCTTGTAGAGAAGGCTGAAGACGAAGGCGAAGATCGCGACCCCGAAGATCGAGCACTTGAGGAGCAGGAGGTGCGCCTTCTGCGACAACGGCTTCTTGCGGAAGGGAAGGACGACGTCCTGGATGAAGATCGATCCCCAGGAATGAAGATAGGTGTCGTTCGTCGAGATGAAAGCACCAAGGAGCGCCGCCGCGAAGAGCCCCAGGAGCCCTGCCGGGAGGATCTGCGCCACCGCGACCGGGGTCCGGACCTCGGCCGCAAGCGCCGCGGTGGGTTGTGCACCGGTGTAGGCGTTGATCAGTTCGGCCTCCGCGGCGTAGGCGGGATCGGTCATCACCACCCTGATCGCGACCGGCAGGACGAGGGTGATCAGCATCAGCACGCGAAAACGCCAGCCGTTGAAGATGTTGGCCATCTTCGCCTCGTGTGCGTTGAGCGCGGCGGCGCGGTAGCCACTCTCCCCCTGCCACCCCATCATCCCGTAGAAGAGGACGATCACGCTGATCACCCAGTACCAGACGTTGAAGTTCTCCTCGCGTCCAAGGTCGAAGGGATCGACGAGCGACTTCCCTTCGGGTGCGGCAAGCAGCGCCGTCTCGATCCTGCTCCAGGGAAAGAGCCAGAGCAGGTATCCGATGATCACGAGGAACACCACGTTGGCGAACGATCCCTGGAGGAAGTCGGTGACGATGACCGCCACCTGCCCGCCGAGAAAGACGAAGAGCAGTGCGATCGCGAGCATGAACCCCATGAGCAGCGGGAACGTCGAGACAGCCGTTTCCCCGAACATGATGGCTTCGGGGAGACCGCAGAGTGCGATGAAGAACCGTGCGGCCACGGCGGGGAAGATCCCGTAGTTGATGACTCCGCTGACGAAGGCGACCAGCCCCGCGAAGACGCGGAATCGCCGGCTGTACCTCATCTCGAAGAACTGAGCGAGGGTCATGGCACGAGTCTGGCGATAGCGATAGATGACCCATCCGGACAACGCGATGATGATCATCGCGGGGCCTTCCATCAGTCCCCACCAGATCGAGGTGTATGCCACGTCGTAGTTCTGCTGCCAGTACCAGACGAGGGAGATCACACCGAGCTGCGCCATGCCGTAGGCGACGGCGATCAGATAGCGACCGGCACAACGGTTGGCGGCGAGGAACCCCGAGACACTGCCCGCATGGGGCCGGGTGTACAACGCCGCCACCAGGAGACCCAGCGGAAAGAGAAAAAGGATGGCCCAATCAAGCCCTGTCATGAGGATGCGGCACATCCTAGCGTGAGGTGGCCGATAACCGCCGACAACTCACGTTGATCAAGCATGTTTCGGTGCTAGACTCTGGTTGGAGACCGCAGCCGGATGAGATCGAACATCACCATCTCGCAACGAATCATCGCCGTGTTGATCGCGGCGTGGATTCCGTTCTGCTGCTGCACCCTGAAGGTCGCTGCCTCGATGGTCCAGGATGCGGACTCGACTCCGCTGGTCGGGAGCTGCTGCTGCAGCCAGGACACGGCCCCCTGCGACGGCGAGGACTCCGGCCCCGAAGAGGGCTCGGACAAGGCCTGCTCGATCTGCTGCCTCAAGGTGATGCCCGATCCCCCGCAGGACTGGGATCCGCCGATCGTGCTCCTTGAACTGCCGCAGTCGCTTGCGATGAGCAGCCTCCTTGTCGACACCGGCAACGAGGCACGCACGACCCTGCCGGCACGACCACCGGACCTGCCAGCACGCGACACGCTGCTCGAGCAGCACGCGTTGCTCCTCGTCTGAACCGTTCCTCGATCGATGAACCGACTTCGACACTGCATGCGTCGAAGCATGTTGTCGTGCACCGATCAACACCGAGGAACAAGAATGAACACGAGAAGAACGTGGGTGAGTCCTTTCACCACCCTCATCCTGATTGCCGGACTGCCCGGCTGCATCACGACCGATCCCGATGCGGCGATCGACCAGACGATCCGCCTGGCGAATGACCGAACCGCTGCATCCATGCCGCTCGAAGAGGCCTGGGCGAAACCGTTCACCGACCGCAGCGGGATCTGGAACGGACATGACCCCCTCGACCTGAACACCGCGCTCGAGGTCGCCCTCCGCAATGACCCGGAACTGAGGCGTCAACTCGCCCTGGTGGCCGAACGACAGGCGGACCTGGCCCAGAGCTCGCGCCCCGCGAATCCGGCGCTCGGCTTCGGACTCGGGATCGCGATCGATGGCATGTCCGGTGCACCGGCCATGGTCCAGATCATGCAGCAGCTGACCTGGATCTGGACGATGAACGATCGGATCGACGTGGCGGACCGACGACTCGAGGCGATGATCCTCGATGCAGCACGAACCACGGTCGAACGCAGCTCGGAGCTTCGCAGCAGTTTCGCCAACCTCCTTCACGCCGAGGAGCTGGTCGAACTGAGGCGGTCGTACCTGGAAACCACGGGTACCAGTCTCGACCTTGCGACCGCGCTGGCCCACGCGGGGGAACTCGCCGACCTCGAGGTCGACCGGGCACGGATCGACCACAGGGACGCGGAAGCCAGACTCGAGGCGGCACGACGTGGCAGACGTGGCAGGAAGATCGAACTGCTTCGCGCCATGGGCTGGCCGGAACACTCCACGGACTTCGAGGTGGCCGGTGCATTCAGGATGCATGCGAACCAGCCACCGGACGAGGTCGAAGTGATCGAACGGGCGGCGATCGTTCGTCTGGACGTCGCTGCCGCGGAACATCGAGTGCTCGCGGAGGAGGCGAACGCACGGCTCCAGGGCTGGAAGCGACTGCCGGAGGTCGGTGTGACCGCCGCCCTGGAGAAGACGAACATGGATCGAAAGTCGATCGTGCCGGGTGCGACGGTGACGGTGCCGGTGTTCGACGACGGTGATGCAGCGATCGCAAGAGCCGATGCACGTGTCGAGGCTGCGCGCCTCGAGGCGGCGATCATCCGCGAGGACGCGATCACGGAGGCACGCGCCGCACTCAACGAATGGAATCGCGCACGCCAGCAGGCCGTGCTCTTCGAAGAGGGCCTGGTCGCTTCCGCGCGAGACGTGGTCGCTCGTTCCGAGCTCTCCTTCAAGGCCGGAATCACGAACGTCAATGAACTCCTGCTCACGCAAAGGCGCATGATCGCACTCGAGATCGAACTGCTCGGGGAAAGACTGCTTGCCTCGCTGGCGTGGGTCGATCTCGAGAAAGCGGTGGGCGGCTCGTTCGAAATCCCACTTCAACGACCATCGATTGAAACGGACAGGGAGGGCACCTCATGACCGAACGGAATTCGATCGAGGACCTTGCGGGCAGGGATGCGGGAAACATTCCACAGCCCGCCTCCCGGTGGCTCCTGCGCTACGGACTGCCGATCACCGTCATCGGCCTGATGGCCGCGGTCCTGGTGGGCACCGCATGGAGTGCCTTCATGCCGGCACGATCGGTGCGGGTGGCGACGGTGGCGATCAGGCAGGTTGAAACCGATGCGGAACCGATGCAGGAGGAGACCAGCAGAGGCGAGGTCATCCAGGCACCGGGCTGGATCGAACCCGACCCGTTCCCCACCTACGTCGCGGCACTCGAAGAGGGCGTGGTCAAGGACATCCTGAAGCTGGAGGGTGACCGTGTGGCGGCAGGCGAAGTCGTCGCGACCCTCGTGGACGATGAAGCACGGATCAGGGTCGCCGAAGCGGAAGCCGCGCTGACACTGGCACTGTCCCAGCAGGAAACCGCGACGAAGATCCTCGAGCAGGCGACCATGGAGTTCGCAACCCGAAGTGAAACGAAGCGTCGGGTGGCCGTCGCTGAGGCGATGCTGGAGAGCCTCGGGGCAGAGGGATCGAAAATCGATGCCGAAGTGACTGCGGCACGCGCCACGGCCGCGAAGCTCCAGGACGAACTCTCGAGGAAATCGGGACTCGTCGACCAGGGCGCGGTGGCCGAAGGCGTCGTCATTCGCCTCGAGAAGGATCTCGAGGCCGCAAAGGCGAAGGTCGACTCCCTCTTGCAGCAAGGCAAGGCGAAGGATGCGGCGGTCGTCGCCGCAGAGGCGGAACTCGAGGCCGCCCGAATCGAGCTTGAGCTCCAGACCCATGAGACGATCGAGGTGGAGAATGCGAGATCGCGCCTCTTCGAGAGCGCATCGATGATCAATCTCGCCAGGGCCGAGCGCGACCGGGCACGGCTCGCGTTCGAGCGTTGCCAGGTGGTCTCGCCGGTCGCCGGAACGGTGATCGAACTGCTCAGCGCACCGGGTTCGGCGATCAACTATGGAAACGGCTCGCACGGGTCGCACATCATGCACGTCTACGACCCGAAGAGTCTCCAGGTGCGTGCGGACATACCCCTTGCCGATGTGGCAAGGGTCAGGGTCGGCCAGCCTGCGACCATCGTGGTCGATGCGCTCCCGGACACCGTGTTCAAGGGAACCGTCGTCCGATTCCTCCACAAGGCGGACATCTCGAAGAACACCGTCGAGGCCAAGGTGATGATCGAGGACCCGAGCCTCGTGCTCAAGCCGGAGATGCTTGCACGGGTCAGGATCCTGCCGATGCCCAAGGGATCGTCGATGTCGCACGCGAGGATGGTTGATCGGGTCTTCGTGCCCGAGGATGCGATCGTCCGGACCGATGACAACGACCAGGTCTGGGTGATCGAGAACCTTGAACGCGGAAAGGGTCGCGCATCACTTCGCACGATCATCCTCGGCGAAGAGCGAAATGACGGCTGGGTCGAGGTCACCTCCGGCATGAATCCCGGCGACAAGGTGATCCTCGACCGGGAGAACCTCGACACCGGTGATCATGTCGTGATCTCCGACGGAAAGGAGGCGTGAGATGGCCTTGATCGAATGCAGGCAACTGTCCCGCATCTACCAGCGTGGCACGGAGGAGATCCGACCGCTCGACGCGATGGACCTCGACATCGAGGCGGGCAGCTTCGTGGCACTGATGGGCCCGTCCGGAAGCGGGAAGACGACACTGTTGAATCTTCTTGCGGGCATCGACCGTCCGACCTCGGGAACCCTGGCCATCGACGGCGTCTCCATCCACGAACTCTCACGCGGACAGCTCGCCGACTGGCGATCGGAGAACGTGGGCTACATCTTCCAGCTCTACAACCTCGTTCCCGTGCTGACCGCATACGAGAACGTCGAACTGCCGCTGTTGCTGCAGTCGATGGGCTCTCGGGAGCGACACCGGCGGGTCTCGGCGGCCCTCGACGTGGTGGGCATCGCCGACCGGCACTCGCACTTCCCAAGACAGCTTTCAGGCGGCCAGGAGCAACGCGTCGCCATCGCCCGTGCGATCGTGACCGAGCCGACGATCCTGCTTGCCGACGAACCCACGGGCGACCTCGACCGGGAAAGTGCCACCAGCGTGATGAACCTGCTGTCAACGCTCAATCGCGAGCACGGCAGGACGATCGTCATGGTGACCCATGACCCGAAGACCACGGAATGGTCCGACACCGTGCTGAACCTCGAGAAGGGGAAGTTGATCGAGTCGAGGGAGGTCACCTCATGAGCCCGATGGTCCGAGTCATCCCGGTCGTCCTGAAGCAGATCCACAGGAACAGGATCCGTTCGCTGCTCACGATCTCCGGCATCGCGGTCGCGATGTTCCTCTTCTGCGTCGTGGAATCGATGCGTGATGGCGTGCACGCCGCCACCGTCGCCACGGCGGAGGACACCACGCTGGTCGTCTACAGGGAGAATCGATACTGCCCGTTCTCCAGCAACCTGCCGCAGTTCTATGGCGACCGCATCGAGGGCATCCAGGGCGTCGATTCGGTCGTTCCCATGCAGATCGTCGTGAACAACTGCCGGGCATCGCTTGACGTCGTCACCTTCCGGGGCGTTCCGGAAGACGACCTGGGCAAGGCGCTCGAGGGTGGATCATCGATCAACGAAGGCAGCATGACCGACTGGCGGAGAAGAGGAGACGGTGCACTCGTGGGTGAGGCGCTTGCCGCGCGGCGTGGCGTCAGGGTCGGTGACCGATTCACGGCGGCGGGAGTCTCCGTGTACGTCGCAGGCATCCTGGAAAGCGATGCGGCACAGGACAGGAACGTCGCCTACGTCCACCTGCCCTTCCTGCAGGAAAGCGTGCGTCGAGGGGGCACGGGCGGAACGGTGACCCAGTTCAACGTCCATGTCGAGGATCCGATGGCGATGGAAGAGGTCGCGAAGGCGATCGACTCCGAGTTCCGTCATGACGAGCACCCGACCTCGACCAGATCCGAGAAGGCGTTCGTGGGCAGGGCCGCAAGGGACATCATCGAGATCGTCGGATTCGCCTCGTGGCTCGGGTGGGGCGCCCTTGTCACGGTCTTCGCACTGGTGGCGAACGCGATCGTCCTCTCCATGCGCGACCGGGTCCGAGATCACGCAGTCCTTCAGACGCTCGGTTTCTCCGGCCTCCTGATCGGTTGGATGGTGTTGCTCGAAGGCGCGATCCTGGGGGTCGCCGGCGGTTCCATCGGCACCCTGGCCGCCTGGAGCTTCACCTGGTTCGGTCGTTTCGCGATGACCATGGAAGGCCTCAACATCGAGATCTCCTCGAACCCGATGGTGATCGGGATCGGAATCGGACTCTCGCTGGCACTCGGGGTCCTTGCCGGGATCGTGCCTGCATGGCGGGTCTCGCGCCGGGTGATCGCACAATCGTTCAGGGCGGTGTGAGGAGACGCCATGAAGACCCTTCCCTTTGAATACGCGGCACGCAACCTGGGCAGAAGCCCGGCACGCATGGCACTGACGGTGGGTGGTGCGATGCTCGTGGTCCTGCTGGTCCTGACTGCAGGCGGATTCGTGACCGGCATGCAGCGTGCCCTCATCACAAGCGGCAGCGAACGCAACATGATCCTCCTTGGCTCAGGCTCGGAAGAGAGCCTGGAACGAAGCGAGATCCCGATGCGCACTCCGGGCATCGTCGCAGCCAGCATCGACGGCCTCGCATCAAGTGCAGGCGTGGAGGCCGTCAGCCCCGAAGTCCACATGGCCATGCCGGTCTCGAGATCGAAGGAGACGGAAGGATCCCTCGCGGTGTTGCGCGGCATGACCCCCGCCGCATGGCTGGT
This sequence comes from Phycisphaerales bacterium, assembly GCA_022447205.1. Lineage (GTDB taxonomy): Bacteria > Planctomycetota > Phycisphaerae > Phycisphaerales > SM1A02 > JAKVBQ01. The sequence goes on from JAKVBQ010000005.1 coordinate 111,365, forward strand.
CCACGACGATGCGCGGATCATCGAGGGCCGACCACCGGTGAAGGGCGGTCGGGAAGCTGGTATCGGGAGAATGGCCGCACGTGCCCTTGGATTCGATCCTCCAGTCACGGCACTCGGTGCGTCGATCTGGGTCGACGGACAGGACATCGAACTGGTGGGACTGATCGCTGCCGATGGTGGCGTCATCGAAGGCGAGATCTGGTACCCGTTGAACGACCTCCAGGTACTCGCCCAACGGGATTCCCTCTCCTGTGTGGTGCTGACACGCGCAGAGGCACCGCCGTCGGCGATCAACGCCTTTGCAGCTCGCCGACTCGACCTCGAACTTGCCGCAATCCCGGAGGACGAATACTTCGCAACCCTTTCGAGGTTCTACAGGCCGATCGAGTTGATGGTCATCCTCACCGCGGCACTCATCGCGATCGGGGGGATCCTGGGCGGGCTGAACACCAACTATGCAACCGTGGCCAGCAGGGTCCGTGAACTGGGGACCCTCCAGACGCTCGGATACAGCCGCACCGCGATCTGCTGGAGCCTCCTGCAGGAATCACTCCTGGCAAGCTCGATCGGCGCGCTTCTTGCCTGCCTGATCGGCCTCGCGATCCTCGACGGCCAGGCGGTGCGATTCTCGATGGGTGTCTTCGGCATCGAGATCGATGCGCTCGTCCTCGCAGGGGGGATCGGAGCAGGCCTCGCCCTTGGCGTGGTGGGAGCCATGATTCCAGCCATGAGATGCCTTCAATTGCCGATACCGGAGGCACTCCGCACGAGTGCCTGAGTTACCATGGAACCACGTACAAAGGAGTTCAAGATGAACATCACCGCACGCGCCCTGACCGCAGCCATCGGACTCTCGTTGGCATCGCTCGCCGGTTGTGACGGACGATCCGGCAATCCGAGTGGCATGGCTGCCTCCACCGTCGCAGCCATTCCAGCCGCGAAGTTCATCACCGGGGAGAAGCCGGCGAACGCTCCACACCTGACCAACGTCAAGGCGAACGCCGATGTCGGAGACAAGGTCATGTTCGAGGCACGAGTCGGTGGTCGCGTCGACGTCTTCGTCGACGGCATGGCGATCTTCGTTGCAGCGGACCCCAAACTGATCTCCTGTGACCAGCGCCCGGGTGACTACTGCAAGGTCCCCTGGGACTACTGCTGCGAGAACTTCGACGCCATGAAGAACGGCATGGCAACGATCCAGATCATCGATGACGCAGGGCTCCCCTACGAGGTCTCAGCGGAAGGACAGGGCGGCCTCGAACCCCTGAAGACCGTGGTGATCCAGGGCGTGGTCTCCGAAAAGGGTGACGACGGCAATTTCGTGGTGGATGCAAGTGGCATCTGGGTCGGCACGATCCCGGCCAACCCGCCTGGTGCAGAAGATGCATCGCATGGCCATGACCATGACCATGACCACGACCATGACCACGGTTGATCACTTTTCGTGAGCACACCCCCACTCGTCCTCGGAATCGATGTCGGCACTTCTGGAACGAAGGTGCTTGCCGTTGATTCAACGGGCTCCGTGCTGGCGGATTCACTCACGATCCACCCATCCTCCTCCCCGAAGCCCGGCTGGTCGGAGCAGGCGCCGGAGGACTGGGTCACCGGCACCATGCGAGGCATCAGGAAGGTGCTCGGTCACCCGGATGTCGATGCGGAAGCGATCGCGGCGATCGGCCTGACCGGACAGATGCACGGTCTGGTCGCGCTCGATGAGGCACGCTCGGTGATCAGACCGGCGATCCTCTGGAACGACCAGCGATCCGCACCACAGTGCCTCGAGACGGAAGCGAGTCTCGGTCTCGACTTCCTGCTCCAGCACACCGGAAACAGGATGCTGCCCGGCTTCACGGCGCCCAAGCTGCTGTGGATGCGTGAGCACGAACCGGACGCCCTCGCCCGGATCAGGCACGTCCTCCTGCCCAAGGACTACGTGCGATTCCGACTCGGATCGGAACTCGCGATGGATGTCTCCGATGCCTCCGGCACGAGCGTCTTCAACTGCGGAAAGCGGACATGGTCCAACTCGATGCTGGATGCACTCGAGCTGCCGGAGTCCTGGTGGCCGGATGTCGCCGAATCCTCGGAAGTGATCGATGCACTCAATCCGCAAATGGCCGAGGAACTCGGACTTCGCGCAGGGATTCCACTGGTCGCAGGCGCCGGGGACCAGGCGGCAAGTGCCGTCGGCACCGGAATCGTGGAGGAAGGCATCATCTCCGCGACACTCGGAACATCGGGCGTGGTGTTCGCCTCCAGCAACACCTGGCGAACGACGCCGGAGGGTTCACTCCACGCCTTCTGTCACGCCATCCCCGGGACATGGCACCTGATGGGAGTCATGCTGAGTGCGGCCGGAAGCTTCGACTGGTTCGGCAGATCGGTCCTTCCCGACGTCATGCAGGAAGCCGAGGCGCGAGGCGATGACCCCTGGGACGAACTCTGCACGCGTGCCGCGACGATCGAACCCGGATCGAACGGCCTCTTCTTCCTCCCCTACCTGACCGGGGAGCGCACGCCACACGTGGATCCGGACGCTCGAGGCTGCTTCGTCGGCCTCTCGCCGACACACGATCGGAACCACATGACCAGAGCGGTGCTCGAAGGCGTGACGTACGGCATGCGGGACTGCCTCGACCTGGTCCGGGCCACCGGAGTCCATGCCGAGGTGATCAGACTCTCGGGAGGCGGCGCCAAGGGTGCGATGTGGCGACAACTCTGTGCGGACGTCTTCGGATGCCGGACGACCACGACGACCTCCACGGAGGGGACGGCCTACGGCGCGGCGCTCCTGGGCGGGGTCGGCGGCGGACTCTGGCCCGATGTCCCGACCGCCTGCAACAAGGTGATCAGTGAACGGGACCAGGCGGACCCGGGGGAAGCATGCGAGGCATACGAACGACTGCACCACCGTTACCGCGATCTCTATCCGGCGCTCCACAGGTGGTGGTCGGCGAAGTGATGTCGCATCCCGAGGCACGGACATGATTCTCATCATCACCATCATCTCGATGATCGCGCTCGGCTGGCTGGTCTGGATCACGGTGCAACGGCAGGAGGCGGGAGACGAGGCCTTCCAGGCGAAGCTCGACCGTGACGACCAGCGCGCCCGCGATGGACGAGCAGGCAGGCGCGTCAATCCGGGCGACGACCCAGGCGACTGAAGATGACGAAGGCCGGACCGGCGACCGTCCGAGCTGTTCAGACCAGCGTGCCGGAACGACGCATGGCATCGATCCGGCTCTGGAGGTTCCGACCCGGGCAGAGGGTGTTCGCCGTCGACCACTCCTGATGGGTCAGGATGTTCCGCTCGGGGATTCGATACCTGGTCGAAAGCGCGACCAGCAGGACGTGCAATCCGCTGAGCTGCTGCCTCGAGGGGCTCTGTTCCTCGAAGTTCCCGAGACAGAGCACGCCGATGTTGCCCGGATTCTGATACTGCACATGCGCGCCCTGGTACCTGATCGGGCGAGCGGACCATGACCGGCCGGATCGGTCGACGACGTAGTGGTACCCGATGTCGCCCCACCCCCGGTTGCCGACATGCATCGAACGGATCCGTTCGATCTGGGCGGCGACATCCCGGGCATTGGTGGCATGGAAGGGCGTCATGCCGTCGTGGTGGATCGTGATGTGGTGGGGCGTGGTCATCGGATTCACCTTCGAGGCGATCGGATTTCCGCGAGCCCAGTTGTCCCGTGGCAGGACACCGGGCAGTCCGCTCCCGGCCGTGACCCGAGATGACGGTGGCACGGCGGTCCCGCCGGAGGCCACTGCCCGGGGCTCCGGCCAGAGTGCGCCAGGAAGGGAACGCCCCGACTGCCTGGAGGCGCAACCGACCAGCAGACCGAGCCCCGCAAGCATCATCGAGCGCCTGCAGACACCACGGTCACCCGAGGCAGGTTCCGCCCCCTCGCGACCACGCTCCTGCGCCCCGGATCGTTCGTGACTGGGAGGAATCGGGGTGCCGGAAGGCTGGCTCATCGAGGTCTCCAACGAGAGAAATTGTCGGGGTCTGCAGGCCAACGGGCCGGAAGAAGTATCGACTCCTTCGAGGCCCTCCCTCCAGTATATGGCCCGCCATGGCAATTTCCCCACAGGTGGCGGAAAGCCTCTGGAAAACACGCTGTTTCAGAGCCTCGAAATGGCCGTGGACATCCTGCGAATCCACCCGAAGAAGCGGGTTTCAAGCTACAATGATTCTCTCGAAAACCCCCGACCTTCCGGGGGGGACGAACCAACGAACCCGGGCCCCTTTCGACCCTCATGACCGACACCTCGACCAACCACGCAACGAACGATCCGTCCGACTACACCTCGGACGACATCCAGGTCCTGGAAGGGCTGGAAGCGATCCGGAAGCGCCCCGGCATGTACGTCGGCGGAACCGGCCTGCCCGGCCTTCACCACCTCGTCTACGAATGCGTCGACAACGCGATCGACGAGGTCATGGCAGGCTTCGCGACCGCCGTGACGGTCCGGATCGGGGTCGATGGCTCCTGCACCGTCACCGACGACGGTCGAGGCATGCCCCTGGATCCGATGAAGCACACGGACCCCGAGATCAACGGCAGGCCCGCCGTCGAGGTGATCCTGACCAAGCTCCATGCAGGCGGCAAGTTCGACGACAACGCCTACAAGGTCTCCGGCGGACTCCACGGCGTGGGCATCAAGTGCGTCAACGCACTCTCGGAGTGGACCGAGGTCGAGGTGGTCAAGAACGGCAAGGTCCACTCGATCTCGTTCGGCCGCGGCGACCTGACCAAGGAACTGCACGTGGTCGGTGACGCTCCTGCGGAGGTCAAGGCTGGAACCAAGATCGGCTTCCTGCCTGACACCGAGATCTTCCCGGACACGAGCTTCCGATTCGAGATCCTGCAGACGAGGCTCAGGGAGCTTGCCTTCCTCAACGCAGGCGTCACGATCAGGCTGATCGACGAACGGGTCGACAAGGACGGCAAGATCCGCGAGGAGGTCTACCACGACCCGGACGGACTGGCCGGCTACGTCCGTCACCTGAACCGATCCAAGACCGAGTCCAGCCCGGTGATCACCTTCATCGACGAAGACGAGGAAAGCGGCCTGCGGTCGGAGATCGCCCTCCAGTACACCGACGCGACCAACGAGAACATCCTGCCGTTCGGCAACAACATCTTCAACCCGGACGGCGGAACCCACATCGACGGGTTCAAGAAGTCGCTGACCCGGGTGATCAACCGGTACGCGCGGAACAACGACCTGCTGAAGGACATCACCCCCTCGGGCGAGGACCTTCGCGAAGGTCTGACCGCGGTGGTTTCCGTCAAGGTCGCCGACCCGCAGTTCAACAACCAGACCAAGGAAAAGCTGATCAACCCCGACGTCGAACCATTCGTGGGCTCGTCGGTCACCAGGGGATTCGGCAGCTGGCTCGATGAACATCCCAACGATGCGAAGCGGATCTGCCTGAAGGCGGTCCTCGCCGCACAGGCACGCGAGGCGGCACGCAAGGCCCGGGAGCTCATCAAGCGCAAGGGCGCGCTCGACACCGCCGGCATGCCCCACAAGCTCGCCGACTGCTCCGAGAAGGGTGAGAACACCGAACTGTTCATCGTCGAGGGTGATTCCGCCGGTGGCAGCGCCAAGGGCGGACGTGACCATCGCAACCAGGCCATCCTCCCCCTCCGCGGCAAGCTCCTCAACGTGGAGAAGGCCCGACTGGACAAGGTGCTCGGCTTCGAGGAGATCAAGACGCTGATCTCGGCACTCCGCTGCGGCATCGGCGAGGACTTCGATCTCACGAAGCTCCGGTACGGACGCGTCATCATCATGACCGACGCCGACGTCGACGGCTCGCACATCCGCACGCTGCTGCTCACCTTCTTCTTCCGACAGATGCCGGAACTCGTCCGTCAGGGCAAGATCTACATCGCCCAGCCCCCGCTGTACCAGGTGCTCCGTGGCAAGAAGTCGCAGTTCGTGCTGAACGACGAACGCATGAACAACGTGCTCGTCGACCTGGCCCTCCAGAGCGCCCATCTCGTGGTCAGGGACGAGGCCGGGGAACCGACGAGCCGGATCGAGGACACGGATCTCCGACGCGTGATCCAGTCTCTCCGCCGCCTCGACGAACTCGTGACCGTGAGCTCACGACGCGGCATCCAGTTCGGCGAGCTCCTGTCCTTGCGCGCCGAAGACCCCACCGGCGAAGGTCGAATGCCCAGCCACATGATCACGTGGCCCGAAGGCGAGGCGTTCTGCTGGTCGGAGGAGGAAGGACGCGCGTACGCTCGCGACCACAAGCTCGTCCTCGACGAGTTCGCGGCGAGCGACGAGGAACTGAAGGCGCCCAACCGCGCCAGCATGCGGGAACTCCATGAGAACCGGGAACTCGCACTGATCTTCAAGGACCTCGCCGAGTTCGACATCCAGATCGAGGACTGGGGCCTCACGCAGGAGGAGTCGGTCACCGGAGACAAGCTCCCGACGCGCTACGCCTGGGCAGTCCGCCGAAAGGACTCGGACGCAGAGGAGTTCGTCGAATCGGCGAACATCCCCTCGATCCTCGAGGGCCTCCACGATGTCGGCAGGCGGGGCATCGAGACCAAGCGCTTCAAGGGTCTCGGCGAGATGGATGCGGAACAGCTCTGGGAGACCACGATGGATCCGGACGTCCGCACCCTCATCAAGGTCACGTGGGATGCCGCGAACCAGGCGGACGCGCTCTTCTCCACCCTGATGGGCGAGAACGTCGAGCAGCGCCGCAAGTACATCGAGAAGCACGCGCTCGACGTGAAGAACCTCGACATCTGAACCGGCGAGAACCGCCCGACGTCGTTCACCCCCCGGGTGAGGACAGGAGTGCAAGAGCTGTGAGCAGGAACATGGTTCAGGCCTCCATGAAGAAACGGCACTTTTCGCTGGTGGTCTTGATCACTCAGGCATCGACGAGCACGGGATCAGGCACCCCCGCCGCGGCGAAACCGCGTGCGCGCAGGATGCAGGCATCGCACCTCCTGCAAGGCGTGCCATCCGCGGAAGGGTCGTAGCAGGAATGGGTCGATTCCAACGGCACGCCGAGTTCAAGCGCCCGCCTGACGATCGCCCCCTTGTCCATCTCGAGCAGAGGAGTCCTGATCGACACCCCGCGACCCTCGACCCCGTCCTTCGTCGCGAGCCCGGCCATCGCCTCGAAGGCGGCGATGTACTCCGGACGACAGTCGGGATACCCGGAGTAGTCGATCGCGTTCACGCCCATCCAGATCTCACGGGCACCGGAGACCTCGGCATGGGCGAGGGCGAAGGAAAGGAAGATCGTGTTGCGCGCAGGGACATAGGTGACCGGTATCGAGCCGCTCTCGTCGAGCGAATCCTTCGGCACCTCGATGTCATCGGTCAGTGCACTCGCCCCGAAGGCGCGAAGATCGATGTCGAGGATCTTGTGCTCGACGGCACCGAAACGAGCCGCGATCGAACGCGCCGCCTCGAGCTCGAACTCGTGACGCTGTCCGTATCGAAAGCTCAGGGCATGGCAGATCCGCCCCTCGCGGGCAGCCTCGGCTATGACCGTCGAGGAATCAAGTCCTCCGGAGAGCAGGACGATCGCCCGGTTCTGGGTCATGGAGCTCTCCATCCTGTCAGGCCGGACTGGGGACGCTTTCGAGCACCTTCTGCATGATCCGACGCGTGGTCAGGGTGTCGCCTGCATGCATGTAGGTCTTGCTGATCACGCGGTGGGCACAGACCGGAAGAACGTTCGCGATGATGTCATCCGGAACGACGAAGTCACGACCGGAGATCAGTGCGGTCGCACGGGCGGCCTGGGACAGAGCAAGTGCGCCACGCGGACTCACACCCACCTGGAGATCGTCGCTTTCACGTGTCATCGTCACCAGATCGATGACGTACTTGACCAGGGCGTCGCTCATGCGGATCCGGTCGACCTCTTCCTGCAGTTCGGTCACCTCGCTGCCGGTCAGGACCGGCTCGAGTTCCTGGAGCGTGCTCCTTGCAGGCTGGAGGGCGAGGATCCTCGCTTCGTCGTTCGGCGCGGGATACCCGAGGTTGATGCGCATGAGGAAACGGTCGAGCTGGTTCTCGGGGAGGAAGTAGGTGCCTTCGAACTCATAGGGATTCTGGGTCGCCACCACCATGAACGGCGTCGGGAGTTCACGAGCCTCGCCTTCGGCGGTGACCGTGTTCTCACTCATCGCTTCGAGCATCGCCGACTGTGTGCGCGGCGTGGTCCGGTTGATCTCGTCGCTGAGGACGACGTTCGCGAAGATCGGACCCGGCCTGAACTCGAACTCCTCGGTGTCCTTCCGGTAGATGGACACGCCGGTGACATCGGCGGGGAGCAGGTCGGGCGTGCACTGGATCCTGCTGAACCGACAGTCGATCGACCGGGCCAGGGCGTTCGCAAGCACCGTCTTCCCGACGCCGGGAACGTCCTCGATGAGGGCGTGGCCCCGGGCAAGGAGGCAGGTGATGATGCGATCGACGGCCTGGGTGTTGCCCATGTAGACCGAGATGATGTTGTCGCGAAGTCGTTCTATGGCACTCATGCAGCCTGTATCCTAGTTGTCGAGTGCTCTCGATGCAGTCATGAGCTGACGCCGAGGAGGCGATCTTCGACACATGGCAGAATCCACCCCTCCAGAACAGCCGGAAAGCCTGCCCTGCTTCAACTGCAGGTACGAGCTGACGTCGTTGCCGAGGGATGCGGACTGCCCGGAATGCGGCTACCCGATCCTCAGCACCCTCCGGAAACGCGGAGAGGTCACCGAACCGCTTCGCAGGCTTCCCAGATTGAAACTCACGCTCATCTTTCTCCTCGCCGCCACGTTGAGCGGCGCTCCGGTCCTGATCGGCTACGCCGGGCTTGAATACCTCCAGGAAAGGGCCGCCAACCCCCTGCTCGACCAGCTTCGCGGGACCTTCCTGACCTCCCTGCCATACCTGATGATCCTGGGATCGCTGACGCCACTGCTCACGATTCTGAGCGTTCCCAGCGAGATCGGCGGTGGGCGCTATCGCAAGCGGATCGCGGGACTGTTGCTGATCCTTGGGGGCGGAGGTGCAACCCTCGTTTCGCTGACAAAATCCGGGAACGCACTCGAATTTGCCTCGATCGTGGGCTATCCGGCGGGAACGATCGCCTGTGCAATCGGGCTTGCAACGGCGGCTCGGTACATCGGACGGGCCGTTCCTCAGTGGAAACAGCTGGGCTCAGCCCGCCAGACTGCCGCCCCGCTGATCTCGGCGATCCTGCTCATCGCGATCCTGAGGCCGGTGCAGGCCCTGCTCAGCCCCATGAGCATGGGACTTGCCGGCAGTGAGGTCATCATCATCGGATCCGAGATCCTGCTGGTGATCGGCAGCCTCTACCTGATGGTCAACCGTCTGTGGCTCTCGCTCCGACTCATCCAGGCCATGACAGCAGTGCGCTGAGCCGACCAGGCCATCCCCAGACTGCCACGATGGCAGGATAAGGACACCCCCTGCACCAGATGGGGCACATCGGTGTCGGACATGGGGCGGCGGATGGCTCCAAAATCAATCCTGAGAGGCTCTCAGGCTGTTTTTCACCTGAGCCACCGAACGACCCGCTTGGGCACGGGCTTTGATCTATCTCGGTATTGAACGTGCCCCCCGGGTACCCATAGGAACCAAGAAGAGTCCGCCCCTCCTCAGCAGGACGCACCGCGTCCCGTGGAGGGGCACAGTCCAGGAGATGTCCAACCATGGCCGTGAAGGAACTGTCCTTCGATACCGACGCCCGCAAGGCGCTGCTCACCGGTGTCGAGAAACTTGCTGCAGCAGTCAAGAGCACTCTGGGCCCTCGAGGCCGAAATGCGGTCCTCGACAAGAGTTGGGGCGGGCCCACCGTCACCAAGGACGGTGTTTCCGTCGCTGAAGAGGTCGAGCTCCGCGACAAGGTGGAGAACCTCGGAGCGCGACTGGTGCGTGAAGCCGCCTCGAAGACGTCGGATGACGCCGGTGACGGAACCACGACGGCCACGGTCCTCGCCGAAGCGATCTTCAAGGCGGGCCTGAAGCAGATCGCAGCGGGGGTCGACCCCAATGCCCTGGTTCGTGGCCTCCGGAAGGGTGTGACTTCCGTGGTTGACGGCATCGAAGCCATGGCTCGTCCGGTCTCGGACGTGGATGGCGGCATCGCCGCCGTCGCCTCGATCTCCGCCAACAACGATCGGGAGATCGGCAAGATCATGGCCAATGCGTTCAACAAGGTCGGCAAGGACGGCGTGATCACGGTCGAGGAAGGCAAGGGCCTCGAGACCGAAGTCGAGGTCGTCGAAGGCATGCAGTTCGACCGAGGCTTCCTCAGCCCGAACTTCGTCACCGACACCGAGAACATGAAGGTCGAACTGGAGAAGGCGCTCGTCCTCGTCCACGAGGACAAGATCGACTCGATCACCAAGTTCGTTCCCTTCCTCGAGAAGGTCATGGCCGCGAAGAAGCCGCTGCTCATCATCGCCGAGGACATCACCGGCGAAGCCCTCTCGACCCTCGTGATCAACAAGCTGCGAGGCGTGCTCAACGTTGCTGCGGTGAAGGCCCCGGGCTACGGCGATCGTCGCAAGGCGATGCTCGAGGACATCGCGACCCTCACCGGTGGCGAAGCGATCATGAAGGATCTCGGGATCGAACTCGACACGATTCAGGTCTCCCAGCTGGGACAGTCGAAGAAGGTCGAGATCACCTCCGATTCCACCACGATCATCGAAGGCGCCGGTTCCACCAAGGAGATCCAGGCGCGCATCGTCCAGATCCGTTCGGAGATCGAGCGAAGCGACAGCGAATACGACCGCGAGAAGCTCCAGGAACGACTCGCGAAGCTCGCGGGCGGCGTCGCACAGATCAACGTGGGCGCGGGTTCGGAAGCCGAACTCAAGGAGAAGAAGGCGCGCGTCGAGGACGCACTGCACGCGACCCGGGCTGCCGTCGCCGAAGGCGTCGTCCCCGGTGGTGGCGTCAGCTTCATCAGGGCCATCCCCGCACTCGACAAGGCTCGCAAGAGCGTTCGAGGCGACGAGAAGTTCGGCGTCGACCTCCTCTGCGAGGCACTCGAGATCCCGCTGCGTTCGATCGCGAACAACGCAGGCGAACGAGGCAGCGTCGTGGTGGCCAAGGTCGCCGAGATGTCAGGCGAGGACGGCTTCAACGCACTCACCCTCGAATACGGCAACCTGATCGACCAGGGCGTCATCACGCCCGCCAAGGTCGATCGAACCGCACTGCAGAACGCCGCCTCGGTGGCCTCACTTCTGCTCACCACCGACTGCGCGATCACCGAGATCCCACAGAAGGAAGAGGCGGAAGGTCATGACCACCACCACGACCACGGCATGGGTGGCATGGGCGGCATGGGCGGCATGGGCTTCTGAACCCGAACCACCAGCACGCAGATTCACCCGCGCAATGCGCATCTGACAGAACACCAGAAGAACAGAACACTTCCAAGAAACACCACCGGCAGAACGCCGGATTTCCCAGGAGAGACACGAACATGTCCGTCCGACCCCTCGAAGATCGAATTCTCATCAAGCCGACCGAAGCGGAAACCAAGACCAGCTCCGGCATCTTCCTCCCCGAATCCGCCAAGGAAAAGCCGATGCACGGCAAGGTCGTCGCACTCGGCCCGGGCAAGCTCCTCGACAACGGCGAGCGCATCAAGCCCGGTGTCAAGAAGGGCGACACCGTCGTCTTCGGCAAGTACTCCGGTTCGGAAGTTGAAATCAAGAACATCACGCACCTGATCGTTCGCGAAAGCGAACTCCTGGGTGTCATCGAAGGCTGACCCGCGCGTCGGAAATGGAGCATCACAGATGACCAAGCAGATGAAGTTTGAATCCGCCGCGCACGCAGAGCTCCTGGACGGGATCCAGCAGCTTGCCGACGCGGTTTCGGTGACCATGGGCCCCTCGGGCCACAACGTGGTCATGGACAAGTCCTACGGAGGCCCCGCCGTCAGCAAGGACGGCGTGAGCGTCGCCAAGGAGATCGATCTCCCCGGCAAGTTCCAGAACATGGGCGCGAAGATGGTGCAGCAGGTCGCCAAGAAGACCGCTGACAAGGCCGGCGACGGCACCACCGCGGCCACGGTCCTGGCACGGAACATCTTCGAGGCAGGCCTGAAGCACGTCGCCACCGGAGCCAACGCCGTGGCGATCCAGCGCGGCATCAACGCCGCCGCGGCCGCCGCGGGCGACGCCATCAAGGCCACCGCCGTGAAGTGCAAGGGCAAGTCCGACCTCCAGAAGATCGCGACCGTCTCCGCCAACCATGACACCGAGATCGGCTCGGTCATCGCGGAAGCGATCGACCAGGTCGGTGCGGAAGGCGTCGTCGAAGTCGAGGAGAGCAAGACCGCCGAGACCCATCTCGACTACGTCGAGGGCATGTCCTTCGACAAGGGTTACCTCTCTCCGTACTTCATGACCGACCCGAAAAAGGCGGAATGCGTTCTCCAGAACCCGATGATCCTCATTCACGAGAAGAAGATCTCCAACCTGGCGGACCTCCTCCCCCTCCTCAACAAGGTCGCGACCGCGGGAAGCCCCCTCCTGATCATCGCGGAGGAAGTGGACAACGAGGCACTGGCCGCCCTGGTGGTCAACCGACTGCGCGGCGTGCTCGAGGTCTGTGCCGTCAAGGCACCTGGATTCGGTGATCGTCGCAAGGCGATGCTCGAGGACATCGCGGTCCTCACCGGAGGCACCTTCTTCTCCGAGGACATCGGTCGAAGCCTCGAGGACGTGGAGCTGAAGGAACTCGGCACCACACGGAAGGCCATCGTCACCAAGGACGACACCACGCTCGTCGAGGGTGCAGGCAAGAAGAAGGACATCACGTCCAGGGCCAACCAGATCCGGAACCTCTATGACAACTCCACCTCGGAATACGATCGCGAGAAGCTCCAGGAGCGTCTCGCGAAGCTGACCGGCGGCGTCGCGATCATCTCGGTCGGAGCGCAGACCGAGACCGAGATGAAGGAACGCAAGGACCGCGTCGACGACGCACTCCATGCGACCCGTGCCGCAGCCCAGGAAGGGTACGTTCCCGGCGGAGGCGTCGCCTTCCTGCGTGCGATCACCGCCGTCGAGGATGCTCGCAAGAAGGGCAAGGGCGACGAAAAGCTCGGCTACGACATCATCGCCGAGGCGATGCGCATGCCCACCTGGCAGATCGCCAGCAACGCAGGCATCGACGGCGACCTCGTGGTCGAGAAGGTCTGCGAAGGCAAGGGTGGCTTCGGCTACAACGCCGCGAGCGACAAGTACGAGGACCTCACCAAGGCGGGGATCATCGATCCCGCACTGGTCGCCACGGTCGCACTCGGAAACGCGGCCAGCGTCGCCGGCCTCATGCTCACCACGAACGTCGTGATCACCGAGCTCGGTGATGATGACGACCCGATCGAGGGTGCGGTGAGCTGATCAATCGTGACCACCACGACGGGGGGCCTGCGACAGGCCCCCCGTCGTCTTCCCCTCACGGGGTCTGGAAGCACGAAGCATGCCAACAGTTCGATGCTACTACGAGATACTCTCGGTCGAACGCACCGCCTCCGGCGATGAAATCAAGCGTGCCTATCGACGGCTCGCGATGAAGTACCACCCCGATCGAAACCCGGACAACCCGGAGGCCGAGTCGTCCTTCAAGGAGGCGACCTCGGCATACGAGGTGCTCTCGGATCCGGACAAGCGTTCCCGATACGACCAGTACGGTCATGCCGGTCTTCGCGGCACTCCGGGACATGACTTCCGGAGCATGCATGTCGACGACATCTTCTCGATGTTCCAGGACATCTTCTCAGGCGGCGGCATGGGCGGCGGCTCCGGCCGGCAACCACGAGGACGCGCCCGGGGGTACGACCTCGAGACGGAGGTCGAGATCACCCTCGAGGAGGTTCTCGAAGGCACGACAAGGGAAGTCAGCTTCAAGCGCCTCGACGTCTGCAACACCTGCTCTGGAACCGGCGGAAAGCCCGGGATCGAACCCGCGAAGTGCCCGACCTGCGGTGGCGAAGGCCAGGTCCAGCAGGCCGGCTTCGGCGGCATGTTCCGGATGGTCACGGTCTGCCCGAACTGCAAGGGCCGTGGCAAGGTCGTCGTCGAGAAATGCAGCGACTGCCGCGGTGCAGGACGCGTCTCACTCTCTCGAACCCTGGAGGTCCAGATCCCCAAGGGGATCAGGGACGGCCAGATCGTCAGGGTGCAGGGAGAAGGCGAGCCACCGGCCCAGGAACAGAGCATCGACGGCTCCGGCACCAAGGGCGACCTCCACGTGGTCGTTCGGGTGCAGGGACACGACCTGTTCGAACGCGAGGGCGACGACCTGATCTGGGTTCAGCCGATCGCATTCGCCCAGGCCGCACTCGGCGCGGAGATCGAACTCCGAACCATCGACGGGACCACGACCCTCGAACTGGAACCGGGCACCCAGCACGGCTCGATCTGCAGGATCGAGGGCGAGGGACTCCCGAACCTGCGGACCCGCAGGCGAGGCGACCTCGTCGTCATCATCCAGCTGGTGGTGCCGAAGTCACTGGACGAGAAGCAGAGGAAGATCCTCGAGGAGTACGCGGATCTCGAGGAAATCCCGGTGAGCCACCCCGAACCCACGTTCTGGAGCAGGCTCAAGGACAAGATGACCGGCGGATGATCGCCGATGGAAGGATCGCGACATGGAGTCGCATGAGGAAAGTGCAATGACCGACCAGCCCGAATCAACAGAGGAGGAGCAGGTCCTGGAGATGTCCGAAGAGGTCGCCGAGATCGTCGAATCCCTGCAGAAGGAACGTGACGACGCGATCGAAGCACGGACTCGGGCCCTTGCCGACTACCAGAACTTCCAGCGAAGAGCCCGGGAGAACGAAGCCAGGGAACGTGAGCTGGGTGTCGCTGAAGTGGCCAGATCCCTGATACCGGTGCTCGACCAGTTCGAGCTCGCACTGGGACAGGACGCCGGCGAGACGACGACCGATTCTCTCATGAAGGGAATCGAGATCGTCCGGGATGAACTCAACCGTGCGCTCAACAAGACGGGAGTCACCCAGATCACACCCGAGATCGGGGATCTCTTCGATCCCAACCTGCACGAAGCGATGCTCCAGCAACCTGCGGAGGGCGTGGAACCGGGACATGTGAGCATGCTCGTCCAGTGCGGGTGGGCACTGAAGAACCAGATCCTGCGCCCCGCGAAGGTTGCCATCGCCCCCGGCGATGAAGACTGAGTCGACGAGCGGCGCAGGGAACCACAGGAAGGACCGAACACATGCCGACCTACGAGTATGAATGCTCCAACTGCGAGCATGCGTTCGAACTCTTCCAGCAGATGAGTGACTCCGTGAAGCGGAAGTGCCCCGAGTGCGGCAAGCTCTCGCTCAAGAGGCTCATCGGAACCGGGGCGGGGGTCATCTTCAAGGGCGGCGGTTTCTACGAGACCGACTACCGGAGCGATTCCTACAAGAAGGCGGCGGATGCGGACAAGCAGGCGGCCAAGAAGCCCGATTCCGGGAGCACCGGCGGCGGCAAGGAGTCGAAGAAGCCGGAAACCCCGAGCAAGGGCAAGAGCGATTCCGGCAAGAAGCCGGAAGGCAGCAAGTCCAAGGGTGGCAGCAAGAAGAAGTCAGACTGATCACCCGTCGGCAGGCGGGCGCAAGACAGGGCATCGCTCCTGATCGGACGAACTCGACCGGGGAACGGATCGTCGAACACGAATTGAATTCGTGCTCCGAGACACCCGGATAGGATGAACTCATGGCGAACCGTTACACCCAGCGCATCCTGAACCACATGGCCAACCAGCAGTATCGACCGGTGGATGCGCACGAGCTTTCCCGCCAGCTGCGGGTCCCACCCGAGCTGAAGGAGGAGTTCGTCGCGGAACTCGGTGCTCTCCTGAACGAGGAGCAGATCGTCGTCGGAAGCGGTGACCGGATCCAGCTTCCGACGTACCCCTCGGAGGTGGAAGGTCGGATCAAGGTGACTGCAAAGGGGTTCGGATTCCTCATCACGGACAGTCCGTACCGCGAGGGAGATCTCTACATCCCCGCGAATGCGACCATGGACGCCATCACCGGCGACCGGGTCCGCGCCGTGGTGATGCGCAAGGGACGAGGCAACCACCGTGGCTCCGGAACGGCCGAAGGTCGACTTTCGGGGAGGATCGTGAAGGTTCTCGAGCGGAAGAAGACCCGGTTCTCGGGCACGGTCTCCAGAAAACGAGGGTCTTGGTTCGTCATCCCGGATGGCAAGGCGTTGCGTGAGCCCATACTGGTCAGGGATGCTGGCGCGAAGGATGTGAAGGAAGGCGACAAGGTCGTTCTCGACATCGTCCACTACCCCAGCGACCGGGAAGTCGCGGAAGGCGTGATCACCGAGGTCCTCGGAGAGTCGGGGCACCCCGATGTCGAGACCAGTGCGGTGATCGCGAACTTCGGACTTGCCACGGAGTTTTCCGATGAAGTCGTCACGGAAGCCCGGGAGGCCGCCGCACGGTTCGACAAGGAGTCCTCGGAGGGCCCATGGCCGGACCGCCTCGACCTGACGGATGTGCTGACGATCACGATCGATCCGCCTGATGCCAAGGACTTCGACGATGCGATCACCCTCCAGTACGACGAGGCGAGCGACGAATACGAACTGGGCGTCCACATCGCGGATGTCGCCAACTTCGTCCCCTCGGGAGGACCGCTCGACAAGGAGGCGACCAGACGGGGCAATTCGACCTACCTCCCCCGGCGTGTCCTGCCCATGCTGCCCGAACTGCTCTCGAACGGTGTCTGCTCCCTCCAGGAAGGGGTCAACCGCTTCGTGAAGAGCGCCTTCATCCGCTACGACGGACGCGGCAGGGTGATGGGGCACCGATACCACCGATCGGTGATCCGTTCCGACAAGCGACTGACCTATCTCGAGGCGCAGGCACTCATCGACGGGGACGAAAACGAGGCGAGGAAACACGCCAGGGCCGAACCCACCTACACGGACGAACTCATCGCCTGCCTGCGCGAATGCAACAAGCTCGCGCGGATCGTCAGGAAGAGAAGATTCAAGGCGGGCATGCTCAGGCTCGAACTTCCGGACTCGGAACTGGTCTTCGACGAGAACGGCAAGGTCACGGACGCGGTGCCCGAGGATGACGCCTTCACCCACACCATCATCGAGATGTTCATGGTCGCGGCCAACGAGGCCGTGGCCTGGTTGTTCTCCGGCCTGGAGACGCCTCTGCTTCGTCGCATCCATCCGGATCCGGACCTGACGCACGTCGATGAATTGAGGGAGTTCGCACGGCTCGTCGGTTTCCGTCTCCCGCAGGCACCGGATCGATCCGATGTCCAGTCACTCATCGACGTCTCGACGGGCACCCCGTACGAGAGAGCTGTGCACTTCTCCGTCCTGAAGACCTTCACGAAGGCCTGCTACAGCCCTGCACTCATCGGGCACTTCGCCCTGGCGAGCGAACAGTACGCACACTTCACGAGTCCGATCCGCCGGTATCCGGATCTCACCGTGCACCGGGCACTGGATGCGTATCTCGACCTGACGGAGAACGGAAGCAGGGTGCCGGGCGGCAAGGCGAGAAGAAAGCTGACCGACTCCCTCTCGCACGACGAGCGCTGCCTGGACGAGGGGACGCTCCTCGAGGTGGGAAGGCACTGTTCGGAAACGGAAGTGAACTCCGAACAGGCGGAACGAAGCCTGCGGACATTCCTCGTGATGCAGTTCCTCGACGAGCAGGAACCGGGCGAGACCTTCACGGGAATCGTGACGGGAGTGACCTCGGGAGGCGCACTCTTCGTGACCCTCGACAGGTACCTCGTGGACGGGATGGTCACACCGGAACACATGCCGGGCAAGGATGATCCGGGCATGCACTGGCAGATCGATCGACTGAGCGGTCGACTCGTCGCGAATCGAAGCGGGGCATCGATCGGGATCGGCGACAAGGTCGTGGTTCAGGTGATCAGCATCGACCTGGCAGCACGCGAGATGAACCTCGACGTGGTCTCCTACACGACGAACGCCCTTGCATCGGGGGGGCTGGAGGCACGCGCCAAGGAGCGTCGGGCCCAGGACGATTCATCGCAGAGGGGCCGCAGGAAGGGCCGGAACAAGGGCCGGGACAAGGGCAAGCGCAAGGGCTACAAGATGGGACGCCGTGGCAAGCGCAGCCTCTGACCCACGCATCACTCCATGAATGAAGAAGCGGGACCCGACCTGTCGGTCGGGTCCCGCATTGCCTGAAGCGACGTTCTTGTGATCGGGGCCGGTCGATCGACGTCTCCATGCTTCAGGCACCGTTTATGAGGAGGCTGCTGGTGGGGAGTCCTTCAATAGGACTTCAGCAGTGTTTCCTCCTCAGGGGACAGCCAGGCGGGGACGTAGCGAAGACTCTCGAAGAGTCCGGTGCGCAGGAAACGTGCGGCATCAAGGTCGCTTTCCTCGAGGCATGTCCGAATGTCGTTGATCAGGGTGCTGATGGTCTGGCTCGTGTCGTTCATGAATCAATCTCCTCACCGAAATTCCGCGTGACGCGGGCCGTTCTCTCAGGTGAAGAGAACTTTCCACATGAAAAACTATGAGCCGCACCGTGATGTGTGACACCTCCTCCTGAATCAGACCGCAGAACCCCCTGTAACAGAGCCGGAACCCCGATCCAGCGGTGAAATCACCTGCCCGGTCATGTCGAAAAGAGCCCCGCGGTTTCGTGGGAACTGCCGAAGGGCCCTGATTCCGGCCGTAGGCTCCCACCGGATCGGCCGGTCAGGGGCAATCGATGCCAGGGAGGTGTGTCATGCGGGGTCTCGTCCAGGGTCTGTCTTTCGTCATCGTCGGTGCCTGGGCACCGAGCGATGGTTGGTCGGGACCCCCTCCAGAGATCATTCGGGAGTGGGTTGCACCAGGCGGGGAACTCGACCGGCAATTCGGGTATTCCGTCGCGATGTGGGATGGTGTGGCCGCCATTGCGAATGACCGAAGCGACGATGGTTCGGTTCGCCAGGGTTCGATCCATCTCGGCCCCCTGGGAAGACCGGCTGGAGACCTGCAGTTGCTTCAGGCCCCGGATCGGAAGTGGCCGGATCGGTTCGGGGCGGCCATGGTGTTCTCGGATGGCAGGTTGCTGGTTGGCGCACCGCATGATGCGGAGCACGGCTGGGATGCCGGAGCGGTCTGGCTCTTCGAAGAGAAGTCGACGAGGTGGAGGCTTGCGGACCGGCTTCGACCTGATCGATTCGAACCCGGGGCACGGTTCGGGGCCTCGCTGGCCTTCGAAGGAACTCGAGCCCTCGTCGGGGCGCCAAGGACCGATGCCGGCACGCTGGACGGAGGCGCGGTTCATGTCTTCGAGGAGACCCTCGGCACCTGGCACGAACTGACCCGTCTGGTGGCGCCCGACCGTTCCGATGCGGACTTCTTCGGCGACGCAGTCGCCATGACTGGTGATCTCATCGCAGTCGGCGCATGGGGTGATGACGATCGTGGCGAGAAGTCGGGAAGCGTGTGGCTCTTCGGACGACGGCAAGATGCGTGGGTGGCGATCGCCAAGCTCGTTCCCGACGACGGCAAGGCACGAGATCGCTTTGGCTGGCAGGTCGCCATCGCAGGGAGCCAGCTGCTGGTGTCCGCATGCGGCGAAGATGATGCCATGGGATGCATTCATGTCTACGAACCCGAGGGCGAAGGATGGCGACTCGTCCAGGAGCTTCGGGATCCGGAGGGCATGGCGGACGATTGGTTCGGCTTCTCGCTCGCGGTTCGCGGAGATCTGCTGATCGTGGGTGCACCCAGCGCGTCGGGGACCACCCAGTGGGAGGGCAGGACCCTGATCTACCGACGCAGGGCAGGCCGCTGGTCACTGCTCGGTGCCACGAGCAGTGGAACCGGAAAGGAACAGCCGGTGCAGTTCGGGTGGTCGGTCGCCACCGACGGCACGCTCTGCATGGCCGGACGGATCGATGATGCGGACGGCCCGAGCGAAGCCGGTCGAGCCTGGTTGATCGCACCGAATGACGTGGGGAATCCTTCGGATCGCCTGGATGAACCGATGATCAGGGAGCCGTGAGGTGCTTGCGAAGATCGCGCATGAACAGGACGATCTGCCCCTGCTCTCGCGGGCTTGCAGTCGTCTCCACCTCGTTGGCCCAGAAATCCATGAAACGAACCGCGCTGGTACCGGTCAAGGCGGGAATGTCGCTTGATTCGACCTCGCGAGTCGAGTCCCGCTGCGCGCCCTCCTTCAGGTTCGCCACCCGTTCCTCGTCGGAGACACCATCGCGCTCATCGCCTCGAACCATGCGTTCGCCGAAACGGGTCCATTTGGACAGCCAGGCATCGAGGAAGGCGGCACGCTCGCCAGCGGGGAGATTCACGTATTCCTCCGCACCGGTCACGAGAATGTCCTTGGCAAGCGTCCTTGCGTTGTCCGTCGCCTGCTCGCGAACCGGACCGGCAAGCCCGGCGAGGAAGGCCGCCATGGCCGCGGAATCCTGCTGGCTCATGCCCCGGAACCGATCGGAGAATTCGAGAAGAAAGGCCATGCGCTCCTCGAGGGGAAGCTGGCTGAAGTCATCCATCGAGAGGTAGCCGAGCACGTCCTCGACCGGTGAGTCGAAGATGCTCGGCGGCGGCTGGAGTCGACCGGCAAGCATCCACCACACCATCCCGATGAGGAGGAGCACTGCGAGAACACCACCACCGATCAGGACTTCCCGCCTGCGTTCCTCGAGCTGCATTCGGATGTCAGCGACATCGATCATCTCGTCAGATCACCCTCCATCACCATCATCGTCGCCATCCTGATCGAGGATCTCGGAGTAATCGGTGCTGATCCCGGCGGACCCGTCCATGAACAGCGCATTGCGCGGGATCCTGGTCCCGGGATGTCGATCGATGCTGTCGTGAAGGAGCGGCAGGCGCATGAAGTCCTTCTGGTAGAGATTCGTGACCAACCGGGCCTCGAACCCGATCCGTCGACTCTCGAGCTGGCGTTCGGTCAGGTCGGGATCAAGCATGCTCGGCAGCATCGCCTGCTGGACCTGCAGCTGCACGTTCGGCATGTAGCGGATGAGGCCGGGCAGGTAGAAGTAGCTCGTACCCGTCGAGAGGGAATTCGCCTCGTCATTGTCGGCCGGGCAGCACCAGCACTTGTTGTCGCGTTCCATGTAGCCGCGCATGACCCAGGGAAGCCCCCCGACGGGACCATCCTCGGTGACCGCGGGCAGGAACTCCGTCATGGGCAGGATCCCCGCGTTCTGGTTCTGGTAGGAGGCCATGAGCACGCCGATCTGGCGAAGGTTGCTCTGGCAGTTCACGTTGAGCGACTCCATGCGGAACGTACGAAGTGCGGGGAAGGTGATCCCCAGCAGGAGCCCGATGATCCCGATCGTCACCATGAGTTCGACGATCGTGAACCCCCTGCTTCGAGTGACTTGTGTCCCAGCAGTAGTCATCCAATGGCTCCATGCGCCGGGGCGGTCTCATCCCGGACGGCTCGTATCCATGAATATAGCGAAGAGCGGGAGGAAACCCAGCGCCTCATTCACGTGTTTGAGCCTGAGAGACCCGTGGCAGGACCCTAGTCCGCGAAGATCGCCTCGATGAAGGCATCCCCGTCGAACGGTTCCACGTCCTCCGGCCGCTCCCCCACCCCGACCAGCTTGACCGGGACATCCAGTTCATCGCGAATCGCCACCACGATCCCCCCTCGAGCGGTGCCGTCGAGCTTGGCGAGAAACACGCCCGTCACCTCGACGGATTCCTTGAATGCACGAGCCTGCTGGAGGGCGTTCTGCCCACTGGTCGCATCCAGGACGAGGAGCACCTCATGGGGCGCACCGGGAATCTTCCGGGCGATCACGTCACGGATCTTCACCAGCTGACGCATCAGGTCACCCTGATTGTGAAGTCGCCCTGCGGTATCCACCAGCAGGACATCCACTCCGCGGGCCACCGCGGCTTCGGCGGCATCGAATGCGACGGCGGCCGGATCCGCTCCCTGGTCACCCTTGACGACATCGACTCCGAGACGTTCCGACCAGATCGCCAGTTGAGCGACGGCACCCGCCCGAAAGGTGTCCGCTGCAGCCAGGAGCACCGAACGGCCCTCTTCTCGAAGAGCCCGTGCGATCTTCGCGACACTCGTGGTCTTGCCGACGCCGTTGACACCAACCACGAGGATGACCGTCGGAGTGGTCTCGGCGACGGCGATGCCGGGTTGCTGCTCGGCCCAGCGCGACTTGAGGGCCTGCTTGAGATGTTCGAGGGCATCCTCACCGGAGGACAGCTTTCCGGCCTTCCAGTCGGCCTGGAGGGATTCCGTGATCTCGTTGGTGGCCTTGATGCCGACATCCGCCGCGATCAGGCGGAGTTCGATCTCATCGATGAGATCCTGGTCGATCGAACGACCGGTCAGGAGGGAACGCAGACCGCTGCCGAAGGAACCTGCGGTTCGGGCCAGGCCCTGACGAATTCGTGAGATGGTTGACTTGAAGAGACCCATCTGGAGACACCTCAGCCCTCGGCGCCGGAAACACGACCTGATTCCGGAAACGTCTTCCATGCCTTGTCGAGCACCGCATTGACGAATCCGAAGCTCTTCTCGCCTCCGAACTCCTTGGCGAGTTCGACGGCCGCATTGATGGCGACCTTGCCGGGTGTGCCGGCGTGAAGGATCTCGTAGACGGCGATGCGAAGGATGTTGCGATCGATCATCGGCTGACGATGGGTCGGCCACTCCGGTGTCAGTGGTTTCACCAGCTCGTCCGCCTCAAGACGATGTTCCCATGCCCCGCGTGCCAGCTCGAAGCCCTCCGCCTGAGCGGCGTCAGAGGTTCGGGATCCCTCGAGGGACTCCCGAACAAGGTCGGCGTCACCCTCGTTCCCCGCATCGAACTGATAGAGCGCCTGGAGCGCACATCGGCGGGCATCACGGGAGAAACTGGTCAAGCGTCTTCCTCCTCGTACTCGTACTCGCCTTCCGCGTCCTCCTCGTGCTCCTCCTCATCGGGATCCTCATCGACGTACTCGTACTCGATGACCTCCTCGTACTCCTCGTCGGAGTCGTCCTCTTCGGACGGCAGATCAGGGAGATCCTCCTCGATGACCTCGAGTGCGCGAGCGGTCGCGATGACCGCATTCATGGCCTCTTCGCCCTTGTTCCCCTTGATGCCCCCTGAACGATCCATCGCCTGCTCGGTGGAAAGACAGGTGAGCACCCCGAACCCGATGCCCATCTCGTGATCGAACGCGATGTGCGCGAGCATCTTCGAGATGGAACGGGCGAGGTGCTCGTCATGGGTCGTCTCCCCGCGAATGATGCAACCGAGTGCGACGACTCCATCGAGATCCTTGCGAGCAAGGGCGTCGACCAGGGGAATGATCTCGAAGGCACCCGGTGCCGTCACCTCGTAGATGTCGTCCGGATCGCCCCCCGCATCGGTGAAGGCGCTGATCGCACCCTCCCTCAGCTTCGAGGTGATCTCCTCGTGATAACAACTCGTCACGATGCCGATCTTCAGACCCTGAGCGTCCAGGTGGATGTTGGGTG
The DNA here is from genome assembly GCA_022447205.1 of Phycisphaerales bacterium. GTDB lineage: Bacteria > Planctomycetota > Phycisphaerae > Phycisphaerales > SM1A02 > JAKVBQ01. Next base: position 134,921 of record JAKVBQ010000005.1, read on the forward strand.
CGTCACGCATGTGTGGTACCTCTCGCTGGGAGGGGTCATCCTAGCCGCATCGCCATTCTGCGGGGCGCGGTTTCCACGAACCCCTTCCGCTGTGGATACCATTTCGCCATGCGTCGCTCGATTCCGGTACGACTCCTGGGGACCGCCCAGCTCACCCGCCTCACGATGGCGGTCGGAGCCATCGGAGACGTCTGGTTCACGGTGCTCTTCACCCGGGAGCAGGAGCAGTACTCGTACCTCCCGGTCTATGAACTGCCACTCTGGGTCGCCCTGAGCTGCAGCGCCCTCGTGGCGATCGGGATCTTCACGTTCGGAGCCTCGCTCAACGACCTCCTCGATGCGAGGTACGACAGTGCCTTCCGCCCGGAGCGACCGATCCCATCAGGCCGGGTCAGACCGGCAACGGTCGGAATCGTGATCGCAGGCGCACTGATCCTGGCACTTCTGGGCGCAATCCCCTTCGGTACGGGTGCTCTGATCCTGACCCTGCTCGTCGCGGCCGGGGTCCTCTTCTACAACGCGACAGGCAAACATGTACCGGGCCTCGGGGTGATCGTGATCGGGGTGATGACCGCCCTGCACATGTTGATACCGAACTACGAACTCACGTTCACGCTCCCCGTCTGGCTGACGATGAGCCATGCGGTGACGATCACCCTTGCAACGTACATCCTGTTGAGGAAGCGACCGTACCTGAGCAGGCGATCCTTCTACTTCATCGCGACGGCATACGGGATCCTCTCGACGTTCATCCTCGTCGTCGGGTGGCATCAGGGACATGACGCCGGTTGGTGGCCCCTTGAAAGCTCGCCGATGGGCGTGATCTGGCCGGTACTCACGGTCGCGGCCTTCGCCTGGGTGGCCCGAAGGAAGACATCCGGGATTCCGACACGATCGGCTGCCGAGAAGCTCGTCCGGTACGGGGCGATGTGGCAGTGCCTCTATGCGGCAGCCTGGCTGCTTGCGGTCGGCCTCTTCAATGGCGCCCTCCTCCTCCTCCTGCTCGCACTCATCGGGTTCTCCCTGATGACGGTCATCAAGGAAGTCGGCAGCCTGGCCACGAACCCACCCCAATACCGGATCTGACTCCCGGACACGGGCATGGGCGGGCGCCGGGCTGGTACGATCTCATCGTGCAGGGACGCCAGATACAACGCCTGATCCGACGGATGCTCGCAGGGGCAGGTGCGATCGCGGCGCTTGCCGGCCCCATGCTGATGACAAGCCCCCTGCAGGCACAGGACAAGGAACGAACGGTGACCATCACCGGGGATCGAATCGGGGGCTTCGTCCTTCCCGTCCTCCCGGTCGAAAGCGACATCATCCTGAGCGGGCTGCAGTCATGGACCTGGAAGGTCGATGACACCCTGCGCATCCAGCTCGAGGGCGATGTGCAGGTCGATGTCGGCGGCTACGCCTTCAGCGCAGGTGAAGCACTGATCTGGCTTGATCGAATCCCATCGAGCGAAGGCCTGGTCAATCAGCTGGCGGTGTACTTCCCGACGGTCGAGGAACCGACCCGACGAGCGGGACTCGGCGTCACCGGTCAGGACGTGCTCATCGTGGGGACCGCCAGGGGCGAGGTCCGACTCTCCACCAGTCTCCGCAACACGACGCCCCCACCACCGACCACGGTGCTTCGCCGAGGCGAGGAACGGCTGGCGCTGTACCTGCGCGGGCTGGTGGCGAATCCACCCACCCTGAGCACTCGCCCGAAGGCGCTGACCCCGGAGAGGCCACCACTTCCGACACCGGTTCCGGGTGCATCACCCATCATCCCTGACCCGAAGGCGGAGGCACTGGCCCGACTCCCCAGATCGATGCCGCTCCCTGCCACCACGATGGAAGCATTGCCGATCTTCCAGCCCGAAGGCATGGTCTCGTTCACCGCGAACCAGATCGAAATCGACCAGGACAAGGACACGGTGATCGCGGATGGCCGATTCATGGTCGACTTCGATCCGATGGGATCGAATGACGACTTCACCCCGCTCCAGCTTTCCGCCGCCGGAGGCGTGATCTTCCTCGAGGAAGGAACCGTCGCCTCCATGCAGGGCGGTGAGCGACAGGTCTCCGTGGAGGATGTCGTCGGGATCTACCTCGAGGACGATGTGACGGCCACCGACGGTCGGTACACCGTCAGGAGCAAGGCGATCTACTACAACGTCAGGACCAACCAGGCGCTGATGGTCGACGCACTCCTCAGGACATACGCGCGGGCAGCCGGGGGCAAGCCGATCTACGCACGGGCAGCCGAGATGCGACAGCTGTCCTCCGACCAGTGGCAGGCAAGACAGGCGATCGTCTCGACCAGCAGCTTCTTCGTCCCCCAGCTGGCGATCGGACTCGAGCGAGTCACGATCACCAGGAGACCCGGCAGCACCGACGACCCCGATGCCGCCATGACCTGGGTGGAGGGTGAGGACCTGACGGTTCGAGCCGGCGGAGTCCCGTTCTTCTACTGGCCGGAGTTCTCCGCACGAGCCGATGCGATCCCGTTCAGATCCCTGAAGCTCGGATATGACGAGGACTACGGTGCGGAGATCGGGACGGAGTGGGACCTCTTCAGTCTCCTCGGGATGGATCCGGTGGGAGACACCGACGGCGAACTGGTGGCGGATGTCTTCACGGAACGTGGAGCCGGAGCGGGAATCGAGATCCGCTCCTCGAGCAGGGACTACGACCTGGACCTCAAGGCCTACGGACTCTACGACGCGGGCGGCGAGGATCTCACCAGTGCGGGCGTGACCAAGCAGATCGACGCGGGCGGTCGGGGCGAGATCCAGAGCGCGCTGGCCATGCAGCTTTCAAGCGACCTCGAGTTTCGCGCCAACCTCGCATGGCTGAGCGACCCCACGTTCGCCAGCGCCTGGGAGCGAAAGGACTTCGACACGCGCAGCGAGTACATGACGGGAGCGCTCCTGGACCATCGGGACGCCAACAGCCAGCTCACCCTCGAGGCCAACTACTCGCTGATCCCCTTCATCGCCAACAATTACCTGATGGCAAGTCGTCCCTACTACGTCGACAAGATGCCCGAACTCGCCTATCGCAGATATGCCGACAGCATGTTCGAAGACTCGATCACCTGGACCAGTGAGTACTCGGCCGCCTACATGAGGCAGTCGGTGACGAACGGAACGCCCGACAGCCTGGGTGTCCCGAATGCCGCATTCGCGACCACCAACCCGAACCAGGACATCTCGCAGCTCTACTACGGCCAGGCCGGATACACCAGCGATTTCGTGACCCGCTTCGACACGCGGCAGGAGATGAGCCTGCCGCTCGACTACGGCCCGACGAACATCGTCCCGTACATGTCGGGCCGATTCACGAGCTACTTCTCCGACAAGTTCAACCGATACAACCCGGACGCGGAGCGCAACAGGTTCTTCGGATCGATCGGCCTGAAGGCCAACACGACGTTCATGCAGGTCCACAACGACGTCCGAAGCGAACTGCTCGACATCGATCGACTGCGACACGTCATCCGGCCCTACGTCCACACCTGGTTCGGCGCAGACACCCTCAATGAAGGCGGACTGCCCATCTACGACCAGGAGGTCGAGGCCATCAGTGCGGGAACCGCGGTCCGCATGGGACTTCGCCAGACGCTGCAGACCAAGCGTGGTGGGCCGGGACGCAACAGTTCGGTCGACTGGATCGACCTCGACGTCGGCGCGATGCTCAACGACTCCACCGACGTGTACACCCTTGCCGATGCAAGGACACCATGGAACTACGCCCAGAGCCCGACTCCGACCTGGGTGGACTGGCGACCGGAACTCTCCCAGTGGGGCAGCCACCTCTACGGCAACCTCGAATGGGCGCTCAGTGACACCTTCACCATCGGGGGATCGGCGATCTACCTGGTCAAGCCGACGACGGGCCTCTTCCTCGAAGAGGATGGAACACTGAACGTCGAGGAATACGACGACCTGATGCACGGCTCGTTCGGATTCCAGGTCCAGCACACCCCGGTGATGAGCACCTACCTCGAGTACAGGTACATCAAGCCCGGGCAGACCGAGCTTCTGGAAGGTGGACTCGCCTACGAGGTCGGGCGACGGTACGTCCTCGGTGTCACCCCCCAGTACGACCTCCGGGCGAACGACATCCGGGCGGTCAACGCCATCCTGACCAGGACGTTCACCGACTTCGACCTCCAGTTCGAGGGCGGGTACGACGTCATCCGTGACTCCCCGACCTTCAGCCTCCGCTTCGCGCTCCCATCACAGGGCGCACAGTGACCGCAGGCCCGGCCGGGGCACGCGCTGCAGGCTTCAAATTCTGATTCACTCGAACAGGTCGCCGGAAACCCGCACGCCAAGGTGCTCTCCTGCCCGAACGGTGAGGCAGCGCCCCTGCCTCGTGCGTGCAAGGAAGCCCTTCTGCAGAAGGTAGGGCTCGACCACATCCTCCAGCGTCGAGGCGTCATCGCCCATTGTCGCCGCGATCGCCTCGAGTCCCACCGGACCGCCGCCATAGGTCTCGAAGATCGTCCGCAGGTACTTCCGGTCGAGTTCGTCCAGACCCTCCCCGTCGACTCCTTCAAGAAGGAGTGCTTCCTTGACGACCACCGGAGTCACCTTCCCATGAGCACGGACCTGGGCGAAGTCACGAACGCGACGAAGCAGTCGCAATGCAACCCGCGGTGTCCCCCGACTTCGTGATGCGATCGCACCCAGGGCATCAGGTGGAACGTCCTGCATCGCAAGACGGTCGGCCGCACGTGAGAGGATCTGGAGCAGCTCGCCTTCGTCGTAGTAGTCGAGATGATGGGAGATGCCGAAACGACTTCGAAGTGGCTGGGTGAGCAGGCCGGCACGCGTGGTCGCCCCGATCAGGGTGAATGGTTTCAGCCCGACGGTGATCACCTTCGCATGCATCCCGCTGTCGACGGTGAAGTCGACCTTGAAGTCCTCCATGGCGGGGTAGATGTATTCCTCGACCGCGGCGGGCAGGCGATGGATCTCGTCGATGAAGAGGATGTCGCCCTCATCCATCTTGGTGAGGGTCCCGATCAGATCCCCGGCCTTCGAGAGCGCCGGGCCGCTGGTGGTGTAGAGCCGGGACCCCATTTCAGTCGCGATCACGTGAGCGAGGGTGGTCTTGCCGAGACCGGGAGGTCCATGCAGCAGCACATGCTCCATCGAGTCCTTCCGCTGGCGGACCGCCTCGAGGGCGATGGAGAGCCGTTCGACCAGTTCGGCCTGCCCGATGTACTCGTCCATCTGGACGGGTCGGAGTGCCGGCCCGCCGGAGTGACTTTCCGTCCGGTCCTCTTCCTGTCGCTCCGCGGTAACAACTCGATCACGTGGCATGACACCATCTTCGTCACCGTGGCGCGTTCCACAACCGTCTGGGGGCACTGCTCACGGTTTTTCCTGTTGAATTTCAGACCTGGGGAGCCTCACGACGAATGCAGGGTTCGACCTCGAAGAACGGCTCGTGCTTGAAGGAGCCCATCCGGGCCACCACATTGCTCGGGAAGGTGTCGCACAGGGCGTTCATGGTCCTGACATTGCCGTTGTAGAAACGTCGTGCGGCGGCCAGCCGATCCTCGGTGTTGACGAGCTCCTCCTGGAGCGCGAGGAACTGGTGATCCGCCTTCAGGTCCGGATAGGACTCGGCAAGTGCCAGGAGCCCGGAAAGACGAGTGACCAGGTGCTGTTCCGCCCTGACCTGTGACTCGGGGGACTCGGTCGAGTCGAGGGCACGGGTCCGGGCCTCGGTGACCTCCCGGAAGACGTCCTCTTCATGACTCGCATACCCCCTGGCGGTGGAGACGAGATTCGGGATCAGGTCGCACCGCCGCTTGAGCTCGACGTCGATCCCGGCCCAGCTCTCCCGGACATGCTGACGCATCGTCACCAGCCGGTTGTAGATAAGGATCACGCAGATCACGAGGACGACAAGGATGGGTACGGCCACGACGCAGGGAAGCAGGGCCATGAAGGAAGTGTTCATCGATCCGAAGCCTCTCCGAGTGAGCGAAGGAGGTGTTCCGGCCAATGATCGAGGAATTCGCCCAGCCACACAAGTCTTGACTCCAGGGTGTCGCCACCAGACCAGGACCAGGTCCCACCGATGCACGCGACGTCTTCGTTCAACTCGACCAGGTCCGGAGGGTCGTTCGCAAGCATGAACTCCATCATCCTCGGATCGAGGAGGTCGTACGCGAACCGTCGATCCGAGGCGGTGACCGCGAACCGTCGGGAGAACTCGTCGGACTCGAAGTCGATGTCGTCGATCCCGAGAACGGACACCAGACGTTCAAGGAAGAGTTCCCGCCTGATCATGAACCGTGGCAGGCCGTTCCAGGGGAGTCGGACCGCGATGTAGCTGATGGTCCGGGTCTTCCGATCGTCCCCTGATCCGGTGCGATGGATGTAGTCACCGATGATCACGTCGAGAAGTCTGTGCCCGATCTTCAACCTGCCGGTGATGATGTTCCTGCTCCGTCCGTTCGTTCCCAGGCCGAAGAGGGCGAAGGCGGGAAGCTTCTGGTGCAGTTCGAGATCCGGACCGGATCGATACACGAGCCGATGCCGACTCGCAAAGGCCTTCAACGTCTCGGTCCGCTGGTCACGATTGCGCATGACGGCGAAGATCACCAGGCCAAGCACGCCAAGGAACGGGATCACCAGGAGCGCGAAGCATGCCATCGACCCACCCACCGCCGTGACGAATTCGATCATGGACGAGCCTCACGCAGGGAACGGACCAGATGGTCGGGCCATCTGTTGAAGAACTCCACGATCCAGTCGACTTCGGTCCGGAATTCGGCGGGCGTCCAGAGCTTGTCGAGCGGCGAGATGCAGATCCGGCCGTGCTCGAAATCGATGAGCGGGGGCCGAGTCTCCAGGAAGAACTCGATCATCCTCGGATCGAGCAGGTCGTAGGCGAATCGCCGATCGGAACTGCTGACGTAGAACTTCCGGGAGAACGCTTCGGACTCGAAGTCGATGTCATCGCAACCAACGAGGGCCTTGAAACGGTCGACAAGACCTTCCGGCCGGATGAGCAGGTCCGGCGAGTCACGCCAGGGGGATTCGGCGATGAGGTAACTGAAACTGTACTGCTTCCTCGATCGATCCTCACCGGTGCCACGCTCGATCACGTACTGGTAGTCACCCATGACCAGCGAACACTGGAATCCGGAACATTCGACCGTACCGGTGATGGTGTTCGACGGCCTGCGCTCGGTCCCCCGCCGGAAGATCTCGAACTCCTGATAAAGGGCATCATGTCTGGTGCCGGACCATCGCTGGTAGGTGAAACCTCGCCGACGCGCGAATTCCCGCAGTTCATCACGTCGACGGGAAGCAAGGACCTGCCTGACGATGAAGACGACGACGAAACACAGGACCAGAACCGACACGATGACGATGATCAACTGGAACATGTTGGGTTCATCATCAATGAACTGTCGAATCTGTTCTGAGTCCATGGTGAGGTCCCCCCGTCTCGGGGAAGGTCAACCTGACTTGAGGGCACGAAGCCTCTGAATCCGCTCACTCAGGGGCGGATGCGTCGAGAAGGCATTGGATGCATCATGACGTCCCTTGCGGACCGCCGCCTTGAGCGGATTGACGATGAAGAGCGGTGCCGTGGACTTCCCGACATGCCGAAGGGGCTGCCGGCAGTTCTCCAGCTTGCTCAGGGCACCGATCAGGCCGTCCGGATACCTCGTCAGTTCGACCGCACCGGCGTCGGCGAGGTACTCGCGCTGGCGACTCATGGCGAACCTGACCAGCATCGCGCAGAGCGGTGCGATGATCGCGAAGATCACGGCGACGACGATGATCACGATGACAAGCGGATTCGCACCACCCCCACCGCTGCTTCGCCCGCCACCACGTCGCCCGCCGAAAAGGAAGCTGTAGTACGCGGCACGTCCACCGGCATCGGCCGCGAAGACGATGATCCCCGCAAGGGTGGCCATCAACATGCCGAGGCGAATGTCGTAGTGCCTGATGTGACTGAGCTCGTGGGCCATCACCCCCGCCAATTCATCCCGTGAGAGTTGCTTGCGAAGGCCGGAGGTGATCGCGACCGCGGCATGTTCCGGGTCACGACCGGTGGCGAAGGCGTTCAAGGATGGGTCGTCGATCACGCAGATCCTGGGGAGCGGAACGCCTCCGGCGATGGCCAGCTCCTCGACGACGTTGAAGAGCTGGGGATCATCCGACTTCTTGATCTCCCTCGAACCCGTCATCCGCAGGATCGCATCCGCCCCGCTGAACCAGCTCCATGCAGTCGCGATCAGCGAAGCGAGGAGACCAAGGAATCCTCCCACGAGCGCACCACCGAGAACGGTGCCCAGCTGGATGCCGTTTTCACCCTGACTGCCCGACCAGGCGACGGCGATGACCCCGACCGATCCTCCGAAGAGCGTGATGATCACGATCATCAGGACGACCAGGAAGGAGCTGTTGCGCTTGTTGCGCGCAATCAGGTCGTTGTAGGTGAGGTTGTCGGGCAGACCCTTGAGGGGAGGAAGATCCTGATGGACGACCTCGCCCGAGGGAACTGCGGTTTTCGAACCATCAGCCATCTCGTCTCACTTCGCGGCCATCAGAACTGGACCTGGGGCACTTCTCGTTCCGCTGCATCCTGAAGCTCGAAGAGATCGCGCTTCTCGAAGCTGAACATGCCGGCGACGATGTTGGTGGGAATCGTCTGGAGGGCGGTGTTGTAGCCTGCAGTGGTCCGGTTGTAGTGGGTCCGTGCAAAGCCGATCTTGTTCTCGGTGCTTGTCAGTTCCTCCTGAAGCGACAGGAAGTTCTGGTTCGCCTTGAGGTCCGGGTATGCCTCTGAAAGCGCGAAGAGCTTCCCGAGTGCGGCACTGAGCATGCCCTCCGCCTCACCGGATGCCGCAGGCCCATTGGCATCGACGGCATGGCTTCGCGCCGCGATGACACCTTCGAGCGTCTCCTTCTCGTGGGAAGCGTATCCCTTGACGGTGTTCACCAGGTTCGGAACGAGGTCATGGCGACGCTTGAGCTGGACGTCGATGTCCGCCCATGCGGTCTCGGATGCGATGCGCTTGCGAACGAGACCGTTGTACATGCCGAAGAACAAGCCGGCCAGGACGAGGAGGACGAGGACGACAGCGACGATCACGATGATGAGTCCAAACATGGGGAGCAGACCTTTCGGTTGTGTCCACGTCACCGGCTCCAAGCCGGAGGTGGCGTTCTCATTCTATTGGCTGAGGCGTTTCGTACAGTGTCCCGAGACTGCGATTCGAGGACATGAAGGCTCATGAGACCCCGAAGGCGTCCATGACCTGCTCCAGATCGGAGAAATCCGGCAGGACCCGAGGTGCACCCGCCTCGAGAAGGGCGGCCGCCCGTTCACCGGTGGCGACTCCGAGAAAGCCGATCCCAAGCACTCGGGAAGCACGAAGATCCCAGAGACCGTCCCCGACGTAGAAGCAGGGCCCCATCGACTCCAGAGGCAGCTCGGCGAGTTCGGCGGCACGGGTCATCGCGGTCCTGATGATCTCCTCCCGGGCATGGGCATCATCCGCGAATGCCGCACCGAGCCCGTCGTGGGGAATACCGGCTGAAGTCATCTTGACCAGAGCGGAGCGCCTCCAACCACCGGTGGCGATCGCGACATGGTGACCCTTGTCGAGCAGGTGCCGAATCAGGGCCGATGCTCCGGAGGTCTCGCTGAACTCGGCGGAATCGGCATCTCGGACGGCTTCGACGAGTGCCACGAATCGATCCTGAAGACGGTCGAGCAGCTCACGGGAAGCCTCCACACCGTGGTGCTCGAGGATCAGGGCGCAGGCGATCGCCTCGTCCGTCGAATGTGGATAGGCGCCCCAGTCGGTGGTCATGCTCTCGATGTCGAGAATCTCCCTGGCCGCTCGACACCAGCAGGTGTCATCGACCCGGGAGGTCTGGCAAAGCGTCCCATCGATGTCGAAGATCACGAGCATGCGCGCTCCAGGGGGGCTTGAAGGACGGGTTCTGCATCGCAGCCGCCGATCAGGGGTAGGCTGGAGGCTGCAAAGGACGACAGACATGCCCTCGCACCTGATCCAGATACTAGCAACGGCACTTCTGTGCTGCCCCGCCACCGGTCAGGAATCACCGGTCGTTCCGGATCGCACGCCCGAACAGCTGAATGCCAATGACACGAACATGATCAGGCGGATTCGCCTCGATGCACTGACCCGAAGACTCCGTCTTCGACCGATGTCACAAGCGAGGCTCCGGGAGATCGCAGACCGGATAGGTCTGACCGGAACCGCACGCGAGAACTGGTCCTATCTGATCCAGCAGTATGAATCGGACTGGAAGCGACTCGGTAGCGAGACAAGCGACGAGATACTCCAGCTCCGTCTGGCCGCCTATCAGTGGGACGAGCGGGCCGAGCGCTTCGAACCGAGGCCGGTCTCGGAACTCATCGATCTGGAACAGGCCGCCGAGAGCGTCCGGCGAGTCATCGATGATCTCGAAACCGCCTTGCTTGACGAACTCCCGATGATGGCCACCGAGCAGCACGTGGATGATGCACGGGCACTGGTCTTCCAGCGAGCGATGGAGCGGTACTGGAGACCGGGGAACATTCCCGGCTCGGAGACCGATCTCACTCGAATCGTCATGGAACTGGACCTTGAATCGGAAACGGAGATCGACGAGGAGATCCTCGAGGCGGTCCGTTCACGACTCGAGTCCTACCGAAAGGAGATCCGAGAGGCTCGGAACCAGCATGCGCTTCTTCATGACAGGAACTTCCGGATGCATGCGGAGGAGATCGTCGGACTCGGCCCCATGCCTGAACATGCGGTCGATGAAGAGGCGAGGAGGCAGGTACGCAAGGATCGAGATGAACGAGGCGCCGAGCTCCATGAACAGGAATTCGCGCTCAGGAGAATCAACGAGAAACACCTGATGGAGATCCAGGCGCTGCTTCCGACAACCCTGGCAGGCCGCCTTCGTGAACGATGGAACGTGATCCTGGGTGGCAATCATGTCGAGGAACAGGCCCAACTCGAAGCACTCGTGGCTCGCATGATGTCGGAGCTCGAACTTGAGGCCCGTTCGATGAAGGCGATCGAATCCGTTCCCGATGAGGTGCGCTCCCAGAACAGGCTGGTCGACGAGGAGATCACGGCGAAAGAGGTCGAGATCGAGGGCATCGAACGTATCTCCATCGGCGATATTCGCCACGCCGCTGACATGGGCTATCGCATCAAACTGCTGGGCGTTGCGCAGCAGGGCGCGCGAGGTCTTGAACAGCGGATGCAACCCTGCCTTGTACCTGCCAGTTCACCGCTGGGCCAGCTGGAAGGCGGTACCAATATGGTGGTGATCGAAGGCGACGCGGTCGAACAGATCGTGCTGCGTGGCCCCGGCGCGGGCGAAGGTCCGACCGCCTCGGCAGTGCTGGGCGATATCTGCGACCTTGCGCGCC
>JAKVBQ010000050.1 GCA_022447205.1 Phycisphaerales bacterium
CAGCCTGATCTGGTCCAGCGATCCGGGATACGGGTTCCGACTCCTCCGTGGCTCGCGCTACCTCCTTCTGGTACCCGCACTGCTCCCCCTGCTGAGGCATGGAAGGTTGCTGCTCCTCGCCATGTGCGCAGGGGTCTTCATCCAGAACATCGCACAGTGGTTCGAGACGGATGGCACCGGCGGACTCTCGGAACATGCAGGGCATACGGCACTCTGGTTCACACTCGCAATCGCAACCCTGATCCTCCTCCCATCAGACGGATCGGGGAGCAGGAGTGCTCACTTCCGGAGATGCCTGGCGGCGATACCGATGATCGGCATCGTCCTTTCCACCGCAAGAAGTGCACTCCTGGGTTCTGGAGTCGGCCTGACCACGGGAATGGCACTCGCATGGGTCAGAAGACGAAACGACCGGGCCGGGGCGGTCATGTCGGGGTGCCTGGTGATCATGCTCGGCATCGCACTCTCGCTCTCGCCCTCGACACCGATCAACGAGGGAATGCATGAAGCCCTTGATGCGGCAGGCGCCGCGACGGAGATGGACGTCACCACCCACCAAGATCAGGTCCGCCCGCTCTGGTGGAGGATCGGCATTGATGCACTGAAGAGAAACCCGGTACGAGGCGAAGGACTGGGTTCCTCAGCGAACACCATCAACAACGACCCCGAAGTCCTTGCAATCACCGAAGGAGGCACCCGGAACCAGTACGTGATGCGGGATGACTACCACTCCCTGTTCGTGAGTGTGGCTGCCGACGCAGGGGTGATCGGCGTCGGCCTCCTCCTGGGATGGCTCACATTGCTGGCGATCCAGATCTTCAGAAGTGGGCCGTACGATGCGATCCTCCTTGCCGGGCTCGTCTCCTTCCTGGTCTACAGCACGTTCAACACCACGCTCTTCAGCGGACGGCTCGTGGCATTTGCAGCTATTCTCATGGCCTTCAGCACCTGTCGAATCCCGCACCAGAAGACCGTGCGCGAGGCAGTACACCACCCATGAGCACCCAGAACCGCATACTCCTTTCACCACCACACATGAGTGGGGAAGAACGAACACTGGTCGAGGGGGCCTTCGATTCGAACTGGATCGCTCCGGTCGGCCCGGCCGTCGACGCCTTCGAGCGGGAGATCTGCGAGACCGTGGGAATCGAACATGCGTGCGCACTCTCCAGCGGGACCGCGGCGATACATCTTGGCCTCCTGCTGCTTGGCGTTCAGCCAGGAGACCTTGTCCTCTGTTCTTCCATGACCTTCGTGGCAAGTGCGAACCCGATCCTGATGTGTGGAGCGCAGCCCGTCTTCGTTGATTCAGATCCGGAGACCTGGTGCATGTCGGTCCCCGCCCTCAAGCGAGTGCTCAATCGACTTGCCGAGGAGGGCCGAACCCCGCGCGCCTGTGTCGCAGTCTCGCTCTACGGCCAGTCCGCAGACCTCCCGACAATCGAAGGGCTCTGCAGCGAGCATGGGGTAAAGCTCCTGGACGAAGCTGCAGAAGCCCTCGGGGCCATGCATGGCGACCGGATGGCAGGAACATTCGGGGACCTGGGCGTCTATTCCTTCAATGGCAACAAGATCATCACCACTTCGGGAGGAGGCGCACTGGTTGGGAGGGATGAGGCCGTGATCAAGAAGGCACGGTTCCTGGCAACCCAGGCACGTGATCCCTCTCCGATCGGGGCATACGAACACTCGACCACAGGATTCAACTATCGACTGAGCAATGTCCTCTCAGCCATCGGTCTCGGGCAGCTCCGCGTGCTTGAGGATCGGATCGAGTCGCGAAGACGAATCTTCGATCGATACCAGAGCGAGCTCGTGGATATCGAAGAGATCTCCTGGATGCCGGACGCAGGACATGGACGCTCCACACGGTGGCTCACATGCGGGCTACTTCGGAACCAGGACCAACGTGATGCACTCATCACCCACCTCGACGAATCGGACATCGAAGCTCGTCCGGCATGGAAGCCGATGCACCTGCAGCCACTCTTCAATGAATCCGCCTACGAACCGCATTCGAATGGCGATGATGTCAGCTCCAGACTGTTTGCCTCCGGATTCTGCCTCCCCAGCGGATCCAGCCTCTCGACGGACGAACAAGGTCGAGTCATCGATTCCATTCGAACCTTCTTCCACTAGGAGCCCCGCATGCGCATCCTGGTCACCGGCGCTGCCGGCTTCATAGGGTCCCGAACTTCAAAACGCCTCCTCGAACGAGGGGACGAGGTCGTTGGACTCGACGACTTCAACGACTACTACGACCCGACCCTCAAGGAAGCACGGGCCAGGCCTCTGGAAGAGCACCCGGCATTCAAGATGATCCGCATGGGCTGCGAAGACCGGGAGGGCATGGCTGCCCTCTTTGCCAACGAGAGGATCGATCGGGTCATCCATCTCGCCGCACAGGCCGGTGTCCGTTACAGCCTGGAGAACCCCTTCGCCTACGTGGACTCCAACATCACTGGGTTCCTGACGATCCTCGAGGGCTGCCGCCACAATGACGTCGAACACCTTGTATACGCGTCGAGCTCGAGCGTTTATGGCGGCAACCGTTCACTTCCGTTCTCCGTAAGCGACTCGGTCGACCATCCGATGTCTCTGTATGCCGCCACCAAAAAGGCGGACGAACTCATGGCGCACACCTACAGCAGCCTCTATGGGCTCCCAACCACGGGGCTTCGTTTCTTCACGGTCTACGGCCCATGGGGGCGTCCGGACATGGCCCTCTTCATGTTCACGAAGGCGATCCTTGCAGGCGAGAAGCTTCCCGTCTTCAACCACGGCAATCACTCCAGGGACTTCACCTATGTCGATGACATCGTCGAAGGCGTGATCCGCGCACTCGACAGGCCGGCGACACCCAATCCCGAATTCGACGCGAAGAAACCGGACCCGGGGAGCAGTCAGGCTCCATGGCGGGTCTACAACATCGGCCGAGGGGGGCCGGTGGAACTCCTGCGCTACATCGAACTGATCGAGGAAGCGACCGGGCGCAAGGCCGAACTGGAACTTCTGCCCATGCAACCTGGTGACGTTCCGGACACCTGGGCCGACGTCGAGGCGCTTGCCAATGACACCGGATACGAACCCGACACGCCGGTCGAGGTCGGGGTCCCCAGGTTCGTCGAATGGTACCGCTCCTACTACGGAGCCTGAATCAACCTCGTGCGCGCAACCGGACGTTGTCGAGCACGTTCATGAAGTTGATGTAGCCGTCATATGGGCTGTCGTAGGGGCTGAAGTACTTGTGGACGTCACCGTCCGCCCAGTACTTGGTGCACATGTAGTAGAGGTGGTCGCTGGTGGTGAGCTTTCGCCAGTCCTCGAGGATGTACTCGTCCCCACGTGCATGTGCGTCCTTCACGGGTCCCTCGAGCTTGTAGAGCTCCGTGGCGGCATTGTCCTGGATGGGATTCCCGAGCCACGCGCTGAGATCACGCTCGGTGTCCGCCCAGGAACGGAATTCGGGGACGTCGTACTGACCGACGGGTTCGTAGGTGTCGAGGACCTGGCTCGGCGTGAGGAAGTCGTTGTGACCGGCATTGATGTCGAAGACCTTCTCGGGAAGGGCGTCGAGGAACTCGAAGATCCCGGTGTCCTCCCACTGGTGCTCGCCAAGGGTCTCGTAGTCCATGAACAGGTTGCAGATGTAGCCGTCGCCATTGATCTGGTCCACCCACTTCGCGAACTTCTCGGCGGTGAGCGGCCATTCCTTCCACGCCCGGTTGGAGAAGCGGAACGCGACGTCATCCGAGAGCTGATAGTTCTTCAGCAGCAGTCGCATGGGGCCGTCGTTCGCAGGCGTCTCCGGTCCGCCCTGGGGGACATAGACGTAGTTGGGGGAGCGGAACCCCAGGATCGAGTCGATCCCCTCGCAGAGCACCGCTCGATGACGACCCATCTCGGCGACGTACCGACCGACATCGTTGTTGTAGATCAGCTCGGTGTTGCGGAAGATGCTCGGTCGGACACCGAAGAGCCGTTCAACCCTCGCCTCCTGCTCGGCGACCTGCGCCTGGAACTCCTCCTTGGAGAAGAGGAAGCTGAGGGAGTGGTGCGAGGTCTCCGCGATGAATTCGACCGCACCGGTCTGGGCGCACTCCTGGAAGAGCTCGATGACTTCCGGCGTCCAGGCCTCGAACTGCTCGAGTGCGACACCCGAAATCGAATAGGACACCCTGAAGCGGCCTTCATGCCGCTTGATCAGGTCGAGGATCCGACGGGTGGCCGGGATGTAGCACTTCTCGGCCACCTTGCGACAGATCGACTCGTTCGCTTCGTTGTCGAAGTAGAACGGGTCGTTGTCGAACACCGAATACCGACGGATGCGGAATGGCTGGTGGACCTGGAAGTAGAAGCAGACGCTTGACACGGTGGACAGGATAACGGCAGCCGGGGATTCCAGCAGCCCGGGACACCTTCCCATAGACTGATTTCATGATGACCATCGACCAGGAAGCCCTCGCCGCACGCATCGCCGACGTCGCCCTGCTGCACGGCGAATTCACGTTGAGGAGCGGACGCACCAGCTCCTACTACCTCGACAAGTACCTCTTCTCGACGCGCCCGGAAGTCCTCTCCGAGCTGGCGGAGCTCTTCGCACGGAGGATCCCGGAAGGGGTCGACCGGCTCGCGGGGGCCGAGCTCGGGGGGATCCCCCTGGTGACCGCGACGGCACTTCGGACGGGACTGCCGTGCCTCTTCATCAGGAACTCGAAGAAGGACTACGGAACCTCGAAGCAGCTCGAGGGCGTCCTGGAACCGGGCGAGAAGGTGATCCTCCTCGAGGACGTCGCCACGACCGGAGGACAGGCCCTGGAAGCGGCCGGGATCATGCGTGACATGGGCGCGGAAGTGGTCAAGGTGATCGCCACCATCGATCGTCTCGAGGGAGCACGCGAGAACTTCGAGGCCGCAGGCATCACCTTCGAATCACTGTTCACGAAGAAGGACCTCGGCATCGACGAGTGACCGGGCGCCGGCGACAGGTCACGTCCCGGATCGAACCTTGAGCCTGCCCAGCCAGGTCGCTGCTGCGATCCCGGCGGGGATGATCACCAGAAGCTCGGCGGCACGGATCAGGAGTTCCGCGGCAAGCGCGACACCGAGTGGTGTCCCTGCGAGCAACCCTGCAAGCAGTCCGGTCGCCCACTCGCGCAGCCCGAGACCGTTCCCGAGGAAGGGGATCATCTGGGCGGACATCCCGGCGAGTGCAACACCGCTGGCAACGGTGAAATCGATCGGCTCACCGATGAGCGCGAAGGCGAGATGCAGCCGGATCGCCCACAACAGGACCTCGAACAGGCGGATGATGCAGACGCGGGCATGAAGCCGGAATCGGTCGAGGAACAAGCCGACCACGGGGATGGTGAAGGCCGCGATCCAGGCAAGGATGACCCCCTGGGAGGCCGCATCGACCAGTGGCAGGAACAGGAGGAGCAGAAGCACGGACACCACGGTCGTTCCGTAGGCCTCGGCAAGCACCCGCACCGTCGAGCCCACCGGAACCTCATGCCTTCCCTTGAAGTACCCGATCCGCATGAAGATCCCGGGGCGGAATGGCAGGTAGTTGGCGAGCGTGAGGCCGCTGACGATGGCCAGGTCCTCGAGGCGCGTGATCCTGACGAACCGCCGGGAGAGCAGGTGGAAGATCTCCGCAGTGAGCAGGAGGTTGCCCATGACGAGCAGGGGCAGGAGCAGCAGCTTCACGGGATCGGGACGCTCGACCCCGCGGAGCAACTCCAACGTGCCGGGAAGTTCCCGAAGAGCGACCATGATCGCGGATGCGAGAAGGAGACAACCGACCGCCCAGCCGACGGACCTCGGCCATCGACGACGTCCGGGCTTCGGCTGGTTCAGTGCCTTGGACAGGCTAGTGCTCCGAATGCGTCGCGAAGTGGCGACTGTTGGTTCAGGGACCAAGCTCCCTGAGGGCTTGTGCCGCCTCGGCAGCGGATTCCTCGAGCTCGGCGATCGACCAGACGGTCTGCAGGTCTCTGGCCATTGCCGCCACCTCCTCGTGCGGTGATCCGGCCAGCAGTTCGAGCGTGGGATTTCGTGAACCACCGTCGGCAGCGGCCCAGGTCATCTTGGCAAGCAGCGTTTGTTGAACCACCTCATCACTATCCCCCATCACGGTGGCAACGACCTCCTGGTATTCGGGGAAGCTCCTGCTCATCGGAAGCAGGTAGGCGAGCCAGGCCCTTGCATGCGAAGGAAGCTGGTCATACCGCGCGAGGAAGATCGAGATGATCCCACGCCGGAAGAGGGCTGACTCCTCGGTTTCCCCCGCCGGATCCACACGCAATCCGATCTCGAGGAGCAGGATCAGGGCGTTCAAGGAGTCGACCCCATTCATCTCCATGATCAGATCCATCGCATCTCGACGGTATTGAGTGTCCGGGGTGATTCCGTCGACCCTCATGAGTCGGGACACGACCGACTCCCCGAATCGACCAGGCACCACCATCGAGCCATCGGAATCGAAGTTGGTGACGGCACGAAGTGCAATCGTCAGGCCTTCGCCGGCACGAGCAACCGCGACTTCACCCACCGGGTGATAGTTCATGTTGCAGTCGACGCTCAACGATTCACGGGAATCGATTCCGAGAATCCGGTCGATTGGAAAGACCATGGTCTTCGACGTGGAGGAGCTTCGACTCTTGGCGGTCGTCGTGGTGGCGACGAGCCCCATGGTCGGAAGAAGCGGCCCATCAGGACCGACCGACAGTCGGAGGCCGCTTCGATTCTCGATCTCCAGGTTGAAGAGAATGTCCGCAAAGGGCTGGATCGTGCTCTTCACCGGCGTGACTCGAAGTGAATAGGCATCATCACGCCCGAGGAGGATCCGATCGAAACTGGCGGGAAGGGTCGCGATCCGACCATCGATCGTGTCGGCCACGGGAGATGGAGCCACCGTGATCTCGAGCTCCTTCTCCAGTCGGTTCCTGCACCAGATGCCGATGATCGTTCCGGGAGTCTCCCTGGCCAGTCGCAGCCAGAGCCGGGCGGCATCCGACATCCGATTCGAGCGTGCGTACGCGATCGACAGGGCCAGGGCAGCCAGATCGTCATCGCCGGCCAGGGGTTCGAGCAACGAGATTGCCTTCTCCGTCCGACCAAGTGCAAGCTCGCCCCAGGCATCAAAGCGACTCACTGCCGTGGGATCCAGATCGGTGATCTCCGTGACCGTGTCGATGAAGCTGCGAAGCTGGCTCGCATCCTCGACGTGCCAGCCGATGAAGGCCGCCGATTCAAGCAGGATGGTCGCCTTCTCGAAAAGAGCGTTGCGGAACTCCGCTCTCTGGTCGGAATCAAGGGCCTCGACATCCTGGTCACTGATCTGCTCGAAGGACTCGGTGACCTCGACAAGGAGAGCCTGGAGTTCCTTCGTCACCTGGCCCACGTACTCTCGATAGACCTTGGTATCCGAGCCTTCGGAGAGAATCGCCCCCTTCAGCATCGAGATCCGAGGGGTCTCGCTGGCACGTATGTCCATCACTTCCATGGAAGTCATCGAGGGCTTCGCCGCCCGTGCATCCGTACGCGAGACGGCATCACGATCACGCATGCGGGAGGCGAGGATTTCCAGCGCATCCTCCGATCGTCCCTCTCCCCAGACCGCAAGGGCATACTGGACGGCAAGCCCGTCGCTGAGACGACCCGCGGACCTTGCGGAAGCGACCGCGACGGAGAGCAGCCTGCTGGCGGACTTGAAGGCGCCGTGCTGGAGGGCGAGTTCCCCGAGTTGAACGGCGAAGCCCAGCTCCAGGGGATCCGCAAGGAGCGCAGCCATGAGCAGCTCGGCATCATTCACGGGTTCCCCGTCGGCGAAGTAGCCGGCAGCCATGGCCGTCGCCTGCGGAAAGAAGGGATCGAGTTCGACGGCCTGGAGCAGGCGACGAGCGAAGCCCTCGGTGTCGCCGCTTCTGGAGAGCAGCAGTGCCATGTCCAGGGCCAGCCTGGCAGCCACGTCACGACCGATCAGCTCAACGGAAGCCGGTTCGAGAAGCTGCTCGAATCGCTTCAACCTGCCCTCCACGGTCTGGACCTGCTCGACAGCATGCAGAATCCGCCTCAAGCGGATCACACTGTCCTGAGGATCAAGTCGCGAGATCGCCTCGAGGGCATCCGCCTCGGCTTCTCGAACGACCGGGTCATCCGGATCCGATGCCGAAGCCATCGCGAGTCGGAGTCGCCAGCATTCGATCTCGTCATCTTGAAGTTCGACAGCGAATCCCGAGAAGGCGAATGCAAGGTCGAGATGAACCAGTTCGGGCTGGGACCGAGTGACCAGTCGACGAGAGGCACGAGCCATGGCCTGGGCCAGATAGGGGCGCGCCCCCCTGGACAGGGCCACTTCCTGTTCCAGCTCCAGGGGACGGACGAAAGGGGCGATTTCCGGGTCCTGCACACCATCCGCCGGATCCTGGAGTGCGTCGGATTCGGCGCCCTCCCCGAGAGAAGGTGACAGCTGGCCGCCCTCAAGTGCACTCGAGAGCAGCAGGAAACTGAAGAAGACGGCCGTTGCCAGCTGGAATGCCCGAATTCGAGGCCAGATGGAAGGTGGGGGGAGCATTGGATCGACTCACTTTACCCCGCCTTGGAACGGGCGGATGCGGCTCACGCCAGCGTAACCCACCTGATGAGGTGGAAGATGGGCAGAGTCTAGCGGGAGACGTTGACAATCGGAACCGGACGGCGGTACGGTCACCCAACTTGGAGGTCCGTTTGAACGGGCTTCCAGGCACCTGGATCGACCCTCGAGGCGAGGGCGGACAGGAGCACAGTTCTCCTGGATGAGACCCTGGAGTCTCCACCCACCCGTGGACGTTCGCACGACAAACCTGGCCTCGAAGAGTACCTCGATGCAAATCTCAATCCTCACGGCAATCTCAGCCCTGCTCCTGTCCTGCCCGCAGGGAGCCATGGCCACGAGCACGATGGCGGACTCGGCAGCGACCCAGGAAGTCAGTGTCAACGAGCTTGCCACACAGGTCGCTCGGTTCACGGGAACCACGAACCCCCTGGATCCGACCCAGGAGAAGATCCTCGACGACTACGTCCGCGCGATGACGACCGATCTCGGAAGCGATGATCCCCAACTGGTCATGAAGGCAAGGGAGGAGCTGATCGAGGCGCTCTCGGGCTTTGGGACGACCGAAGTCTTCAGGCAGGCGTTCGGGAAGACGTTCCTCAGGAATGCCGGCCCGATACTCGAGGAAGGCTCCACCTTCAGCCGCATGAACGCCTATCGGGTGATGGGCGTGATCTGCACGACCGAGTCGAACGAAGCCCTGGCGGACCAGCTGAAGTCCTCCGGAAGCCTGACCGTCGCCGATCGTGTCTTCGCAGCGAACATGCTGACGATGGCGCTCAAGAAGACACCGCCGACTCAGTACCGATCGAACATGAGAGGGTACCTCTCGATCGTCACCTCGATCCTCAACAGTGCACGCAAGGAGCAGAACTGGGTCGCCCTGCAGAGGCAGTTCGAATGCCTTGCGAACATCGCCTCCGATGCTCGGATCGGCACCGAGAACCAGGAGAACGAACTCAGGAGCCGGGCCATCCAGGCTCAGGCAATGGTCCTCGAAGGCGCCTTGAACCAGATTGAATCCGGGGATGGCGTGGAACTCGCAAAGGCGGTTCCGTCGATGATCCTGATGCTGCGCAGCGAGTACATCAAACTGGACCGGCTGAGGAAGCAGAAGTTCTCCACGACCGTGGCCCCGAAACTCGTCATGGTGCTGGAGACTGGCGAAAAGGCCTGGGACAAGCTGCAGGCCGAAGAGCAGAACCGGACGATCTACGGCAATGCAGTGTTTCAAGCCGCGGTGCTGACGCGACTGGTGAGAGGGTCCGGAAGCACGCCGACGTCCAACCCGGATGAAGCATGGCGTGCAGGGCAGAAGGACGCCTACGGAAACGAAGTCAGCGCCTGGAGCGCTGCCAAAAATCCCTGACCGTCCGCCCCGCAGAGCTGACTCCGTCGTACGCTGTGCGTGATGATCAGGCTTCTCGCCCCATTCCTCGCCCTGCTGGCCGCCATCATCGTCGCCATGCTTCTGGACCGTCCCGCACCAAGGGCCGAAGTCGTCGTTGCGCAGTCGAGCGACTGCTTCACGCTTGATCCGCAACGGATGAGCTACACCCAGGATCTCAGGATGGCTCGTTCCCTCTACGAGGGACTCGTTCGGGTGGACAGCGAGACCACGGAGATCCTGCCCGCCGTCGCGGAATCCTGGACATGCTCCGAGGACGGGCGGACCTGGACCTTCAAGCTCCGTAGGAATGCACGCTGGAGCAACGGAGATCCGGTCACCGCACACGACTTCATCTACTCCTGGCGAAGAGGGATGATCCCGGAGACGGCCGCCGACTACAGCAACTTCTTCTACGGCATCGTGGGCGCCAAGGAGTTCCTGAAGTGGCGGACTCAACAGGCCGGTGCGTATGCGAAGGGGTCCGTCCAGACACCGGAAGCGGCGAGCCGCCTGCTGGACGAGGCCTGGGCGCATTTTGACGAGACCGTGGGACTCGAGGCACCCGATGATCACACCCTGGTCGTCACGCTCAAGGAACCGATCGCCTACTTCCTTGAGATCTGCGCCTTTTCGGTGCTGTCTCCGGTGCATCCCCCCACTGTCGAGCGTTTCATCTCACTCAACCCAAGGACCGGCCTGCTCGAACAGGATCATGGCTGGACCAAGCCGGGAATCCACGTGGGCAACGGCCCCTACCAGCTCGCTCGCTGGCGGTACAAGCGTGACCTCCGCATCGAACGAAACCCCCACTACTGGGATCAGGACCTGATCTCGGCGGACTCGGTGGAGATTCGATGCATCCAGGATCCGAACACCACCGCACTGGCCTTCCAGGCGGGAACCGTCGACTGGGTGACGGACCTTCTCACCGACTACAGGGCGGACATGGCGACGCAGTCCGAACAGTACCTCGACACCCATGCCGAACGGATCGACACCCTCGTGACGGAAGGTCGCTCCCTCGACGAGGCACTCGCGTCCCTGCCCGAACCCGGGCCCGGAGAGCGCAGGGACGTCCACGTGGTCCCGGCATTCGGAACGTTCTACTTCAGCCTGAACTGCAGGGAGACGCTCGCCAACGGCAAGCCCAATCCGCTGGCCGACCCGGGCGTGCGCAGGGCGCTGGTCCTCGCGATCGACAAGCAACGCATCATCGACAGGGTGCTCCGAACCGGCGAACGCGTCGCGAACACGCTTGTCCCGCCGGGTTCGATCATCGGATACGAATCACCCGATGGACTGGGGTTCGACCCGGAACGCGCAAGGAAGGAACTCGAGGCTGCGGGCTGGTCGATTCGAGAAGGCGATACCCGGGCGACCAACGAATCGGGTGAGGCCTTCCCCGCCATCGACCTCCTCTACTCCACGAACAACCCTCGATATCGAGACATGGGTCTTGCGATGCGTGACATGTGGAGCAGCCATCTCGGTCTCGAGACGGTGACTCGGAGCATGGACAGCAAGGCCTACAAGGAGGATCTCAAGAAGGGCAACTTCATGGTCGCTCGAGGCGGCTGGTTCGGGGACTACGGCGACCCGACGACATTCCTCGACATGTCACACTCCGACGACAGGAACAATGATCGGGGCTACAAGAGCCCGGAGTTCGATGCGATGCTGCTCAAGGCATCATTGGAACGGGATCCGGCAGAGCGACTTCGAATCCTCCAGGACACGGAACGCTTCCTCGTCGAGGAAGCCATGCCCTTCCTTCCGGTCTACCACTATTCGATGACCTACATGTTCGACCCGACCAGCCTCCGGGGCATCAGCAGGAACCAGCGCCTCGAGCAGAACTACTGGATGCTGCAGCCCGTCGCTGACGTGCCGGTCAACTGACGACGACCAACAGACCGAGCAATCCGGTGAATCTCCACAAGGCCGCCAACAGGACCTGGAGTGCTTCCGAGCGGATCCGGTCCGGAGGCAGGAACACCAGACACGCCGCACCCGACCAGGACCAGGCCAGGAACGTTGCGCCATGCGGCAGCAAGGGAACCCCGGCGATCGGGACGAGGAAGAGCACGATGCGGAGGAGGAGAAATGACCGAGGGGCCGACCGCGCGATGAACGAGCCACGAGAGAAGACGGCATCCCCCTGCATGTCCCGGCGATCGAGCCAGACCGAATCGAGCAGGAGCAAGGGACCGACGATCAGGACCAGCCCTGCCACCTGCGATATCGATGCCCCGGTGTCCGGAGGCAGCATCGCGAACGCCACCACGAACCCGCCGAGCAGCCAGGCGAAGGAGATCACGACGGGCTTGATGAGCGCGAGCTCCTTGACGGTGCACCAGTCCCCCCGCCAACGAACCAGGGGGAGTACATGGGTGGCGCCGAGGAGCGCGACGATGGCCAGCATGCAGAACGCGGTCACCGACGGATCGGAAGCAAGGACGAAGCCACCGCCGACCGCGAGGGCGATGCCGGCGGCCAGTGCGAGCGCACCTCGATGGCGACGGCAGAGTGCCGACCTGCCTTCCTGACTGATGGCATCCTCGTGATCAGCGCTTCGAATGCCGTCCAGCAGATAGAGGCCGAGCGTCCCGAAGGCGGCGGCAAGCAGCCAGGAAAGTCCCGCAGAGCGCCCGGACAGGAGCAATGTCATCGATTCGACGAGGGCGACGGCGGAAAGCGCCATCGGTACCTGGAGGTGGGTGAGTGCCCGGAGGATGGCGAGGAACGATCGCATGTGGAAAGCCTACGCGCCATCAGGAGGTTCCGTCAGCCCGTAGGATGTGTCAACGATGCTCCCCCTGATCGCACGTCGACTCATCCAGCTCCCCTTCATCGTGCTTGCGGTGTACACGATCACGTTCGCACTGGCCTGGCTGATCCCCGGGAACCCCCTGGAGAATCCAGAAGGCCGTCGACCTGCGCCCGAGATCGTTGCCGCGATGGAGCAGCAGTACAACCTCGATGACCCCTTCGACTTCTACTTCTCCTATCTCGGCAAGGCCAGCGGCATCTCGTGGGCACTCGGATACTCGGACGAGCCGTTCGACCTCGGACCAAGCCTCAAGCAGCCGGACTGGACGGTGAACGAGATCCTGATGGACGGAGTGCCGGTGTCACTCGTCCTGGGCTTCACGTCGATCCTGATCGCGACCGCACTCGGACTGGGAGCGGGCATCATCGGGGGGCTCCGCCCCAATTCATCAGCGGACATGGCATCACAGAGCATCGCCCTGATCGGAATCAGCCTGCCGTCCTTCGTCACCGGCGCCACCCTTCTGATCGTCTTCGCCGCATGGTTGAAATGGTTCCCGGTGGGAGGCTGGGGCGGACCAGCCGACCTCGTCCTGCCCGCGATCACGCTGTCCCTTCCGTTCGCCGCCTACATCTCCAGACTGGTTCGCTTCGGCATGCTGGAACAGATGGCAACGGACCACATACGCACCGCTCGCGCGAAGGGGCTCTCGGAAGCCGGGGTGGCGACACGGCACGCACTCAAGAACGCATTCCTTCCGGTACTCAGCTACCTGGGACCGGCCACGGCGGCAGCACTCACCGGCTCATTCGTGGTGGAGAAGGTCTTCGCGGTCCCGGGGATCGGGCAGCACTTCGTTGACGGCGTGCTTTCCAAGGACCTCACCCTGATCATGGGCGTGGTGCTCGTCTACTCGACCCTGCTCGTGCTCTTCAACCTGGCGGTCGACGTCCTCTACAACTGGGTCGACCCTCGGATCCAGCTGGGCTGATGTCCGACGGCCCCCATTCGCCTCCGCGTCACGAACCGGTCGAGGAGGAGGCCGTCAGCTTCCTGCTCAGTGCATCGAGGATGCGCTGTTCGTAGGCCGAGTCTCGACGGACCGGGGTCCACTTGCTGAAATCCACCACGACGCCGTCGTCATCGGTCCTCGACGGCGCGAGGGTGTCGCGCGCGAAGGTGGTCTGCGATCGCGTCCAGGTTCCGGTGCGGACCCCGGGGGTGAATGCCCGTTCCACGTAGACCCAGATCCTGACTTCGAGTGGCCCCTGATAGGACTGGATGTCGAGCAGGTCGTCAGCACGGGAGCCGGGAAGCGGCGGTCCATCGAGTCGGTCGGGGTCACCTGCCGATGGAGGGTGGAAATCAGCAGGGACGAATTCGAATCGTGCACGCCGTCGCTGAAGACTGATGGTGTTGCCCAACCCTTCCGCGAGGCTGGCATTGTCCACTCGCCAGGGCTCGAAGATCGATCCGGCGATGCGTGGGGCGGTCTCGACGATCCCACCCGCTCGGTCCCTGAGTACTGCAGGCATCCCCTGTTCTCGAGCGACCAGAAGTGCCGCATCGAAGCAGGAGTCATACCGCCCCGGTTCCAACGAGAGAGTTGCCGGAGGCGGCGGGGTGGAGGCGCAGCCAACACCAACCGAGAGGAGCCAGGCCAGGCCGAGAACACCAAGAAAGGACCGGACCATAACCCTCAGGGGGCGGGTCCGGGCGCTCCGGTCATCGGGGTGTGCACCATGGGTGATCATGAATGGAATTCTATCGGACAGATGAAAAATCGGCGTTTCAAGGCCTGGCGGGCGGGCGATTTGCCGGACATGTGATCTCCGAGGATCTTGGCCCTCCAGATTGACCGTGCAGGCGCCCGACCTATCCTAATTGATGGCTGACCGCGAGTTATCCGGCCAGCTCTCCCCACTTCCATCAAGATGGACCCATCGATGATCGATGTATAGGGGGCCTGATGACAGGGTGTCCCCAGGGGCACCTCGGATCGGGCAGCTAGGACCGGTTCGGCCGCGTGGTTGTCGAGCAGACATGGGAACTCTCTCCGGAAATGAAGTTGAGCAACGGATCGATCAAGTCCACTTCGACCAGGCGCACGTTCGGGCTGTTGCTCGGATGTGCGGCGGTCGTCTCGAGTGCGACCTTGCTCACACAGTCGATGGCAGGCAGTGCCGGCGGGGACGACCAGATCCAGATCCAGACCACCGAAGCTGACTTCTACCAGCCCGGGACCCAGCCACCGACCGACACGACTTCATTCGACCAGATCGTGTCGAGCCAGAACTGCGGCTACTGCCATGCGGAATTCGATGTGGAGACCGCTCCCTACGACCCGTGGGTGGCAAGCATCATGGGTCAGTCCGCGCGTGACCCGGTGTGGCATGCCGCCATCACGATCGCCAACAAGGACGTCAAGTTCGGTGCGGAGACCTGCATCCGCTGTCATGCTCCGGCAGCATGGCTGAAGGGGAAGTCGTTCACCACGGACTTCTCGAACATCTTCGATGTCTTCGATGCGGATGACTTCGACGGCATCAACTGCAACTTCTGCCACAGGTCGGTCAACCCGGTCCCCTGTGATGACCCCGATCTGGAACATCCCGAGAACTGCTACGTGCCCGGGAGCAGCGCCAAGGGATTCCCTCCGGCATCAGGCGATTACAACGATCCCTACGGTGAGCCGTACCCCGACTCCCCGATCATCGGCGCTCTTCTTGCAAACGGGGACTTCCCCCAGCACCCGACCAATGGACAGTACGTCGTCGATCCCCTGGACATGCGTCGCGGGCCGTACGGTCCCGACGAGATCAGCACGAACTGGTACGGGGTGCACGGTGCCACGAACGGTCACTACATCTGGCTGGTCGAATCCCCCTATCACCGGCAGAGTGCGTTCTGCGGGCAGTGCCATGACGTGAGCAACCCGCTGTACATGAAGAACCCCACCACCGGCGAGTTCGAGCTCACACCGCTGGAGGATGGGAACCCGCACCCGACCGGCAACCCCGACGACATGTTCCCCGAGCAGCGGACCTACAGCGAATGGCTGATCAGTGACTTCGCCGACACCGGCGTGATCTTCGAGGACAGTCGATTCGGAGGCTACATCCCGGAAGGCGGGGATCCCACCATCCGGAGCTGCCAGGACTGCCACATGCCCAAGCAGGTCGGTTCCGCCTGCGTGTTCGAGGAGAACCCCGAGAACCCGCAACGATACGACATCGGCCAGCACTCGTTCGCAGGCGCCAACACCTGGGTCGTGGGCGCCGTGAAGGAACGATTCGAGGCACTGGGCCAGGATTCCGGAGTCACGGGACTGACCACCGAGCGTGTCGAGGCCTCGAAGGCCCGGAACGTCCAGATGCTGAAGGACGCTTCGGACATGGAACTGTCGATGACTGATGACGGCCTGCTCAACGTCAGGATCATCAACCAGACCGGTCACAAGCTGCCGACCGGCTATCCCGAAGGCCGTCGCATGTGGATCAACGTCCGGTTCTATGACGCCGACGATCTGATGATCGGTGAGTCAGGCGCGTACGACTATGCCACCGCCACGCTCGATGAGACCGACGCGAAGATCTACGAGATGAAGGCCGGGATTTCCGACTCCGTGGCGAAGGCCACGAACCTGCCGGCCGGGGAATCCTTCCACCTTGCACTGAACAACGTCAGGCTCTTCGACAACCGGATCCCGGCACGAGGCTCCACCTTCGAGGAGCTGAAGTCGATCGGCGCGGAGGGCATCCCCGTCGCCTACCCGGACAACCAGTACTGGGATGACACCGAGTACACCGTCCCCAGCGGAACGAAGACCGCCGTCGCGACCCTCTACTACCAGACCTCGACCCGTGAGTACATGGAGTTCCTTCGCAACAACGCCGAGCATGGCCTTGGCACGGTTGCCCACGACCTCTGGGTCAGCCAGGGCAAGAGCGCACCGGAACCCATGGACGTGCAGGCGCTGGAACTCGAGGAGTGGGCGCCTGGTGACATCAATCAGGATGGCCTGGTCGACGGACTTGATCTCTCGATCCTGCTCGGCAACTGGGGTCCATGCACCACCAGCACCTGCCCGGCGGACATCAACGGCGACGGACTGGTGGACGGGCTGGATCTCTCGATCCTGCTTGGCAACTGGGGCGGCTGATTCGGTCGAACGACCACGCGTGGTTCAACTGGTACCCGCGAGACGGCGAACCGTCATCATGACGCT
>JAKVBQ010000051.1 GCA_022447205.1 Phycisphaerales bacterium
CAGCTCCGGCTGATCCCGCACCCGCCGGGAGTGGCGACGGACGCTGAGGGTGACACCCGACTGGGGCCCCGATGACTGATGATTCGAAGCCCGATCCTCGTGACATCACTCGACTGATCTCACGAGGTGGGAAGGTCGATCGGGATGCCCTCCTGGGACTGTACGCCTCGATCGACGATGACGATGCCGAAGCACAGCCCAGGGTGTCCTTCACCCTGCAGAAGGATCTCTGCAAGCGTCTTGACCGATACCTCGTCGACCGGGTGCCGTTCCTCTCGAGAACCACGTTCCAGCGCCTGATCGACGAGAAGGCGGTGACGGTCAACGGGCGTCATCCCAAGGCGGCGACCCGTCTGCGCGTCGGTGACGTGGTCGAAGCGACCCTCCCACCGCCACCAAGCAACGCGATTCCCCCCGAGGACATCCCACTCGACGTCATTTTCGAGGACGCCGATCTCATCGTGATCAACAAGCAGCCGGACATCATCGTCCACCCGGCACGCGGCAACCGTTCCGGCACGTTGATCAATGCCTTGAGCTGGCACTTCATCCACAACACCGGTGGCGGTCTCTCGACGGTGGGCGAGGACAACTGCCGGCCCGGCGTCGTCCATCGACTCGACCGCTTCACGAGCGGGGTGATGGTGGCGGCCAAGAGTGACACCGCCCACTGGCGCCTGGGGCGCCAGTTCGAACTCCGCCAGACCGACAAGCGCTACCTCGCGGTGGTCCATGGCGAACTCCACCCCCACGCCGATCGGATCGAGCAGCCACTCGGCAAGCACCCGACCGCTCGCGAGAAGTACGCGGTGCGCTACGACGACCTCAGCAAGAGCGCCCGAACGATCTACCGGGTCCGGGAGGCCTACGACGGGTACACCCTCGTCGAGCTCGAGCTCGAAACCGGACGCACCCACCAGATCAGGGTCCACATGGCCTACCTGGGACACCCGATCGTCGGAGACGACATGTACGGCGGCCGCCATCTGGGCAAGCGCGACATCGATCCCGAACTGCCGCCGGAACCGTTGATCATGCGCCAGGCCCTCCATGCCACGACGCTCGGCTTCAGGCATCCGATCACCGAACAGCCCGTCTCCCACCTGGCTCCGTTGCGGCCGGACATGCGGGCGCTGATCGGTCTGCTGCGCGAACATCGCTTCAGAAAGCGCGTCAATGCACCGGGGTCGACGATCGACCTCGCGGCGGCATTTCCCGATTCAACCGAAGAACCTGCCTGAGCAGCCGTGGTCAGGGGCTCGTGCCCCAGGCACCGAGCAGGAGCGACAGGTCCGCTCCGTTGACCACGCCGTCGCCGTTGAGGTCGGGCGAGGGCGGGAACTGGCACTCGTCGGGGACACCGTCTGCGTTGCAGTCCTGCACGAGGCCCTCGGCCACCTCGCAGGAATCGAGGATGCCATTGCCGTTGCAGTCGAGATCCTCCCCAAGGGCGATCTCGCAGGAATCGATCGCGCCATCCCCGTCGCAGTCGACGGCATTGCCATCGCGGATGTCCAGCAGGTCCATCATCCCGTTCCCGTCACAGTCACGATCGACGATCGCCGAAACGGACATGCGCCCGGGCCCGAGCAGACCGACGTTCACCCCCGGGTCGGGACCAAGGCAGGCATTCCCCGAGAGCCCTCCCCAGCATTCGACGGTGCCGTCACCACGCAGGGCGATCGTGTAGTCGAAGCCGGCATAGATCCGCACGAAGTCCTGGACGACGGGTGCGTCACACTGGCCTCGGTCGTTGCCGCCCCAGCACTCGACGGTCCCGTCGGAACGAAGCGCGACCGTGTGATCGTCCCCTGCGGCGATCGAGATGAACCCGTCACCGGTCGGCGCATCGGAGCACTTGTTGTCACTGTCATCGCCCCAGCATTCGATGGTGCCGTCGTCACGGATCGCGGCGGAATGCGTCTCGCCGGCTGCAACGGCGATCCAGTTGCCGGTCTTGTCGGCGCTCTGCTGGAAGAAGTTCCATCCCCACGCGATGATCTCGCCTGTCTCGGTGATGGCAACGGTGTGGTACCGGCTCGCATCGCATTGAACCAGCGGCTCGCTCGGGACGTTGTTCGCCCCGAAGCCGACCGAACCCGCATGATGGGCCTGCCCGTTGGAATCGATCGCGATCGTCATCTCGTATCCGGCGGAGACCCAGCGATAGGTCCCCGCGGGGATGTCCAGCTGGCCGCGGTCGTTGTTGCCCTCGAGCAGCAACGTCCCGTCCGCATGCAGGCCGACGACATGCTTGTAGCCATGGTCGACATGCAGGAACGGACCCGTCCGCGTGATGCATGAATTCGAGTGGTTGGTTCCCCAGCAGACGATGTCGCCCCGGTCCTGCGCCTGGAGATGGCTCCCGAGCGAACCCACCACGATCAATGCGACGCCCAACTGCATTCCGGTCCTGAACATGATCTTCTCCCAGTGCATGGCCCGTTGAATCGAGCAGGAAAGCCCGTTGCTTGACTCTCCCCCGAATGGGCTGCCTGTCAAGCGTTCGATGCCCACGACGACCCGGACAAGGCGTACAGACCGCACAAACGGTACTCGACGGGTTTCAACGAAGCTTGAGGCTCGCGAGGGCGATCATCGCGAGGATCGCGGAGATCAACCAGAATCGCAGCACGACCTGGTGCTCGCTCCATCCCTTGAGGTGGAAGTGATGATGGATCGGCGAGCAACGGAAGATCCGTTTCCCACCGGAAACCTTGAAATACCCCACCTGCAGCATGACGCTGCCCATCTCCATGACGAACACGCCGCCGATGATCAACAACAGGATCTCCTGCCTGATCACCACCGCGAAGAACGCCAGCAGCCCACCGAGCGGGAGCGAACCGGTGTCGCCCATGAAGACGCTCGCGGGCGAGACGTTGAACCAGAGGAAGCCGATGCACGCCCCCGCCATCGCCCCCGCGAACACCATCAGTTCCTGGGAGCCCTCGACGTAGGGCACCATCAGGAAGGAGGCGGCTCGCGGCTCGCCGGCGATCCAGGTGAGGCCCATCATCGCCAGGCTCGCGATGACGAGCGTCCCCCCGGCGAGCCCATCCATCCCGTCGGTGATGTTGACGGCATTGGACATGCCCGCGATCAGGAGGGTCCCGAACAGGATGAAGAGAACTCCCGGCAGGATGAAAACCTGGGGATTCATCATGAAGGGCAGCTGGATCGTGTCATCGAGCTGGGCCGGCGGATACGTCCGCTGGAACGGGAGGTTCAGGACGCAGGCATCAGGACTCGCGGCATGCTCGTAGATGAAGGCGGTGACCAGACCGGCGACCCCGAGTTGGAAGAGGAGCTTCTCCCAGGCGAAGAGGCCTTCCCGCTGGCCGGGATTGCGTCGGGCGGCGGTGAGCTTGAGCCAGTCGTCGCTGCCACCGACCAGGGCCAGGACGACCAGGACCGCGAACGCCAGGTGGACGTACCGGTTCCCGAGATCGGCGAGGAGGAGCGCGGTGACCACGATCGAACCGCAGATCAGGATCCCCCCCATCGAGGGGGTGCCGGTCCGGGATTGCATCAGTTCATTGAGGTCGGCGTTGTAGAACTCGGGCGCGTCGCCGATCTTGCGCTTCACCAGCCAGGCGATCGTGCGCCGGCCGAAGAGCATGACCAGGGTGAACGACAGCAGCACCGCGGCGAGACCGCGAAACTCCTCCTGGTAGAAGACCTGGAGAATCGACCAGAGCCCGAGCGACTCGAGCTGGTTCTGAAAGAAGTCGATGAGATTGAAGAACATGGTGTTTCAACCCATGAGGTGCTCAGACATCATCGGCAGGAACCGGCCATCTTCATCAGTGGCCGGCGAGTTCATTCGTCCGACGCTCGGAGCGCTCCCGGATCGCGGCGATGATCCGCTCGAAGGCCATCCCGCGAGAGGCCTTGGCGAACACCGCGTCTCCATCCATGACCACGGAGGCCACGGTGCCTGCCAGCACCTCATCGAGCCGGGGCAGGGTGACCAGCAGCCCGTCGAAGCCGCACTCATCCAGGGCGCTGGCGGCGTGCAGGCTCCGTTCACCGACGAAGATCGCGACATCGATCGGGGCAAGCGCGTCCAACCGTGCCACGGACCGGCCGATCTCCGCATGGAGTGCGGCCTCCTCCTCACCCAGTTCCAGCATGTCGCCGAGGATGACCACCCGACGAGGCGCGTAGGCGGAGAGTTCCGCGAAGGTCTGCAGGGCGGCCTGGACGGCATCCGGATTCGAGTTGTAGACGTCGTTCAGGAGCAGGGTTCCGGAGGACTCGAGCAGATCCGCGGACAGGCGCATCGAATCCGGTTCGACGGCTCCGATCGCCGGGACGATCGTCGAATCAGGGATGCCCAGGGCGCGAGCCGCGGCCACCGCCGCGCAGGCGTTCGAGGCGTTGTGCTCACCCGCAAGACGAAGTTCGAACTCGAGGCCGTCATCGAGCCGCAGGAGCTGCGCCCCCGTCGCCCCAAGGGTGTTTCGCATGGCGAGTCCGACCGGCGTCCCGTCGGCCCCGAAGGTCTGGAGGGCGACACCTTCGGGCAGGCACTGTGGCAAGAGGTCGGTCAGGGGGCCGGCCCCGGCCGGGACCACCGCATCACCACCGGGAGGCAGCACCTCAAGCAGCGACACCTTCTCCCGGGCGACCCCCTCCAGGGAACCGAGCCCTTCGAGGTGGGCACGACCGATCGAGGTGATCACCGCGACGTCCGGTGCGGCCAGCGTGGCCAGATCGAGGATCTCACCCGGTGCGTTGGTGCCGATCTCGACCACGAGCCAGGCATCGTCGGGCCGTGCGGAGAGGATCGTGAGCGGCAGCCCGATGTGGTTGTTGAAGGAACGGATCGAGGCGGTGGTCGGGCCCGCGGCCTCACAGATCCCCTGGAGCAGGCGACGCACGGTGGTCTTCCCCGCGCTCCCGGTGATGCCGACCACGGTCGCCTCGAGTCGAGGGCGCCACGCTTCGGCAAGGGCCCGCAGCGCGCGGGTCGAATCCTCGACCGCGATCAGGGGGAGCGTTCCATGAAGCGACTCGTCCACGCGACCGGACTCGACGATCGCGGCACAGGCCCCCGCCTTCGCCGCGTCGGCGAGGAAGGCATGGCCATCGAGCCGTCCGCCGACCAGAGCGACGTAGAGTGCACCGGCCAGGTCCTCCCGGGTGTCGATCGAGACCTTGCTCGGTTCGAGGGCGCCGTCCGAAGGCGGCACCAGCCAGGTCCCGCCGGTCGCTTCCCGGCAGGCCTCGAGGGAAAGGAACGTCATCGCACCCCCTCCCCCCGGCGATCGAGCGCGGAACGTGCCTGCACCCGATCATCGAAGTCCCGACGCGTGGTGCCGATGATCTGGTAGTCCTCATGGCCCTTGCCGGCGATCACGATCACCTCGCCGGGGATCGCCTCCTCGATGACGCGATCGATCGCGAGCGCACGATCGACCTCATGCTCGACCCGGGAGCGCGCCTCGGCGGGCACGCCCACGAGGACGTCATCGACGATCCCCTCGGGGTCTTCCGTCCTCGGGTTGTCCGACGTGACCATGATCTTGTCCGCGCCGGCGCAGGCGACCGCCGCCATCCGTGGACGCTTGGTGCGATCGCGATCCCCGCCACACCCGAAGAGGACCGTCAGTCGGCCCGCCTCCGGCACGAGGGGACGGACCGCATCGAGGACGTTGCGCAGGGCGTCATCGGTGTGGGCGTAATCGACGAGGACCGTGAACGGAGCGTCGGGAGCGGTCACCGGTTCGAGACGTCCCGGGGGGACCGCAAGTCGAGGGAGCACCGACTCGAGGGTCGAGCGGTCCACGCCGAGGGAATGGACCAGAACGCAGGCCAGGATCAGGTTCTCCGCGTTGTGTCGACCGATCAGCGGCGTCTCGACATCGAACGAGCCCCATGGACCCTCAAGTCCGAGGGTCGTTCCGCCTCGACTGGATCGAACGATGCGGGCATGGGCGTCGGCCGGTTGCCCCGCGGTCGAGCACCGCAGCACCGCGGCGCGCGTCCCACCGGTGATCCGTTCGTGCATCGGGCAGTCGACGTTCACGATCGCCACGCCGTCCTCGGGCAGCATCGCGAACAACCGACCCTTGGCATCGGCATAGGCCTCGAGGGATCCGTGGTAGTCAAGGTGATCACCACTGAGGTTCGTGTAGATCGCTCGATCCGGTTCGAACCCGAGCAGGCGCCCCTGGTCGAGGGCATGGCTCGACGCCTCGAGCACGACCGCATCACAACCATTGCGGACCATCCGCCCCATGAGTGCGGCGAGGTCGCACGCGGACGGCGTGGTCAGGTTCGCCGGGGTGGAGGTCGCCCCGTCATCGGTCTCGATCGTGCCCAGCAGGCCGCAGCGACGTCCCGCCGCGGAGAGGATCGCACGAACCAGGAAGGCGACGGTGGTCTTGCCGTTGGTGCCGGTCACCGCCAGGACATCGAGCGACCGCGCGGGATCACCATGGAACCGATGCGCGGCACGAGCACCCGCGAGCCTGGGATCGGCCACCCTGACCAGCGCGGTGTCGGCCGGCGGTGCGGGCAGCGTGACATCCTTCGAAAGCAGGATCGCACTGGCACCACGGGCGATCGCATCATCGACATGACGACTGCCGTCATCGCTCGCACCCGGCCTCGCGATGAAGAGCGTGCCCGGCGCGACGTCACGCGAGTCCTCGACGACAGCGAGCGGTCGGGTGCCGGGATCCCCCTCGATGAGCTGGGCATCGTCGAAGAGATCCTTGAGGCTGGGGGCATGCATGCGGGTCACAACATTCTCACATCGGCCATCATCACCCGGCCTCGTGAAAGCACGAGTCGGGTGCGGTGACGTCCCGACGGGCCGTCGACGAGAGCAGATCCTAGAGGATCAGCATCGCATCGCCATAGGAATAGAAGCGATATCGGTGCTCGACGGCTTCCGCGTAGAGCGCAAGCATCCGCTCGAGGCCGACCAGCCCCGCCACCAGGGCCAGGAGGGTGGATCGCGGGAGGTGGAAATTGGTGAGAAGACCGTCCACGTGCCGGAACTCATGACCGGGCGCGATGAGGAGGTCGGTCTCGGTCTCGATGGTCGAACCGGGCAGGACCCGAGGCAGCGACTCGAGGGCACGGCAGGAGGTCGTGCCGACCGCGATCACCCGACCACCATCGGTTCGGGTGCGTTCGAGGGCGGCCTGCGCCTCGGCATCGACGACGAAGCGTTCGCTGTGCATCGGATGCGCCTCGAGGGTGTCGGTCGTCACCGGCTTGAAGGTCCCGGGACCGACTTCGAGTTCGAGTTCGATCCGTCGCACCCCCATCGCCTCGATCCGTTCAAGCAACGGCTCCGTGAAATGGAGCCCCGCCGTCGGCGCCGCCACCGAGGACTGTCCGACGGATCGCTGGTAGACGGTCCGGTACCAGGCTCGATCCAGGGCCTCGGCATCCGCTCCGGTCAGCTCCTCCCGGTCCCGGCGAGCACCGAGGATGTAAGGAGGCAGCGGCGCCCGGCCCGCCGATTCCAGCAGGTCATCAAGCGAACCACCGGAGAGCGGTCGGAGCAGGCTCTGTTCCTCCCGGCGACCCGCGACCTCGAAGGTGCCGACCACTGCGTCATCCGAGGTGCGCAGGAGCAGGCGATCTCCTTCGCGAAGTCGCTTCGAACCACGGAGGTAGCAGGGAACGAGGCCGTCCTCGGCAGGCAGGACCAGCCCCTCGAAACGCCCCCCCGTCGCTTCCCGTTCGAAGCAGACCCGGGCGGGCACCACCCGAGTGGCGTTGAGCACCAGGGCGTCACCGGAGGCGAGCAGCTCCGGCAGCGCACGCACCGTCAAGTGCCTGGTGCGGCCCTCCGCACGATCGAAGACAAGCAGCCGCGCCGCATCGCGAGGCTCCGCCGGATGGGTCGCCACCAGCGCGGGGTCGAATGGATAGTCGAGCTCGTCGGTCCGCATCCGACACACGCTACCCGCCCGACACCGGCCCTGCCCTTATCGGGCACGATGGAACGTGCGAAATTCACGTCGACCGCGGCAGGACCCGTGACACGTTCAACGGGTACCGATGAGTTCACCAATTGCAGACATGACGGACACGAGTGGGCACAGATCGCCCTTCGCACACGCCCCCGAGCGTGTCGTCATCCAATGCCCTGCGGCGAATGGTCGAAGAACCACGCCGGCCGACGAGCTGGTGCTGAGCCAGCAGGCACACGAACTGGCCAGGCTCTCGGGCGCGATCCACGAGCTCGAATCCGCCCTCGCCCGGTGTCGGGCCACCGACCCGGCAGGATCAGCCGGCACGCGTCCCGCGCCCGTGACGGACGGCCTCGAACCGACGCGATCCGAGGCAACCACCGGCCGGTGCACCCCGGTGACACCCGCCAAGGTCATCATCCAACCGACGGTCTACACCAACATCGGGTCACTGATGGACGTGTTCGCCTGAAGACCCACCATCGGGACAGGACACGCCGTCCGCGGCGACCGGCTGGAAGACACCGGGTGGCGCCCACGTGGCAAGTTCGACCGGCAGCCGACGCAAACCACGACGCAACGCCTTCTCGACGGCATACCGCAGCGCCTCGTCGCGGCGTGCCAGGACCCGGTCGGTCACCGAGAACCCGCGACGCTCCATCTCCTCGAGCCCCCACTTCCAGGCGTGGTACTCCTCGAGACAGCGGGGTCGATAGCGATAGAGCCCGATCGCGTGGTGCCCGACCTCGTGCATGAAGATCGCGCAGCTCATCGGTCCACGTGGATAGGGTGATTCGATCAACCGGCTGATCGAACCGTCGCGGTACTCGACCTGCCAGGCACATCCGGAGGTGCTCGAACGCCACTTGTTCACGCGCAACCCGTGGATGCGCTTCATCTCCGCCACCAGTTCGTCGTAGCGAGCCTGCCGGGCGGAGACAGGTCCACGCCTGCTTGCGGACGGCGCCTTCGGTGGTGTCGGTTCCCGGCGCGGCTCCCGTCGACCGGGGAGGAGATCCCAGAGGAACTTGTGAAAGGTGAGGCCCTTCATTCGATCCGCTCCAGGCGTGCGCCGGCGGCGATCTGGCGACCCCGCTGCCAGGCGTCGAAGTCCATCGGCTTCCCGCCCGAGGGCTGGACCTCGAGAATCCGCAGGGCACCGGTGCCGCAAGCGACCAACCCGCCGTCGAGGAGCGTGCCGGGTTCGGCCTCCTCGACCTCGCCGTGGTGTTCGAGGACCCGCAGGAGGCGCAGACGCTTCCCGTCGAGCATGACGTCACAGCCCGGCCAGGGCGTCAGGCCATGGACGTGCGCACGGACCAGCGGCGCCGGCTCGAGGAAGCCCGTCGTCGCCTCGGCGCGTGCCAGTTTCGGGGCCCGGGTCGCGAGCGCTTCATCCTGATCGCGGCCTTCAAGGCTGCCGGCCTCGAGCCGGGCGAGGACGTCGAGAATCGCTTTCGGTCCGAGCTCGGCGAGTCGATCGTGCAGTTCACCCGCGGTCTCGCGAGGATCGACCTCGAGCTCGGCAGTCGCGAAGACGACGCCGGCATCCATGCGCTGGGCCAGGCCGATCACCGAGACACCGGTGGTCTCGCATCCATCCATCATCGCCCGATTGATCGGTGCCGCCCCGCGGTAGGCGGGCAGGAGCGAAGCGTGGAGGTTGAACGCCGGCAGTCCGGCCAGCAGGTCGACACCGAGCTTCTGCCCGAAGGCGATCACCACCAGCGCATCAGGCTCGAGGTCGTGGATCCGGCCGATGATGTCGGGGTCGTTCACGTCTTCCGGTCGTTCAAGGGGCAGATCGTGCTCGAGCGCCCAACCCGCGATCGGAGTCGCTCTCAACTGACGACCACGGCCGGCGGCGCGATCGGGCTGGGAGACCACGAGCACCACGTCATGCTCGGCCGCGAGTGCGCGGGCGGTCGGCAGGCCGAATGCTCCTGAACCCATGTAGATGACGCGCATGTCGGACGGGATCCTCGTGGTTGGACTCGATGGCGACTCGTTCAGCCACCACTCTGGTAGATCGACTCGAGGTGCTTCACGGCCCGACGGGACGCCAGTCGATCGAGCGGACGCATCCGGTCGAGGATCATGACGCCATCAAGGTGGTCGTTCTCATGAAGCCAGACCCGGGCATGCAGGTCGTCGGACTCCAGCTCGAAGGTGTTGCCATCGAGATCCTGCGCACGGATGCGCACGAAGGAGGGACGGCGAACGCTGCCATGGATCTCGGGGAGGCTGAGACAGCCCTCCTCCGCCCACTCGAGGTCCCCACTCGTCTCGAGGATCTCCGGATTGACGAAAATCCGATCCTCCTCCCCCTCCTCTTCGGTGTTGCAGACGAACATCCGGATCGAGTGCCCGACCTGAGGCGCGGCGAGACCGATCCCGGCGTGCTCCTTCCGGACGCGGATCATCTCCTCCGCCAGGGTCTTCAGCCCCTCATCAAACACCTCGACCGGCTCGGCCTTGGCGCGGAGGACGGGGTCCGGGTGGAGGACCAGATGGCAGGATGAAGTGCTCATAACCATGGAATCCTACCCACCTCGGGTAGAGTACGCGTTGACCAGTCCGGGGAGGCTCCGTAGGGTGTTCTACTCGCCTCCATCAAGCCGCGTGACCCCACCCGGCAGGCAGGAACCCAGCAGGAGCAGCCCGTGGCACTCTTCGGCAAGAAGAAGCAGGAAGACGACGGCAGCGAAGAGGAGGATGCCAAGGCGTTCACTCCTCAGCCGGAGAAGGCAAAGCCGTGGCTGGACCAGGCGAAGCACATCGCCGACACCGGCAACTTCACCTACGCCCTGGCCTGCTACGTCTCGGCCGTCAAGCTCGACCCGACGCCGATGAGCACCCACCTGGCGATGTACGAGGCGGCGGTCGGTCATCACCGGAGCGACAAGAGCAAGCCTGCCAGCCGCAAGGAGCTCAAGGACGTCGACGGTCCGGGACCGATCGACAAGTTCGCCGCGGCCGAGATGGCCTGGATGCGGGACCTGAACAACCACGGCCTCGCCCTGAAGCTCCTGGACGCCAGCGTGAAGGCGAACCAGATGGAGTTCGGGCAGTGGCTCGCGCCCAAGATCCTCAACATGATCCGGAGCTCGAAGAAGCAGTCCAAGGGGGACTACGTCAAGGCGAAGAACCTCTTCAGCGACGTGGGTGCCTGGGACGAGGCGTTCATGGCGGGTGAAGCCGCGGTCAAGCTCGACCCGAGTGATGCCGGGCTGGTCCAGGACCTCAAGCAGCTGACCGCCCAGCGCGCGATCGTCTCCGGCGGGTACGAGGAAGCCGCGACGCAGAAGGGCAACTTCCGGACTGCAGTCAAGGACCTCGAGGAGCAGCAGCGCCTCGAGGACGAATCCTCGATCCTCGGCGGCGATGCCGACGAGCGAGCGGTCGAGCACGCCCGGAAGGAACTCGAGGCCGACCAAGGCTCCCCGGAAGCGGTTCAGAAGCTCGCCAAGCTGCTCCTCAGGCAGAACACGCCGGAGTCGACGGAGGAGGCCTACAAGGTCTACATGGCCGGCTACGAGCAGCTCAAGCAGTACCGGTTCCGCATGGCGGCAGGCGACATCAGACTGCTCGACGCCGAGGAGAAGCTCCGCCGACTCGAGAAGAAGCACGAAGACGCGCCGGACGACGAGACGCTCGGTGACCGGATCAAGGAAGCCCGGAACACGCTCACCGACCTCAAGGCCGTCGAGTTCGGGGAGCGCGCCGAGAAGTATCCGACCGACCGGGCGATCAAGTTCGAGCTCGGGAACGTCCTCTTCCTCAAGGGCGACTTCGAAAGTGCGATGGCCAACTTCCAGGACAGCAAGGACGAGCCCAAGTTCAAGGTGGCCAGTGCCCACCGACTGGGACGCTGCTTTGCCGAGGAGGGCTGGAACCAGGAGGCGATCGCCGAATACCGGGAGGCACTCGATTCCCTGGACGCCACCACGCGCGAGATGGAACTCCCGATCAAGTACGACATGATGGTCTCGCTCATCGCCCTGGCGCGCGACACCCGTTCCCGGGACCTGGCCGAC
This sequence comes from Phycisphaerales bacterium, assembly GCA_022447205.1. Lineage (GTDB taxonomy): Bacteria > Planctomycetota > Phycisphaerae > Phycisphaerales > SM1A02 > JAKVBQ01. Next base: position 11,978 of record JAKVBQ010000051.1, read on the forward strand.
GAGGCCGCGGAGATCTGCTCCGCCATCGTCCGCAAGGACATCAAGTACCGGGACATCCGGGAACGTCGTCGGGAGATCGACGAGCTCGCCAAGTCCTTCGAGTAAGCGGATCGGAGCCCCGCATGGAGCCCGTCGGCCACACCCCCTCACCAGGACCAGCTGACACGATCGCGGTGATCCCCACCCGAATGGGATCGACCAGGTTCCCGGGGAAGCCTCTGGCGGACGCCACCGGAAAACCGATGGTCCAGCACGTCTTCGAGCAGGCGCTGGCCGCCGAGCGGATCGACCGGGTCATCATCGCGACCGATGATGACCGGATCATGCAGGCCGTCGAGGCCTTCGGTGGCACCGCGGTGATGACCTCCCCGGATCATCCGAACGGGACCAGCCGGATCGCGGAGGTGGTCGGCCGGATCCAGTGCGGCATGATCGTGAACGTCCAGGGTGACGAACCGATGATCGATCCGGCCACGATCGACACCGTGGTCACGGCCCTCGAGCGGGACCCCGAAGCAGGCATGGCGACCGTCGCCTGTCCGTTCGGACCGGACGAGGATCCGGAGGATCCGAACCTCGTGAAGGCATTCGTCGATGCCCAGGGGCGTGCCGGGGCGTTTTCACGCACCCTGACACCCGACCCGAGCCTCGGCCCGGTCCTGCCCGGCGTCCCACCCCTGCGACACCTCGGACTCTACGCCTACCGACCAGACTTCCTGCAGCGCTTCGCCGAGCTGCCACCCACCCCGCTCGAGCGGTCGGAGCGACTCGAGCAGCTCCGAGCCCTCGAGCACGGCCACCCGATCGCCCTGAAGGAAGTGGCCTGGGCACACCATGGGATCGACACGCCGGAGCAGTACGAGGCGTTCGTGAAAAGCTGGCGGTCGGCACGATAGTCGGGGCATGAGCTGGCGTGATGGGTGCCCTTCGTGCTATTCTCACGTATGCCCCCCCAAACACCAGAACTCCCCAGTGAAGACGAACAGGACGCCGACTTTCTGGCCCGCTTCGGCAATTCCAGCGAGGCGAGCGAGAACTATTCTCCCATCCCCGACGGGTACGTGAAGGGACGAACCAAGTTCGTCGTCGTGCTCGGAACGGTGATGAGCGGCCTTGGCAAGGGCATCTTCTCGAGTTCGCTCGCGAAGCTGCTCAAGGACAAGGGCCTCAGCGTCGCGCCGATCAAGCTCGAGGGCTACCTCAACATCGACTCGGGCACGCTGAACCCCTACCGGCACGGCGAGGTGTTCGTCCTCGACGACGGTCTTGAGACCGACATGGACCTGGGGACCTACGAGCGCATCCTCGACCAGGACCTCGGGCGGCAGAACTTCCTCACCGCGGGCCAGATCTACACGGAGATCCTCGAACGCGAACGTCGGGGCGACTACCTCGGTCGAGACGTGCAGATGATCCCCCATGTCACCGGCGAGGTGAAGCGGAAGCTCAGGGAGCTCGCCCTCACCGGCAACGACGGCAAGCCGGTCGACGTGGTCTTCGTCGAGGTCGGTGGAACCGCGGGCGACTACGAGAACGGTTTCTACATCGAGGCGCTCCGCGAACTCGCGTTCGAGGAAGGGCCTGATTCCACCTGCTTCGTGGCACTCACCTACATCATCGAACCGTCGATCCTCGGCGAGCAGAAGTCAAAGGCCGCCCAGCTGGGCATCAAGCGCCTGCTCGAGGCGGGCATCCAGCCGTCGATCATCGCCTGCCGGGCGGAGAGTCCCGTCACCAACCAGGTGATGGAGAAGATCGGCATGTTCTCGAACGTCCCGATGTCCCGCATCTTCTCGATGCACGACCGGGAATCGATCTACACCATTCCCGATGCGATGCGCGCCGCACGCCTCGACGGCCAGATCCTCTCGATCCTCGACATGCATGAGGGCGTCGATCCGATCCACGAGGACAAGTCCCGCGCCGAATGGCAGCAGTTCACCGACCGGATCACCAGCCCCCGTCGACACAAGGTGAAGATCGCGATCACCGGGAAGTACGCCGCGCTGCGCGACGCGTACGCCTCGATCGACAAGGCGATCGAACACTGTGCCACCGATCTCTCCACTCAGATCGAGACGCACTGGATCGACACCTCGACCATCAGGAACCGTGCGGATGCGCAGGAAGCCCTCGAGGGCATGCACGGCATCATCGTGCCAGGCGGCTTCGGCCTGCGCGGCGTCGAAGGCAAGATCCTCTGCGTCGAACACGCCCGGACCCATGCGATGCCGTACCTGGGCATCTGCCTCGGCTTCCAGGTCGCGGTCATCGAATACGCCCGGAACGTGATGGGACTCCAGGGTGCGCACTCGACGGAGTTCGAACCGGACTGTGCCGGCGCGATCATCGCGGAGCTCCCGGAACAGAAGGAACTCGAGGGCATCCTCGGCGGCACGATGCGCCTCGGTGCGCAGGATGTCGCGATCGACGCGGGTTCGCTGGCCAGCCGACTCTACGGTGGTGCCACCAGCGTGCGCGAGCGCTTCCGCCATCGCTACGAGGTGGAGCCGGGCTACATCGACCGCCTCGCCGAAGCGGGCCTCCGATTCTCAGGCCGGCACCCGGACTACCCGATCATGCAGATCCTCGAACTCGATCGCGGCGTGCACCCCTACTTCATCGGGGCCCAGTTCCACCCCGAACTGACATCGCGCCCGCTCACCCCGAGTCCGATGTTCATGGGACTCGTGGCCGCGGCGATCAGGGTCTCCGAACCCGATGCCGCGCTCGAGGACGTACCGCAGCGCTGGCAACCCGAGGACACGACCAACGGACATGAAGTCGCTCGAACCTCCGGCTGAAGGCCTGAAGGACCGAGAACCTCAATTCAGGCTTCGACCCGTGATGGGGTGGCCGACTCCCCCCTGATGCGTGTATCCTGTCCGACCCGATCGACGCCCTCCCTTGGAGGCTTCGTTCAGGCTGATCCCGGCGATATAGCTCAGCTGGCTAGAGCATGGGATTCATAAACCCAAGGTCGCAGGTTCGAGTCCTGCTATCGCCATTGAAAGGCCCATTTCGCTCCCGAAGTGGGCCTTTTCCATGCCAGTGCGCCCTTCCCGGCAAAATAGCGGCACAAATCCGTGATTCAACTCGTCGATCGGCGGTTTTGGATCGTAGATATGAGATGGAGTCGTGGAACCTCCATCCATGTGTCCTGGCGTCCAGCCTGCCCGAGACTTGGCTCTCCGGTCCGAGCAGCGTACTCTGGGACAGACCGCCGGAAGCAGGACGTGCCGCTGGCACGTCCTGCTTCCGGATGGTCCATGACCGTGGATCCGGGGCACCACCCCGGTGATCGAGGACGCTCCGACCCGTTGACTGAGAGGCTCCATCCCAAATGACGACGCCAGCCCACCCGACCAGACCTCGTCCCTCCAGAACGGGTTTCACCATCGTCGAGTTGCTGGTGGTCCTCGCGATCATCCTCCTCCTGATCGGCTTCATCTGGGCCGCGGTCGGCACCATCCGCGAACAGGCCCGGACCACGAGCTGCCTGAGCAATCAGCGCCAGTTGAACCTCGCGAACTACGGATTCGCCGCGGACAACAACGGGACGTTCATGAGTCCCCGCTCCTCTCCCAACCTCAATGCCGGAGTGGGTGACGACAGCGACATCGCGGACTGCTCGAGGGGCGGCGAGGAGTACCGACTCTTCACCAAGTCCTACGACAGCGAGGGGCAGGATCGCATCTACACCGATTCGAACGGCCGACCCCAGGAATACGAACTTGCTCTGACCGATGGCGCGGCCTGGCCCTACCTCGGTTCGATCGACGTCTATTCCTCGCCGCTTGATCCCACCAACCGCCTTCGCAGCTACGCGTTCAATGCCTACGTCGGCGAGATCTGCCCCGACAACCTCCCGATCGACCAGATCGAGGAGGTCCTCTCAGCCGGCTGGCGCTCCGCCCGCACCCTGAGCGGGCTCCCCAAGCCGAACGAGACGTTGATGACGATCTGCGAGGAGGACGCCGACGCGAACGGTCCCGCCTTCAACAACCAGGGCTGGGTCGTGAAGAGCTGGACGTGCTACCAGGGCTGGTGGGATTTCCCCGCACCCTGGCTGAAGCAAGGCGTGACCCTCTCCTTCGCCGACGGTTCCACCGAGTTCTACAAGTACAAGACCCCGGACCTCGGCAAGGTGCTGATCGAGAACGCCTTGAGCGGCTACGGTTACCACCGCGCCACCTACGCCGGTGACACCCAGCCGTACGCGGAACACAACAGCGACTGGGTCTGGTTCGCCAACCACATGCTCCCGGGTCGCATCCAGGATGCGTCGCTCGGCGCCTGTCCGTGACACCCAAGCTCCGCCCGGCAACCACAGCACACATGCCGCAGACCACGAAACGCAAGCCCGACATGTTCCGTCGGTCGATCGCCGCCACGATCGTGCTGGTGACGACGTGCACGCTGGTGGCCCTCCCCGGCTGCAAGGACGGGCCCGAAGAGCGCCTGCAGGGCGCGGTCTCCTCCTTCAAGCTCCGCAGGTTCATGGCCCCCGGCCAACCGATCGCACAGGCCCTGGATGTCGGGGGTCGGGCGCTGATCTTCCTCGAGCTGACCAGCGTGTCCGACGGAAGCGATCTGGCGATCGATCCGAACTGGACGTTCGACGTCGTGATCAGTGATCCGAGCGGGCTGAAGACACCGTTGCTGGTGGATCCGGTCCTCCCCACCGCCTGGGCCCGTGACGAGGGTGTCCGCTTCGTCGCGGGTTTCGAGGCGTCCAGGCGCGGCACCTACCAGATCGAGGTCTTTTCGGAGGACTGCCCCCACCGGGCCGCTCCAATGGTGTTGCTCCCGATCAACTGAGGGCCTGTCCCCGACCGGATCCTCCGCATACACTGTGCACTTCAGCCTGATCAGCCCAGGCGGTCAGAAGACCGGTTTCCTGACTCGACCCGATCGTCGAGGGGGCACCAGAGTCTGGCCGCGAGAGGTGCCAGAAGGTTTCAGACCTGCCTCTT
>JAKVBQ010000052.1 GCA_022447205.1 Phycisphaerales bacterium
CCATCTCTCGAACCTTCCGGGCTGCAGGTCTCATGGCCTTCCTGGGGTTCGCCTCCACGTCCGGCCATGCTGCCGACATCGGCGCCGAGCTTGCCGTTGATCAGGGTTCCACCGCAACCATCACCCTCAGCATCACCGTGCGGACCAGCGTGCTCGAGGAGACCGACACCCAGTCGGCGGTCGTTGCGGTCGGTGGTGGTGGCAACGCGATCTTCCTTCCGGACTACGAACCGTTCACAAGTGCCCAGCTCACGAACCTGCAGTTCGACCTGTCGGACACCTCCCTGAACTACGAGTTCTTCTGCGGTTCGTTCCTGGGCTGCATCGATGTCTCGCTGAACCTCGCGAACATCACCGCCACGCTCCAGGACCCGACCACCTCGGGCCTTGACGGAGCCGGGCGAGCCAACTTCAACGCGAACTGGAACCTCAGGGCGGACTACGTCTTCGACAGTGCGCTCTTCTCCGGCGACGGCCCGCTCGACACGACCTCGAACATCGCATTCGGCGCGACCTTCAACGCCGGTGGCGGTGATCTCTACGTGAACGAGCTCACCCTGGGATCGATCTCGAGCGAAGTGCCCTCGGATGGTGCGATCGAGATCCTGCTTCTCACCGTGGTGGATCTCTCGAACGCCTCGCTGTCGGGGAACTACGAGGTGCTTCCTCCGGCAAGTTGTGGAAGCGGTGGCCCCTGCGGTCAGGTCCATGCTGAACCGGGTTGCGACAACATCGACTGCTGTGCCGCGGTGTGCGAGCTCGACTTCTACTGCTGTGACATCAGCTGGGATGCCTCCTGCGTCAACAAGGCGGTCGAACTGTGCGGCGTGACGCCGACGAACGATGACTGCCAGGCGGCTCGTCCTCTCGGTCTGGGGCGCTTCCCGTTCACCAACCTCAACTGTTCGAACGATGGTCCGGACGTGATCTCCGAGTGCACGACTGCCCCGGAAGGCGGGTCGATCGTCAACGACGTGTGGTTCAGTCACACCGCCCTCGCCGACAACGGGGTCTTCGTCTCGACCTGCGGTCATGCTGATTTCGACACCCAGATCCTCGTCTATGACGCATGCGGTGGCGAACTGATCGCATGCAACCAGAACTCGTCCGTGTGTCCCGACGGGACATCGCTGGTGGGCTTCATGGGGGTGGCCGGGGAGACCTACCTGATCAGGGTCGCGGGTGTCACCGGTGCGGGATCCGGTGAGATCGACATCGCCTGGGGCGAGGTCGACGAGCCCTACTCCGATCTTGCCGTCGAATGGCCGACGTCGACGGGAGGCAACGGACACTTCTACGCCCTGTACGCACTCGGCGAGGAGACCACCTGGGCGGCGGCCCTCGATGCGGCCGAACGGTTCGGTGGGTATCCAGCGACCATCACCTCGCCCGAGGAACAGGACTTCATCAATCGCAACATGCCCGGGACGCAGCGAGGTGGCCCGACCGCGATCGGCCTGTATCAGGATGGCGGCGAGGAACCGGGTGGGGGCTGGCGCTGGGTGACGGACGAGCCCCTTGACTGGACCAACTGGCAGCCGGGCGAGCCGAACGACACCGTGGCAGGTCAGGAGAACTACGGACAGCTCTACGGGATCGGGACCTGGAACGACAACATCGAGAACTTCGGGTACGTGCTGATCGAGTTCGACGAGGATCCGATGCTCGACGAGGTGACGTGGTCCGTCGATGACGGTGGCAACGGCAGGACCTACAAGGCGGTCGTCGTTCCCCAGCGACTCAGCTGGACCGAGGCACGGTCCTATGCCGCGAATCGTGGCGGCACCCTGGTCTGCCTCGACGAACCGGGTGAATCCGAATGGGTCTTCGACAACCTCGGTGCGTTCGCCTCCCTCTGGACGATGACCGACTACAACCTCGGCCCCTGGATCGGTCTCTTCAAGCGCGAGGGTGAGTGGGTCTGGCTGAGTGACGAGCCCTTCGATGGTGACGATTGGTTCCCCGGCGAACCCAACGGGACGGGGGATCGAGGCAGTTACTTCGCCGTTCCCGACTACTTCGGCGCACTCTCCGAGAACTTCACCGGCACGCCGCAGGGTGAACTGTTCGGTGCGGCCCAGTACGCGGATGTCTTCGGCAACCCCCGACTGAAGCTCGTCTCCGACGGGTTCCCCGGCACCTGGGGGACCTGGAAGACGCCACCGGTGGCTCGCGGACTGACCGCGTTCTCCGCCTCGTTCCGATTCAGCTTCAAGAACGAGAACAGTGGGGCAGGTGACGGCTTCTGCATGCTCTGGGGTGACCTCTCGGACACCTCCGGAAATCGCATGGAGGGTGCCGAAGTCGGCGTCTTCGCGTTCCAGCAGGATCAGCAGGGGCTGTCGGTCGGCGTGAACAGCTACTTCGAAGGCGGGAACAGCGGCGTGGACGGACGGTGGGGGACGATCCCCTTCGTGCAGACTCCGCTTGAATTCAGCAGCGTGACCTGGAACGACTACGAGACCGCGGGGCGACCGGAGTCGATGGCGACGATGTACGTGCAGTGGCGGAACGACCTCGGTGTGAGTGTCTGGATCGCCTTCCCCTTCCAGGACCCGCAGCTGATCTACAGCAATGCAGGCCTGACCGAGATCTCAGGTGTCGACCCGACCGACTGGAGCTTCGGATTCGCCGCACGCAACGGCGAGATCGACCAGGACGTCCTGATCGGTGACTTCTCCGTCACCTACGAGTACCAGCCTCCGACCGGTGGGCTGACCGGAGGTCCGCGCAACACGTTCGACGACACCTGGGATGGCAACGTCCATCGTGCGCTGATCATCGAGCTTCCGGTCGAGGACGATCCCTGCCTCGGGGACATCGATGGTGACGGCATCGTCAGCGGTGCCGACCTGACGCTTCTGCTTGGTCAATGGGGGACCTGTAGCGAGGACTGCTCCGGCGATCTCGATGGTGACGGTTCGATCGGTGGTTCCGACCTGACGATCCTGCTTGGTGCCTGGGGCGACTGTCCCGGTTGATCCGGGTGCTCATCGCATCCGGATGTGCCTCATCGACCTGGCGCGGTCACGATCGACCCGCCCCTTGATGCCCGGGACCGATCCCGCGTTCGTGTACTGCCAGATGGTCCATGGTCCGATGCCACGGGTTGCCTTCGGTGTCTTCACGCCGTACTCCGCGACCCACAGGACGTTCGGCCAGTCCTTGCCGTGCGGTGCGAGGTGCTCGTTCCAGAATGCCGGTGACACGTAGATGACCGGGTCGACTCCCAGTCGACTCCTGATCTCGGCGATGTAGGCCTTGAGGACTTCCGGGAGGCGCGCCCCTGCGGTTTCCACGTCGACGACCGGCAGGAGGTCGCTGCTTCGAGGGTCGGCCACCTCGATGAAGTGCCGCGCCTGCGCCGCACCATCCAGGTCGGGTGCCAGGAAGTGGTAGGAGCCATGGGGGATGCCGAGCGACGAAAGCGTCTTCCGGTGTCCGGCGTGACTCCGGTCGACGCCGTCGACTCCCTCCGTGGCCTTCAGGTACACGAAGTCGATGCCGGAGTCACGGACCTTCCGCCAGTCGATCTCGCCCTGCCAGTGGGAGACGTCGATCCCCTCGATCCCGATGCCGCGGCGCAGGTCGGTCAGTCCCCAGGCGAGGATCATGACGGCGGCGATGGCGAGCAGCAGACGCATGCGTCCCGTCCCCCGACTGTCAGCCGATTCGGTCCACGCCGCCGAGGTACGGTCGAAGCGGTTCGGGAATCGACACGGTCCCGTCCGGCTGCTGGTGCATCTCGAGGAGCGGGATCATGATGCGGGGACTCGCCAGAACGGTGTTGTTCAGCGCGAAAGGGAAGACCGTCTTCTTGTTCTCGTCCCGATAGCGAAGGTTGAGTCGTCGGGTCTGGAAGTCATTGAGCCGACTCGCGGAGTGGGTCTCGCCCCAGTCCCCGAGCGGGTTGCCGTCCGCATCCGAATCGCCTCGTCCCGGGATCCAGCATTCGACGTCGATCATGTCCTCGTTCTTGGTGCCGAGATCTCCGGTGCAGCACTGGAGGAGTCGGTAGGGCAGTTCGAGTCGCTGCAGCATCGTCTCCACGAAGCCGATCATCCTGCGATGCCAGGCCCGGTGCTCCTCCTCGTTCGCCTCGTGGATCACCACCTGTTCGACCTTGTCGAACTGATGCACGCGATAGAGTCCCGCGGTGTCCTTGCCGGCGGCTCCTGCTTCGCGCCGGAAGCACGTCGAGACCGTGGTGTAGGTGAGCGGGAGTTCGCTCCGGTCCAGGATCTCGTCGGCGTGGTAGCCCATCAGGCCGACCTCCCCGGTGCCGGTCAGGAAGAGGTCGTGTCCTGCCCCGCGGGTCGATTCCTCGATGTGGTACGCCTGGTCCCGACCGCCGGGGAAGAACCCGGTGCCGACCATGCACTCCTCGCGGACGATCACCGGGACGCTCATCGGGGTGAAGCCGTTCTCTCCGGTCATGAAGTCGAAGGCGAATCGGAGCACGGCCTGGTGCAGGCGCATGCCTTCCCCGGTCAGCACGTAGTGTCGTGAGCCGGCCATCTTCACGCCTCGTTCGAAGTCCACCAGCCCGAGGTCGTGGATCAGCTGGACATGGGTCTTCGGGGCGAATCCGCGTTGTGCCGAGAACGGCTGGTCGGGATCGAAGCCGTCCGGACTCCAGCGGCTCAGCTCGACGTTGTCGTCGGAGGACGCCCCGACAGGGACGTCGTCCGAAGCGGGCTGCGGGATCGCGAGATGCAGTGCGCGCCATTCCGGTTCGACATCCGCGATCTTCTCGTCGAAGGCATGGATCTCGGCCTTCAGGGCCGCGGGGCGCGCCTCGAGCTCCGCGATCTCCGCCTCGAGTCGAGCCTTCTCGTCGCCTTCGGCCTTCTTCAACATGCCCTTGCGCTTGCCGAGTTCCGGTCCCATCTCCTTGGAGATCCGCTTCTGTTCGGCGCGTCTGGCTTCCTGCTCCACCATCAGCTCTCGACGGATCTCGTCGAGTTCGAGGAGGCGCTTGATGTCGACATCCGATCCCTTGGCGCGTGCGCCGCGTTCGAAGTGGTCCGGGTCTTCTCGTAGCTTCTTGAGGTCGATCATGGCTTGCGGGTGGGTTCCATCAGGGGCCGCGGTCGCGATAGGTGGGGGGTGCCGCCCAGCGCATCTTGTGGATCAGGGTGTTCCAGTAGGTCGAGCCCGGATTGCCGATCAGGGCAGCACGTTGCTGCGCCTTCCGGACGAGGATCCGCTCGCCTCCCTTGACCTGGTGGTTGACCTGGCCGTCGAGGACGAGTGTGGTCCCTTCGTTGGCCCGGCTCACCAGGACTTCGATGTTCGTGCCGGCATCCGCGACGATCGGCCTGAAGGCCAGGCTGTGCGGTGCGACCGGCGTGATGGCGATCGCCTGGACCGATGGCTGGACGATCGGTCCGCCGGCCGAGACGTTGTAGGCCGTCGAGCCGATGGGGGTCGAGATGATCACGCCGTCACCGTTGAGTGTCGGTCCTTCCGACCCGTCGATCTCGAGCTTCAGCTCGATCATCCGGAAGGGTGGTCCCGCCGTGAGGACGCAGTCGTTGACCGCGACCGACTCCATTCTCGTGCTGCCGTCCTCGGCAAGCACCGAGGCCTGCAGGACGAGGTGCTCCCTGACCAGGGGGGTTTCACCGAAGACTTCCGCGCCATGCTTGTCGAGTGATTCCACGTCGAACTCGGCGAGGACCCCGAGTCGTCCCGCGTTCACCCCGACGATCGGGATGCTGCGCTGGAGCGTCTGCCTGATCGCCGCGATCATGGTGCCGTCACCCCCGATCACCACGAGTCGGTCGGTCTCCTCCGGGACGTCCATGCCCGAATCGAGTTCGGCGACGAGTTGCGCATGCCTCTCGACGACGGTGCGGACCTCCGGCACCAGAGCCCTGGCCCGTGTCGACCGGTTCGAGGTGAGTATGGCGGTTCGGCAGGTCATGACCCACGAATGGTACGACAACCGGACCGGTCGCGTGAATCAGCTGACGACCCCGCGCGTCAGTCGCATGAAGGCGGTCTCCAGGTTGACCTGTTCCCTGCGCAGTTCGCTGATCCTGAACCCCTGGGCGACGAGGCGGGAGGCGATGTCGGAGATGGGCAGACCGCTTTCCGGGTTGATCATCACCTCCAGTCGTTGCTCCTCGCCGCTGTCGGCCAGTTCGACGCGGTCGATGCCCTCCACCTTCCGGAGGAGTTCCGCCGCATCCTCGATCCTGGAGTCCACCCCGACCACCACCATGAAACCCAGTTCCGCCTTCGACATGGCTTCCGAGACGTCGCCGGAAAAGAGCAGCTTGCCCTGTTCGATGATGCCGACTGCATTGCAGAGTTCGGCCAGCTCATGAAGGATGTGGCTCGAGATGATGATGGTCTTGCCCATCCGTCTCAGCTCCTTCAGGAGCTCGCGGATCTCGATCCGGGCACGGGGGTCGAGTCCGGATGCCGGCTCGTCCATCAGCAGGACCTTCGGATCATGGAGCAGGACCCGTGCCACGGAGAGTCTCTGCTTCATGCCTCGGCTCAACCCGTTCACGTCGGCGGTCCTCTTGTAACCGAGCTCCGTCAGGTCGAGGACGTCGTTGACCACCTGCTTGCGCTTGGGGCCGTGGATGCCGTAGCACGCTGCGAAGAACTCCAGGTACTCCTGGACGAGCATGTCCTCGTAGGCGCCCATGAAATCCGGGACGTATCCGATCACCGGCCTGATCAGGTGGTTCTGGTAGCCCACCACGTTGCCGTCCACGCGTGCCTCGCCCCAGGTCGGTTTCAGCAGCGTCGCCAGGATCTTGATCGTGGTCGTCTTGCCTGCTCCGTTGGGCCCGATGAATCCGTAGCAGTCACCGGCATTGATCTCGAGGTTGAGATTGTCCAGTGCGACCAGGTCGCCGTACTTCTTGGTGAGGTTGATCGTCTCGATCATCGCCATCGATCAATGATCCTTGTCATGGGTTCTTGTTTGGAAGCGGAGGAGCCTGGAACGAGCGCAGACGGTTCGGGGTCGTGGGCACGAAACGGTCGTCGACCGGGAGCGGGTGAAGCCATCTCAGCATCACCGTGCCGCTGCTCTCGACCTCCTCGCCGTTGACCCGAAGCGGAACCGGGAGCGGGACGTCGCTGATCTTCGCGGAGATCAGGACGCATGGGCGGAGGAACCAGTCGGAGCAGTCGGTCTGCCGCGCGAGCTGGCGTTGGAAATGGCTGGCCATGCCATCCTTGGGTGCCCCCGGCTGCTCCTTCATGTAGATCGGCTGGGGGAGCATGTCGAAGAAGGCGTACATCTCAAGGCATGTCTCCCGGTTGTTGCCTGCCTCCCAGACGCTGTTCGGGGTCAGGCTCGTCGCCAGCTCCTTTCGGATGGCGTTCGCGCCCGAGTTGAAGATCCGGTCGAATTCCTCCGTGAGGGAGTAGTCCCCGCGGATCTTCGTTCCCAGCATCTTGTGTCGTCCCGGAAGCTCCACGCCGAGGTCGAGAGCCTCGCCGGGTGCCCAGGTCTTTCTTCTCGTGATGATCCCGGGGTTCGGCAGGGCGTCGAGCGGTTCCTCTATGGCAAGCTGCTGGAGCAGGTAGTACCCGGGCAGGCGATTGTGGAACGGGGAGATGCTGATGACCTGCACGTCCTCGAGGGTCCAGGGGAGACCGTGTCGGATGACGCCACCGATCTCGAAGGAGGGCGGCTCGGTCTCGAACACGGTCTGGACGATCGACCCGCCACGATCGTTGGGTGGATCGTCCCATGGCTTGTCGAGCTCTCCGGACCAGTGCGACACGAAGTGTGCGCTGGTCGCCCGGGTCGGGATCTCGAAGGCGTTGGGGGAATCGGTCCTGATCTGGAAGGCGTCACTGTTCGGGAAGCGCTCCAGGGTTCCGGACGGTGGCGGGCTCCACGTGGCGAGGAGGTTCTTCTCGCCGGGAACCTCGATTCGTGTGGTTCCATAGCCCGGCAGGTAGGCACTGAACCAGCTGGTCGCTCGCACCTCCGGCTGGCCGCTGATCATGTCGAGGAAGGTCAGGTGCCTGACCGGAGCATCGCTCTGCAGGATGCGCCTGCCTGTCCATGCTGCGACGAGTGTCATCACCGTGAACAGCGTCGCGATGCAGACGAAGCCCAGCCAGCTGAGCCTGACCTGTCCCTTGCTGCGCAGGAAGATGAAGCTGAGCGGACCGGCAAGCATCCAGTAGGCGACGAAGAGTCCGAACGTGATCAGCATCGCGAGTCCCGCGCTCGGTCCGCCGATTCGAATCATGTCGAGGACCAGTTTGCCGCTCCCCGTCGTGAACGAGATCGGCCGGGTGGCGAGCTTCTTGAAGTCCGCGTATGCGCGATAGGCGGTCGTCGTCGGGATCGTCCCTCTGCGACCGATCAGTCGGTTCCAGAAGACGTCCGGCTGGGGGAGGCCGTCGGCTTGGAGCTGCCTTCGGTGGATGGCATCGGCATCGATCCCGACCAGGACCATCCAGCCGTATCCGAGCCTTCGCTGGATCGCATAGACGCCTCCAGCGAGCCGTTCGTTGTCCGTGCCTTCGATCCCCTCATCGGGGAGTGCAGCCAGGGCCTCCCAGGGTTCGGAGAGCGCCTCGGGCTCGAACAGCCGGATGCTCATCTTCGCGTCCGGGTTCCTGTTTTCAGGGCTCTTGCTCAGGACCTGCATCAACGAGGAGATCCTCACCTCCTCGAGTCGGGTCGGAGCTCGTTCCGGCAGGAGGCTGCCCTCCTCCGAGGTCGTCGTGAGGAAGTTGCCCTTGCCACGCACGCCGATGCCCCAGGGTGAGGTTGATTCGGGCAGCAGGATCACCAGTCGCCCGCCTCGCTTCACCCAGTTCCTGATCGCGGTGGCCTCATCGAGTCCGAGTGCCTGCGGGGAGGCGTCCGACCAGATGATCGTCGAGAGTCCTGCGAGTCCCTGCCAGCGATCGGGCAGGTCCTCCGCTTGCACGTTGATGATCTCGCTTCGTTCGTTCAGGCTGGGAACCAGCGCCGAGTTCCCCGGCGATGTGGCGTACCCCTGGAGCCCGAGGCGACCGCTGCCGACCACCATGATCATCTCCTGGCTCATCTCGATCGGCCTGCCCACGCGCAGTGCGCTGGCCCCGCTCACTGGTGCGGAGGCGAGTTCCCTCCCGGGTACACCCTCGTTGTTCTCGTAGACCCGGACGGTGAAGACCGTGTTCTGCAGGGCCTGGGCGGACGCGGATGGAGGCAGGTGGGGGTAGAGCCAGCGCCGGATGGTCTGCCCCGGAGCGAGGACGACCTGGCGCGTGTAGCGCTCGATGTCCCCGTCACTGTTCTGGATCTCGAAGGAGACGAGGACCGTGGAGGTGTCATCGAGATTGCTGGTCAGCGCGATGTTGACCGGAGTCCAGTCGCCGGGCCTGAACGAGCCTTCGATCCCGAGGGATTCAAGTGTGATCTCGATGTCCTGCTGGGCGGATGCGGCAGACACGTGGCCGAACGCGGCGACCAATGCAGCGAGGAGTCCGAGAATCCCGACACCCGGAAGTTGTACGGTCCGTGCAGCCATGACTGGAGAGTGTACCTGCGGCAGGAAGGATGGTCCCGGTTCCATGTTCCCGGCTCAAGTCCGCCCCGAGCCGGACCGAAGTACCGCATGTGATGCAGCTTCTTGATCATCCATTCGAAACCGCCCTTGTCGTGCTGGTCTCGGCCGCGGTCCTGGTCGTGGTTCTCACCGCCTTCACCGACCGCCTCCGGGAGGCTGCCGAGTTGGAGCGTCTTCGGGCGAAGGTGCTTGCCAGGCGTGAGCGTGCTCGCCGGGCGTCTTCCCGGGAAGACGCCGGAACCCGCCACGATCGTACGACGTCCGCCCGGAACGACTGACGTCGTTCAACCGGGTTTCGTCACGAAGGCATCGAGGATCGCCGCGTGCGATCGGATCCCGTTCTGCAGGCAGGTCAGTTCGAACTTCTCGTTCGGGGCGTGGACGTTGTCGTCGTCCAGGCCGAAGCCGATCAGGAGGGAGTCGATGCCGAGGATGCTCTGGATCGAACCGACCGCGGGGATGCTGCCGCCCGTTCCGATCAGGAGCGCGTCGACACCGAAGACGTCCTTCAGCGCACTGGAGGCGGAGGCGAGCCAGTGGGAATCGGTGGGGACGGAGATCGCCGGATTGCATCCGTGATCCTCGAACTCCACCCGGCAGTCGGGATGCACGTTGTCCCGGAAGAAGCTCTGGATGCTCTCTCGGATCCGGTCGGGATCCTGGTTCGCGACCAGTCGGCATGAAAGCTTCGCCTTCGCATGCGATGCGATGACCGTCTTCGCGCCGTCACCCGTGTAGCCACCGATGATCCCGTTGATGTCGCAGGTCGGGCGGCTCCATGTCCGCTCGAGCGTGGAACGTCCGGCTTCGCCCTGGCCTCGTTCCAGTCCGATCATGCCGAGGAACGACTTCTCGTCGAACCCGAGCGATTCCCATTGCGCCTTCATCTCGGGAGTGGTCTCCACCACGTCGTCGTAGAAGCCGTCGAACCGAACCCTGCCCTCATCGTCGTGGATCATCCCGAGGAGGCGAGTCAGCTCGTTGATGGGGTTGGTCACCGCGCCGCCGTACATTCCCGAGTGAAGATCACTGGAAGGACCATGCAGGGTCACCTCGACGTAGACCATGCCGCGAAGCATGGTGGTGATGGCGGGGGTCCTGATGTCCCACATGCCGGTGTCGCTGACGATGCAGACATCTGCGGCCAGCTCGTCCTTGTGGGATTCCAGGAACGGTTCGAGGCTCGGGCTTCCCGACTCCTCCTCGCCCTCGAGCATCACCGTGATGGCGCAGGGAGGTCCGCCCCTGACCTCGTGCCAGGCCCGGAGCGCCTCGACGATCGTCATCACCTGTCCCTTGTCGTCGACCGCACCCCTCGCGACGATCCGCCGGCCCTGCTCGCCCTCGACGACCACCGGGTCGAACGCCTCGTGGTCCCAGAGTTCGATCGGATCGGGGGGCTGCACGTCGTAGTGCCCGTAGTAGAGGACGCGTGGCGAGTCCGGGTCCGGTCCGTCGCATCGGGCGAGGACCATCGGATGCCCGTCGGTCTCGACGACCTTCGCATCGAATCCGATCTCCTCGAGCATGCCGGCTGCGAACCGTGCGCAGCGAGTGGTGTCCTCGTCGTGGGCAGGGTCCGTGCTCACGCTGGGGATGCGGAGGAAGTCGGCGAGCCGTTCGACGCTCGAATCGAGGTTCCGATCGATGTGATCAAGGACGTCCGTGATGGACTCCGTCTTGTTGGACATGGTCTTCGTCTCTTCCCTGTGGGTGAAGCGTTGCTCTAGCGATTTCCCGCCCGGTAGTCGTCTTCCGCGGCGAAGGCGTCCTCGGGTTGTCCCGGGACCCTGACGGTGGATCCGGGGATGCCGCCTGGAAGCCAGATCACCGATGTCGACTGTCGATCGACCAGCTGTCGCATCGCGAGGAACAGCCGGGTTCCGAATGTCGCGAACCAGCTGAAGACGTACCCGATGATCAGGGAGATCACCAGAGTCTCCCAGAACCCCATGAATGCACTGGCGCCGTTGGCGCTGCCGCTGCTGGTGTCCGGAATGCTCGTGAAGGTGAAGTCGAGGAAAGCGATCGAACCCGCATTGCGGACCGCCTCGCCCTCGATGATGCCGCCCCAGCTCCCCGCGGCGAACTGGAGTGCGAAGGTCGCTGCGAGATCCACGACGGCGAGCCCGACACCGAAGGCGGCGAGTGCGACCGCCATCAGCAGGGCGACCTGGGCCGGCTGGCGGAACAAGACGCTCCAGGCCCTCTGGATCGCGTCGCCGGTGTCCGCACGCTCGACGGCGACCGCTCCGACCAGCATCGAGGCGATCAGTCCGTACCCGATCAGCAGCACGGCTGCCACGAAACCGATGACGATGGCGATGACGTAGAGGATGCCGCCGATGACGTCCAGGTAGGGAAGGTTGAACGGTGTGCCGATGAGTGCGGCGAGGCCGGCCAGGATCCCGACGAGTCCAAGCGGGAGAAGCAGCGGCTGGAGGAACATGCCGATGTGGGCCCATGCGTACTCGAGTCCGACCCAGGCGGTGGCCTTCCGACCGAGCCCGGTGTCCAGAGCGTCGAGTCGGGCGATCGCGCCGCCGAAGAGCGCGACCGTGAAGACCAGCAGCAGTCCCACCAGGCAGGTCAGGAACGGATTCCTGTCGTACGAGCGTGCGGGTATCTCGTAGACGATCTCCTTGAGGGCCGCGAGTGCTTCGACCGGTTGCAGGGTGACGACGCCACGGACGAACCGTCCGAGCGCTTCGCCCGCCGATGTCATCATGGTGCCGAAGACGCCGGTCGTCTCGAGTTCGCTGAGCTTGACGAGCGTGGCCTGGTAGGACGCCTCGATGTGATCACGATCCGCTTCGTCCTCGAGGGAGGCACGTTCCTCGAGGTAATGCTGTTCGCAGGCGTCCTTCACCTCGTCGAGGGTCATCGTTCCTGACGGATCCTCCGCGACCTGGAACGACTCCGGAAGCATCGATTGATAGTTCGCGATCGCCTCGAGGCGTGTCGCTTCGATCGACTCGTCCGAACGTGGTCCTTCAAGACCGAGGTGCCTGACGTAGTGGGCACCGCCTGCGGCATCGAGCACGGAGCCGACCACCGCGATGAAGGCGACGGCAAGGGTGCCCAGCAGGAGTTTCGGGGGCTGCAGTGCGGAGACCGCCGCCTTGGCGCAGAGCATCATGCCCTGGACGAGTTCTCGTGCTGATGAGGGGCTTGGATGGGATGATCCGTTGGAGTTCACGGTGGGCTCCTCTCATGTCGGCCGCTACAGGTTCGGTTCCCGGGGCGACTTCCGCAAGCTCCAGAGGCATGAGAGTGCAAATCAACTCGGTTGACCCGGTCCTCGATCTGGCCGAGGCTCTTGCACGAGGCACGCTATGACGACCGATCGCACGGCAGGATCAAGGCGCGAGGAACTGGCCAGAAGGGCAGCAAGGGCGATGCTGCATGCGCCGGGTCTGGATGCTGATGCGGCGATCAGGGAGGTCTCAGGTGCCACCATGCCCGACATGGCTGGAGGTCCTCCCCGGCGCAGCGAGGTCCATCGCCATCTCGAGGCGATGATCCAGGAGCACCTTGGCCAGGCGGCGTTCGAGGATGGCCGACGGCATCGAATCCGCCTCATCGTCGAGGTCCTCGATCTGCTCGACTACCTGGCCTCTCCCGATGCGATCGATGTCGCCGGGCGTACGGCCCGCGGATACCTGGTCGGTCCCGTCCTGGTCTTCGCCCGCTGCTACGGGGGGCATCCCCTCGAACCGCTGGCCGACGAGCTCGAGGCGAGTGGGATCGAGGAGGTTCGCTGCCTGGCTGCCCGGACCAGGCACGGTCACCTGGGACGACTCCAGTTCGACAGCGACGGGATTCGCTTCAACGTGACCCGCTGCCCTCGGACCGTGCATGCGGAACGAGATCGAGATCTCTTCTCCGGTGAGGAGATCGCCGTGCTGTCACTTGAGGAGCTCCGGACGATCGCAGACGAGGGGTTCAGCCCAGGCCGCCCTTGAGATCGGTCGCGGAGAAGCGTGCCTTGAGCTTCCTCATTTCGGGGTCGTCCGCTCGGCTGACGATCGGCTCGTCCTGCCCACGGCGGCCACCCTTCCGCGGTTCTCGTTTCGGTGCATCGGTCAGGGCCTTGATCGAAAGGCTGACACGCTGTCGTTCCGCGTCGACGGACAGGACCTTGACCTGCAGAACCTCACCCTTCTTCACCACCTGATCCACGGTCTGGACCCGATCATGGGAGAGCTGCGAGATGTGGACGAGTCCTTCCACGCCGGGCGCGATCTCGACGAACGCACCGAAGTCCATGGTCTTGGTGACGGTGCCCGTCATCTCGGCGTCCGCTTCGATGCTCTCGTAGGAAGCCGCCGCCGGGTTGCCGAGGACCTGCTTGCGGCCGAGTGCGATGCGAGGTGGCGTCGACTCGTTGTCGATCTTCAGGATCTCGACCTCGACCTGGTCACCGACCTTGAGGACTTCCTCCGGGTGCTTGATGCGTTCATGCGAGATGTGCGAGACGTGGATCAGGCCGTCGATGCCACCCAGGTCCGCGAAGGCGCCGTACGTCTGGAGTGACGTCACGGTCGCGGTCTTGACCTGTCCGACGGCGAGGGTCTCCAGCAGCTTTTCGCGGTTGGTCTCGCGTTCGGCCATCATCACGGCCTTGCGCGAGAGGACCAGTCGGTTCTTGTTCTTCTTGAGCTCGATCACCTTGCAGGGGAACTTCTCGCCGATCAGGACCGAGATGTCCGGGAGGTGCCGCAGGTCGACCTGACCCGCGGGCATGAAGCCCTTGTGGTTGTCGACTTCCATCTCAAGCCCGCCGCGGTTCATGCCGACGCAGCGTGCCTCGATCACCTGTCCGACTTCGAGCGTGCCCCAGTCCGCCTTCTGGACCGCGCCCGGCAGGGAGACGACGAGGACTCCGTCGAACGGGTCGAAGCGTTCGACCACGAACTCGTGGGTCGACCCCTTGGCCGGCGGTTCCTCGAACTGTGCGATCGGGCAGATCCCCTGTGACTTCGGGCCGAACTCGATCATGACTTCCTTGTCATGGACTCCGACGATGGTTCCGGTGCGGGTCCGTCGTCCGTCGCTCCCGATGCTGACCGAGGGTGTCGGCGCTTCCGATTCACCGACCAGGTCGTCGATCGACATGCCACCGAGTGCCGCGGAGATCTCCGCGTCAAGTGCTTCGTCGAGACTCGGGGAACTCGATGCCTCTGCGGGCGCGGGGGATGCGGGCGCAACCGCCTCCTCGGCGGTGTCGGCCGGGGTGGCGGCAGTCGCTCCGGGGTCCGTCACGTTCGCGTCATCTGCAGACGTGGCTGCGTCCGATGGCGCGCCATCGTGAGGGATCGGGATTTCTTCGTTTTCATGCATGCCGTGTCACCGTCCACTGGGGTCCTTGAGTGGGCTCCTGTCTCCTGCAACAGACTACTCGACGCTTGATCAACACACCATGCATCCTCAGGGAACCGAGGCAAGGAGCCATGCGGATGATGTGCAGTCGGAGCTGAATAATGGGTTCTTCTCTTGCCTTCCCGGCCCATAATCGGGGGCAGGGGGGTCCCCCTTGATATACTCCGCGGTCCATCGGTACCTCTCTTGTGTCGAGGTTCCGATATCGAGAACGTTGCAAAGGCTTTGGAGAGAACCCGCTTATGGCAAACGCGAAGAGCGCGTGGGGAGTCGAGGTCGGATCATTTGCCGTGAAGGCCGTTCGGCTCGAACGAAGTGGCTCCAACGTCAAGATCACTGACTATGCGGTCATTCCGCACAGTCGTGTCTTGTCGACGCCCGATGTCGACCTGGACGAGGTCATCCGGATCAGCCTGGGTCAGTTCGTTCACCAGAAGGCCGTGGACAAGACCCGCGTGGCGGTGTCCGTTCCCGGAAACGTCGCCTTCAGCGCATTCACGCGACTCCCACCGCACGAGCCGAAGCAGACGCCGAACCTGGTCAGGTTCGAGGCCGAGCAGCAGATCCCCTTCCCGATCAACGAGGTCGAATGGGACTACAAGACGTTCGTCAGTGACGATTCCCCCGAGGTCGAGGTCGGCATTTTCGCCTTGCAGAGAAGCGTTCTCGACGATCGCCTGAGTCTCTACGGCGAGCTCGGCATCGAACCGGACATGGTGACGATCAGTCCGCTCGCCCTCTACAACGCTGTCGTCCACGATCTGGATCTCCAGAACGGTGCCAAGCCTGTTGTCATCCTCGACATCGCGACCCGGCACAGCGATCTGGTCGTCGCGGAAGGCGGCAGTTGCTGGTTCCGTCGCCTGCCGGTCGGTGGGCACAACTTCACCGCCGCCATCGCCGAGGCGTTCAAGATCTCCTACTCCAAGGCCGAGAAGCTCAAGCAGGAGGGTGCGACCGGGAAGTACGCGAAGCAGGTCATGCAGGCGATGCGCCCCGTCTTCACCGAGTTGCTCGAGAGCGTTCAGCGCTCTTTGGAGTACTACCGCACCAATGCCAGCCTCGACACGGTCGTCGGCATCGGATCGACCTTCCGCATCCCCGGGCTGCGGAAGTTCCTCGGAACGCAGCTCCAGAAGGACGTCATCCGGCTCGACGAGTTCCGCAAGATCCGGGTCGAGGGGCCTGAGGCAGCGGATTTTGCGACCAACACCGTGAATCTGTGGACCGCGTACGGTCTCGCCCTCCAGCAGCTTGGTGGCGCTGAGATCGAGGTCAATCTTGCTCCCGTTGAGGTCCTCCGGCGTCAGCTCTGGAACGGCAAGCGGTCCTGGTTCGTCGCAGCAGCCTCCGTGGCATTCCTGGCTGGTGCGGCCATGTTTGGCCGCTATTTCGTTGATTCAGCAGGACTTCGAGTCGACAA
>JAKVBQ010000053.1 GCA_022447205.1 Phycisphaerales bacterium
GTCACGGCCGGTGTCTACCTTGTGGCCAGGATGTACCCCTTCTTCCTGTTGGCGCCCGAGTCACTGCACGTGGTCGCCTGGGTAGGGGGTTTGACCGCGCTGCTTGCCGCCACCATCGGCATGGCCCAGTACGACATCAAGCGGATCATGGCCTACTCGACGGTGTCGCAGTTGGGCTTCATGTTCCTCGGGCTGGGCGTGTTGTCGACCTATGGCGCCGTGTACCACGTGTTCACGCATGCCTTCTTCAAGGCGGCGTTGTTCCTCACGTGCGGTGCGATCATGCACGGCTTCGCCGGTCAGCTCGACCTGCGGAAACTGTCCGGGCTGATCCGGATCCCCGGTTGGCGGATCACGTCCATCGCCATGCTCATCGGCTGCCTGGCGTTGGCGGGCTTCCCGCTGACGTCCGGTTACTTCTCGAAGGACGCGATCCTGGCCGAGGCCTTCGTCACGCAGGGGCCGGGCTTCGAGGCCCTGGGCTGGATGGCGATCTTTACGGCCTTCCTGACCGCCTACTACACCTTCCGGGTGTGGTTCCGGGTCTTCGGCGGCAAGGAGGTCCGCATCGAACCGGGCCCCGAGCACACCGGTGACCCCGGCCACTTCCATGCCCACGCTCCGGGCTGGCGCATCAACCTCGTCCTGCTGATCCTTGCCGCAGGCTGCCTGCTCTCGATCTCCTCCGGCTACTTCGGTGTCGGCAAGTGGATCAAGGGGATGGTCAGCCACTCCTCCGCCTCGTGGGGCATGCCGATCCACTGGGACGACTCGATGCCGGCCTTCTTCGGCGGTGACCCGCACTTCACGATGTACTTCGTGAGCGGCACCTTCGGGCTGGTCGGACTGGCGATCGCCTTCTACTTCCATCTCCACAACCGCAAGGCCGCGACCAACCTCGAACATGCCCTGGATCGCAACCCGCTCACGCGATGGCTGCCACGCGCACTCGAGCGGAAGTGGTACGTGGACGAGATCTACAACGCACTCTTCAGGTTCCCGACGTGGCTCCTTGCGCGCATCTGCTACCTCTTCGACCGGATCATCATCGACGGTGTCATGGTCGGCGGAGTCGCCCGCATCCCGTTGGTCCTCGGCCGTGTGTTCCAGCCCCTCCAGAGCGGCATGCTCCAGGGCTACGCCGGCACCATGGCCGGTGGCGTGACCCTCATCGTCGCCTGGGTGGTGTGGGTCTGGCTCAGCAAGGGTGGTGGCTGACATGTTGACCGCCTGTTTCCTGATCATCCCCCTCGTCACCGCCTTCCTGATCGGCATCTCGCCGGCACGCGCCGCCCGCTGGATCGGTCTCCTCGGCGGACTCGCGACGCTCGGCTGGGGCGTGGTCTTCGCATGCATGTACCCCTACTGGTCCGAGGTGCCCACCGAAGGTGCGGAGCTCGCCCAGTACTGGCCGACGGTCGACACCTGGAGCATCGTCCCGCTCTTCGGCATCCAGCTCGAGCTCGGAGTGAACTCGGTCTCCCTGCTCCTGGTGCTCCTGACCTGCCTCTTCGCCCCGCTGACGGTGACCGCCTCCTTCACGGCGATCACCGAACGGGTGAAGGAGTTCTACATCTGGCTGATGATCCTGACCGCGTCGGTCCTCGGCGTCTTCATCGCCCGCGACGTGATCACGTTCTACACCTGCTTCGAGGTCTCGCTGATCCCGGGCTTCTTCCTGGTCGCGATCTACGGCGGGCCGGATCGCCGCGAGGCCAGCTTCAAGTTCTTCATCTACACGTTCGTCGGCTCGATCATCATGCTTGCCGGCTTCGTCTACGTGGTGATGCGATTCGCCGCCGACGTGGGCGGCTGGCTGCCGAGCACCAACGGAGGGGTGAACGTCTGGGACATCGATGCCCTGGTGACCTTCGTGAGCACCCCCGGGGCCTTCACGGGCACCGAACAGGCCTGGATCCTGCTTGCGCTGATGGTCGGCTTCGCGGTGAAGGTGCCGCTCTGGCCGCTGCACACCTGGCTCCCCCTTGCCCACAACCAGGCCCCCACCGCCGGTAGCGTGAACTTCGCGGCAGTCATCCTGAAGCTCGGTGCCTACGGCGTCTACAGGTTCGTGATCCCGATGGTGCCGGAGGCGGTCGTGGAATGGGCGCCGTTCATCGGCACCCTCGCGGTCATCGGGATCGTGTACACGGCACTCGTCTGCTGGGCCCAGACCGACATCAAGAAGCTGATCGCCTACTCGTCGATCAGCCACATGGGCTTCTGCATGATCGGGATCTTCGCACTGAACCCGATCGGTGCACAGGGCGGCATCCTGTACATGCTGACCCACGGCCTTTCCAGCGGCGCGCTGTTCATCTGCGTCGGACTGATGTACGAGCGTCACCATGTGAAGGAACTGGATCGGATCGGAGGACTGGCGAAGTCGATGCCGGTCTGGTCGTTCTTCATGATCCTGTTCACGTTCGTCGCCGTCGGACTGCCCGGCCTCGCCGGCTTCGTCAGCGAGTTCCTGTGCCTGCTGGGTACCTTCGTCGCAAGCAACCCGACCGAAGGCGGCTACCCCGGCGTGCTCGGCCCCTGGTTCGGCATCATCGCCGGCAGCGGCCTGATCCTCGGCGCGATCTACATGCTCTACATGGTCGGACGGCTCGTCTTCGGGCCGGAACATCTCCCGGAACACAGCGGCGAACACGAGGAGCACACCCTCCCCACCGATCTGAACCTGCGCGAGATCCTCACGCTGACCCCGATCGCCCTGGTGTGCTTCTTCATCGGCATCTACCCGTCGCCGATCCTCGACGCGGTCGAACCCGCCGCCGAACACATGCTTCACGACTACCCCGCCGCCGTCGAGCGACTGGCCGCGGACACGCACGACACGACCACCAGCGAGGACGGCACGTCGCTGGTCCTCATGACGACGAACCAAGGACACTGACCCGAACCCGGACCACCACCCATGGAGTTCTCATCGAAACTCATCCTGATCTCTCCCGAGATCCTGCTCTTCATCGGAGCGGTCGTGGTTGCGGTGCTTGGGCTTTCGAACTCACGAACCCTGAGACGATCGGTCCCGTTCGTCACCGCCCTGTTCCTCGCCGGCTCCGTGGTCGGAACGGTCTACGTCTACGGTGACACCGACGCACTCGCGGCGAGTTCGCTGCTCTTCCCGAAGATCGGACTCTTCGTGAAATGCCTGGTGGGGATCGCCGCGATCGGCCTCGTCGCCCTCGGAACGGGAACCATCGACCGAGGGTTCGAGAACGCCGTCGCCTCCGGACGCACGCGTTTCGATCCCCTCCGGGTGATCAGGGGCGAGTACCACGCCTTCTTCCTCCTGAGCGTCCTCGGGGTGATGCTGATCTGCAACGCCACCGACCTGATCTGGCTCTTCCTCGCGCTCGAGCTGTCGTCCCTTCCGACCTACGTGATGGTGGCACTCAGCCGGAGCTCGCGGAAGGCGAGTGAATCCGCGATCAAGTACTTCTTCCTCGGTGCGATGAGCGCCGCCCTCTTCCTGTACGGTTTCGCGCTGCTCTACGGTGCCACCGGTACCCTCGACTTCCTCGAGATGCGGGAGATCCTCGGCGCGGCGCAGGCCTCACCCGACGGCTATCCGGCGATCGCCATCCTGGGCATGACCCTGGCCATCCTCGGCATCGCCTTCAAGATCGCAGCGGTCCCGATGCACTTCTACGCGCCTGACGTGTACGAAGGCGCGGCGAACCACATGACCGGGTTCCTCTCCATCATCCCCAAGGTCGCAGGCATGCTGGCGATCATCCTGCTCTGCGGCACGTTCGGTTGGACGGAGCACCAGGTGATCTCGCCCGAAGGCACCGCCATGATCCAGGAGGGACTGCCCGCTCCGGTGAGCGCCGTCCTCTGGATGATCGCGGTCCTCACGATGACCCTCGGGAACATCGGCGCGCTCCTGCAGACCTCGATCAAGCGCATCGCCGCCTACAGCGGCATCTCGCACTCGGGCTACATGCTGATCGGCGTGATCGCCGGCACCGAGAACGGCATCGACGCGGTGCTCTTCTACCTCGTCGCCTATGCCCTGGGCACCCTGGCCCTCTTCGGTGTCCTCAGCGGTCTCTCCCGAGCGGGACACGAGGTGGAGAGCCTCGAGGATCTCGCCGGCCTGTGGCGACGTCGGCCGAAGATGGCCGCGGCCCTCGCCCTCGCGGCAGGCAGCTTCGTCGGCCTGCCTCCCCTGCTCGGCTTCTGGGGCAAGCTCTTCATCTTCATCGCGGGCATCGAGAGCGGTCATATCGTGCTCGTCGTGATCGCCGGCATCAACAGTGCGATCAGTGCCTGGTACTACCTGCACATCGCCGGCGTCCCCATCGTCAAGATGGCCACGCCGCGCAGCGAGGCACTGAGTCCACGACCGAACGCCGGTCCGCGAATCGTCGCCATCGTCGCCGCACTTTCCCTCGTCATCGTCCCGATCTTCTCACGCGACATCTACGAATTCGCCCGATGCAGCATGCGCTACGGTGAACTCGAGCTGAAGGAAAACGAGAACACGGACGCCATGCTGCCGATGCGTGACGAGGAACAGTTCGCCGATGCAGGAATCATGCCCACGCACGTGGACTGAGCCCGACGCACGCGACCGGACGCCCCCGATTCAACCGTTCGATCGAACGAGGCGACGCCGCTCCTCGCGGATCACCTCCGGCAGGGCCGGTACGGCATTCCGGTCGACGAAGCGGATCCACAGCGCATCGAGAAGCCGCACCCCCCAGAACCCCCGGATGATCGGATAGCCGAGGAAGATCCCGATCAGCGCACCCATCACGACGTCAGCCGCCCAGTGCGCGACGAAGATCACCCGGCTGAAGGCGACCAGCAACGCCATCACCACCGCGAACCAGGCGAGGCGAGGCCACAGCAGCGTCACGAAGAGGCTCAGAACCACTGCTGCGGAGGTATGGCTTGAAGGCATGGAGGCGATGTCGTAGCTCCCCAACGCTTCGGGGGCTTCGCCGATTCGAATCAGCCAGCCGTCGAAGACGAACGGCAGCTCGTGAACGGGACGAAGGCGACCGACGCAGAACTTCACGAGGAGCACCACCAGGGACACCAGGCCCGCGGCAAGGCCCAGATCCAGCAGCCGACGCCATCTCGCCGGTTGCATCCGACAAAGAACGACGCCGACGATGATGAGGGAGGAGAGCTGTCCCCACTGGCCGAGCGCCTCGAGCTCACGCAGGACGTCACCACCATCGAACGCGATGCGATAGTGCCCTCCGAAGAGTGCATCCGCGACGAAGGCCAGGACCAGGACCACCGCCCCGAGAAGCAGCCACTGGTTGCGGCGTGCCTCGAGGGTGACACCGAAGGGAGGCAGAACGGATCGCACCATGACCTCGGTCTCCTGCGAGGTGGATGGCTCGGAGTCGTTCGTGGGGGGCTCCGGAACGCCTGAATCGCCACTCATGTGCTGCACTCTGCTACCCTCCCGCCGAACAGGAACACGCCGGACACCTTCACGCAACCACAACCGCCAGATCCGCCTCGAGAAGCAGAGCACGCACAGGAAGAGGATGGCGAGACGTTCAAAGTCCATGACCTTCGACCAACCAGATCAGGCAAGATCGGATTCCCGTGCCTTCGGACGCGGGGATGTCCTTGCCGGAGTGCTGCTGATCCTACTCGCCGCACTGGTGCTCCTGCCCGGAATAAGTTCGATCCCGGTGATCGATCGCGATGAAGCCCGCTTCGTGCAGGCCTCGCGACAGATGCTCGACAGCGGCACACTGGAGGGCTGGACCGTCCCCATGGTCGGGGAACGGTACCGGCTCAACAAGCCGCCCCTGATCTACTGGCTCCAGGCCGGTGTCGCCGGTGTCGCCACCGGCTTCGAGTCCGAGGACGCCTCGATCTGGATGTATCGATTCCCCAGCTTCCTCGCCGCCCTCTGCACGGTGCTGCTGACCTGGCGGATCGGATCCTCCATGTTCGGTGGTCGAGTGGGCCTCCTCGCCGGTTCGTTCATGGCGGTCTCGCCCCTGGTCGCCTTCGATGCCCACATGGCTCGTTCGGATCAAGTCCTCCTGGCACTGACGACGGCTGCCATGGCGGTGCTCTGGACGTGCTGGCGCGACGGAAGACACCTCGACCGGGATCAGCGCCTGCCTGTCTGGAGAACCTCCGTGCTCTGGCTCCTCGTCGGACTCGGCATGCTGACCAAGGGACCGATCACCCCGATGGTCGTCCTCCTTGCCGCGGGGACGCTTGCCGCGTGGACGCGGGACTGGCGGTGGTTCCTTCGCCTGCGTCCCTTCAGCGGCCTGCTGATCGCACTGGCGACGTTCCTGCCATGGGTCATCCTCGCAGGTCTCTCGGTCGGCTTTGAACGACTGGCGGCCATCGCCTGGGATGAGATCGTGGTCCGCAGCGCGTCCGGCCGGGAAAGTCATGGCGCCCCCCCCGGCTACCACCTCGTGCTGATGGTCGGTCTCCTCTGGCCGGGGACACTCCTCACCGGGATCGCCCTGGGTCGTTCCTGGCGAAGAGCGCGGGTGAGCGTCCCGACCCGTGGCATCGGCCATCGCGTGCGGAACGTCTTCACCCGTGCGGCACGTGGACGTTCAGCGGAAGCGTTCTGCCTGACGTGGCTTCTTCCATGCTGGCTGGTCTTCGAACTGGCCGCGACGAAACTCCCCCACTACACCCTGCCGCTCTATCCGGCCCTGGCACTCGTCTCCGCGCGTGCGGTCCTCGCGGGAAGTCGTGCACTCCCCCAGGCACGCACCACCAGCGCGCACCTCGGGTTCATCCTGTGGTTCCTCCTTGGTACGGGGATCGTGCTGCTGCCGGCACTCCTCCTCGGCCTGGCCTGGAACGTCGGCGAACTCGCGACGCCACCCCCGGGATCACCACGCATGGACGGCGTCGGCTGGCTGGTCATCGTGACGCTCGCGATCGGCGCCCTCTTCGGCCTCTGCGTGCTCGTCATCGCCCTGCGTCGTGCCCTGCAGGGCCGGCTCGTCGATGCACAACTGCTCGCGATCCCCGCGGGAGCGGTCTCCCTCGCACTGGTCTTCGGCGTGGTGCTCCCCGCCGCCTGGCCGATCTGGATCACCCCGAGGATCGTGCACCACCTCGAGGCCGGAGGCGCACTCGATGGCTCGACCCCGGTTGCCGCGATCGGCTTCCAGGAGGACAGCCTGGTCCACGCCACGAACGGACGTCTCCAGCCGATCAACCTCGATCGATTCGATGCCTGGTGCCGCGACAACCCCGGTGGCTGGGTCGTCCTGCCGGAGGCGTCACTCCCGGCGGGCAACGAGGACCTGATACGTGGCAGGGTGTCCGGATTCAACTACTCCAACGGCAACTGGTTCGACCTTGCCGTGGTCCGGACCGGACCGAACGACTGAGCACCCCTGGTCACTTGAAGTGGTCGGGAATCGAACGCGCCCCTGCGTCATTCGAGTCGGCATCGTCCGCACCTTCGGACGCCGACTCGGCACGTTCCGCCCGGTCCGCCGATCGCATCATCGGAACGATGCCGACGATCAGCGGCACCGACATGACCACGCCGTAGAGGACGACGGCACCTTCGCCCGAACGGAGCAGGAGCATCCCCACCGAGATCGGCAGGGACATGAGCCCGGAGGCGACAAGCCACCAGCCGTAGTGCCTGTTGGCGGCATCCCATGCAGCCCTGGAGCGCAGCGTGATCGGGAGCCGTACGCCGTAGATTCGATTCGGCGGGACCTTCCCGAGCGCCATCGGAACCCCAACAAGGATGACCAGCAGGGACGAGCCGATCAGGAGCAGATGGATACCCATGGGGACCATGGCCGCATGGTATCGATCCCCAGCGATCCCGGTTATGATGCCACATCGCTCCCGAGCCTTCGGGAGGGATGGGCATGTAGCTCAATTGGATAGAGCACCGGTCTACGAAACCGGCGGTTGCAGGTTCGAGTCCCGCCATGCCCGTTCAGACCCCGTCGTTCCAGCGACGGGGTCTTTTCAATGGTCATCACCGATGTTCCGTTCAGGCCTGCCGCCCGGGTCCGATGGCATACGCCGCGAACGTGCCGAGCCAGTGGGTGCCCGCGTAGTCGGTGGTGGCGATCGACGCCATTCCGGTCGCGAGGATCGATTCGGCCATCGCCTCGATCGAGGGACCTCGAGCGTCGTCCGCTGGCAGGGCGCGAGCGATCGCATGCAGCATCCAGCCCACGCTCAGATTCAATCCGTCAAGGTGTGCGAGTCGACCATCCGATCGATCTGATGGCGTGCACTGCTGGAAGTGAAACCCCCGCCCGAGATCGGGCATGGCACGATCCAACCATGCTGCGAACGCCTCGCCCTGGAGGACCCTGGTCATCAACCAGGCCGCGCCGAGCGATGGTGAAAGGAAATCCTCCCCACCAGGTTCGAGGTGGAGCGGATAGCCGTGGTCGGCACCGAAGAAGGTGCCAGCGCGTTCGATGACCAGGTCGAGGACCTCGGCATCACCCGAACGTGCCGCCCAGTCGTGAAGCAGGCACATGGCGAATGCCGTCTGGTTGTGCGTGCCGGTCCGCATCGGATGACTCAGTTTCGGCAGCCATGACGTGAGGTTCTCGACCGAGGCGAGTTCCAACGGTCTGATCCACGTACGCCAGCTCCGCCCCATTTCGTCATCGATGCCTTCGAGTTCACAGGCGAGTTCAAGAACCCATGCGAGGCCGTAGGGTCGTTCGAACCCGGGATGCGCGCGAACATGTTCGGCCTCCGCACGGAGCGAGCGTTCCTGGAGCTGTTCCTCGAGCACCTTGCGACAACGCGCACCGATCTCGGAACCGGGCAGAAGACGAACGCCCCGGGCCAGGAGCCAGTGACCATGGACTGCCGAATGCCAGTCGAAACAGCCGTTGAAGACGGGATGGATCTCATCCGGATCGGCGATCTTCAGTCGCTCGGTCCAGACGTGCGTGAGGTGATACGGATATGGGCGCTGGACGCCTTCAAGTGCAAGCGCGATGCAGCGTTCGAGCGGCGCGGGAAAGTCTGTTCCCGATGGCCGGGTCACATCTCGTCGCCGGAAGGCGGATCGGTCGTCACCGTCCCCAGGTTGCGCAGGATCCAGTTTCGTTCCTTCTCGTCCATGACATGCTTGGCAGCGGCGAGTCCGTACTGAACATGGTCCGCGACATCCTTGGAGTCATCCATGATCGAGGCGGCCCTGGCGATCGCCTCGTGTGCGAAGGCACGATCGAACTCGCCGAGATCATGATCGTCGCACATCACGAGATACCGATCCGCGTGCTCGCGTGCCTGGACCCCCTTGCCGAGGATCGCGTAGACCCGGCTTATCTGCCATTCGCCACGTGCCCGGTTGACCGGCTTGCCGACGACACCCCAGTGCCAGCGGGAGGCATGTGCGGCATGCACCATCGTCTCGTCCTCTTCCGGGGTCCGCGTCGGCTGTTCCATCAGCTCCCAGACGCCGTTGAAGAGGGCCGCGGCACAGCGTCGATGCTGGTCCTCGGCGAGGCTCGTCGAAAAGCGGTCATCCATCACTCGGCTCCGATCCGGGCTCGAAAAGTTGCACGATACAACGGAAGTTGCGAGTGGGTGGAGGTCTGATCTCCCGCTAGACTGATGACAGGAGACATTGATGCTCACTTCAGTGCTTCTTGCATCCACGGCAATGCTCGCAGAGCCCCCCGACTGGGCACGAGATGTCAGGCCGATCCTCGCCGGTCACTGCCTGCGATGTCATGGTGCGGACCCCGAGACACGGAAGGCGGACCTCCGGCTCGATGACCGGGCCTCGTTGATCGAGTCCGGTGTCGTGGATCTCGAGCGGCCTGATGCAAGCATCCTCCTCGAGCGGATCCTCGACCACGAGGACCCGATGCCCCCCGCTTCGGAAGAGGACCCACTCTCACCAGGGGACATCGAGCTGCTCATGGCCTGGCTCGAGGCGGGAGCGCCGATCGAGGAGCACTGGTCGTTCACACCACCGGTACCCTCCGCGCCCCCACTCCTCCATGACCTTCAGGACTGGCCGACGAAGCCACTCGATTCCTTCGTGGCGGCACGGCTCGAGAAGGCCGCACTGGAACCCTCGCCGCCGGCATCTCCCGACCGCCTCCTCAGAAGGGCAAGCCTCGACCTCAGGGGACTCCCACCCACCAGCGAGGAACTCGAACGGTTCCTCTCGGACCGATCACCCGACGCATGGGAGCATGCGGTCGATCGACTCCTCGAGTCGGAGCACTACGGAGAACACTGGGCCGCCAGGTGGCTCGACCTTGCGCGGTATGCGGACACCATGGGCTACGAACAGGATGGTTCCCGCACGATCTGGCCATGGCGTGACTGGGTCATCAGGGCGTTCAACGAGGACATGCCCTTCGATGAGTTCACGATCACCCAGATCGCCGGGGACCTCCTCGAGGATCCGACCGATGCACAGATCCTGGCCACCGCCTTCCATCGCAACACCATGACCAATTCCGAAGGCGGCACCCGTGACGAGGAGTTCCGGATCGCGGCGGTCGTCGACCGGGTCAACACGACCTACGAGACGTGGATGGGCCTGACGATGTCGTGCGCCCAGTGTCATGCGCACAAGTACGACCCGATCAGCCAGACCGAGTACTACGCGTCCTTCGACCTGCTCAACCAGACGAGCGACGCAGACCGAGGAGACGATGCCCCGCACCTGGCATGGCAGTCACCGGAGCAGAAGGACCGGGCCGAGGAGCTCGCTCGGCTCGCGGCCGCGGAACGCTCGTCACTCCTCGCCGAAGACGCACTCGAGGGCTCTCCACCATCCGGTCGCTGGCTGGATGACGCACTCCCTCCGGGAGCCACACCGCAGGGAACGGATTCGACGAACGGCTGGCCATGGCGAGCGGCAGGAAGCAGTCCGGACTTCGCCCCCTTCTCCGGGCACCTCGCAAGCGAGTCGCTGGCTGGAGACGACGAATTCAAGCAGCATTTCTTCGACAATGCCGCAGCGACGGTGACCACCGGTGAAGACGACATCATCGAGGCGCATGTCCTCCTCGACCCGGATGATCCACCGAAGATGATCATGATCCAGGTCCACACCACGCCGGCCAGCTGGGAGCACCGGGCGTACTGGGGCGAGAACCGAAGCCCGTGGGGCATCGATGGCAGCGGGAGCCGACTTCGCCTCGGCGACCTCCCACCGACCGGTGCATGGACGAGGCTCGAGGTCGATGCCTCGAAGCTCGACCTCCCGGCAGGCACGGTGATCGACGGCATCGCACTCACCCAGTTCGGTGGGCATCTCTGGTGGGATGCGGTCGACATCAGGTCGCCTGAACGTGCTGCGCACGAGTGGCTCGTGGATCGTGCCGCATGGGAAGCGAGCCATCGCGCAAGTGGAGCACGCACCCTTGCCGCCGACGTCACCAGGGCACTGAACACACCTGAATCGGAAAGAACCGAGGAAGAGGAGGCACTCCTCCAGGTGACATGGCTGCTCGAGACGGGCGCGCTCGGCACGAGAGGCGATGCCTATCGTGCCGCCCGCGAGTCGATGGGCACCGCGATGGCCAGTCGGATCATGACGCCTGTCATGCAGGCGCTTCCTGATGAGCAGAGACGCACCACGCACATCCTCAATCGAGGCGCCTGGAACGACCTCGGTGAGATCGTCGGACCCGGCGTCCCCGCGAGCATCAGGCGCCCGGGCACCCCGCAACCGACCAACCGCCTGGAATTCGCTCGCTGGATCGCCAGCACGGACAATCCCCTGACCGCACGCGTCCGCGTCAATCGAATCTGGGAATCCCTGTTCGGCCGCGGACTGGTCGAGACCAGCGAGGACTTCGGAACGCAGGGCGAGCTCCCGGTGAGCCAGGAACTGCTCGACCACCTCGCGATTCGATTCATCGAACTCGGCTGGAGCCAGAAGGCACTGCTCAAGGAGATCCTGACCAGCAGCACCTACCTCCAGGACTCGGCAACGACCGCCGAACTGACCGAGCGGGATCCCCACAACATCCTCTTCGCCCGAGGCCCCCGCTTCAGGCTGGATGCGGAGACGATCCGTGACCAGGCCCTCGCCGTCGGAGGGCTGCTCGATCGTTCGATGCACGGCCCACCGGTCTTCCCGGCCCAGCCCGAAGGCACCTGGCAGGTCGTCTACAACGGCGGCACCTGGAATGAGAGTCCTCCGGGCGATCGACATCGACGAGGGCTCTACACCTTCTGGCGTCGGACCGCACCCTACCCTTCCATGGTGACCTTCGATGCACCAAGCAGGGAAGTGTGCGTCTCCCGTCGAATCAGGACGAACACCCCGCTTCAGGCACTGGTGGTCCTCAACGACCCCGTGTACCTCGAGGCTGCCGCCGGACTCGCGAACCGGATGCTCGAGTCCGATGGGAACGAGTCGTTCGACGATGGACGGCGCATCGCACGCGGTTTCCTCCGCTCCACCGGCCGAACCGCGACTGATGCGGAGATCGCGACCCTGCAGGAACTCCTCGAGCAGGCACGGCTCCGATTCGCGGAGTCTCCCGAGGATGCCGCGACGTTCATCGAGTCCTGTCGCGCCTCGACCCGGGAGGACCCGGTGGAATTCGCGGCCTGGATCGTCCTCGGCAACGTCCTCCTGAACCTCGACGAAGTGCTGGTGAAGTCATGAACACGGACACCCCGATCACGATGACCCCGATGCACGCGGTGACCAGGCGTCAGTTCCTCTCCCGGGTCGGCGCGGGTGTCGGTGGCATGGCGCTGGCTTCGCTCCTTGGCGAGAGGAGCCTGCTCTCGGACGAGATGCCGCACCATGCACCACGCGCCAAGCGGGTCATCTACCTGCACATGGCCGGCTCCCCGCCTCATCACGACCTGCTCGACCCGAAACCGGAACTGGCGAAGTGGGACGGTGAGAAATGTCCGGACCACCTGCTCGACCCCGAGCAGTTCGCATTCATCAAGGGACACCCGACGGTGCTTCCATCCCCATATGCCTTCAAGGCCCATGGTGAAAGCGGGACCGAGATCTCGGAGCTCATGCCCCATCTCTCGAAGATGGCCGACAAGCTGTGCGTCGTGCGCTCGATGCACACCGATCAGTTCAATCACGCTCCCGCGCAACTCTTCCTCTACACCGGCTCACCGCGCCTGGGTCGCCCTTCGATGGGCGCCTGGGCGACCTGGGGACTGGGCTCCGAGAACAGGAACCTGCCGGGCTACGTGGTCCTGGTCTCCGGAGGCAAGGTGCCCTCGGCAGGCAAGAGCGTGTGGGGCAGCGGCTTCCTCCCCAGCGTGCACCAGGGTGTCCAGTGCCGTTCCTCCGGCGACCCGATTCTCTACGTGGGTGATCCCGACGGCCTGCCGCGCGACCTTCGTCGTGATTCGCTCGATGCCCTCACCAGGTTGAACCAACTCCAGTGCGAACAGATGGGTGACCCGGAGACCCTCGCCAGAGTGGCCCAGTACGAACTCGCGTTCCGGATGCAGATGTCGGTCCCGGAAGCCACGGAGATCGCGGACGAAAGCGCCGCAACCCTCGAGGCCTACGGCGCGAGTCCGGGAGGATCCAGCTTCGCGAACAACTGTCTCCTGGCCCGTCGACTCGTCGAACGGGGCGTCCGGTTCGTCCAGCTCTTCGACTGGGGCTGGGACACGCACGGAACGGGGACCCATGATGACATCATGAATCAGCTGCCGCTCAAGTGCCGCCAGACCGATCGCCCGATCGCGGCACTCCTCGCCGATCTCGAGACCCGAGGGCTTCTCGAGGACACCCTCGTGGTGTGGTCCGGTGAATTCGGACGGACCGCGATGAACGAAAAGCGGAACGGATCGACGTATCTCGGGCGTGACCACCACCCCCACTGCTTCTCGATCTGGATGGCCGGAGGTGGCGTCAAGGGCGGGCACGTCCACGGGGAGACCTGCGATTTCGGTGCGCAGATCGTCCGTGACCCCGTCGGCATCCACGACCTCCAGGCCACGATCATGCACCTGCTCGGATACGACCATGAGAAACTCACGTATCCGTTCCAGGGTCGTGACTACCGACTGACCGATGTCCACGGCTCGGTCATCCCCGGGCTGATCGGCTGAGCGAGCGTCGCTCCACAATCGGGTCGTTCAACGCTTCAACGATGAGGTCAGGTGCATGCCGACCAGTCGGGCCACGATCACCGTGAGGTAGACCTGACCCATGATCGCCTCGGCGGTCACCAACTGCCGGGCGACGTCCGTGCCCGGGATGATGTCCCCGTACCCGACGGTGCTGAGGGTGATCACGCTGAAGTAGAGCAGGACGCTGAAATGAACGCCCTGGTAGTGAAGGCTGGCGGGGTCGATGTCGAGACGTTCGTCGACGATGAAGGCGTCGGGCACCAGAAGGTTCAGCGTCGAATACGCGGCGGCGAAGGTGGCGGCGAGCAGGAGGTACCCGCAGATGCTGCCGACAAGGGTGTCAACGGACACCTTCGTGGTGGCAAAGATGTCCCGCATGACCACGACCAGCAGGTACACCAGGAATGCCGCGGAGGAGAGATTCGCGAGAATCCCGGTCCAGTTCGATTCGATGTGGGTGTCGAGTGCCTGAGGGACCGCGGCGAAGAGGGCGATGATCGCCAGGGACCAGACATGGACCCGGTGGTTGGTGACGGCAAGGATCGCCGCGAAGACGACCAGGACGGCGATGCCGTCCGCGACACGCACCCCGTAGTTCAGGTGGGCGACCAGGGGGCCGGAGATGTAGGCCAGCATGAGTGCGCAGAGCAGCCAGCCGTAGGTGCCCCACAACGCACCCTTGCCGTACCACCGCGACAGTTTCGACGCGAGTTGCCCAGATCTGGATTCGGTCGAATTCGAATCATGTCCCATGCGAACAGCCTAACGAATGAAGAGGCCCGCAACGTGAAATGGGTTCTGGTACAATTGCGGATTCCATGAGCACTCCAGCACTTCACGTCAGGAACCTCGCCTTCACGCACCGGGAACGGGGCGGAACCGGGTTCACCCTCACCCTCCCTGACCTTCGGCTCGAACCGGGCGAACAGATCCTGGTGGTCGGCAGTTCCGGAAGCGGCAAGAGCACCCTCCTGCAGCTGATCGCCGGGCTCATCGATCCCGATGCCGGCGAGATCCTCGTCGGTGACCGCGACATCCATGCCATGGGCGGTGCGGCCAGGGATCGCTTCCGCGGACGTTCCATCGGCATGATCTTCCAGACCTTCAACCTGCTCGATGGCTTCTCCGCGCGAGAGAACGTGCTCACCGCACTGATGTTCTCCGACATCCCCGCTCGCGAACACGGAGCACGGGCGGACGACCTCCTCGCCAGCCTCGACATCGAGCGACCTGACGCGACACCAGACCGCATGAGTGTCGGGCAGCAGCAACGCGTCGCGGTCGCCCGTGCGCTTGCGTGTCGCCCCGGGCTGGTGCTGGCAGACGAACCGACGGCCAGTCTCGACCCCGAGAATGCCGAGAACGCCGTCAAGCTCATCAGGGAGTGCTGCGCTCGTGAAGGCGCCGCCCTCCTCCTCACCAGCCATGACCCGCAACTGCGGGCATCGTTCGACCGAATCGAGGACCTCGAAGCCGACTCGCGATCGGAGGCCGTCTCATGACCGATCTCAGCATCATCCTTCGCAGCCTTCGACTCCGGCTCTTCTCGACGGTGGTCACGGTCCTGACCGTCGCCATCGCCGTGGGGCTCCTGCTGACCCTGCTCATCCTTCGTTCCTCCGGACAATCCGCATTCGAACGTGGATCGGGGAATGCCGAGCTCCTCGTGAGCGCGGACAACAGCCCGCTGGTCTCGGTCCTGAACGGGATCTTCTACGCCAACGCGCCGCGCAACCCGATCACGATGGCCAAGTACGACTCGATCCGGACCTCCTTCCCCTGGAAGTGGACCGTCCCCATGCAACTCGGGGATTCGTACAAGGGCCAACCGGTCGTCGCGACCAACAGCGACTTCTTCACCGAGTTCCAGCCGATCCCCGGACAGCCTTGGGCATTCGGGGAGGGCCGGCGTTTCGCCAAGCCCTATGAGCTCGTGGTCGGTTCGGAAGCTGCGCGCATCACGGGACTGAAGATGGGCGACCGCGTCCCCCTCACCCACGGTTTCGGAGGCTCCCGCGAAGGCGGCCACGTACATGCTGCACACCTGTTCGAGGTGGTGGGCATGCTCGAGCCGACCGGGGCGAGTCATGACCGTGCGATCTTCACCGATCTCGCGGGCTCCTGGGTCCTGCACGCCGAGGATCGACTGGAACGAGAACATCATGGGGACGATCACGGGCATGCGCATGACGATCATGGCCACGCCCACGATGAGCACGATCACGACCATGCGCATGATGATCATGACCACGATCAAGACCATGCACAAGATGATCATGACCACGATCACGA
>JAKVBQ010000054.1 GCA_022447205.1 Phycisphaerales bacterium
GCAGGCCTGCGACGACACCGGTTCAGCCGGCTGATCCCGGCGAATCGAGCCCTCTTCGGTGCTCCGAGACCAGGACCCCGCACATCGCGAGAAGCGACTCCATCGAGAACGGCTTCCGCATCATCTGCATGTTCTCGGTGTTCTCGGGCGGCTCGTTGAATCCGCCGGTCATGAGGACGCAGGGGATCATGTTCCCGTTCTCGCGAAGGCTGGTCAGGCACTCGATTCCGGTCATTTCAGGCAGGTCGACGTCCATGATCAGGATGTCGATCCCCTCGTCCGGATCGCCCACGAGGTCCGCGACCGAGAGAGCGTCCGGCAGCAGGACCACCTCGATGCCTTCCTCCTCGAACGGACGTGCGATCAGGTTCCTGATCATCGGTTCGTCCTCGACGATGCAGACCCGATTCAACTTGGCGGACGGAGACGACGTCTCGCTCACGGGCTCCTCCGCATCCGGGAGTTCCCCGCGTTCCATGCCGACCGTCACGCGCAGGCCACCCAGGTCCGATTCGGAGAATTCCAGGGTGCCGACATGATCCCGTATCACCCTGGCGACGATCGAGAGGCCGAGCCCGGTGCCCTTGTCCGCGTCCTTGGAGGAGACGAACGGTTTGAGCACCTCGCTGTGCATCGTCTCGGGAATGCCCGGTCCGTCGTCCTCCACGATCATGCGGACGGGATGGTCACCGGTCCCGAGTTCATCGACCGTGATCCGGATCCGGCCCTCCTCCTGGACGGCGTCCCGTGCGTTGACGACCAGGTTCATGAGCACCTGGAGCAGGGCATCAGCCGAGAAGGAGACGGCGACCTCGTTGTCGACGTCGATCTCGAGGTCGAGGCGGATGCGATTCGGTATCAGCCTCCTGATCATGCCGGTCAGTCTCCGCGCGGATGGCGCGATGCACACGACGCCGGTTCGCTGCGTGGCATTGCTGTTCATCATGCGGAGGGCGCCGATCACGCCCTTGGCGTCTGCAAGGGCCATCTCGATCTGTTCGAGGCCTTCCCGGATCTTCTCGTCCTCGGTCCGTCGGAGGAGCAGCTGGGTGCGCCCCGAGACCGCGAAGACGATGTTGTTGAAGTCATGGGCGATGCCGGATGCGAGATGGCCGATGATCTCGGTTCGCTCGATCATCCTCCGATACTCGGCGAATTCGGCTCGATCCTCCTCGATGAGCTGGCGTTCGACGCTCCTGGCGATCGCATGCGCCATGGTCTGGATCGTCGCGAGTTCCTCCGGCTGCCAGCTGCGTCGTTCCTCCTCGTCCTCGATCAGAATGAGCATCTCCAGTCTTCCGAGGACGAGAATCGGAACGATCATCACGGAATCCGCATCGGTGATCTGGTGGACCTCGTCTCCGTCGTCCCTGCGAAGGTCATCCTGGGCGACCGTGAAGGGCACGCCGCCACGCACCTGTTCGATCCACCAGGAGATTCGTTCTCCGCTGATCGAGGCACTTTCTCCCTCGTCTTCCGCCTGCCATGATCGCTCGTGGTTCCATGCATGAACGAGGTCGAATTCGTCTCTTTCCGCATTGCGTTCGAGGATCTTCGCTCCGGAGAAGTTGAAGTACCGACCGAGGACGTCCAGCATCCGCCTGGTGGTCCCCCTGATGTCGTCGGTCACGAGGAACGACTCGAGGAACGTCGTTGACAATTGCTCCAGATGGAGCAGTCGCCGTTGCTGCTCCTCGAAGCGAACCCGGTCGGTGAAGTCGAAGGCGACCGATTCGTGGCCCTGCATCTTGCCATCGACGATCAGGGGGCTCTGGCGTTCGTGGATCCAGTGCCATCGTCCTTCGCGGCCCTTCAGTCGATACTCGATCTCGAAGGAATCCTCGCTCCCGAGTCCTCGCCGGGACTCCAGATCCACGTAGGACGCACGATCCTCGGGGTGGATCCGGTCGAGAAGGAGTCGCTCGTCCTCCAGGAAGCTCTCGGTCGGGATGCCGGTGAGGCGGGAGAGTCCCGGGCCCAGGTGGGTCCTGCGGCCCGTGCCGTCGAATCGCGAGATCAGGACGTTGGCGGAGCGTGCGATCGACTGGAGATGGAGGTCGGCTTCCCTGCTTGCAGTGACCAGTTCGCGCTCGAGTCTCTTGTTGCGGCCCGAGACCAGTCCGATCGCGATGAGAAGGAGCACCAACAGCGCCGTGATCCCGATGATGATCATTCCCGATCCGGAGGACAGCGTCTCGGCAGCACCTGCAGGTGGAGAGGATGTCATGAATCCGAACTTCACTTGGTGGCAGAGACCGATCATGCGGCTCCCGAGTTCGTCTGCACGGCGGGGTCATTTCGAGTGGCTGGCGTGAAGGAGAAGCAGCGACACCAGTCTTTCCCGTTGGTGCTGCCCTTTCTTCGTTCCTCGAACAGAAAACCGCACCTTTCGGGCGTGATCCGTTCCGTCCACATGGCATCGAGGGACCAGAAGACACCGGCCAGTTCAGGCATGCCGTGTGCCGTCATGAAGCCGTCATAGAAGCAGTCCCTGTTGAACACATCGAATCCACCATCCTCGCGCGGGATGCTGCGCCATTTCCAGGGGGCTCCATACTGGGGAAGGAGTGCGTTCAACGGCAAGCCGGGTCTCTTTCGATGTCTGAGGAGTGCTCTCGGAAGTCTTCCTGAAAGAAAACGGTTCCTGGCCGTGTTCCATTCGTTCCTTGTGATCGAAATGAGGAGATCAACCGTTTCACTCGGTCCGGCGAGGTGGGGCTCGAGTGCCTCATGGGCGGCAAGCACCGATGCGGCCCACTCGAGTTGTCCCCTCGTTGGTACGTCGACTGACCAGCTCCGATCATCCTCGATGATTTCCGGCAGGCGCCGATCGATCTCGGATCGGATCTTGTCCCGGGATTGTGCATCGATGCTCGCGAGGTCGGACTTGAATCCACGCTCCAGCGCCCGCTTCATCAGGTGGGGGCCGCATCGACTGTCACGCCAGTGCTGCAGTTGTGAGAGCGCCTTGATCAGCATGTTCTCATTGTACGCCACGCAGTTCCCGGGTCGTCGTCTGAGTCGGGAGTTGCCCGCATGCAGGGTGCCACCCTGTTATGAGTCGTTCGGCCCCGCCGTGGGCACCAGAGCCGATGCGATCACTTTCTTACCTGTCCAGCCTCGATCATTCGTCCCGGACGACCCATGACATGAAAGACGCCCTGCGTGTCATCACGCAGGGCGTCGTGTTCGAATACCCCCGCCCGGACTCGAACCGGGAACCCGCTGGTTAAGAGCCAGCTGCTCTGCCAATTGAGCTACGGAGGCGGGACGAGGATAACGATTCTCGCGCTCCGAGCAAGCCGTCCCACACTCTGGACAGCTCTTCAACGGCCGGTGGGGTCAACGATCGACGAGGCGCCATCCCTCCTCGAGCAGGGGCTTCGCCTTCTTGAACTTCATCTGCTCCTTCTTGCCGGACTTCGGATCCATGACCGTGACCAGCTCGTTCCGGCCGATGGTGGGGGCCACGGAGCGCCCGCCCGAGTCCTTGCGTGCTCCGGCGCCGCCGAGGGTCGCCGTCGCTGGTGCGGCAGCTGCCGGACGAGCAGGCCGTGCCGCGGGGGCACTCGCTGCGGCCGCAGGAGCCTGAGCGGCACCCCCCGAGGCGCCTTCGTCCTGCTGAGCGGCCTGCTGGGCAGCCTGCTGGCGTGCTCGAGCCTGCTCCAGGGCGGCTGCGATCTCCGGTGGGATCTCCTTGCCCTCGGCCTGGGCCTGAGCAGCTGCCTGGAGGGCGGCCTGCGGGGACTGGGTGGCCTGTGGGGAGAGCCTGCCACGCATGATGACGTCAGTCACCTTGTCCTGGATCGTGGACTGCATCTCCTCGAAGTAGGAGGAGGCCTCTCGCTTGAACTCGATCCTGGGATCGCGCTGGCTGAAGGATCGGAAACCGATCGCGTCCTTGAGCTGGTCCATCTGGTGGAGGTGGTCCTTCCAGGAGGTGTCGAGGATCTGGAGGAGGATCCAGCGCTCGAAGGTGGTGAGTTCCTGGCGGAGTGACCGTCGGATCGCCTCCTCGACCGCGCCCTGCGGGTCTTCCGCGGCTCGTTCCCGTTCGGACTCGGTGAGCGCGACCTTCACGTGCTCCTGGAGCCAGGCGTCGATCGCATCCGCATCCGAGCCGCTCGCAACGCACTTCGCGGCGCGTTCCGCGATCCGGGCATCATCCAGCTTGGCTGCTTGTTCGAGCAGGATGCCTCGGAGTTCGTTTGGATTGGTCGAGGGCAGTGCCTTGGCGGACCAGTTCAGGTCGTAGCGGGCGTTGACCCACTCGGTGAACGCGCCGACCGCCGCGGTCGGATCCTGCTGAAGCCTCGATGCCGTGATCTCGAGGACATTGTCGATCGGGTAGCTCTTCTCCCGTTCCCGATAGGCGCCTTCCGCGGCATCCATGATCACCGGAACCGCCTCGTGGCGTTTCTCGATCTCGTTGAAGTGGTCGGCGGACAGGTCCGTCATGAACTTCCGGTTCGACCATTCCGCGAGCTCCTTCTCGCTGAAGCTGGGCACCAGGTACTTGTCCAGCGGATCGAGGGAGATCGAGTCGAACTGTGCCTGCGCCGTCTCCATGAAGAGGTCCTGAACCTCGCGCTGGGACATGTCCCGGATGTCCTCGGCGGAGATGCTCGACTTGTACAAGTCGTTGCACCACTTCGCGAGTCCGTTCCAGTCGATCTCCGAGGAGTCGATCTCGTCCGGCATGAACTCGGTCGTGGTGATGCCGATCATGCCGGCTGCTTCCTCGCTGACATCCGCTCGGATCAGGCGGTGGGTGTCCTCGCGGTCCTTGCCCCTGAAACGCTCGGGGGAGATGAGGATCCCGAACTGTTCGGAGACCCATTCCGAGATGCAGTTGCCGACGTGGTCGGGGCCGAGATAGGTCTCGACGTTCTCGTGGACCGACTCCTCGATCTGTTCGAAGATCACGTCTCGGATGCCCTTGCCTTCCAGGATCGGCTGGCGCATGCCGTAGAACGACTGTCTCTGGTGCTCCATGGGTTCGTCGTACTCGAGGATGTTCTTCCGCCACTGGAAGTTCCGCTCCTCGACCTTGCGCTGTGAACGAGCCACGGCCTTGGTCAGCATGCCTGCTTCGAGGACGACGCCTTCCTTGAATCCGCTCCGTGCGAGGATCGAGTTGACGATCTTGCCCGCGAACATCTTCATCAGGTCGTCCTCGAGACTGAGGAAGAACCGGGAGGAA
The DNA here is from genome assembly GCA_022447205.1 of Phycisphaerales bacterium. GTDB lineage: Bacteria > Planctomycetota > Phycisphaerae > Phycisphaerales > SM1A02 > JAKVBQ01. Next base: position 5,204 of record JAKVBQ010000054.1, read on the forward strand.
CCTCGGTCGCCCTGCCTTCCGGCACGACCTCGAAGCTGGTTGTCGATGCGTCGTGATTCATGACGCTCGGTGCCGACGATGTGCAGCCCGCCCATTATCTCGACCGAATCCCACATCTCGAGGCGATGCAGCGGGGGGAGGCCCGAATCATCGAGTGCGCCCGAGAGCTCCTTGTCCCATTCGAGGAGAGCCTTCGGATCCGCAGGCTGCTTCGGAATGCGAAGCCCGAGGCCGCACTCCGCGAGGTCGTCCGCGAGCTGCAGCATGAGGGTTCGACGGGCGGTGTCCTTGTCCATGGCGGCGACGTCGTTCTTGTCGACGTCCTTGCACCTTCGGGTGCAGAGGTGTCGATACACCGCGGTGAGGATCTCGTCGTCCTCCATCGAGGCATCCACCTCGCGGGGACACATGTCTCGACGCTTCCAGTGGTCGATCTGCGCCTGACGGTCGATCCGGCCGAGCTTGATGTCGGTGCCGCGGCCAGCCATGTTGGTCGCGATCATCACCGCGGCGAGCTGGCCGGCTTTCAGGACGATGTCCGCCTCGCGTTCATGCTGCTTGGCGTTCAGGACCTCGTGCTGGATCTTCGTCTCCCGGGTCAGCATCCGGCTGAGTTCCTCGCTCTTCTCGACGCTGGTGGTGCCCACCAGGACCGGGAGCCCGACGTCGTGGTAGCGACGGATCTCCTCGACGATCGCGGACCACTTGCCCTTGCTGGTCGGGTAGACCCAGTCGTTCCTGTCCTGTCTCTGGATCGGCACGTTGGTCGGGATCGAGATGACGTCCAGCGAGTAGATCTCGTGGAATTCCGTCGCCTCGGTGTCGGCGGTACCGGTCATGCCCGCGAGACGGTCGTACATCTTGAAGTAGTTCTGGATGGTGATGGTGGCCATCGTCTGCGTCTCTTCCTTGATCTTGACGCCTTCCTTGGCCTCCACCGCCTGGTGGAGTCCGTCCGACCACTGTCGACCGACCATCTTTCGTCCGGTGTTCTGGTCGACGATCACCACCGTGAGTTCACCGCCCTCGTCGGCTGCGACCACGTAGTCCCGGTCCCTCTGGTAGACGGTATGGGCGCGGATCGACTGTTCGAGGAGGTGCGGCATGTCCATGTGGTCGCCCACGTAGAAGGACCCGACACCGGCCTTTCGCTGTGCCTCCGCGATGCCCTCGTCGGTCACCGTGGCCTTCTTCTTGTCAAGTTCGACCTCGTAGTACTGGGTGAACTTGTCTCGAGCCGCCTCGAGGAGCGGCAGCTCCTTCCGGCGTGCCTCGAGCTTCTCCTTCATCGCCGGGACAAGGGACTTGTCGGGGGCGGTCCTGATGTCTCCCTCGAGGCCGGAGATCGCGAGTGAGCAGCTCTCGGCCCGGTCGTTGGCCTGGTCCCAGTCCTGCTGCATCGTGACGAGGTGGCGCGCAAGTTCGTCGGCCAGTGCGTACCTCGGCTCGGACTGATGGGCCATGCCGGAGATGATCAGGGGGGTCCTGGCCTCGTCGATCAGGGTCGAGTCGACCTCGTCGACGATCGCGAAGGCATGTTCCTTCTGGAACTGTTCCTCGGTCCTCAGCTTCATGTTGTCGCGGAGGTAGTCGAACCCGAATTCACTGGTGGTTCCGTAGAGGGCGTCGCACGAATATGCGATCGACTTCTCGTGGGGTGGCTGCATGTGCTGGGGATGGATCGCGCCGACGGTGAGTCCGAGCGCTCGGTAGAAGGGGAAGACCCAGTCCCGGTCTCGTTGCACGAGATAGTCGTTGACGGTGATCACATGGACCTGCTTGTCCTCGACGCAGGCGAGGTAGGAGGCCAGCGGGGCGACGATCGTCTTGCCTTCACCGGTCTTCATCTCGGCGATCTTGCCCTGGCTCAGGACGATGCCACCGATCAACTGGACGTCGAAGGGGCGCGCCCGGAACGGGGGCTTCGACTCGGGATGGAGTTCTCGAACCGCGTCGTAGATTTCGACCGGAATGTCGACGAGCTGCCATGAAGGGACCGGTTCGCTGCACCCTCGCAGGTCACCGGTCGGCTCGCCGTCAGGAGTCTCGTCGATCCTCGCCTTGGTTTCGGCATAGAGCTTGCGTACCGACTCCGGCAGGAGGGATGCATCGAAGCCGTGTTCCGGATTGAAGATGTTCCGGATGCCGACCGATCGGTCCATCGCCTCGCGACCGACGGCGAAGATCTCCGGGAGCATGTCGTATCCCGTCTCTCCGTTCTTGCATCGTTCGCGGAACTCCTCGGTCTTGGCCTTGAGCTCCGCATCGGTGAGAACCCTCATCCGATCCTCGAGCTCGTTGACCTTGGAAACGCGATTGAGGTAGTGCTTCACCATCCGCTCGTTGCGGGTGCCGAAGATGCTCCTCATTACCGAACCGATCACGGGTACGGCCATGGCTGCTGCCCTTTCAATTCCATCCACCGATCCCGTCGGTGATGGAGAAGTCGTTTGTCTGTCTGTGTCCTGTCCTGTTCGGAACGTGCACCGTGCACGCTGCCGGGTCCTTGATCAGGCCCGGTGGGGCGGGGGCAGGTCGCGCCGGCATCGCTCCAGTTCCAGTTTGGAACCGGCAAGATGCGTGAGGTCCACGTCGACGTCCGCTCCGGTCCTCGATCCAACCGCCGCATGGATCTCCGATGGCGGGGGGAGGAGTCCGAATCCCGGAAGTGACGGGGCTTCGGTGAGCGGTTGGGTGACGTGGTGGGCGGCCGAACAGGTCGCCGGATGTCCGCCCGGTCGCGTGGTCTGGCTGTCCAGCCCGGACATCGCGAAGACGAGAACCATCATCAGCACCATCATGGATGCCTTCTGGTCGGTTCGCCTGTCTTGTCGTCCTGGGTGGTTCATGCGCTGGATCAGCCTCTTGCGCCGGGTGTCGGCCTTCCAAGTATCGGCTGTCGAGGGGGAAGGGGCAAGCCACCAGCATCAGATCGAGCGTGTACCCTTGGTTTATGACCCACAAGACCTCCGAGTCCGCCCCAGACGACGCACCCCCCCGGATCGAGGCACTCCTCGAGACCGCCTGGGCGTCGCTCAGGGACGGGGTTGCCGATGCTCGCCACGGCTGGCATCAGGCTGCCATCGCCTCGATCGGAACGGATGGTGGCCCTGATGCCAGGACGGTCGTGGTCCGATCCGCGGACCAGGTGGCACGAACCGTCGGATTCCACACCGACCGCAGGTCCGGCAAGATCGACAGGTTCCGGGCGGATTCACGGGTCGGCCTGCTGTTCTACGACCGTGCGCTCAGGATCCAGCTTCGTGCAAGCGGAAGGGCCACCGTTCATGAAGACGACAGCCTCGCCGATGCGGCCTGGGCTCGAAGCTCCTTGAGCAGCAGGCGCTGCTACCTCGCTCCCATGGCACCATCCTCGCCCATCGATGCCTTCTCACCGAACCTCCCGTCTGATCTTCTTCACCGGGTTCCCGATGAGGCCGCTTCAGAAGCTGGAAGAGACAACTTCGCCCTGATCCTCTGCCACCTCGATGTGATGGAATGGCTCCATCTCAGGCATGACGGTCACGTCAGGGCTCGATTCTCCTGGGATGCCTCCGGGGCATGTTCGGCCACCTGGCTCGCTCCCTGAAGGCGAGAGGCCACCGGTCATGACCTGAACGGGGTATCGTGCCTTCATGAACACCATCCTGCTGATCCTGCTCGCCTTGCTCGTGGGCTCGTCCGTTCAGGACGTGGCAGAGACCGAGCCGACCCCACGTTTCGAGCTCGTCGTCCTCGGTTGTGCCCAGGATGGAGGCCTGCCACATGTCGGCTGCAATCGTGCCTGTTGCGTCATCGCACGGAGAACCGGCCGAGTGGAGACGCCCGCCTGCCTCGGGGTGATCGATCATCGCGATGGCCGTCTGATGTTGATCGAGGCGACTCCGGCGATCGACACGCAGCTGGCGCTCCTGCAGGAACTCTCCGGCCAGACCGATCGCGGGCGAGCGCCGGTCGACGCAGTCCTGCTGACCCATGCCCACATCGGGCACTACCTCGGCCTCGCCCACTTCGGGCGCGAAGTGGCCTCGACCAAGGCGACACCCGTGCACCTGAGCCCGAGATTCGCCGAGTACCTGCGTGCAAACGGGCCCTGGTCCCAGCTGGTCGAACTCGAGCAGATCGAACTTCGTCCCTTCGAGCCGGGCTCTCGATTCGAGCCGCTTCCGGGGCTCGAGGTCGAGGCCGTTCCTGTGCCTCATCGTGATGAATTCTCCGACACCATGGCGTACAAGATCCACGGCCCCAACCGGACGGTGCTGTTCGTGCCCGACATCGATCGCTGGGATTCCGACACGGTGGGGCCCGACTTCATCGACTCGCTCTTCTCGGGCGTGGACATCGCCTATGTCGACGCCACCTTCTACGACGGGCGAGAACTGCCGGGGCGGAACCTGAAGTTGATTCCCCACCCACCGATCGTCGATTCGATGGAACGCTTCGCTGAACGGGTGGAGGGCCGCCCGGGTGCGATCCGATTCATCCACCTGAACCACACCAACCCCGCCCTGCATGAGCCGGCGATCATCGAGAAGATCGAGGCCCGTGGTTTCAGGGTCGCGAAGACGGGCGAACGCATCGAGCTCTGAACGACTGTCGCCGGGATCGACCGATGCGGGTAGACTCGAAACACGGGCTGGTAGCTCAGCGGTCCAGAGCCCCTGACTCATAATCGGCGAGACCCCGGTTCGAATCCGGGCCAGCCCATTGGACAGACACGACGGCGCCCCAAGGGGCGCCGTCGTGTCTGTCGTGTGTCTCTTACCGCGAGTTCAGGCGACCGAATCGCACGCGTTGCGGGCGCGCGTCATGACCTTCGGAGCGGGCAGTCGTGGCTCGAAGTGTTCGACCATCTGAAGGCCGACGTGAAGCAGCGACGAGTCATCTCTGGTCGGTCCTGATGAAGTTCGTGGACGGTCGAGGATCTTGATGATCTTCTCGAAGTGGCCGGAGATCTCGTTCTGCTCGTCGCGGGAGAGGGATTCCCATCGGAAGTGGACCATGAACCTGCCGGGCTTGCCTTCCTCGTGGGAGCGCACGCCGGTCTCGATGGAATCACTTGCTTCCCGCTGCCAGCTGCGACGCAGCGTGTCCATGCGTTCCTGGTGTTCGGCGTCATCGGGATCGAACTCGATCTCGATGCGACTGTTCGGGGTTCCGTAGAGGACCGGTGCTCGACGGGCGACACCCTCGCGCCTGCCGGTGGGCGCCACGAGCCCGGTGTTTTCAAGTGCACGAAGGTGGTAGTACAGATTCACGGGCTTGGTCCTGGCGTGTTCCGCCAGTTCGGCGATCGTGCATTCACCCATGCGCCGGATCGTCTCGTAGAGCCTCATTCGATACGGGGATCCGAGGACTCTCCACGAAGCATCGTCACCGATATCGAGCACGAGGGGCTCGGTGCTTCCAGTCGACTTCGATTCGATAGCCGAAAGATCTTTCTCACCGTCATGTTGTTGGATCATCTCTGCTCCCGGTGGGTTGGAAGTCCCAGGGTCCCAATCGCTTGGAATCAGGTACGCAGATTCAATGTACGGAAGTCCGAATAGCGAATCAAGACTTTGCAGCAGCAGTATTTATGAGCGTTTCGTCCATCTTTACACGAGGCATCTGTCTGCTGGATCCGAGCAGAATTGGAGATCGGACGGCAGGATCAAATCAGCCCCCATTGGTCATGAAGGCGGTTTTGATCGTGGAGGCCTTCTCTGCCTCGTAGGTGATCAAGCCCTTCGGGGGGGTGTCCGATCCGATGATCCATCGAAACGTCGCGGGAGATTCGGAACTGATGCCGCCCTCGTTGGCGATCCGATTCGGCCGTCGTGCGACCGGGGTCATCCGCCCGGGAGATCGGCTGGCGTCGGGAACCCGTCCGCCGGCGATCACCGTGCCCGGATCTTCCAGTTCGATGCTGACGAAGTCTGGAAGGCCGATCTGCTTGTTCGCGGCGAGTGCGGTCCTCGTCGGGATCAGGCGATCGTTCAGGACCGTCACGTCGACCTGCCAGAGCGCATCGCCGAGCGAGGTGACCTTGACCGGCTCGAATCGGAGCTCGGGCATCTGTTCCGCATGGAAGACCGTGAACGCGAAGTTGCGATGCGCCTCCTCCTCGATCATGAACGGCGGGGGTGTGCGGGTCCACCACTTCGAGCCCCCGCCGATGAGGACCTTGCCGTGCTGGGGATGGTCGAACTCGGTGTAGTCATCGAACGTCTGGCCGAAGAGCACGCGGTCCTCGAATCGAAGGCGACCTTCCTGGTCGGGGGTCCGGTCGTTCTGGAGAATCCTCTTGTCCGTCCACAGCTCATTGGTGAAGGAGACGATGCCGAGGCCTTCCGCAAGCCAGTTCACGAACCCGCCATGAACCGTGTAGAGATCGGAGTGGATGACCATCTTGCGGTAGAAGGGGAGCATCTCGACCCCTGCATCCTGAATGGCCTCGTAGGTGCGCAGATCCTGTCGAGGGTAGTCGTCCCGCCGATAGTCGGCTCCTGGGCCTCGCAGGATCATGGCTCCGGTGTTGTGGTAGCTCTGGCCCGCTGCGATGTTCGGTCGTTCGGTGATGAACATGCCGACGGCCCTCGTCTCGGGGAAGGTGAACGGACTGCTTCCCGCGCCACGTTGGACATGGGGGGGCTGCCAGTCGCTCGGCCAGTCGCGGTTCATGTCGTAGCCACCCCGCCCATCCTCGTTGATCCGACCGTCCCCGTCGTTGTCGATCCCCTCTGAACCAAGTGGGATCCAGTCGCCGTGTCGGGTTCGGCCGTCAGGCGTCCGCGCCGGTTCCACGCGCCTGAAGATGCGCGGGTCGTTCTCGTCGCGGACATGGGAGCCGAAGGGGTCGGGCTTCCACATCTGCCCGATCGAGCCGTCTCCGTTCAGGTCCTCCGGAGGGTCCTCGTCCAGGAGTCCGTCACGATCGTTGTCCGTGGGTCGGAGTCCCGACCGGTTCGAATGCGGGGTGTGTGCACTCTTGATCCAGTCGTCTCGTCCGTCCGGGTTCACGGATGGGACGAAGTACCAGGCGGTCCGATCGACGAGTTCCGTGATCTTCGGGACCTGCCCCCAGGCACTGGCGAGGTACCAGATCGAGTACAGGACGGTTTCCGTCGCCTGGATCTCATTGCCATGGACATTGCCGTCGATCCACATCGCGGGCTTGTCGGTGTCAGGTCCCGTCTCTGGATTGTTCAGGATGACCAGCCAGATCTCCCGCCCCTCCTCGGAGTCGCCGAGGTCATGAAGCGTGAGGAGTTCCGGATAGGCGTCCACCATGCGCTTCAGGAGATCGGTCATCTCATCGAAGTCGTAGTAGCGATTCCAGGCGATGTCCACGCGAGAGTCGATCTGCTGCTGGGCGGTCGCATGGGATCCGAACAGAGAACCGAGGAGCAAGGAGAGCAGGATCATCGATCTGGTCACGGTGACACCTCCACTGTTCTGCGGATGTTCATGGCGAGGACGGGGTCGTCGACCTCGATCTCGATTCGTTGTTTCCCGGCATCCGGTCTGAGGGTCCATTCCCGGACGACAAGTTCACCTGGTCGGATCGAATCGACCTGCACGAGCTGTCTTCCATCGATCAGTTGTCGATCCGTTGCATGGAGTCGGAGGTTGGTCGGGCGCTGGACCCGCACTCGAGTGGCCTGGTGGTTTCGAGTCGGCATGCTTCCGGTGTTGCGCAGACCGATTCGGACCCGGATGAGTCCTCCTCCAAGGGCTTCGACCTCCGGACCGATGACCTCGAGTCGGGGGCCTCGGGCGGCGAGTTCCGTGATCCAGCCGGCATGTCGTTCAGCGAGGCCCGGCACCTCGGCCTCTGGTGGCGTCGATCGGAAACCTGGTACCCAGCCGCCGATCTCCACGGGGCCGAGCTGGGGATGTTCGAATGGGGTCCATTCGATGAAGCCGGCACCATCGCGTGCCTGGTCGGAATAGGTGAGCCACCCCGCAGCGTCCTGGTCGGAAGGCTCGAGTTTCGGCTCATCGGAAGGCTCTTCCCCGGTGGCCTCCTCTTCCGCGATGTCCGCGGAGGGTGCGGGTCTTCCCCATCCGGTCGACGCGAACGTCGGGATGCCACGTTGCCCGTACAGCCAGGCATGCAGGCTGCCGGCGGAGTCCCTGGTCGAGGCGTGCTCCTGGCCGACCAGTTCCCGGTAGAGGTCGGCGACCTGCTCGTGGCCCGGGAGGTCCTCCCCGGCGAGCTCCTTCGGCGTCTTGCCGGTGATGTCCATCGACTTGGCATCCGGAAGGTTGATCAGCGTGTCGTGTCTTCCGTAGATCACGGCCATGGTGATGTTGGGATGCGAGATGACGAAGTCCGCGATGGCACGTGCTTCCGGTTCGCTCAACTGGAATGGTCCGGAATCGATCGCGTGCTCCGGCCAGCGGTGCATGAAATTCCGATCGAGGTCCACCCCGTCGATGCCGTCCTCACCGATCAGGCCATCGCCATCCGAATCAAGGCCCTCGACATGCAGTGAATGGGTCGCACGTTCACCGCGTGCGTGGTCCGGGGTCTTCATGAGTCGAGATTCTGCGGGGTCGACCAGATGGGTGGGCGGGTCGTCCAGAGGTGGGTTCGCACGTCGCATCATCGTGATCACGCCATTGCCGTCGAGGTCCCTTGGCGGATCCTCGTCGCTGGCACCATCCCGGTCCTGGTCGATGACGCGAGCGGTGCCGTGCCTGCCCGGGCGACCGGCTCCATCAGGGTTGGCGAGGGGGAGGATGTAGAACGTCGTCTCTCGAAGGAGCTCGGGGTGGTCGCTTTTGAGACGACGCGCGATCGATTCAGCCAGGGTCGTGCTGAACCGGTCCTCGCCGTCCAGCCCGGCGACGATGAGGATCGCGGGACGTTCACCGGCGGTGTCCGGCGGGTCGGCAAGTGTCAGGAGCTCGAGTGGTCGCCCTTCGCCGGACTTGCCGATCTCCGTGAGGAGGGACGATTCCGTCGGTCGGATCCGGAGGGGTTCGGCCGGCGTTGCGTGGGGGCAGGAGAGGGCGGCCAGCAGAAGCAGTGTCGTCACGTCATCGGCTCCGGTCAGGGTTCCATGTTGCAGCTTGATTCTTCGAGGATGTAGAGCCCCACCAGCCAGTTCTCGATGAGGTAGGGATCGACCTTCATACGGCCCATGACACTGCCGTATTCCGAGGTGTGTCCTGATTTCCTGTTGACCGGGTCGATGAGGTGCACCTCGATCGCGTCGAACGGGGTGGGTGGCACTCCGATGCAGCACCCATCCCACTGGTTCAGCATCACGAGCATCTCGGTCGTCTCGCCGGTCAGGAGGGGAATGGCAGTGAAGCCTGCGATCCGCACCCACTTGTCGTTCAGCAGGGCGATCCTCTGTGGGATCTCGTTCTCGCCAAGGCGGGGTTGGTAGGTGTCAGCCGCGCTGTAGAGGTATTCCCAGCTCGGCTCGTAGGGCGCGTCTCGTGTCCCATCGCCGCGCAGCGTCCACTCGTCGTCGACGAGGAGCGTGTCATCGGGTCCGGGCTGGATCTTGCCGGGAATGACCTTGGCATGCGCGATCTCGACGTCGAGTCCGTCGGTGATCGTCGTTGAGGCGATGTCAGCAGCGGTGGTCGTGGCGGTGGTTTCTTCACCGTTTTCTGGCGGTGTCACCCGTGCTTCGGCGTCCGCACTCAGTTCGGCCGCAAGGGCGTCGGCCGTCTTCTCCTCACCGGACGACGGAGCGACATCAACGGGAACGGGGGCCGATGCTGCACCGGGGCTCTTCGGCGGTGTGTCATCGGAACCACCGGACATCAGCATCACACCGCCGCCGGCGATGATGGTCAGGATGATGATGATCCACAGGATGCGCACGAACCCTCCAGTTCTTCAGGGTTCCTGAATGGTAGCCAACTCGAGGGCAACGAGGTCAGCCGAGTGGACGGAGATTGCGTGCGACCGGTGTCCGGTAGGCTCGGATGGCCGGAGCAAGCCCTGCCAGACCGGCAAGCACCAGCGTGCCTGCGACCACTGCCAGGATCGTGGCCGGCTCGAGTGTCGGGTCGATCACGATGCCGAGTCGGTCCTTGAGTTGCGTGGCGGCGATCCCGCTTCCGACGAGGCAGGCAAGGATGCCGGTCGCCGCTCCGCCGACACCGATGAGCATCGATTCCGTGATCACCAGCGAGAAGATCCTGGCTCGGGAGGACCCGAGGACCCGGAGAATCGCGATCTGCCTGCGGCGCTGTTCCATCGAGTTCCAGAGGGCGAGGAGGATGCCGATCCCCGAGGAGAGGAGCACGGCGATTGCCATCGCCACGAAGAGGCGGTCGACGTTCCCGACGATCGCGAACAGTCGTTCGATCTGGTTGGCCGGAGAGGCGACGGTGATCGAGGTGTCCCTTCGAAGCATGTCAAACGCCTGGGGGAGGATCGCACTCGTCGCACCACCTCGTGAGGGGACCGCCAGGAGGATGCCGGTGATCAGCTTGTCCTCTTCGGTGAGATCCTCGACTTCGAGGTGAATGTGCGCGTGTCCGTGGTCGTGCCCGTGGTCATGCCCGTGATCGTGCCCATGATCGTGTCCGTGGTCATGATCATCATGCGCATGGTCGTGATCGTGGTCATGATCATCGTGGGCATGGTCGTGATCGTGGTCATGATCATCGTGGGCATGGTCGTGATCGTGGTCAT